>JBBRMK010000076.1:0-24203 GCA_038230875.1 Pseudanabaenales cyanobacterium
GACTTTTTTTGACGACCTCCGTGCCTTGACTCGTTACCTTTGCTTCGACTCTTGGGATCATTTACTCTCTTTCATGCTCGAAGGGCTTGAGCTTCTTCCCCCTCTAAACACCTGTTGATTTTCCATAATGAGAATTGCTGGTCATGTCCTTGCTCTCTCAATAGCGCAATTGTGCGGGGAGAGATGCCCATATCTCCTAGAAATTTTATACGGCACTGACTGCCAAAAAATCACTTGTTCTTGAGTGAGCCAAGCGGCATATCGCAGGGATTGCTGGATGTCTGAGGGTTCTAGGTATGGATAATCTTCGATAATTTCAGGTATTGATAAGCCATTGGCGATGAGGTTAATGATTACTGAAACGGGTATCCGCATTCCGCGAATGCAAGCTTGACCTGCCATGATTTTTGGGTCAAAGGTGATGCGATCTAATCCTGCTATTACTTTCATAAGTTAAATCTCACTATGTTTTGAATTGCTGTACATTTTGGTTTTGTCGGACTAATTTTAGGAATAAATACTATATTTTCCTAAACTACTTTTCATCATTTACGCCTTCTACAATTTTAATTTCTGCTTTCATATTCTCCCCCCTTCTCAAGCTACGATGTACACACAAGTCGAGAATGAGGCAAAATCCATCCGACAAAAATAGCCTCAAAGCGTTGTAGACCGCGAGTAATGGTGGGCATACCAGGGGAACGTTGAGAACAATAGCCAGATCAGCCACCAAGACGGGCAATAGCCCATTCTTCGTATAAGTCTGACTCACGGTCACCGATATGGGTCACCATCCTTGCGTCGCCGCCATCAAGACTGTAAATACTCTTTTCAGCACTTGCTAGCCATTTGTATGACTCTTTTTCCTCAATCGGTAGTTGCTTATACTTCCTCGCCTTCTTGTCTGCATGATCCATCGCTCTTGTCCAAATCTGCACGGCACTTAACCCTAATGGAAATCCTGTCTCTGCATTCAGTGCCAAGGTGGGATGGATGAAAAATCCCACATTTTGATTATTACCAACTAATCCAAGTCCTTCCTCTTTTAGCCGCCCTCGGTGATTTTCTAGGTTAATCTCACTGGTGTCGCTTATGGCTAGTACGTGCAACCCTTATACTTGCTTTTGGCAATGCTCTGACACACTCCTTATTAGTTCAGATGCCGACTTGTGTGTACACCGTAGCTCCCGCAGGAGAGGGGAACAAGAAAATAATTTGGGTTTTGCTCCCCTTCTCCTGCGGGAGAAGGGGTTGGGGGATGAGGGGTAGTTTTCGCTCCACTTAACGTCAGTAGGTGAAATAAAGAGTAACTTCAAGTTTGTTGGTTATTTGTTGGTTAGCGATCGCTATCATCCTTATTTTGAGAACTTGAGGACTTAGTTTCTTCGCCGCTACTTTTAACTTCATCCTGAAAACCACGCAACGCCTGTCCGACGCTACGACCAATTTCAGGGATTCGCTTTGCCCCAAAAATTGCTACACCTACAAGCGAAATTACAATTACCTCAGGCCAACCAATTCCAAACATTTCTCTTACATCTCCTCAAAAGCATCTGTTATGCTTTTATTCTCTACGCAAACGACAATTAAAACCTAAAGTTCTGATAATTTTGTAGTAGAAAGCTTAGCTTTTTATTACAAGATTATCAGAACTAAAACGCATTATAAAGCGGATATAAAAATTGATGGAATCAACCATTACTTGGACACTTGGCAGTACTGATCCTGATACTGAGACAAATCTTACTCGCATTGCCCAATGGTGGGCAGCCCTTGCCAGTCAAGAAATCATTTGGCAACAACGTCCATTACCTGAAAATATGAATCGCTCAGCGATCGACTGGGGTAAGCAAGCCCTTGACGAAACTTTTACTGTTCACACACCGACCTTACGAGGGATAACCCTCTATTGGTACAAACCAAATAGTCCAGATGAGCGCAATATCACAGTTGGATATATGCAACTCGATCTGCATAATCAACAGCTAGATATATTGCCATCGTCAGGCAAAAATTATCAACTCCGCATCACCCTACCCAAAATTGTTTACCAAAAAATTCAAGTCACTGATCCGCAATTTGGTAGCCTCATTCATCCTGATGGTAATGCAATGCTCCTCTTTCGAGACGAAAAGCAACGTCTCGAAATCCAAATTGATTTAAGTGCGACAAATGTTGCTTTACTTCAGCAAAAGCTTTCATCATCGTCATAAAGAAACAGTCGGCACTATACAACGCTTTCTCTTTGGGAGTTTTAGTACAGCCTATTGAGGCTTTATATAAGGTATAGATAAATTTTTGAAAGCGCTGCAAAGCAGCACTTTCAAAAATTTATCTAGGTTTTACAAAAGCGCAAAGCGCTGTAGAGGAGTTGAAATGATTCGATATTTGCCTCTTGTGGTGGGAACATTAGGCGGGCTTGCCCTGTTGCTCAATCGTATGGCGACTTCAAATCTCACGACTAGTCAATCCCGCGCTGATGCTCTGGGAGTTTTGTTGAGTGCGGTTTTAATTTTGACTGGCTTGCTATGGCAACAAGTTCAATCAAAAATACCTGAAGCAGTGACTTTAGTTGGTGAAGAAGGGCTGGAAATTGATGACTCGTTGCCTGATGCGGTTAAAACTGAGCTAGCTTGGGCTTCGCATATTTTGCTAACTAATACGGTTACTAAGGTAGTAGCAATTTATTACGATCGCCAAACAATTTTGCGGCGGGGCATTTTAGGTAAGAGCAATCAAGTAAATATTGGGACGATCGCGGCTCGGGTGATGAAAACGCAAAAGCCAGTTTATTTAGTCAAACTGGAGCTTTATCCAGGTAGGGTTGAGTTTGACTATTTGCCTGAAAATACTCAGGGTGTGATTGTGCAACCTCTAGGCGAAAAAGGAGTCATGGTTTTAGGGGCAAATGTGCCTCGTAGTTATACTAAACAAGATGAAAATTGGGTTGCCGCGATCGCTGATAAACTCGCGTACAATCTCAGCCATTAGCTTGTAAAAAGCTTCGCGCTGTAAAATCTCTGCAAAATCTATTTGTCAACTAAACCACCTGCCAAACTCCCCCCTACCAAACCATGTTAAACCGCATTTTTTCGACGATTACAATCTCTTCCTTACTGACCACTGGAGTACTTTTTTTTAATGGATTAGCAGCGATCGCGCAAACTCCTCAAAAGAGTAGCAATACAACGCAACTAGTAAAGCCAAGTACACAAGCAATTTCTTCGGAAAAGCGAGCTTTGATTAAAGAACTGCTGGAAATTACCGAAGCAGGTAAAAGTGTTAATCAAATAATGGACATGATGGTTCGCTCAGAGTTGCCAAAGCTTGTATCGGCTGTGCTCAAAGATGCGCCTTTTCTTGATAGCGATCGCCCTGAAATTCAAAAACAATTTAGTGAGACCGTGTCGGCACTAGCTGTCAAATACCGCGATCGCGTGGTCAAAAAAATTGATGCTAATCAGTTGATTGAGCAGGTGTCCTATCCTGTTTACGACAAATATTTTACAGAAACCGAACTGCGTGACATCATCGGTTTTTACAAATCCTCGACAGGCAAAAAAGCGATCAGCATGATGCCACAAATCCTTAGCGATTCTATGCGGCTTACTAACGAAATTTTGCTGCCCAAAATGTCTAGCATCATGACAGAAATTATTGCCGAAGAGCTGTTAAACGCATTAACAAAGAAAAAATGAAGTTTTGCAAATGAATTTTCTGCGTCTGCAAAACTTCATTTACATTTATACTGTACTGCTAGCACTATCTCAATCATTGAATCCGCATGGCACTCTTAGATCGGCAAGGTCGGTTATTTGGCAAATTTAGCATTCTCGACATTGGGGCGATCGCGACGATTTTGATTGTCCTGATCGGCTTACTGCTCGTTCCTGGCAATAGCGGTAGTTCGATCGCGCAAATGCTAGCTGCTGAAAATAAAACCGTTCAAGTAGAGATGAATGTGCGCGGTTTAAGTGCAGCCGATCCGCGAAATTTGGTTAAAGTTGACGATAAAGTTAATATCATCATTCGTAACCAACCACGCGGCAAAGTCACCATCAAAAAAGTCGAAATCTCTATTCCCAAAGTTGTTGCTGCCAAAGCCGATGGCACAGCGGTTTATTTTGACGATCCTCGTGCTGTTTCCACTTCTCAATCTGACTTAGCGATCACTCTCGAAGCAACTGCTAGTGTCACTGAGGACGGCGTTGTTTTTGGTAATGAGAAGGTCAAAGTCGGTACATCAATTGACATTGAAGGATCAAAATACCTGATTCGCGGTAGTGCGATGGCAGTGAGGTATTAGTTATGCAATCTCCATTTTTACAAGGTTTTGTTCTTAAAGGTCGCTATGCTATCCTATCAACGATCGGACAGGGAGGAATGGGGCGTACCTATTTGGCGCAAGACTTAGAGCGTTTTAATGAAACTTGTGTACTGAAAGAATTTATCCCACCTCAAGATTCTCAAGAGGTAACCGAAAAGGCTAAGGAACTATTTCGGCGCGAAGCGTCAGTGTTGTATCAAATTCGTCATCCACAAGTGCCAGATTTTCGCGCTACCTTTGAATCAGAAGGTAGATTGCTATTGGTACAAGACTATGTGGAAGGTAAAAACTATCGCAATCTGCTGCTTGATCGTCTTAAGTCTGGCCAAAATTTCTCTGAGAATGAAATTTTTACGCTGATGCAACAGCTCTTGCCAGTTTTGAGCTATCTACACGGTCACAACATCATTCACCGCGATATATCGCCCGAAAACCTGATGTTGCGATCGCAAGATCAATTACCTGTGCTGATCGATTTTGGCGTAGTCCAAGAAACTAATGCCAAACTCAACTCTCAAATGGGTATTCCCGCCGCAACTGTGGCGGGGAAAGCAGGTTATGCACCACCCGAACAATTGCAGTCAGGCAATGCCTATGCCAATAGCGACTTATATGCCCTTGCTGTGACATCAATTGTTTTGTTAACTGGCAAAGAGCCAGCAGAACTCTTTGATAGTATCAATCTAGCTTGGAATTGGCAGCAGTTTGCTAATGTCAATCCAGCATTTGCGAGGGTGATCAACCAAATGTTGAGCTACAAACCCACAAATCGTTATCGTTCAGCTGATGAAGTAATGCAAGCTCTGCAAGTCGCTCAGGCTTCTTTTTCTGGCGCAAAAACCTATGCAGTAGGGCGACCAGTGCCTCCAACTTTGGCGGCTAATATTCCCCAACGAACAGTTGTCGCAGGTGCAAGCAATCGTGATCCTGCAAATTACGCTAATAGCAATCAAATTAGCTCCAATCGCTCTAACTCTAGCAATGGTATTAACTGGTTTGTTGGCATTTTAATAATTTTGGTGGCAGGAGTTGGCTCATGGGCAGTTACTTCTATATTCTTTAGCCGCAATCGAATTACGACTAACCCTACTGATACCGCGATCGCTTCACCCACAGCTACTCTGCCAAGTGCCGCAAATGTAACTAATATCAATACCAGTCTCGATCTTAAGCCTATTAATGAAGGCTTAAATCGCGGATTCAGCAGCGAGAAGATCGCGGCTGGTCAGGTTGTAAATGTACGTTTTAATGGCGAGAAAGATGAATTGCTTACCATTTCTCTATCGGGTAGAGATTTGCAAATGACCATCCAAAGCGATGATCAAGTTAGTTTGGATAATAAAGCGATCGATAATGCATCAGGGTATTGGGAAGGTCGCTTAAAAAAGGATGGTGTGTACTACATCAAAATCAAAACCAGCAGTGCTAACGAAACTACTTACAAGCTCGATGTTCAATTAAAAGCGCCATTTAAGCCAGAGCCATCACCAACTCGAGTCATTACTCCGACACCAACTCTCAGCCCTACAGCTACTCCGACCAGCAAACCAACAACTACCCCAACACCCACACTCGAACCAACGCGATCGCCTGATCCATCGCCAAGTCCTAGTGAGCCAACGCGATCGCCCAATCCGACAGCTACTCCCAATCCAACTGAGTTACCACCCTCGGACTCATCTCCGCCACCTAGACCCAATTTAAGATTCTGATTTAGATAGAACTAGCATTGCCTAATATTGCTTTTCCTATCCACCAATTAATCTATCCTTTTAATTAATGCAACCTGTAGAAATCAAATTCCAAAAGCTACATCCTGATGCACAAATTCCTAGTTATGCACATATTGGTGATGCTGGTGCGGATATTTATGCGATTTCAGAAGTCACTCTCTATCCAAACAATCGAGTTGCAATTCCAACTGGATTAGCCGTCGATATTCCGATTGGTTACGAGCTTCAGGTCCGCCCTAAAAGCGGACTAGCTCTCAAACATGGTATTACTGTTCTCAATTCTCCAGGCACTGTTGATGCTGGCTATCGTGGCGAGATTCAAGTGATTTTGATTAATTTGGGTGCGGCTTCGCATACTTTTAAAAAAGGTCATAAGATTGCTCAATTAGTCTTAAAACCTGTCATTCAAGCTAATTATATTGAGAGCAAATTAGGAATTAGCGATCGCGGTACTGGCGGTTTTGGCAGTACTGGACTGAAATAGCAGTTTTGGCTTCAGAATAAATATGAAAAGAATAGAAGCCATACTCTCTCTGATTAATGAACGCAAAGTAGAACTAGATATTTTGCGTCAAAATCTGGACAATGTGACTATTAAGGAAGCATTACAACTAGAGTTTCTATACGAAAGCAACCGCATCGAAGGTAACACTTTAACTTTGCGCGAAACTCAGCTAGTCATCAACGAGGGAATGACGATTAATGGCAAGAGTATGCGCGAGCATTTGGAGGCAATTAATCATAAAGAGGCAATTTTATTTGTTGAGGATATCGTTTCTCAAAAGATAGATTTATCGGCATATATTCTTAAGCAAATTCATGGGATTGTTTTGTATGGAATTGATCGCGAAAATGCTGGAGTTTATCGCAAGTTACCTGTGGCGATCGCAGGAAGTCAGCATTTACCGCCACAGCCATATTTATTACAAGATTTAATGGAAGATTATTTCCACTTTTATGATAATCAGAAAGACAAGCTACATCCAGTAGTTTTAGCAGCAGAAATGCACGAACGTTTATTAACTAGTCATCCGTTTATTGATGGTAATGGTAGAACTTCACGTTTGATTATGAATTTGATTTTGTTGCAAAATGGGTTTCCATTAGCAATTATTGGCGGCGATTATGAAAGTCGGATGGCTTATTATGATGCTTTAGAAAAGGTGCAATCTGAGAATGATAAAGAAAGTTTTATTTTACTAATTACCGAAAAGGTTTTGTTTAGTTTGGACAGATATATCAATATATTAAGTCCTAAAAGAAGCTGCCCCTAGGTAAACTAAATTACGGATAAGATGTCTACTAAGCCAATCCTCACAAGTTGTCTATGAGTCAAGCGATCGCCGCTAACTCAGTCCTATATCAGTCCTATAATTGTTACTAGACCTTTAAATTCTGGCTTACCCTTATGTCTCAACATCCCGTAACCATAGATGATATTTACGAGTTATTTCGTGAAAGCGAACGTCAACGCAAAGAACAACAACAAAATTCTGAGCGAGAAATGGCTGAGCTTCGGAAAATTGTAGCTCAGACTAATAAGCAAGTGGGCGGAATTACGAGCCGTTGGGGTGAGTTTGTAGAAAATTTAGTTAGACCTGCGGCGGTAAGATTATTTCACGAGAAGGAAATTGAGGTGCATTTTACGGCTCTGCGAGTAGAAGCTCAGGATGAAGATGGTTCTATTGAGATAGATGTGCTTGCGGAGAATACTAATGAAGTGGTGGCGATAGAGGTTAAGTCTCATTTGGAAGTGCGCGATGTGAAGCGATTTTTAGTTACATTAGAAAGATTTAAGAAGGCTCTTCCTAAATATCAAAGTTATAAGCTCTATGGCGCGATCGCTGGCATCAAAGTAGATGAAAGAGCAGATTTATATGCAGTACAGGAAGGTTTATTTTTGATTAAGCCTTCGGGGGATACTGTGGCGATCGCTAACGATCATAATTTTGTAGCTAAAACTTGGTAAGGAAATAGGCGATCAAATTAAGCTCAAAGATTAACTATGATTGTTTTTTAGTATTGGAAATGAACTCTATCCAGTTCTCCAACTCCTGACATATAGGGCTATTATAGTGTAGTTCATTAGAACTAAGTTTTTACTCTAATAGGTTAAAATGCCGCCAATTCAAATTTTCTCAGCGAGAGGATTCTAAGATTTTTTCTTTTCCAATGTAAATATTTATCGGTAAAAAACAATGAAAGGCAAAGAGTTTTATGTAGTTATTGAGCGTGATGAAGATGGCATATACATTGGGGAAGTTCCGTAACTTCGGGCTTGCTATAGTCAAGGCGAAACCATCGATCAGTTAATGCTCAATATGCGTGAAGTTATCGAGATGTGCCTTGAGGAGTTAGCCAAAGAGAGTGTCAATCAGGCAAAACACTCAAGGGTTTGCTTCTAAAGATTCTGCGTGATGCTAATCTGACAAAAGAGCAGTTAATAGATTTATTGGGATAATTAGACAAAGCAAAGTTTGCTCTACAAGACTAAATATCGCACTCTAAGCAAAATTTTTTTTGATGGACTTATGCTAGGAAAGCCAACAACAAACAAGCCACTATTTTCACAACATTATCTGGAGCATCGTATCCAAGAATGTTCTGAATGGCAAATTGATATGTCGGCTAATTTAGAAGCTTTGCAAAGTCTTTATGTGTCCAAAAAAGATTTATTACCAAAACTGAGTGAGGCGCAAACAGAGGAGGTGTTTATTAAGCCTGTACTGGATCTTTTAGGATTTAGTCATATTCCTCAAGTAACTACTCGTGGTAAAGGTAGAGCCGAACGTCCTGACTATGCACTATTTCCGAGTGAGGGCGATCGCGATGCTGCTTATCCATTACAAGAACAAGAGCAAGCTTTTTATGCGCGGGTAAATGCGATCGCAGAAGCAAAATATTGGGAGCGATCGCTGAGCAAAGTGTCGGCAAATGACAAACGTGATATTTATAAGAATGCTAATCCATCTTTTCAGATTACTAATTATTTAGTTGGTACTGGTGTTGATTGGGGGATTTTGACTAATGGGCGCGAGTGGCGGCTTTATTATCGCTTGGCTTCTTCGACGGCGACAGAGTTCTATCAAATAGATTTGGTGGATTTGCTAGAGGCAGATCATCAGGAGAAATTAGAAAAGTTTAAATATTTCTGGCTATTTTTCTGTCGAGATAGTTTTATTAAAGATCCGCAGGGGCGTAATTTTTTAGAACGGGTCAGGGAAGGTAGTACAACCTATGCAACGCAGGTGGGGAAAGAGTTAAAGTCTTTAGTATTTGAGCAAGTATTCCCAAGTGTGGCAGGGGGATTTGTATCGAATGCCTTGCGATTGGGTGAGCAGGTGACATCAGAACAGATTTATGAAGCGACATTATCGTTTCTCTATAAGGTTCTATTTTTGTTGTATGCCGAAGCGCGAAATCTACTTCCAGTGAATAGCGATTATCGAGATTATAGTTTGATTGCAATGTCGCAGGAAGTGGCTCAAGGAATCAAGATCCAGAAAAAATTTAGTCAGACTTCAACAGGCTTATTTGATCGTTTATTAAGCTTGTTTCAAATCATTGATCGCGGTGATAGTAGTTTAGAAGTACCTCGCTATAATGGAGGGCTGTTTCACTTTGACTTTAATCAATCCAGCGATCAGGCTGAATATCCTGCCAATCATTTTCTGTTCCGATTTAAACTTTCTGATGCAGTGTTAGCTCCTGCTTTAGATAAATTAGCAAGATTTGAAGGGCAGCCAATTGATTATAGCTTTTTGGGTGTGCGCCAATTGGGTTCCATTTATGAAGGCTTATTGGAATATCGTGTATTCATTGCTAATGCTGAAAAAGGAGAAGTTTATTTAGAGAATGACAAAGGAGAACGCAAAGCAACGGGTTCTTATTACACACCTGATTATATTGTCAAATACATTGTTAGCAATACTTTGAAGCCAATTTTAGAAAGGCGATCGCAGAGGTTTGCTGGACTCATGACACAGATTAGTGAGTTGCATAAACAGTTGGCAGACAAACGATTGGGGATGCAAAGTCGGAATGGATTGCAGAAGGATTTGCAACGTTTAGGAAGAGAAGCGCAAACAACTTTACTCGATATCAAAGTATGCGATCCATCAATGGGAAGTGGTCATTTCTTGGTAGAGGCTGTGGATTATCTGACAGATGAATTGATTTTGATTTTGAATCAATATTCTGAGCATAATCCAATTTTAGAAATGCTAGATCTGACTCGTCAGAGCATTTTGGAGAATCTAGAAAAGCAAGGAATCAGGATTAGTCCCGATCGCTTAGAGCCAACGCAACTTTTGCAACGTGTGGTTATGAAGCGATGTATTTACGGTGTGGATTTGAACTCAATGGCTGTGGAATTAGCGAAAGTGAGTTTATGGCTACATTCCTTTACTGTTGGCGCTCCACTGAGCTTTTTAGATCACCATTTACGCTGTGGCAACTCGCTAATCGGTACAACAGTCAAAGAAGCCGAAGCAAGTATGGTGCAGGAAGCCTCGGGTCAGTTTACTTTACTAACGGGGCCATTTGTCGGGTTGCTACGGGCGGCGGAGATTATGCGCGGTGTCAGTATTCTCAGCGATGCTACATTTGCCGAACTTGAGCAAAGTGAAAAGCTATTTCGACAATTTGACGAAGCTGCAAAACCTTATAAACGTCTATTAGATATTTATGTATCTAAATTCTTTGGTTTAAAACGAGCCGATCACTTCCTGCGAGTGTTTGGTACAAATGCGATCGCCGCCGATCCGACAAAAATGAATAAAGCTGATGCAAAAGTCTATAAAGACGCTCAAAAACTAAGTGATAAAAAACATTTTTTTCATTGGGATCTTGAATTTCCCGAAGTGTTTATTGATCTAGAAAACGCTTGTTGGCTGGAAAATGCTGGATTTGATGCAGTAATTGGAAATCCTCCATGGGGCAGTGAATTTTCATTACAAGAAAAGGAATTTCTACAACTACATTACAAAATAGCGAACTCTTCTAATATTGATTCCTACTCCATCTTTACAAAAACAGCAGTTCAAAAAACTAAATTAGATGGAACTTGTGGCTATATTATTCCAGATACCCTTTTGCGTAAGGATGACCTAGAATACTTGAGAAAATTTCTATTTGCTGAGACTGAGCTAACCGAAATTATTGAAACTGGACCATTATTTAGAGAGGTTAGAGATACTTGGTGCTTAATACTTTTAGTTTCTCATAAACAACCATCAAAATTTCACCGCATTAATCATAAACAGATTAGCCGATTCATTGTTTCTGCTGAAGAAAGGTTAGATGCTTTTAGTAAATATGATTGGTCAAGACAATCAAAAACGGCTCAGATTTATTGGGAGACTCAACCTAATTGGGTCGTTGGATATTTGTCTTCTCAAAGAGAACAAAAAATTATAAGTAATATAGCAAAAAAGTCTATTTCTCTTAATAATCATCCTTTGGAATTGACTATATCTAGAGGTGAAGAAGGCAGTAAATTAAACTTAAAACAAGATAAGAGTAGTAGTTTTCGGATGATAGTTCCCGAAAATGTAGAAAGATATTGTGTTGATGAGGGGATGCAGATTTCTGAGAGTACGCTTACAGCTAATAAAATCAATAATTTCTATAGCAATCCCAAAATATGGATAATTCGTATTCAAAAAATGCGTTGGATGCAACGTATAGTGTCAGCATTTGATGAAAGAAATAACTCAGCAGGCATGAAAACACTGCAAATAGTTATTTCTCAATCAAATGATAGAAACAACTTATTGTTTTTATCTACCTTACTAAGTTCTAAATTAATCAATTTCTGGTGTTCAAATTATTTAGTAGACGATATGAATCAATCATATCTTGAGAAAATCCCAGTTCGTCAATTTGAATTTACTACACCTACAGATCCCCGCCAGCAATCATTACAAAATGCGATCGCACTTTACACACAATATCAACGCGATCGCCGTCTCGAAGCAGTCTTAAATCAAGTCAACTTCCATCTCAATCAACAACCTGAAGAAGCTGATGTCATCCATGACTTGCTTGCATATTTAGCAGAGCAGATGATTGAATTCAATAAGCAAAAACAAGCTGAAAGTAAAAGTTTTTTGCAATGGCTAGAACGCTTTATCGGTTGTCAGATTGATACACTTACCAATAAATCTAAAATCCAGAACTATATTGGTGACTATTCCAAAGATGAGCCTAATCTCAGTTTTGATGATCTTATCGAAATTTTCAAGAAAAACAGGAAGAAAATCAAAATCGATCCTGTGGCGAGAAAAGAACAGCAAGCTTTAGAAAAAGAATATCAGGATAGCTTAAATATCCTATTGCCAATTAAACAGCAACTAAAGCAATGTGACAAATTGATTGATGCGATCGTTTATCGGTTGTACGGTTTGACTGATGATGAGATCGCGATCGTTGAAGGAAAACATCTTTAAGCAAAAGCTAACTTTTAACCAACAACAGAAGCTTTTACCGACTCCAACTCAACCAGAGACAAGCCAGTAATCTTACAAATCGTGCGATCGTCCATCATCAAACCCAACATTTTTTTAGCAGTTTCAACCTTTTCCTGCTGCATCCCTTGCTGCATCCCTTGCTGCATCCCTTGCTGCATCCCTTGCTGCATCCCTTGCTGCATCCCTTGCTGCATCCCTTGCTGCATCCCTTGCTGTGTACCTTCCCGCAAGCCTTCTTGCAAGCCTTGTTTCAAAGCCTTAGAGACAGCCCCAGTAATAGCACCGCGCTGATCTTGAATAAAAAACTCACTTTTTTCCTGATCATCCAACTCTTCGAGCGTCAGATTCGCCTGATTTGCAATGTAAAAAGCTTTCTTCATTTCAGGAATATTATCCATCTCGGTAGGAATATCCGTCAGCCCTCTGGCATTGTTCAAGAAAAATAACCACTTATCGATAATATTTTCCAATTCCGACAACTGCTTCTTAAACTTTGGCAATTCCACAAATATTAATTCGATATCATAAATCGGATAATCGATCAAATAATCTTTCTCTTTCAAGACAAATCGAGAAATAACGTTACTCAATTCTGAGAACATTACAAAGTCGGTAATTGTTAAAGCAATTACGGGATTGAGTAAATTGTAAGCTTGTCCAGATTTAAGCTGAGTAGAATAGGATTTAGCCGCATTATATAAAATTCTCTTTTCAAATCCTTCCACATTCAGGACTTGCATTTCGATAATCACATCGCGTTGCTCACCCGATTCCGCATCAATAATTTTTGCTTTGATATCTAGATAAGTATCTTTAATACCTCGAATTCTCGGTGCAAGATAGGGATTAAGGATTTCTAAATCTTGAATAACAGGCTGGTCTTCATAGATTAAAGCATTCAAAAAACTCATCAAGATGTCCTTGCTATCTTCGGAACCAAAGATTTTTTTGAATGCAAAGTCGATTTTTGGGTTAATGAATATCATAAACAGATCAAAGCTTAGCTAACTAATAAATATTATATTCTGCATCATAAGTTCATACTGCCCGTTTTATAAAACAACTTGATTCAGCGATCGCTAAACAAAAATGTCTAGAGTTTCGCAAATTTTTCATCAGCTTAAGACATCTCACCCAAGAAAATTGTTAACTGCAACTTCGCTCAGTCAGCGTTAATCGAGCGAAGTCGCAGCCAATTGCGATAACTCAAAGCCAATCAAGACTACAATCTAATATGAATTAAGAATTAAGCATCATGTTTCAACCCCAAGCTGCCATCATCGCAGATAGCGTTAACTTAACAGGCGATCGCCTAACCACATTTGTATTGACATACCATCGGATGATTCATTCCGAATTTATGACCCATCGAATGCTGAGCAAAAATAGTAGCAGTAGTCGCGCCATTCCTGTAGAGAAGATGATCAAACTTGTCGAGAGTCAAGAAGTCTATCCATTGCATTGGGGTAAAAATCAAAAGGGAATGTCCGCTCAAACAGAAGTTACCGAAGATGAGATCAGATCTGCATCAGCGGTATGGCAAGAAGCTAGACTTGATGCAATTCGTCATGCGCGGCGACTAGTCGAAATTGGCATTCATAAACAAGTTGTCAATCGTCTTTTGGAACCTTTTTCAACGATTACGGTGATTTGTTCAGGAACGGAATATCAAAACTTTTTTGAGCAACGCTGTCATCCTGATGCACAGCCCGAAATTCAAGCTTTAGCGCATAAGATGAAAGCCGCTTATGATGCTAGCCAGCCAAAGCAATTAGCTCAAAGCGAATGGCATTTACCATTAATTAAACAAGAAGATATTGATGAAATTAGCGATACTAATGAATTAATCAAAGTGGCGGTAGGACGCTGTGCGAGAGTCAGCTATCTCAATCATGATGGGATGCGCAGTCTCGCAGATGATGTGAAGCTGCACGATCGCTTATTAACTTCTAAACCTGCTCATCTGTCACCTTTCGAACATGTAGCAAGTGCACTTGCTAACTCAGAAAATCGAGCGAACTTTACAGGCTTTCAATCTTATCGATTTGATGTAGAACGAAATCAAGTCAAAATGTAAAATGCCCAAAAGTTAGCGCTTTACGGCGAGTCGCCTTTTTGATTTTTTGCTATACATAAGCAACGTGATTTTAAATGTCTAGCGGAAAAGCATATAAAACCCCAAAGAGAGGATTTGCCCGATCGCCTTCGCCAATTTTGCTGAGTGCTTGTTTAATTGTTAAAAACGAAGAGCAACGATTACCGCAATGCTTGGATAGTTTACGATCGCTTGCTGATGAAATTATTGTTGTCGATACTGGATCTAGCGATCACACGATCGCGATCGCCAAAAAGTACAAAGCACGAATATTTGATTTTGAATGGTGCGATGATTTTTCGCAGGCTCGAAATTATGCGATCGCACAGGCTAAAGGTAAGTGGATCTTAATCATTGACGCTGATGAGGTATTCGAGCAGAAGGCGATCACGACTTTGCAAGCAATTATGCAGCGATCAGATTGTTTAGCAGTTAATCTATTGAGAGCTGAAATTGGTGCAAGACAAGCTCCTTATTCGTTAGTGCTACGACTATTTCGCAATCATCTTGCGATCGCATTTATTGGTATCTATCACGAATCAATTGATTGCAGTGTGAGATCATTACAAGCAGTAGAACCAGATTGGCAAGTTTTAAATGTAGAGCTTCCAACCTTACGGCACTATGGCTATACAGATAATGAAATCAATCTCAAGCATAAGCATGAATTTGCCAAGCGATTGATGCATAAGCATCTCGAAGTATTTCCAAAAGATGTTTATATGCTTAATAAGTTGGGAGCTTTGTATATTAGTGCTGAGGATAATAGCAATTTCGGTATTGAACTATTACAAAAAGGATTAGCATTAGTAGACACTAAAGATCAGCAAAGTTTAATTAGCTGCGAGCTACATTACCATTTGGGAATAGCCTATGAACAAAATAGTAATTTAGCATTAGCTAAAAATGCTTATAAACAGGCGATCGCTTTAGATGTTCCCGAGATTATTAAGCTTTCGGCTTATCTAAATTTAGGTCATATCTATCAAAACGAATCTAATCAAAAAGGATCGATCGCTTGCTTTGAAGTAGTTACCAAAATCACGCCAGATTTTGCTCAGGGACATTTTAATTTAGGACTTGCGCTCAAAACTTCAGGGCGTTTTACTGAAGCGATCGCAACTTATCAAAAGGCGATTTCTCTGGAATCAAATTATGCAGAGGCACATCAAAATTTGGGTGTTGTGTTGATGAAAGTGGGATATTTTCAAGAAGCGATCGCGTCTTTTCGATTAGCAATCCAACTTCATGAACAGCAAAATAATTTGCAAATAGCAGAAACTTTGCGATTGGTATTAAAAGAAATCTCGTAAGCGCCATTTATAAATTGCTTTTAGATTTAAGCAAATCTTGAAGTTGATCGCCCAGATTTTTGGCTAAAATAGCCCGATTAGGACAGACTGATATACCAGCAGTTCGCAAAGCTTCGGCAGCCCATGTATTGCAATTAAATCCTGAAAAGTACTTTGGTACAGCCGCATAAAAATTACTTGCACCATACTGTCCTTTGCCGATCGCAGGTAAGCGATCACCCTTTTCGGTCTGCTGAAAGGTCGCTTTAACATATGCAAATAAATTTTGAAATCCAGCTTCGGAAAGTTCGATTTTGATGACTGGAAATTGGAAAAACTTTTCAGGAGATTCCGCCAGACTTGCCACATGAATCACGCTTGGTGATGGAATGAAAGCAGCGCGAAGTATTGAAAGAATTGATTTGTCGTCTGCAAAATAAAATTGGCGATCGCCCCAGCCGACTTCAATATAGGGTGCATTTTGCCAAGACTCTACACCAAAAGCTTCTAAACCTTGCTGCGACCATGCTAAGCCCGAATGCCAATCATGTTGAACAAAATAAATCGTGCGAGTTTTTGCTTTGGTAAGAGGTGGAAATAAGCCCTCAGTCGGGCTTGGACAATAGAGAAAATAACTAGCGATCGCAATAAAAGCCCCTAGTAATATTCCCAGAAATATCGCGATCTTTTGTTTACGTTTCACGAGTAATTTTAAGACGATTTTCCGCTATCTAATTATCAATTATCATAATACTAAATAAAGCGCTTTGCGCTGCCATGAAACCCATAGAGATTTTTGAAAGTGCCGCGAAGCGGCACTTTCAAAAATCTCTATGTATCCTTTAAAGCCTCAATAGGCTGTATAATTATAAATTGATTAACAAATTTAAGTAACTAAAAGTTGTTATTCACCAAGCTGAAGAAAATGTTATCGAAAATTAACTAAGGATTTAGAAGAGACTCTAGTTCTTGTAAAAGTAAATTTTGTTCTTGTCTATTAGCTTCAAGACGGCTTAAAACTGCCGCAATGCATTTTTGATTTTCAGTTTCTATAGAAATATTTTTTTGTAGTTTATTATCCTTTTGAAAAGATTTTGAAATCAACCCAAAACTATTTGAAATTAGCTTGAAGGGATAGGTGATTATTAATAGCCAAAACTTTTCTGTTAGATTTGATATGGCTCCTATCAATCCCGAAAATAGAACTAATCCAAGTAGCGATATACCAAAAGCTTGTAAAGGATGATTAATTAACCAAAACAATTGTGGATTATTATTTATCAAACCATTCAAAGACGAGTTGACCGAAGCCTGTATACCATCAGAAAGTGTTTGATTTAGATTGTCAATTTTTTCAACAGTTGTCTGTAAAGATTCTTTTAAAGTGGTAGTTGCAGAAGTTATCCCATCCCTGACGACAGATTTAGCTTGTTGAGTATTTTGATTAACACTATTTACCGCAGCATCAATATTGCTGTCAAAAAAGTTTTTAGTATTTTGGAGATTTTTTGTAATATTTTCTGGTAGAGAAATAGGCATAACCTGCAAAAGTCTCGTAAACAAATATCGACTATTGCTAATCATAGCGAAGTTTTTAAAAAACAGCGATCGCTTTAAAAACTGTAATCTTTAATACCTTTGCTTTAAGGGCGATCGCCTTAAATACAGTAGAAAAAAGACAATAAATATAACTGCGTTAATCCATGGGACTAATCATCAATAGAATCACTTCTGTAGTGTCTGTCAAACATTTTTTGGCTGCTGCACTAGTGGGAATGCTATCTGGAGCCTGCAATAGTAACGTAACACCTTCAGCAAGTACGACTTCAGCTGCAACTTCACCTACAGCTTCAGATGCATCGAAAGAATTTAAAGCGGCGATGATTTTAGTTGGGCCAAAAAATGATTCTGGTTGGAACCAAGCCCATTACGAAGCCACAAAATATGTAATGGAGAAGCAATCAGGTATTCAATTTGATTATGTAGATAAAGTCAACCCAGGCGATCGCCCAAATGTTAAAGCTTCGCAAGTAGCTGATGATCTAATTGCTAAAGGCGCCAAACTAGTCATTTTCAATTCTGACGACTTTAAAGATGATGCTCTAGCAACCGCTAAAAAATATCCCAATGTATCCATAATTCACGCCAGTGGAGACTATGCTTGGAAAGAAGGAAAGAATTTTAAAAACCAGCAAAATCTTGGCAATATCATGCCTCAAATTGAATATGGCAAGATGATTGCTGGTTGTTCTGCGGCGCTTAGTTCAGAGACAGGCAAAATCGGTTATGTGGGACCATTAATTAATGACGAAACCCGCAGACTGGTCTCTGCTAGCTATTTGGGAGCTAAATATTGTTGGCAAACCTATCGCAAAAAGAATCCCGAAGATTTGAAATTTAAAGTTGTCTGGATTGGTTTCTGGTTTAATATTCCTGGACAGACCCTCGACCCGACGAAAGTTGCTGATGATTTTTATAACGGTGGCTTTGATGTAGTGATGAGTGGTATTGATACCCCTGAAGTCTCTGTTCAGGGCAAAAAAGCCGCAGAAGCTGGTAAAAAGGTCAAGTTCGTACATTATGATCTTAAAACTGGCTGTAATCTTGCCCCCGATATTTGTGTTGGCGTTCCTTATTACAACTGGGGACCTGCTTATATTGACCAGATCAAAAAAGCGAAAGATGGCAAATTTACAGGCGAATTTATTTCTGCTGAA
Organism: Pseudanabaenales cyanobacterium; assembly: GCA_038230875.1. Lineage (GTDB taxonomy): Bacteria > Cyanobacteriota > Cyanobacteriia > Pseudanabaenales > Pseudanabaenaceae > Pseudanabaena. The sequence continues at coordinate 18,635 of JBBRMK010000076.1, forward strand.
CCCAATTGGAAAGATTTAAACAATCCTGATACTTCAGCAGTGGGATTTGAGAAAGGGAAAGCTTTGTCCTCAGAAAGTGATAAATTCTTGACCGAGTTTATTAAGGGCTTAGGCGATCGCAGCATCAATCTTTATAAAGGCGCGCTCAATTATCAAGACGGAACTCCTTTTCTAAAAGATGGTGAGACAGCAACTCCACAACAAATTTGGTATTTCACCAAATTGATACAGGGCATTGAAGGAGCTAGTAAATAAAATGTGTATGTTGCTAAGCACTAGTTACTAAACGCTAGTTGCTAAGCGTTATACAGATGCTAGGGTCTCAAAAATGAAAGTCGAACTGAGTCACATTTATAAATCCTTTGGCAATGTACGCGCCAATCATGATATTTCGCTGACTGTGGAGGCGGGAAGTATCTATGGAATATTGGGTGAAAACGGTGCAGGTAAAAGTACCTTGTCAAAGATTTTAAGTGGTTTTATTACCAAAGATAGTGGTCGAATTTTGTTGAATGGAATTGAAGTGAATATTCAAACTCCTGCGGATGCGATCTGTGCTGGGGTGGGGATGTTACATCAAGATCCATTAGATTTTCCTTCCTTGACAGTACTAGATAATTTTATGGCTGGTAGAAGTACATTAGCTAAAAGGAAGATTAGGAACTCTAGAAGTTCTATTAAAAATCGATCTGCTTTAGTTAAAGAACTTCAACAACTATCGGCAACTTTTGGGTTTGCTTTACATCCTAGCGATCGCCTCTCTAACCTCACAGTGGGAGAACGTCAACAATTAGAAATTCTCCGCCTCTTATCGCTTGGTGTGCAGACTTTGATTTTAGATGAGCCGACTACAGGTATTTCCGCTTCCCAGAAAACCGCTTTATTTACAGCCGTAAAGCAACTGGCTTCAGAAGGAAAATCGATAATTTTTGTCTCGCACAAATTGGAAGATGTGGAAGTGTTATGCGATCGCCTGATGGTCATGCGTCAGGGCGAGGTAGTCGGAGAAGCGGAGGTGAAGGGTCGGGAGTCAGCAGAACTAGCCACGTCCTTAGTTGAGATGATGTTTGGGCGAGAGCTAGCAATCCCTGCCAAACATGTCATAAGCCTAGATAATACACAATCAAGGTTGACGATTAATGACTTGGATGTTGAAGGCGATCGCTTGAGTTTGCAGGTTAATAAATTAACAGTTGCAGCTGGTGAAATTATTGGGCTAGCGGGACTAGAAGGAAATGGGCAGCAATTACTTTTACTTGCCTGTGCAGGTTTGCTAAAGCCAAAATCTGGCAGGATTTGCATTAATGATATTGATATGACTAATCGACCGTATCATAATTTTCGGAAGGCCGGAATTGGCTATTTGCCAGCCGATCGCTTACAAGATGGGTTGATTCGTGGTCTATCGATTCATGAGCATTTTATGTTGCGTCAGTCTAGCTCAGGACTTTTTATCAATTGGCATGATACTCAAAAATCTTCACAACAAGCGATTAGCGCTTTTAATATTCGCGGTAAGTCCACAACTAAAGTTGAAAAACTATCAGGGGGCAATCAGCAACGAACGCAAATATCACTTTTGCCAGAATATTTAAGTTTGCTATTAATGGAACAACCCACCAGAGGACTGGATATAGAATCAACATTATGGATTTGGAAACAAATGCTAGAACGCTGCGAAAAGGGAATGATCATTTTGTTTATCTCTTCTGATCTTGATGAGATTTTGCAATATAGCGATCGCATTCTTGTTTTTAGCGGTGGTAGAGTTTCACAACCGATGGATGCTAAAAGCTTAACTGTCGATCAGTTAGGTCAAGCGATCGGAGGTAAGTTTGCATAGTTTGCTAAATAATTTATCGATTCTCAAAAAATTACCGAAAGTTACTTATTTTCGGATTGGTGCTTTTATAGTCGCACTACTATTTATTGCAACGGTGATTTTGCTATCTAGTGGCTCTCCAACTCAAGTTGCTGCAGGAATGTGGAACGGGGCTTTTGGTAGCACTGATCGCTTTGCGAGAGTTATTTCTACCCTTTGTCCTTTATTACTTGCCGCCTGTGGGCTGATTTTTACCTTCACCGCAGGTTTATACAATCTCGGCATCGAAGGTCAGATTATCGCGGGTGCGATCGCCGCAACTTTTGGGCTGAGACTAATTCCAGAAGGATTTTCACCTGCGATCGCGATTAGCCTTGCGATCTTATTTGGGATTTTAGGTGGCGGCTTATGGGGCTTACTGACTGGGCTGTTAAATATCTATGGCAAAGTCAGCGAGATTTTTGCGGGTTTAGGAATGAACTTCACGGCGCAAGGATTAGCGCTTTATCTAGTCTTTGGTTCTTGGAAAAGATCGGGAGTTGCTTCTATGAGTGGCACTGAGCCATTTAGTGATGCTTTGTCTTTGCCAACTGTCGGCAATACTGATTTTAGCCCAATTGCTTTAGCGATCGCCCTCTTGGCGCTAATCCTGACTGCGATCGTGATCAAGGCAACTTACTATGGATTGAAGCTAAGGGCGGTAGGAAATAATCTGCGCGCTGCATATATTTTAGGGATTCCCGCGATCGCGCAAATGCTGAGTAGTTTTGTAATCTGCGGTGGATTAGCTGGTATTGCAGGATCTTTGCAAGTAGTTGCTGTGTTTCACCGTCTGATTCCGAATATTTCTAGCAATTTAGGATTTCTCGCTCTCTTAGTGGTAATGCTAGTTAACTACAATCCTTTCTTGATTTTACCGATCGCTTTTCTATTTAGCTCGCTTAATGTTGGCAGTTTAGAATTACCACTATCTCTTAATTTAGATTCATCGCTTTCTGGCATCATTCAAGGTGCGTTGCTACTGTTTGCCATTCTTGGTGAAGGCTTAGCTAAGAAAGAATGGTCAAAACCATAGCTATCAACTATAGCAATTTGCTTTCAAACCGACCACAAACCCGACCACAAATAATAATATAAAACCCGAGGCGGAGCTGCGCCCTGCGACCCTTATCGCGGTGAATTTGATCAACAACTGCTGTAATACTTAAACTCATGGATATAATTACGATTCTGGCTACGGCGATCGCTACTTCTACACCTTTGATTTTTGCTAGCATCGGTGAAACAATTACCGAACGTGCAGGCGTGATTAATCTATCGGCGGAAGGTACGATTTTGATGTCGGCGATGACGGGTTTTGCGGTAGCTAAGTTCTCTAATAATTTGATTTTAGGATTTGCTGCGGCTGCCTTGGTAGGAGCTGCGATCGCTTTAGTTGTAGCTTTTGGAGCGATTACTTTAAAACAATCACAGGTATCAATCGGGTTTGTGCTCGCCCTTATGTGTAGCGATTTATCTTCATTTTTAGGTAATCCTATCGTTCGAGTTGCAGGAATTACTGTTCCTAGTTTCAAAATTCCGATCTTAGAAAATATTCCAGTTTTTGGTAAGTTGCTATTTCAGAGCGATTTGTTAGTTTATAGCAGCTATGTATTGATTCTATCTTCTTGGTTCTATTTCTATCGTACTCAAGGTGGGCTAATATTGCGAACTGTAGGTGAACAACCAGCCGCAGCCTTTGCTAGAGGGACTAATGTAATTCAGAGGCGTTATATCTATACGTTGATTGGCGGTGCGTTAATGGGAATTGCTGGAGCGGCTTTTTCGCTAGATTTTAAAGCAGGATGGAGCCATCGTCATACCGCAGGATATGGATGGATAGCTCTAGCGATCGTCATTTTTGGCGGATGGAATCCTCTCCGTGTGGCTTTGGGTGCTTATCTATTTGGTATTTTGCAGTCTTTAGCTAGCGTGGCTCAAAGCGCTATACCTGATGTACCAACTCAAGTATTTAATACGGCTCCATTTGTGTTGATGATTTTGGTGCTGGCGCTGACTTCGGGAGAATGGCTCGATAAATTATTGTCAATTCTGCCGCGATCGCTTAAGCAAGCAATATTAAATATAGTTCGGACGACACCACCCGCCGCATTAGGCAAGGTATTTGATCAGGACTGAATTAGACTGATTTGACTAGACTGGTTACACTAAACTGGTTGCCGTGCGCTGACTTTGAGGTATTCTGAAAGCGATCGCTCGACTTGCTTGATATTGACTGGTTTAGTAACGTAATCATTCATCCCCGCATCCATACAAGCTTGATGATCTTCTGGTAAAACATTAGCAGTTAGAGCAATAATCCAAGGTTTAGTGGGAGACAATGAATTTTCACGGATTATTTTAGTTGCGGTTATTCCATCCATTACAGGCATTTGGAGATCCATAAATATGAGATCATATTCCTGTCCAGCTTCTTGATTAGATAGAACAGCTAAAGATTCTTGTCCATTTTCCACAATATCAGTATCATAGCCTAATCTTTTAAGCATAAGCTGGATTATTTTTTGATTAAAAAGATTATCTTCCACCACCAAAATTTTAATTGGTAATTGCTTAAAATCAACATCAAGTTCGACTGGTATTAAAGAGTCAATCTTCTTAATTGTCTGATTTGCGCTAATCACTGGCAAAGTGATCATAAAATGAAAAGTTGAACCTTGAGTGTTATTGTTAGAATCTCCTGTAATCCAGTCTGAAGGGGGATTACCAGCCACCTGACCAAAGCTTTCTACCCAGAGCGAACCTTGCATTAATTCCACAAGCTTCTTGGAAATCGCCAAGCCAAGCCCAGTACCACCAAATTGACGATTGATCGAGGCATCCGCTTGAGTAAATGGTTTAAACAACTTGCTAATCTGGTCACTGTTAATGCCAATACCAGTATCTGAGATAGAAAATCTAAATTCATAAGTATTAGAAGTAACCCATCGGCTGCTAACCGTAACTGAAATAAAGCCCTGCTCAGTAAACTTAATTGCATTACCAATCAAGTTGATAAATACTTGTCGCAGACGCGAACTATCACCGATAACCGTAGTCGGCAGATCATGATTAAAATGGCATTGAAGGTTAATATTTTTATCAACAGCTTGCTTACTCAAAAGCTTGCAAGTAGAGCTTAATATATCAGTGAAATTAAATTCTTTTGCCTCTAGTTGCAAATTACCCGATTCAATTTTTGAGAAGTCAAGAATGTCGTTAATGATATTTAACAGTAGATCGCCGCTATCTAAAATAATTTGCACAAAATTCTTTTGATCTTCCCCTAGAGGCGTATCGGCAAGCAGTTCCGCCATGCCAATCACTCCATTCATCGGTGTACGAATTTCATGACTCATCATCGCGAGAAAAGTACTTTTAGCTTTACTTGCCGCTTCTGCTGACTCTTTTGCTTGCTCTAGCTCAATTGCGGTTTGCTGCAATGCTTGTTCAGCAATCTTTTGTTCGGTAAAGTCGCGCGAGATTCCCATTACAGATACCACATTTCCCGCAGTATCAAATTCTGGAACAATTCTTTCTTGGAAGTATCTGATTTCATTAGATACAGTAAGTTCAAACTCGATAATATCCTGCTCACCTGTAGTAAACACTTTTTCACAGGAATGATCACAGAGATCAACTAAATGTTTAGGCAGCCCTAATTCTCTTTTAGATTTGCCGATAAACTGTTGAGGAGGAATACCTGTA
>JBBRMK010000077.1:0-22861 GCA_038230875.1 Pseudanabaenales cyanobacterium
ATGCTCGTTTGGCATCATCTCAAGCGTTTAGCTTTTCAATCTCATACTACTATTTATCAGCTTAAGTCAGGTTTGTTGGCTGATTATTTGCGTACTCAACTCAGATCTCCTTCTATCCCTATCCTGCTTGCGTAAGTCCTATGAATCTAATAAGTCATCACTCTTCCGAAAAGAATCATGCAACATTCCTAACAACTCAACCGAACTATAACCTTCTTCCTGTTCTACAACATGAGGATTCTTGACATCTAAATTAAACCCATTTTTCTCCAAATCCGCAAAACTCACCCGCCATGCTTGCTCACACTCCACGCGCAGCCCCCACCAATCTCGCAACGACTGAAACTCGCTTTTCACAATTGGCTTCGGTTTAGAATAAGCCTTCACCCCTACAGGCAAACGATGTTCCCAATACCAAACATCCTTAGTCGGTTTCCCCTTTGTAAAGAACAAAAGATTAGTCGCCACCGAAGCATAGGGCTGAAACACCGAATTAGGAAGACGGACAATCGTATGTAGATTGCAAGACTCCAATAGATGCTGACGAATCCGCGCCTTTACCCCATCCCCAGTCAACGAACCATCAGGCAACATGATCGCCGCCCTACCACCATCATTTAGATAGCGCACCATCAACAACAAAAACAAATCCGCACTTTCCGTCGTCCGATAACTCATCGGGAAATTATCCTGTACCCCATCCGTCACCGAAGCCCCAAACGGTGGATTGGCAAGGATCACATCCACCCGATCCGCCGCAGCAATCGAAGTATATTCACGGTTCAGACTATCAATATATTCAATATTGGGAACCTCAATTTCATGCAAAAACAAATTCGTCATCGCCAACATAAACGGCAACGGCTTAAACTCCATCCCCTTAAGCGTCTTCTCCAATGTTTCCAGATCCCGCACCTGATCGATACCCTGCGATCGCAAATGATTAATCGCACAGGTCAAAAAACCACCCGTCCCACAGGTCAGATCTAGCACTTTCTCGCCCAACTTAGGATTCACCATCTCCGTCATAAACTCCGTCAAGGCGCGAGGCGTATAAAACTCCCCATAAGCCCCCGCCGATTGCAGTTCTTGCAAGATCGTCTCGTAAATATCACCAAACAAATGCCGATCTTCGGAATTCTCAAAATCAATCTCATTGAGACTATTCAACACCTGCCGAATAATCGTCCCATTCTTCATGTAATTATTCGTACCCTCAAAAATCTCCCGCACGATCCGCGCCCGTTGATTGCCCGTACTGAGATCGAGATTTCGCAACGTCGGAAATAACTCTTGATCGATAAATTTCTGTAATGCATCCCCAGTAATCCCTTCCCTATCCGCCGCCCAATTACTCTAGCGCAAACGCTCAGGAACCACCGACACAAAATCATCCTTGAGTAGCTCTAATTCGCGATCGCTAGCATCCAAAATTTTCAAAAACAACCAGCCCAACTGCTCAATGCGTTGTCCATCCCCAGACACACCCGCATCTTTCGCATAAAATTACGCAGAGATTTAATATTACCGCCGAGATTTTTCATGGTCATTTTATCGAATGGCTGGATTAATTACTTTACGGTAAAAGCGTAAAACTAGGACAGTGCTTTGGGCGAAACAAGCTAAAATCACGCCGATCTAGCGTTAACACAGTTGTCATATTTTCCCGTTCTGCGATCGCCATCACACTCGCATCCACAAAATCAATCCGACTATCCTGATATTGTGCCAAAATTTCTGCTGTCCTTAGCAAATCCCAATCCGTCAAAGCCATTAATACAAACTTACTCTGCGCTAATCCGCGCAAAAAACGAATCAAAACCCCTGCACCTGCATCTCGCTGAATCAAATAAGCAACTTCAGCCAATACCGTTTGAGGTAAAACAATCTCTGTTTGCTGGAAATAAACCTCAGCCACTTCACCATGCCGAGGATCTGAGCGATTTGTTAAAGCCACTACAAACCCAGTATCTCCGACTACTCTTTGCATGACCAGCCTGATTTAGCGGTGATTTCTGCTTCTAAAATCTCCTCGGACTCCATTGCCAAATTTGGAGAACCCGCAAATAGACCAACTAAAGGATCTTGAGAAATTTCTTTTTGTATAGTTGAAGATAAATTTTGTGCAGACACCAAATATCGCTTTTTCAGGATTTGGACAAAATCAAATAATAGTCCCTGTGCTTCATTTGGCAAACTATCAATATCTTGGTGTAATTGTTTTACCTGCTGCATGATCTAGCGACTCCAAAGTTAATTTATTAATCTTAATTATGGCTCATGGATTGATTTACAAGACCAAAAATAACCAGGACCGATCGCCAAAATTTGCTCTGTGGGCATAAATAACTCCCAATGAGCAAGCCCCGAATCATCATCTAACTCTGGATTTAAAATCAATTGATAACTATCCTTAAAGCTCATAGTTAACTGAAGCGTATCCGCCTCAACCGTCAGATTTAGCAATTTCTTATGCTCTAATTGCTTGACGATTTCCTTAGCGATCGCAGTCTGTTCATCTGTATCCGCTTCCGCAGTAACCACCAAAATCTGCTCATGATGCTTCACCGTCCAAGGTGTAGCCCTTGCCCCAAATCGCCAACTACCCTTTAGTAAATGCGCTAATTTAGGATGATCATAGGGAATCATTTTCCCAAAATCTAATCCTAATTCATCACCATACTCCCTTCCCACTATAGAAATAGACATACAAAACCAAGGATTAGCGTTGCGGCGCAAAGCGCCGCAACGTCTAATCTTTCACTGGGAAGGGAGTAGCTAAAGGAAACCTGATTACAGGTTTCACCAATCATCGGTTGAATAATACAAGGGATAATTTTTTCAATATTTGGTTGAATATTTGGTTGAATAACTTGTTTTGTCGATATTACAGATGTTGTTACCATTTTATTACCTCCCTTAAAATCTATTTAAAAATTCTTCGGCTTTCTGTTGCAACTCTTCCCAAGTAAAATCTCCCTTATCATAGGATCACGCGATACGTGGGAAACTCAGGTGCTTCAGCTCTAAGAGCGAAACGAACGAGGCAATTTATTGCCTTTAGTCTTTTGATTTGATACAATCAATCAATTGAGTAAGAATAACTATCTACGTGTTGAAGCATTCCAATTAAGGAGAAACCCCTGCTACTTAGTACACCTATAGAGAGGTAACACAAAAAGAGCTAATAATGGCAGATTGCGGAGCGTATAGTATTGACTTAGTGATGGACTCTGAAAGCAAAAAAACAAATTAAAAGTAGACATGATGGCAGCACCTTTTGGTAGTTGTTCTGAGTGTATAGAAGCTCTTTGACTACGCCTCTGAAGTCTAAACTATGGACTAGTCAGGAATCTCAGTCGCTTTAGCGCTGAGAATGTCAAGCTCTATATTGTAGTGGCAATTTATAGATAGCGGCAGATTGAGAACAAACTAAACCCAGATTTTTGTAAAAGCCCCGCAAAGCGGGGCTTTTACAAAAATCTAGTGGTGGGTTTGTTCAGGATTCGCTGTAATATCATTTAAGGCATAGAGCTATATCTTTCTTCTGCAAAAGGTTCGCCTCGATGATGATAGCCATTGCGCTCCCAGAACCCAAGTTCCATTTTGTTGAGAAATTCGATTCCGTTGAGCCATTTTGCACTTTTCCAAGCATAGAGATGAGGAACAACTAACCGCATTGGACCACCATTATCAATTGGCAGTGGCTGATCAAAAAGAGTATGTGCAAAGAAATTCTCGTCTCTAACAAAATCTTCTATTGTGATGTTGGTAGTATAGCCGCCATAACAATGTTCCATTAAATGCACTGCTTTGGGATCAACTTCGATATATTTTAAAAAGTCTGTAACTTTGACACCTTTCCATTTCACATCTAATTTTGACCATGTAGTGACACAATGGAAGTCAGCGGTAAATTCTGTTTGTGGCATTTCCATAAAGTCATCCCATCCGAAGGTTTTCTCTGTGGCGCATCCCCATACTCGAAATTGCCAATCTTGGCGCTTAATTTGGGGAGTATCTCCATAGGTCATAATTGGGAAGCCATTGGTGAGTCTCTGTCCTTTAGGGACGCGCTCTTCATTTGGCGATCGCGATTGAAATAAGCTTTCAAACATAAAAAATCATCATTTAAAATCAACTTTAAATATTATCGCTTTTTTAGAAGGCTGACCAAATAAATAAAGTGCTTTGCAATTTAACTAAAGCCTTGCTTACAAGGTCTTACTCTTTTCCCAGTGAAGATTAGACGGTGCGGCGCTCCGCGCCGCACCGTCTAATCTTTGGGTTTTAATGTCTATTTTTCTACTGGGAAGGGAGTAGTTAAACAATTTGGCTACTAAGCAGTTAAAAACTTGCTACAGAGATAACGTTGAGTGCTGACTCTACTTTCTAGATAAAAGTGCTAATGTTAAATTGAGATGGCGCTGTGCGTCGCTTAATCTAACGCGGAAGTTACGTTTGGTTTACGACTATGTCCTTAATAGGCTTACCAAATATTTTGCATGGCATTCAGTCACGCACAAGTTGGCAGCAGCGCTGTCAATATCTGTTAATTGTTGAAAAATGGTCGGATATTGTCGGTGCGTCGGTAGCAAAGCAAACTTGTCCAATTGGGGTTTATCAAAAAGCTTTACAGGTAGCTGTCTCTAGCTCAGTTTGGTCACAAGCGCTTACTTTTGAAAGAGTGCAAATTTTAGCAAAGATTAACTTGCTGCTCGGTAGTGTTAATACTTTACCGATCGCTGATATTCATTTCTCAACTGCAAAATGGGCTACTCAACAGCAAACTTTGGAGCAACGTAAGGTTGTCGTTCAGGATCATCCAAGTTATTTGCCAGCGATTACCACGGATCAGTTAAACAATAATATTAGGGCTAATAAATTAGCGCGTGATCGCCCTAAACCACCTGAAACTGCAAGTGAAGCGTTTCAGCGCTGGCGAGTAGTTATGAAGTTAAGAGCAACGCAAATGCCACAATGTCCTCAATGCGATCGCCCAGCCCTTACGGGTGAAATATCACGCTGGCAGATGTGCCGTGTTTGTGCGATCGAGTATCTATTTAAATGAATCATGCCAAATCTAGAATCTCTCCATGCTTGCAATCCTAGCTTTTCTATCTATTTACACAAAGAGGCTAATTATTATATAGATTTGGTCGGGGGAAGAGGTGAGGATGTGGTGAAGAAACTGCGAAGAGCGATCGCTTTATCTCCCAACAAACCGACTTTTCAATTGATGTCAGGACATGTAGGTAGCGGTAAAACCACAGAATTGCTACGGTTAAAAGTCGAGCTAGAACAACAAGGTTTTGTCGTAATTTACTGTGCGGCTGATGAATATCTGCAACTTGATGATATTGGCTTAACTGAGCTTTGGTTAGTTATTCTTAATCTAATTTTGCAACGACTAGAGCAGAAAGGAGATTCTTTATCGTTAACTTATTTACCTAATGTGATCGCTGAAATTGAACAATGGATGAGAATATCTCCACCTGTGGGAATCACCACCTATGGGATACGCTTACATAAAATTTTGCAAGCGTTACAGGATAGTGCTCAGCACCGCCACCAATTACATAGTTATCTAGAACCACGGCTCAAAAATCCACTTCTTGAGGCTGCGGAAGAAATGACGGAGATCGAAGTCGATCACCTTAAGAAACTTGGTAAAAAAGGATTAGTTGTTTTGGTGGATAACCTTGACCGCCTATCTGTCGATCAGGTTGAGGTAATTTTTGGAGAAGGTGGTAAATATTTACGACAATTTCAATGTCACATAATTTATACTATGCCGCTGATGACGCTCACTCACGCCGATGAGCAGTTTCAGCAACGTCTAAAAGGTAATATGCCGATTTTGTTACCAAATTTATCGCTACGCGATCGCCAAGGCACAACTAATTTAGAGTGTTTAAGTCTACTACGCCAAGTAGTTTTAACCAGAATGTTAATTAAAATCGCTCCAGAACTGCGTTTAGAACATGTTACTGATATTTTCGATCATTTGGAAACTCTTGATCTGTTATGTCTTTCCAGTTATGGACATTTGCCCTATTTGCTATCGCTTTTGTACGGTTGTTTACAATCGCAAGATCCTCCCATTCAGCTTGAGACTCTAAACCGAGTCTTGGCGATGGATCACGCTATACGCTTTTCAACAGTTGGAGAAAGCGATCGGCAAGCTTTGCAGAAATGCCTCACCAAACCTCATGCACTTACCCTTGATGCGATTGATTTGTGTCGCCGTCTTTTACTTTTTGAGCATCATGATGCTCAAGGCTATTGGTTTAGCAGTCCTTTTATTTCCTCAAAGTAAAAGAGGCGCTTCGCGCCTCTTTTACTAATATTAAAAATAGACTTGGCGATTTCTACTTACAGCGCTTTGCGATGAAACCAAACCCAGATTTTTTTAAAAGCCCCGCGAAGCGGGGCTTTTAAAAAAATATTGTGGTTCGTTTGTTCACAATTTGCTGTAGGTGATATCTAACAATAAAAGTACCCGATTTATTAAAACCAAAATGTGGGTGTGCCGCGCGAAGCGCGGCACACCCACGGTAAAATCTTTTTAAGAAATCGCCTTATGCAGCGAGGAGAGGTTCAGTCTCTTATTGCATGAGGCGCTCAAAGGTCTGACGCATCTTCAATCCGACAATTACTTGTAATAAACCAGTACCGTTGTTAGAGCCTGGATAATCTGGATGCTTTAGCAACAGTTGAGTCAATTCGCCGTAAAACTTAGTATCGATGCTGCTGAGATGATTTTCGATATAGACCATCTCTTCAAGACGTTCAAATTGTCCATCAATCTCCAAGATGCTGGCGGGCTGACCGCACCAACTATCTGGACCAGAGAGTAGCTTGATACCTGGATAAGAGCAAGTTAGCTTCGTGCCACAAGGAATCCAAGAAATTGTCGAACCTTCATCAAATAAATAAGCTGGTTTTAGCCCCTCTACGTCACTGCGTTGAATTAAACGAACACGCAATACCTTGCGTTCCATATCGTTAGGAAGTAGGTTAGTTGGCAGAATTTGGATAACCACATCTGCATGTGCTTTTTGAGGATCGACATATGCTTCAAAGTCAGGTCTACGCGATGCGATCGCTTGGGTGACCCCAGCGAGGGTATGACCACGCTCAGCCATATCACGCTGAATTTTCCAAGCAATTTTGACTTCATCACTGAGATCAAGATAAATGCTAAAATCCAGCAATTCACGAACACGCTCGTCATAGATCGCATGTAAACCTTCGATCACGATCACTTTATTCGGTTCAATCAATTCGGGAGAATCGATTATCCCTGTTTCGTGGTTGTAGATCGGTTTCATGACCGATTTACCTTCTTTGAGAGCCTTAACTTGCTCATACATCAAATCAAAATCATTAGCACGAGGATCAAGAGCAGTAATACCTGTGTCTTTGCGTTGTTTGCGATCTAATTTGTGATAGTCATCTAGACAGATCGAAGTCATAAATTCTTTGCCGAATAGGTCATTCAATCTACGTAAAAACGTGGATTTCCCACACCCAGAGTCCCCTGCAACTCCGATCACAACAACGCGGTTGGGTTTATTGCTCATAATTCTGAATCGATCCTTATAAATTTTGTAAAATTATATTTATTATTACTTCGTTACTAATATTAAACCTACTAAAACAAGGATATTCGTACAATCATAATTTTTATCATTTGTAAATTTATAGTTCCGCGCAATAATAGTTGGATAAATGGCTTTATTAGTCTTAAACTTTGCTGCGGAGAATGTCTCGACTGAGGGCATTTTGAAAATCTTCTACATGAGACGAGTTTTGCGGTAGCCAAACATCTCCTGTCGCGATGTAAATTGGTGGCAAAACATCATAAATCGGCTCTTGCAAAAAGTAAGTTTCTTTCAACTGTACTAACCATGCTGATTGTCCTTTGTCTTGTACCCTTGATTGAATATCGATGAGGCTTGTGGGGGCAATATCGAGATGTTGATCGAGTTCAAAATCTACTTGCAAATTATCGCGATCGCACGGGAAAATTTCCGCGATCGTCGCTAGTCCTTGAATTGCAGAAGCAGGGAAAGTGTCAGTATCGAAGCCAAACTCATCCATAAGTTGCCGACATGTGTGGGCAGAGTCGGGATGGTCGGGATAGCCAAGGGAATGAATTAAAATTCTACTGTCAATAGAAGTTTTCAGAAATTCGGGTGGATTGAAAATAACTAGGGTGGTGTAAACCCTTGCTAAGTAGCACAGGGCTTCTTCAGGACATAGAGAAATAGCTACGGTTATCGCTGCTCGATCAAGCATGAGGCAGAAATGCAAGTACTTTTGATGTTTAAGATGATCAGCATACAATGATTTACAGTTTTGTGCTTTGCGGCAAATGACTTAATCTTGCAACTAAAAACTTGTAAGTAGCTAGACATAATTAAAATCCAGATTAAAAAGCTGTGGCGCACGCGCAGCGTGCGCCACAGCTTTTTGGGTTTTATATTTAATTGCGCCTAGCTACTTAACTAGAAAGTAGAGTTGGTGCAAAGTTTTGCTTTTGTTTCGGCTCAAACCTCTACTAAAAACTCTTTGTATTGATTGACCAGTTCTTTTACAGATAATTCAAAAAGCTGTTGTCCATGCTCAATCGTGGCAAGAGCAGGATTTGAACCCATGCGTCCATCGGGATAGCGTTTACGAAATTCTTCAGGGCTGTAGATGCGACTATCTTTGTTTACAGATTCGCTGAGAGGTACATTTTTAATTGAGTCAGGATAGAGATACATGGTAACGGCGACTTCGCTGGGTGTGGCATGATAGCCTTCTTGGTTGCCATAAAGCTCTCTGACTAATTTATATATTTCACTGCTTGCCCACCAGTTTCCGAGACGACAGCGCACATCAGGCAGTTCATTATAAATCTCAGTGAATGCGGTTTTGAGAACAGCGATATTGCCGCCATGTCCATTCAGAAAGAAAAAGCGTTTAAAGCCATTTTTAGCAAGCGATCGCACGACATCATTAATCACTAAAGCCAATGTAGAAGGTTTGAGGCTGATCGTGCCTGCAAAACCTGTGTGATGTTCTGCCATACCCAAGGTAAGGGTAGATGTAACTAAAGCCTCGGCTTCTTTGCCCACCGCCTGGGCGATCGCTTCAGCACAAATAAAATCTGTGCCGATTAATCCTGTGGGACCATGCTGCTCGGTGGAGCCGATGGGAATAATCACAGCTTGCGATCGCTGTAAATAAGTCTCGACTTCTTGCCATGTAGATAAATGTAAGAGCATAGTTAATTATCAGGGTTACCTATCAAGATAGTTAGAACTTTGCGCTACCGATCTTGATTTTGTGAGAAATTCTGGAGAATAGTATCTTACGCTAACAAAAATTTAAGGCGATCGGGTTTTGTATTCCTGTTGACGTATTAAAAAACGCTTTGACAAGATACTTAGAGGATGTGCAGCTAGGATGTGCGGCGCTTAGGTTTGCCCATTTTTATCAATAATAAAAATAATAAATAGTATAAATAGTGAGTTTTGAGTTATGTTTTCCACCGATGTGACAACTACTGATAGTGAAGCAGATGTAACTTTACTATCTGCTAATCAAGTTAATAGTGAAGAAAAATCTGTGAAGCCCGTTCAGCGATTTATGCAAATTCTTTCTACTCAAGAATTAAGTATTTTAAATGCAAAGTCTAATCTCAAAGGATTTTTGCAACTGGCTTATCATTTGGCAGTGATGACTGGAAGTGGATACCTCTGGGTAACGAATATGTCTCATATTAGCGATCGCTGGTATATCGCTTTACCCGCATTAGTGATCTATGGATTTAGCTTAGCAATGATGTTTTCCCCATTGCATGAATGTTGTCACCGTACTGCTTTTGCTAATAATCAAATCAATGATGCTGTGGCTTGGTTAGCAGGATTATTATCGTTCTACAACAGTACGTTTTATCGGCTCTATCACAAGTGGCATCATCGTTATACTCAGATTCCTGACAAAGATCCTGAACTAAGCGATCGCCCACCGACCAATCTTGGTGAATATATCGTTGCCATGAGTGGCATAAATTGGTGGATTGGTAAACTAAACCGACATTGGCAAGTGTCAATAGGTCAGCTAGATGATAGTCCCTTCATTCCTGAAGGATCACGCGATCAAGTAATTCGCTCCACTCGCTTACAGGTGTTGGTTTACGTTGTAGCGATCGCTATCTCAATATTTCTCGTTCAGCCTTGGTTCTTATTGTTATATTGGGCATTACCCTTAGCCGTTGGTCAGCCGTTTTTGAGACTTATCCTATTAGCTGAACATACTGGTCGCCCTAATAATGACAATATGTTGACTAATACTCGGACAACGTTAACTTTTGAGCCTCTGCGGTTCTTGATTTGGAACATTTCATATCATGCCGAACACCACCTTTATGCATCGATTCCATTTCATCAATTGGCGGCAGCGCATGAGAAGTTAGGTTCGCATTTTGATTGTGTGGAAGCAGGTTATGTAAAAGTGCATCGCCAAATTATTGCTAATTTGGATGCTAATGCTGGAAACTCAGCAGCATGAGCCTTATTAACTCTAAAAAAATTAAGCCTGAAAAATTTGAAATTGAGAACTTTCAGCTTCAGTGCGGAGCCGTAATTCCTAAAGCACAATTGGTTTATCAAACCTATGGCGAACTGGATAGCGATCGCTCTAACGCAATTCTCTATCCTACATCATATGGAGCGCAGCATACCGATATCGACTGGCTGATTCATGCCGATGGCATTCTCGATCCAACCCGTTGGTTTATTATCATTCCGAATATGTTTGGTAATGGACTATCGAGTTCACCTAGCAATTGTGAAGCTTGTGAATTAACTGAGCAAGGTTTCTGGTTCACTCATCTCGATAATGTTAACGCTCAAGAGCGATTACTGCGAGAAATATTTGGGATTGAACGCTTAGCCTTAATTTATGGATGGTCGATGGGCGCACAGCAAGCCTATCATTGGGGTG
Organism: Pseudanabaenales cyanobacterium; assembly: GCA_038230875.1. Taxonomy (GTDB): domain Bacteria; phylum Cyanobacteriota; class Cyanobacteriia; order Pseudanabaenales; family Pseudanabaenaceae; genus Pseudanabaena. Next base: position 11,002 of record JBBRMK010000077.1, read on the forward strand.
CATTGCATAGCGATCGCGTCGAACGTATTGCCGCAATTTGCGGTACGGCGCTTACTACTGACCATAACAAGATTTTCCTCGAAAGTTTGCGATCAGCTCTGACTGCTGATCCGACATGGAATGGAACTAGTTTTGATGGTATTCCTGATCGCGGTTTTCGCACCTTTGCGAGAATCTATGCAAGTTGGGCAGCCTCGCAAGCCTTTTATCGTGAAGGATTGTACTATCAATTCGGTTATGAATCCCTTGAAGATTATCTGGTACGTGGTTGGGAAGCGGTCTACCGCAAGCGTGATCCGCGTAATTTAATGACGATGATTGATACTTGGCTGCGTTCTGATGTAAGCGATAATCCTGTTTATCAGAAAGACTATGCCCTTGCAATGCAATCCATTCAAGCAAAAACTTTGGTGATGCCTAGTACTACGGACTTGTATTTTACGCCCGAAGATTGCGATCGCGAAGCAGCAATGATTCCTAATGCTACATATCTGCCAATTCCTTCAATTTGGGGACATCGCGCTGGTAATCCCTATCAAAATCCTGAAGATGCCGAGTTTATCCGTCAGGCTGTTTGGGATTTGCTAAAGGAATAAGCCAAAATTGATTTTAAGCGATCGCGCCTAATGCTTGGAATGTCATTTTTTGAGCTTCAGTCAGCCCTTCTACACCTTTAATGATCATCCCTTCATAGCGGCGTAAAGTTCTTAAAGTTTGCTTACAAGAGCCTGTAGTTAGATCCCAACAATTGATGGTCTCATCCCAACTAGCACTGAAAAGGGTCTGCGTATCTATACCAAGGCTTAGAGAAGACACCCAATTGAGATGATTTTCAAGGGTTGTGAGAAGTTTGCCTGTGGCAACATTCCAGATTTTAATTGTCCGATCGCCACTGCTGCTAATTAGGCGATCGCCTGATGGTGTAAATAACAAATCGAGGATTTGATTCTCATGCCCAAATAATGTTTGCCAACAACGTCCTGTCTGGATATCCCATAGCCTGATTGCGGCATCATCACCGCCTGTTGCCAGATATTGATTGTCTGGACTAACTGCCACTGCAAAAATGCCATTGGCATCAGCATCCCAAGTACGCAGACAATTACCTGTTTTTAGATCCCAATGTTTAACTTGCTTCTCGTAACCGCCACTAAAAAAGGTTTTACCATCGGGCGCGAAGGCGATCGCTTTGACTCCCGATGGATGTTCTGATAAGGTCTTGAGACATTCGCCAGATTCTATATCCCAAATTTTAATCGTATGATCGTGACTGCCACTGATTAGATATTTCCCATCGAGACTGAAGGCAACTGCCCATACCCAACTCGTATGACCGTAGAAGGTTTTGAGGACTTGTCCTGTCTGATGATTCCATAACTTAATCGTGCGATCAGCACTGGCGCTAGCAAGGATTTGATTGTCGGGACTAAAGGCAAGGAAAAAAATGCGGTTGCTATGTCCGTTTAAGATGCAGAATGGATGTAGTTCTGAGTCTTGATTAGGGTTGAGATTCCAGAGTTTAATCGTTTGATCTTCATGTCCGCTTGCGAGTATATTCTGCGGTGAATTATAGGCGATCGCATAAACAGCATTACTATTACCCTGTATGGTTCGCATACACTTTCCTGTTTGCAAATCCCAAATCTTCACAGCATGATCATCTCCGCCACTTGCAATTGATGTGCCATTCGGATGAAAATCTACTGTCCAAATTCGATTGGTATGCTTTTGCAATGTATCCAAACATTCCCCTGTTTCTATTTCCCAAATCTTGATAGTGTGGTCGAAACTGCTACTCGCGAGGCGATCGCCTTCTGGACTAAAAGCGATCGATGTCACCGTCCCTGTATGTCCTTGTAATGTCATTGCACAATCCCAAAATCCTGTATGCAAATTCCACAATTTCACAGTCTGATCGAAGCTGCCACTTGCCAACATTTTGCCATCGGGACTGAAAGAGATCGCCTTAATCCAATGCTGATGCCCCGTGAGCGTTTGCATACATCTCCCCGTTTGCAATTCCCATAATTTGATGGTGCTATCTTCTCCACCGCTGACCAGAATTTTGCCCTGAGGATGAAAATCAACTGCCCAGATGGATGATTGATGTCCCTCTAAAGTTTGTAAGTAATTACCTGTAGTGACATCCCATAGCCGAATTGTGCGATCATAGCCAGCACTAGCAAGGGATTGACCATCGGGACTGAAGGCGATCGCTGTAAGATCACTCTGATGCCCTTCTAGTCGATGCAGAAGTTTGCCTGTATTACTGTCCCAAAGTCTAACGATACGATCGTGTCCACAACTGGCGATGACGGGTTGAGCAGGATTGAATGCGACCTTCCACACTAGACCAATATGTTCTTCGCAAATTAAGATTTGCTTGCCATGTTGATCTGAAAGATAAATATCGCCATTGGAATCACTGATAACCAGCCTATTGCCATCGGGGCTAAAGGCAACGCTAGCAATAATACCAAAGGTGGAAGCAAACAGACAGTCTTGAAATGTAACTTCAGAGAAGTTGACATGATGTAAGTTGAGCGATCGCAAATCGCAATTTCGCATCGTGAGATGAGCAAAGTCATAGCGCGTTAAATCCGTTCTTAAATGTGCGAATAGATGAATGAGATTAGCTCCACCATAGTTATTTGGACTAGCGATTGCTTCGCCTTGCATTTTGATAATCAATTTTTGCAATTGCTGCTCAATGGCATTAGGAGAACCTAGTTCTCCTTGCAATTGATTAAGAATTGGTTGAATCACTGAATAGATTTGACTATCGCGAATGTAATCCTGTGATTGGGCTTGACTGAGGGCATGGGTGAGCAAATATTGTGGCGATTCGGTAATAATTTCTTGACAAATCAGAGACACAAATAGGTCTGTAATAAATTCCATTACGACAGGTTGTTGGGTGAATCCTTTATTATTGCTCTCGATCAAGCTACGCCAACGCAAGGAACCCAAGACATCACTTAATTGAGATTTGGATATTGATGGAATGAAAGCTAGTTGCAATTCTCCTAGGGAAATCAGCGATCGGTTAATGGCAAGCCAGAACATGACTTGTTGTTCTAATCCTGATAAGCGATCGAATTGTTGTTGTAATAGGTTCCTAATTCCTTTAGATACGATCGCCCCTTCAGCGAGAAAATTCGCAATTTTATTCTCATGCAAGTCACGAATTACTGTAGCCGCAATTTTGAGAGCGAGAGGATTGCCACTGTAGCATTCAACTAATTTCTGTGTTTCTGCTTCAGAACCTGATAGCCCCTTGAGGGAAATAATTGTTTGCCCAGCGCTGATTTCTAATCCTGATAAGGCAAGAGTCCGCACTGGTAACTCATCGCCTTCTAGAGTTGCAACTTCTGTCGGCTTTTCTTGACTGGTAATCAGGATGCAACTTTGATGATTTGTCTCTCCCACTCGCGCTAGTAATTCACCGTAGGGTTCGTAACCTTGGCAATAGGAGCCACTCTGTTTCCCATTTTGCAATAGAGTCTCGAAGTTATCCAAAACCAAGAGACATCGAAATTTACGAAGGTATTCAATTAAAGTCGTAATCTGATCGTTATGACTAATGGATAGTGTCGTGATTTCTTGATTAGATAGAATTTTGATGCATTCAGTGATCTTGTCTTCAAAGGATGGTGCATATCGTAGCGATCGCCAAATCACAAAGTCAAATTCTTTTTGAACTTCTTCAGCTAATTTAATTGAGAGCGAGGTTTTGCCCATGCCGCCCATGCCAAGCAAGGCAACTACCCGACAGCGATCACCCACAATCCATTGGGTGAGTGTCTCGATCTCGGCAGTCCGTCCATAAAACCGAGAAACATCGATCACCTCGCCCCAATCTTGTCGAGGGTTTACTGATGGTTTAGTTTTGACCTTTGGTGCAACAGGATTACCTGCCGCCATGCGCCGCAAAACGCCTTTAAAATTTTGTTTGGTTACTTTCTCCCCACTAATTTCCGAGAGCATTTTCCACAGTCGATAACCAATGTCTTTGACATAGTTCTCAGTGTATTTGTATTTTCGGGCAATTTCTAGATAGGAGTTTTCATCACTCCAGCATCCCTTAAAAACTTCTTTTTCGGCTTTGGTCAAACTACCGCGATCGCTCAATTGTTCAACTAGCGCTAATGCTTCATCTTCGTTCATCTTACAAATACCCTGCTTCTGTTGCCTTGCCTGACTTATGTAGCTATTCGATCGTAATACTAATCAGTATTTCAGATTGTGAGGTATTTCAAGCATTTCGATAATATCTAATGATACAGAAATGATTTTTTGCTGCATTTTTCTAATCATAAGCGTGGCTCAAACTACATGACCTAATAATTTGGTCATTACTTTATAGTGATTTCCCCCTAACTTTGTACATACTTTCATATTGGGTAGGTGATAGTAAAATTTTGGAACAAGAAAAGAAGAAATATTCACCAAGCAATTTATATGTAAGGGATAAAGAATATGCAGTTAACTGAAGAGCTAAAGCAAGAGTATCTGGATCTGTGGCAATCTTGCACTATCAAACCTAATTTTCAGGATGAATTAAATGATAGTGTTGCAACGATTGCAAATAATGAAGCTAGCTACAAAGACATTGCCCATGAAACAGGGGTTCCGTGGTATGTAGTCGCAATAATTCATGGATTGGAGGCGAGTTTTAATTTTAAAACGCATCTACACAACGGTGATCCATTAGATAAGAGAACTATCCAAGAACCTGCTGGAAGACCAAGACTAGGAATGCCCCCTTTCACATGGAAGAAATCTGCCATAGATGCCTTAAACTTCGATGGAGCTACAGGGATTCAATCATGGGATTTACCAACAACTTTTTGGTATCTTGAGGGCTACAACGGTTGGGGATATCGAACTGGTGCTGGACGGGCAACTGAACCTAGAAACCGTAGTCCTTACATTTATTCTGGAACAACCCACTACAACAAAGGCAAATATGGTTCAGATGGACACTTTGATCCCAACTTAGTCAGCGATCAAGTTGGCTGTATGGCTCTACTTTTTGGTTTAGTTAGTGCAAGATTGATTAATCTTGACTCTTCAATTGTACAAACGATTGAGAATGATCCAAATAGATTAGGCTCTATTACTGCTTGGCAGAATATTCTCAATGGTTGTGGCTATGTCCCTACATTATCCATTACTGGTGAATTGGATGAATCAACTAAAAAGGTGACTACGAAGTTTCAAAATGATTTGAATATAGTAGTCCAAGATGTTGAGATTGGGACTCTAACTCTTGCGACATGGCAAGCAGGATTAAATCATCGAAAACTAGTTGGCTGGTCAAATATAACGCCTCAAATCTCTCCAAAGAGTAATCTAGTTCTATCTAATTCAAGTCGTAGAATCACACAAACTTTGTACGAGTTTTACAGCGATCGAAACCACTATCAAGCAGTTTTTGACAATGTAATGGTTTGGTTTGGCACAACGTCTAATGGCTGTGTAGCTTTTATGTCAACAGCATTACGTCTATCTGGAGCATTGAATATCGTTCCAATGCCACCTAGTGATGATGGAGGTATTTCATTACTCACACTTGATTTTTCTAACTTCTTGGAAGAAGAAAATTGGGCAAGATTTACTGACTGGAATTTGTTGGAGGACGGAGATATTGTTTTCACAAAAGTTGGGGAAGATGATCCAACCCCTAACGAAGGTTTCCCTGCACACACATTTATGTTTGCAGGATGGTCTGACCGAGACAATAATATTGCATTGGTTATCGATAACCAAGACTTTATCCATGAGCGCAATATCTTGGGCAGTGGAAGTGGATTTAACTTCACTCCGTTTGAGTATTTCCTAAGAAAATAAAAGATTTTCTTTGTATTATTTTATCTTCCCATTAAATTTATACCATCATGAAGAAGATTATTTTCCCTATCAAAATGTCATTGATTGTCCTGACGTTTGGAGTTTTCCTGAGCGGATGTGACGACCCGAAGGGACGATCAGCAATTCGTCTCGGCGCTATTAATTTCAGAGACAAAGCAACCAGTGCTATAGAATCAGTGAAAATTGTTTATAAACAGAAAACACCCAAATCCTCTAAACAAGAAGTAATTGAAGAGTTGTTGACAAATCCAAAAGATCTAGAAACTAAGGATGTTGAAGACCTCTTGATCAAAGAAATTCTGACACCTGACAACTCAAATACTGGTGTAAATAAAGTATTAGATGAGTTGAAATATGAATATGTTGTTTTAGCTTCCATGTTCGATAACCTCGAAAAGGTAGGAACCGTTGGTGAGTTTGCTGGTGGCGGTCGTCAAGCCCTCAGTGATGCCGTCAAACCGACTATTCATTTATCAGTACGAATGCTCAAGCTTGCACAGCTTATTAGTGAAAATCCGCCAAAACCTAACGAATTAGATCGCACTATTTTGGTCGATAGCCTCAATGATCTTAGAAGTCAATACAATGCTCCTAAATTGAACAAACAATCTAAGCAAGAGATTGTGATTAAAGCTGAGAAAATCATTGATGATTTGATTAGAAATGACAGCCAAGAAAAAGCACTTCTTTGTGATGCTTACACCAAATTAGTGCTTGCCGCAGACACTGGTATTCGACTCACAAACTTGCTCAGAGATTATAACAGCACTGACATTGATCAAGTTATTACAAAGCTTGAAGGGATTTTAGTCGCAGCTTCCTATTGGAAGGCAGGTAATTATACTGAGGTTGTTAAAAAGCTTGAAGCTATAAAAGCTGAAATCGAAAAAAATCCTGACGTAAAAGACGAGGTGAATAAATTTCTAAAAGAGCTTTCCTCTAGTGGCTCTATGCCAGCTTCTGACCTTTATAAATATCCTACTAACGGATTAAATTGTTCATCAGGTGTAAAATAAAATGAATATCGTTCAATTAAATACTCACTTCCAATCAATCATTCAATGGCTAACATCAGTTGGCAACAATATTTCCATCGCTGAGCAAGAAGAAATTGCAAATGAATTGATTTTTATCTCTGCTAATCTCGATGCTAATCTGATAAAAGCAAAATGGCAAAAAAATTGGGAATTAGTTCGTCAGTTGCGTATCATTTCTAATGCTTCTCATCAGTCTCTTGACGAAGTTGAGGCTAGTATTATCCGTCGAGTTGTGATAGGCAATTTTGGCGATCAAGATGTACAAGAAATGGAAGAAATTCGAGACAAAATTAATAACGCTGCCAATGTCGAACAATCATTTCAAGCATTTATGGGGTTCTTCTCCATTTTTGCTAAAGTATTTTCGATTTCGATCTAAATAATGCGGACTTTTGCCAATTCCCTTCATAGTAATTCGCTATGAATATGCAATTGCCATGAGCGTTTAGAGGTGATCGCCCCTTAAGTTCTCTTGGTGATTAATGTTTGTGGAGATTTTTAGCGATCGCAGATCAATAATCAGCATCTTCAAGCAATTTGCGATCGCATTTTGGCGAATGGGAGATTTTGCGATGCGTTTCCTATTCTAAGTCCAATTTTTAGCGATCGCAGATCAATAATCAGCATCTTCAAGCAATTTGCGATCGCATTTTGGTGAATGGGAGATTTTGCGATCGTCCCTTAATCTCGATGATTAATGGTTATGGAGATTTTTTGCGATCGCATTTTAAATTTTAAGAGATCGGCAATATAACTCTAGAAGCGCGATCTGCGAAATTTGATTGATAAACTTGATACTAGACAGATTTTTCATTTGAGCGATAATCCCATTTATTGAGAGATAAACATTACGGTCAAGTATGGTCAAGGCTCTATCTGAAATTGCTCAAGAAAAAGGAATTCGTTACTTTCTGATTTCCTTTACCGATCTGTTTGGAGTGCAACGCGCTAAATTAGTCCCCACCGCCGCGATCGACTCAATGGCAGTCAATGGCGCAGGATTTGCAGGATTCGCCACATGGCTAGATATGACACCCGCCGATCCTGATATCTTCGCCATTCCTGACCCAAATAGTCTTTTCCCCTTACCTTGGCAACCAGAAATTGGTTGGATGCCAGCCGACCTTTATATGAATGGACAGCCCGTTGTCCAAACTCCACGCTATGTTCTCAAACAAGCCCTCAGTCAAGCCGCAGCCCTTGGCTATCGCGTCAAAACTGGCGTGGAATGCGAATATTTCTTGCTCTCAGCCGATGGTACAGATATTTCTGATTTATGCGATCGCGCTAGTAAACCCTGCTACGATCAACAAGCACTAATGCGGCGCTTTGATATTATTGCCGAGATTTGTGATGCGATGTTGGCGATGGGTTGGGGAGCCTATCAGAACGATCATGAAGATGCTAACGGTCAGTTTGAGATGAACTGGACTTATGCTGATGCATTGGTGACAGCCGATCGCCATGCCTTTTTTAAATATATGGTCAAAGCGATCGCCGAAAAGCATGGATTTCGCGCCACCTTCATGCCGAAGCCATTTCCCCATTTGACGGGTAACGGTTGTCATACCCATCTCTCTATTTGGGATTTGGAAGGAAATATCAATCTCTTTGATGATGCTCAAGGAGAACTCGGTCTATCTAATCTTGCCTATCAATTTATCGGCGGCGTTCTTCATTCTGCGGAAGCAGTCTGTGCTTTCACCAATCCCACTGTCAATTCCTACAAGCGGATTAATGCCCCTGTTACCAATTCTGGTGCAACATGGTCGCCTAATACCGTCAGCTACACGGGCAACAATCGCACCCACATGATCCGCATTCCCGAAGCAGGTCGTTTTGAGTTCCGTCTTGCCGATGGAGCCGCTAATCCCTATCTATTACCTGCGGCGCTGATTGCGGCTGGACTTGATGGCATCAACCATAAGCGCGAAGCTGGTCAACGCTATGACAACAATTCCTACACCGATCCGCTTCCCTTTGGAACCGTGAAACAGTTACCTGCAAATCTTTTGGATGCGCTGCGTTGTCTTCAAGCGAATACGATTTTGCCAGATTCGTTAGGTACAGAGTTTGTTAATTCCTATGTCAAGCTCAAGCAACGGGAATGGAATGAGTATAGTACGCGCATTAGTCCTTGGGAATTGGAACAAACTTTGGATTGTTAAAAGCCAAAAAAGCTGTAGCGCACGCGCAGCGTGCGCTACAGCTTTTTTGGCTTTAATCATGCTTACTGACCAATTTGCGCCATGCTCTGACCATTGCAGGTTCTTGAGCAGGTTGGATATATTCGACCATCAGATTTAGATCAAGATTGGGAAAGAGTTGGCTTTGGGCGATCGCATCATACCCGTTGCGATCGCTGTTGATACAATAAAGTGAAAATTTTCTATTTTTATAAAACCAAACCTCGGTAATTCCTAAGCCCTGATAAACTTCCAATTTATCGATACCGCCACTGGTGACAGTTATTTCGATCGCTAGGTCGGGAAATTCTTGACGTTGACCGATGCAGAAGCTTTCATCGGGTTCTAATCCTCTTGCCGTTAATTCTGATTTGCAGGTAGCTGAGCCACAACTAAATAGGTCAATATTCATGGCATCAGCATAGACATATAGCAATCTCGCAATTAGAGTCTTCAGCATTTCATGCTCAGGCGAAAGCGTCACGATTTCTAATGCTCCTTTGAGATAGGTTAGATGGAGGTTTTGATGTCCAGAAAATAGACCAATGAAAGTTTGATATTGCTGCCAATTTATATCATAGAGGGCAATACGCGGTTCGGCGATCGCGGGAGCAATTAATTTTTCAAGTTCAACTTGAGGTATATCAAGGGTGATTTTCATCGCTCAAATTTTTCCTTTTTTCTTTCTAACTGTTGTCCGAGTTCACACTTTTACACCAAGATTTTTCAGGATCTCATAATCATATTCTAAGGGATAGCTAGGACATAAAACCCAAAAGATGAGTGCGCCACTCATCTTTTGGGTTTTATGTCCTAGCAAGACTTACATTGCTATACAGCAAGAAACGGTTAGCTTAAACATCCAATCATTGCTAAATTGAGAGTAAACCTGTGTATTGTTTAGTATGAAATCACCGATAGAAAATGCTCTAGATGAGAATATTAGCGATCGCAATACCTATGAACTTATCGCTAAAGCGATCGCATTTATTCGTCAAAATCATCTGCAACAGCCAGATTTAACTGCGATCGCAAAACAAGTACATCTGAGCGAATCTCACTTTCAGCGCTTGTTTACTAAGTGGGCGGGGATTAGTCCCAAGCGATTTTTACAATATCTGACGGTGGAATATGCAAAGTCGAAGATTGCGGAAACTCGGAATCTATTGGAGCTAACGGAAGATGTGGGTTTATCGAGTTCGGGAAGATTGCATGATCTATTTGTCAATCTTGAAGCGATGTCACCGCAGGAATTTAAGTCTGGTGGTGCGGGATTACAAATCTGTTATGGAATCCATGAAACGATGTTTGGTGATTGCTTGATTGCGACGACTGCGAGAGGGATTTGCAATCTGTTTTTTCTGGATGCGATGGATAAAGAGTCTGCTGAAGCCGATCTTTGTAAAGAATGGTCGAAGGCGGAGATTATTTGCGATCGCAAAGTTACGCAACCAATTTGCGATCGGCTATTTAGTCACCTTCCTAATATGCTCTCTCCTAATCAGCCACCATTAACGCTGTATGTCAAAGGCACTAATTTCCAAATTCAAGTATGGCGAGCTTTGCTGCAAATTCCTTTTGGTGGGATTACTACTTATCAGGGGATTGCGCGATCGCTTGGTCGTCCCACGGCGGCGAGGGCGATCGGGAATGCGGTGGGTCGCAATCCGATTAGTTACATCATTCCTTGTCATCGGGTGATAAGGGAGTCGGGGGAGTTAGGAGGCTATCGCTGGGGATTGGAGCGGAAGACTGCGCTGTTGGGTTGGGAGGCTGGTCAAATCGCAATCTAATGTGAGGCTTTGTTAACCACATTTACCTCAGAAAATCCTATAGGGACAAAGCATTCCCACCGATATCTATAAATTTTAAAATCCTCTTAATCTGGGAATGCTTTGCCCAAGCCTCGCAACGCAGGGGAAATTATAGCTGTAAGAGTTTTCGTAAGCTTTCAGCGATCGCCTGTACGGGTGTGAGTAATTTCGCGGCTTTGCTGACTACGTTGAGAATGCCATCAATCGCCATGCCAATCAGGTCGCGATCGCCTTCTTTGTCACTGGCAAGTTTGCCAATTTTGTCCAAGTATTTGAGAGCTTTTTCTTTGTCAGGTTCCGCTAATTCAGGAGAGTCGGTAATTGCTTTTTGTAAGTCGGTGAGAAGGTCGGCAAGGTTGGGGGCTTCGGGGATATTGCTGTCATGGAGTTTCTGAATGGTTATAGTAACTTGTCCGCTAATATCGCGTCCAGCTAATCCTTTTTGATCTTTTCCTGCAACGCCTGAGATATTCCCACCTGCGACACCTGAAATATCGCCACCTGCATTAATATCAGTTTTTTTGCCAAACATAGAATCCTGCACAATTAAGCTAATTAGGCTAAAGTTGTTACCTACTTTAGCATCTTGAGATGAATTTCTTTTTGTTGCTGCCAAATGATTTTCTAATATTTCAATATGATGCTCTTTATCTTCCAAATTTTTCTTAAGCTTCTTAATTTCAGATTCTAACTGCTTTGTATTGCTAACCTCAGATTTTGCAAAGAAAGATTTGGCTAAATTAGATGCTTGTGTAAAGAAAGAATGAAGAGTTGATTTTTTTACTTCTGGATTGCCAACTGTCAAGCGTAATATAGCTATAGCCAGCTAAGTTAGGACATAAGATATAAAGCAAACGAGTTGACTGAGGAATAACAATGCCAAAACCATATAGTTACGATTTGCGTCAAAAGGTAATACAAGCAATCGAAATGGATGGACTGAAAAAGA
>JBBRMK010000078.1:0-22726 GCA_038230875.1 Pseudanabaenales cyanobacterium
GTAACTGCTCAACCTCGGAGAATCAACAAAAACCAGTGTTCGCATAACTGATTAATTACTGAGTTTCACTATAATTTAATATATAAAACAGTAATTTATCATTTATTTAATAAGAATAGAATCATTAAGGTATTTTTTGATGCATCAAAATGGCTGAAACCCTGATTTCTTCTAGGTTGAGCAATTACCAAAAAAGAGTTTACGCAAAGCGTAAACTCTTTTTTTGCTTTTACCCTTTTTTTACCAAGAAGTATCTTCAGCAATTTGCTTACCTTCAGTTTGCAAATATTCTAAAAATGTCTGCGCGACAACTGATAGCTGCTTATTCGCGAGATGAATCACATACCAGTGGCAAGGAATTGGAAAATGCTCTACATCTAAAACTGCAATTTGTCCAGAAGCTCCCTCTAAAGCGATCGTGTGTCTCGATAATATCGATATCCCTAAACCACCAGCGATCGCCTGTTTAATGGCTTCATTACTACCAAGTTCCATTTTCACCTTAGGCATAATCTTATAGGTGTCAAATAATTTTTGAACAAAGCCTCTTGTCCCTGAACCCGCCTCACGTGTAATAAAAGGCAGTTCAGCTAACTTTTGAATGGGAATGTTTGTTTCCTTTGCCAAAGGGTGATCATGATTTGCTAACACTACTAACGGATTAAACAAAAAAGGATGAGATTTAACATCAGGTTCATTAGGAACATCGCTAAGAATATATAAATCATCCTTATTCTCAGTTAATCTTTCTAAAATGCCACTATGGTTAGTTACCTTAAGTGATATTTCCACCCCAGGATAACTTTTACAAAAAGAGCCAAGCAATCGAGGAATCACATATTTTGCTGTTGTTACAATGGCAATCTTTAAAAATCCCCGCTTTAAACCTTTCATATCGGCAACGTTCATCTCAAATTGAGATATCCGTTCAAAAATCTCTTGACAGGTTATAAATAAATCATCGCCAGCTCGAGTTAGAAAGAGCTTTTTACCAACCTGCTCAAATAAAGGCATCCCGATCGCCTTAGTTAGATGCTTAATTTGCATAGAGACAGTGGGCTGGGTAAGAAATAGCTCTTCCGCAGCACGGGTATAGCTCAAATGACGAGCCGCCACCGCAAAAACCTGTAACTGATGCAAAGTAATATGACTTGCTAATTGAGAATCGGATAGTCGGTAACTCATAGTAAAAGGCAAGATCATAGATTTTACTCTATGATCTTATAACATTTAGCTGTAAATTGCTTATATATTTAACAAATAAAACCATTAATTAATAGACTATGTAAAGCACAACCTATTAATTAATGGTTTTTGATTTATCCTAAGCATTATGGCGGATGCTATATATCTTGGAATAAATTAGATTCTTTAGAAAGCAGTTTACTTAATGCAAATAAAAGCTTAATTTTGAACTTTAATAGCCAGACAAAAATTAAAATATGTAAGGTTTAATATCTTTTAGATTAGGAAATTATTACTCTTACATAAGATTTAGGTTGGTAATTAAATAGAAACGGGAGCCTCCGCCTTGTGTACGTTGAGGTGTGGGACGATCAATTGGAACATAATTTACTTGAGTATTTGTTACTTGAGAATTTGCCAATAATGTATCTGATGATCCGAAAGTGAGCATCATCCCCCCGATGAAGCTAACAGAAATTGGCAGAAAATTTTTGTGCAATAGTGACAACATAGAAATTCTGAATCTTAAGATACTATAAGATTTTACCCATTTTTTTGAAAAAAGGCTACTTTTTACAACTTTTTGATAATTTTTATTATCTTAGAAAGAATTTTATAACCTATTAAAATGTTTTGAAGTATATATTTATACCCATCACTAGTCTTGATACAGCCTGTTGAGGCTTCAAGTAGTCTAGAAAACTTTTTGAAAGTGCCGCTTCGCGGCACTTTCAAAAAGTTTTCTGGGTTTTATGACAGCGCAAAGCGCTGTAAGTTGAAAAACTGATAGTGAATAGAATACTTTAGCTTTGCCCCACCAATTCTATATTCATCAGGTTTGACGCCTAAACAAAGGTATTTGCTAATGAATTTGAAGGATTTTCTGAATTATAAACTTGACTAAACAGTTTGTAGCTTGTAGTGGACTTAGTTTCTACAAGTTTTTTTTGCTTGTCTCTCTCTGATAAACTTCGTTTGTCTAAGTAATAACAATCTCCGCTTGCGTAAAGCTAGATCAGGCATGAAAAAATTATTTGTTTTATAACATCTTGATTTGGCTTTTTGTGAACGCCTTTTGACTAAAGGTAAATCGAAAATGTCTTTTGCTAGTGCTTTATTTTATATCCAAGCTTTTGCGCGCTATATTTGGCATTTTCAAGCCATAAAACCTTTTGAATTTAATTTTTTTGCTTTTAGCTTAAAACTAAGACAGTATCTGATTTTTTGATTTGTGACGATGGCTGTAACATCTATTCTAGACGAGTGATATACCGCGTCCATGTTAAAAACTTCAGTTTCAAAATGGAAACAGAAGAAAATCGAAGCGCGGCTTCGCCCTGCGACCCTCTAAAATAACTGTGGGTTTCATCATAGACGCGGTATAAATAGAAAATCAAGTGGTGTAGGTCTTGTGATGAGTTTCGGGCAAAAAATTATAAATTTATTTCGCTTTTTTACGAACACGTGGAAAGACGAAAATTTTTTAAGCGCTATAACCCAAGTTATTAAGATTATCTCCAAATTATTGGCGATCGCCATGATTGTTGTAATTTGTTTCACGATGTGGGATCTGAGCAAGCTTTTGATATTTGACTTGTTCTTTAACGAACAAAAAGGGGTTAGCGGATCTTTACTTAAAGTATTTGGCATGTTCCTAAATGTTCTGATTGCAGTAGAACTCATGGAAAACTTTACAGCCTATCTACGTCAACATGTAATTCATTTGCAGCTAGTAATTATCACGGCTTTGACGGCTGTAGCTCGTAAAATTATCATTTTTGATAGTAAGGGCGATGGGGATTTGACTGGTTTAGCGATCGCGGTTTTATCACTCTCAATCAGTTACTGGATCGTCCATCAATCTCGCAAACATTAACTAAACTATAAAAAGCTATGTTTCAAGCTGTGACTACACCGTAGCTTCTTATAGTTTGCGAGTTGCAATCCTCATAATGCTAAAATTGTGTTACGCATTTATTCTGTATATTAAAACTTTACCTACAAAACTATATGACATCATCATTAACTAACCTTTTACTTAGCCTTGTTGCGGGTAGCGTTGTGCTTGGGCTGATCCTTGTAGCTTTGCTGATCGTCAGCCAAAAAGACAAAATTGTCCGTCGCGGATAAAACCAAATTTTGTGCCAAATTTTGTGCCAAATTTTGAGGTTTCTAGGATCGCCGATGCTGAAAACCTCAAAATTGGTAGCATTATGATTCGCAAGTGATATTGTTATACTGAAATAAAGGCTTGCTGTTTAAGATACAGCAATTATAAGCGGCAAAAAATGCTGGTATTTAGGAGAAATATAGAATCATGATCAACATCGGTGGCAACCCGCTAATGATTCTTTTGGCAATCGTTGCCGCTTTAGGAGGCGTGGGTTTATATTTTGTAAGGAACTTCCGTCCTGAATTAGCACGTGACCACGATATCTTCTTTTCGGCGATCGCACTGGTATATGGCATTATCTTGCTTGCTTTTAATTTCCGAATGGAAATTACTACCCAGCTAGCTCAAGTCCTAGTGGTTGGTTTTGCAGGCTGGTTTGCCGTTGAGTCTTTGGTCTTACGTCAAGCTCTAGCAAATCAAGCGCGTAGAGCGCCATCTAGCCCTTTAGTGGACGATGATGAAGAACCGATTGGTTCTGATTATCGAGTTGAAATTGATCCTACTCGCGAAATTGCTCCTCGTCGCGATCGCGATTCAGCTCGGCGAATGCGTGGTTCTCTCGCTAATAGTAATGAGGCAAGCGAATTACGTGGCGATACTACTGATGAACGTCGTTCGCGCCGTCCAAAACGCACTGCTAGTAACACTAGTAGTGATGCTGTTATTGATATTGACGAAAGTGATATTAGTCCCGTAAATCCTAAGCGCCGTCCCCGTCCTAGTGGTGATAGTATGAATAATGATCGCCCCAGAAATCGTAATAGTGAATCTGATAATTTTGCTAGTAGTGAATCTAGCAAAGATAATCTAACATCGGGGCGGAGAAGACGACCATCAAACCGTCCGTCAACATATCCAAATACTGAAATTCCAGATAGCGACGATTTTTAGATTTATTTGCTAAAGTTAATCTTAATCTTAAGATTTGTTTTTTGATCAACCATTACTTGGGCTTTCGATCAACCGTGAGTTATTGCGTTAATCCAAATTGTGCTAATCCTAATAATGAACCATTTGCGATCAATTGCGCTTCATGTGGTTCTACTTTAAGGTTGAAAAATCGTTATCGGGCAAGTCGTCCCTTAGGTAAGGGTGGATTTGGGGCAACATTTCTGGCAGCCGACGAGGGGTTGCCAGGGTTTCCTTCTTGTGTAGTTAAGCAGTTACGTCCAAATACTCAATCTGCAAGCGTCCTGAAAATGGCTAGGGAATTATTTGAGCGTGAAGCTTTTACTTTGGGTAAGATTGGTAGTCATCCTCAAATTCCACGTTTACTTGATTATTTTGAAGAAGATAGCAATTTTTATTTAGTTCAAGAATTTGTCGATGGAGAAACTTTAAAACAAGAATTTGAACGACGGGGTGTATTTAGCGAAATTGATATTCGTAAGATTCTTGCCGAAATTTTTCCTGCGCTTGGCTTTATGCATGAAAACGGGGTAATTCACCGTGATATTAAGCCAGCTAATATCATGCGTCGTAGACAAGATGGTCAGTTGGTATTGATTGATTTTGGGGCAGTTTCAAGTCAAGTTAATAAACCTTCGGCGGATGAAGATCCTAGTGGGTTATTAACCAATTTTGCGATTGGTACTCCGGGGTTTGCGCCACCAGAGCAGATGGCTATGCGTCCTGTTTACTCTAGCGATTTATATGCTACGGCGATGAGTTGCTTATATCTAATGACAGGGCGATCGCCTAAAGATTTACCCCATGATCCTTATACAGGTGAGATTAATTGGAAGTCACAAGTAAAACTTAGCGATCGGCTCAGGATCGTTTTTGAGAAACTACTTCAGCAAGCAGTATCACAACGATTTCGTTCTGCTGAGGAGGCTTTGCGAGCATTAGAATCTGGCACTATTCCTGATGAAGCAGGTAAGGCAGCTTTTCAAGCAACAAATCAAGCAACAAATCAAGCAACAAATACTTATTCATCACCTCCGCCTGCTTCAGTAACTGTTAGAAATAATAACAACACACAAACGCCTACTCCTAACTCACGTATTCAACCGCAAAGATATGGCAGTAGTCAGGGAACGCAATTTGATAGTGGCATGATGACTACTGGCAATACTCGCGCTGGCAGTAATAGTAATCGCGGTAGTAGTGCTGAACTCAAAGGTGGTCGCCGAGTTATTGTCGAATATAGTCAAGGCAAGCGAAATTTTGCTAACCAAGATTACTCTAAAGCCGCTTTTGGTAGTGCTACTTTATCAGGCATTGTGATGAGTCGCTCAAAACTGGTTGAGGCAGATTTTTGTCACACTGACTTAACTGGTGCCAGCTTTCAAGGTGCAAATTTATCGCAAGCTAAACTAAATAGCGCTAATTTGCGTGAAACAAAAATGCAAAGAGCAGTATTAATCAAGTGTGATTTGGGGAGTGCTTCGCTGATTTTAGCTGATTTGCGTGAAGCAAATCTTCAGTCAGCTTATATGAGCAAGGCTGATTTGTCGGGGGCAAATTTAAGTGGGGCAAATTTGAAAGGAGCCTATTTAAACCAAGCAAATTTAAATGGTACAAATCTTTGTGGGGCAAATTTAAAAGGCGCTAAGATTACGGACGAGCAATTGGCTTTAGCAAAAACTAATTGGGGTACAATTCGCCCTGATGGTAGTAAGCGCTTATTTTGAGGATATAGTTTGGCAAAAGCCCTGACTACATCGACAAATGTCATGTATGGAATATTAACTTTGTGAGACTTACAGATAATCAACTGATCGCATTATTCACTGAATTGCTAGGATTCGATAGTGTTGTTGTATTTGATCGCCTTGAAACTCATTTGCATAATCGTATTGTCCAAAGTCTTACCGATGATAGCCTCCAGCCTGCTTGTGTGCTTTATCCGCAAACGACCGCTGGATTATCTAGTGCGATCGCAATAACTTATGAACATCGATGGCGAGTTTTACCTTTTGGTAATGCGACGAAGCTAGACTGGGGCGGTTTGGTTAGTCGTGCCGATCTAGTGATCAGTACCTCACGGTTAAATCAAGTAATTGAGCATTGTGTAGGAGATCTGACAGTCACGGTTGAGTCTGGGGTGAAATATCAGGATTTAAAAGTGCTATTAGCCAAAGAAGGGCAATTTTTGGCGATTGATCCTCCCTATTCAGCTAGGGCAACGATTGGCGGTATTTTAGCAACAGGTAGCGCTGGTTCTTTGCGACATCGTTATAACAGTGTGCGCGATATGTGTTTGGGCATCGAGTTTGTGCGATCAGATGGCGAGATAGTCAAAGCGGGTGGACGAGTGGTTAAAAATGTAGCTGGCTATGACCTCATGAAATTATTAACAGGTTCTTATGGAACTTTGGGAATTGCTTCCAGCATCACTTTCCGCCTTTATCCTCTGCCTGAATATACACAGATTGTTCTAGTTACTGGTGAGCCTGAAGCGATCGCTCAAGCACAGCAAAAAATTAGTACATCGGTGCTTACACCCACTGCTTGTGATTTATTGTCAGCATCAGCGATCGCTAGTCTGGGCTTTGGAAATGAAGTTGGTTTAGCAATCCAATTTTCGAGCCTCAAAGCTAGTGTGATCGAGCAATGCGATCGCATTGTCAGGCTTACCAAAGAACTAAATCTCCAAGCCCAAATCATTAATGAGGCTGAAGATTTTTGGAAACTATTAGAAATATTGTTGTGGCAAGATGAACTTCGTGATTTGGAGCAAATATCTAAAAACAATTATGTTGTCTGTAAGTTAGGTGTACTTCCAGCGATGAGTGCATCGCTGCTCCAAGAATGCCAACAAATTTTTGAGAACCAATCTTATTATCTACAAATACATACAGGTAGTGGCTTAGGAGTTTTACGAATCGAAGATGTGGAGGGTTTCGCGGAAATTGCTGAGCGGATTACCAAAGTAAGAAATATCGCCGAATCTTATAATGGATTTTTGACAATTCTTGAAGCCTCTCATGAATTGAAATCTCAAACCAACGTTTGGGGATATACAGGAAATGCTCATGATCTAATGAGCAAAATTCAACAGAAATTTGATCAAAGAGGCTTACTTAGTCCTGAACGACTTTTTTAAAGCTTGTCAAAGCACTGTACCAAGACTTTTAATAAATTTATTTTTTATCTTTAATATATGCAAGTTTCTGACAAGTCAACCTTTGACAGTAAAAACCCTCCAAATCCTCAACTGATTGATGCTTGCGTACATTGTGGCTTTTGTCTATCTACTTGTCCTAGCTATCGAGTGCTTGGCAAAGAGACAGATTCGCCGAGGGGCAGAATCTATCTAATGGATGGAATTAATGAAGGAGATATCCCTTTATCTCCTGCGATCGCTCAACATTTTGACACTTGTTTAGGATGTTTAGCTTGCGTAACGACCTGTCCATCAGGAGTACAGTACGATCAACTGATCGAAGCAACTCGTGCCCAAGTGGAGAGAAATCATCCGCGATCGCTACCCGAAAAGCTATTGCGAAAGTTGATCTTCTCGACATTTCCCTATCCCAATCGTCTTCGAGTTTTGCTTGCCCCTCTACTTGCCTATCAAAAACTAGGCTTGCAGAAATTATGGCGATTAACTGGTTGGCAAAAGTTTTTGCCAACTCAAATAGCAGCAATGGAATCATTATTACCTGATCTAACTCCCTCCTCTTTTCAAGATACTTTCCCTGAAGTGATTTCTGCTAAGGGAACTCAACGCTTTCGAGTAGGAATGCTGTTGGGATGCGTGCAGCGTGTATTTTTACCAGAAGTAAACAATGCTACAGTGCGCGTATTGACTGCTAATGGTTGTGAAGTAGTAGTTCCGAAATTACAGGGCTGTTGTGGTGCTTTATCTCATCATCAAGGACAGGAATCTCAAACTCTAGAACTAGCAAAGCAAACTATCGATGCATTTGCTAACTTAGATCTCGATGTAGTGCTAGTTAACGCTTCTGGTTGTGGACACACCCTCAAGGAGTATGGTCACATTTTGAAAGATGATGCTAAATATGCAGAAAAAGCAAAGGAATTCTCTAGCAAAGTAAAAGATGTTCAAGAATTTCTCGATCATGTCGGTTTGACTGCTAAGCTGTCACCTTTGCAAGAGCAACCCTTGGCGATCGCTTATCAAGATGCTTGCCACATGTTGCATGGACAGAAAATCAGCCTTGAACCGCGCCGTTTATTGCGTCAGATTCCGAATGTGCAGTTAAAAGAATCAGTCGATGCTGCTCTTTGTTGTGGTAGCGCAGGAATCTATAATATTTTGCAACCAGAAGTTGGATATGAACTGGGAGAACAGAAGGTAACAAATCTGACTGATACTGGTGCTCAGTTAATTGCATCAGCAAATGTGGGATGTATTACCCAAATTCGCAAACATTTGAAATTGCAAAATAAAAATGTTCAGCTCATGCATCCTATGGAGCTTTTGGACTATTCCATTCGCGGAAAAAGACTGGATGATTAATAAAAAGGAGAGGCTGCCCTTGGTGACCTCTCTCTTTTTTTGATAGGGTCGCAGGGCGAAGCCCCGCAAAGGGTTTTATATTATTGTTTGTAATAGAGTGGAAAGCAAATTGCTGTTATTTCACTTCTGCAAGTAAATTTGCTAAACGGGGATATTTAGATACTAGACCGAAGGTTTCGGGAGAGACGACATCATAGGTGAAATCGCGTTGAGCTATGCAAAAACGATCCCATGCTGCGACTTCGATACGGAATAGTTTGATAATCGTATCGATTAGAAATGGAGTTAGTTCAAATTGCCAACCAACTTTTACATTTAAATATTCGCAAAACTGGGAGACTAAATCCTCAGCGCTTAATCTCTGCATTCCTAAGACTAGACGGGCGGGGGAATGGGGAACTGAGGTCGAGGTGAGTAGATGTGTGACGATTTGAGCAATATCGATCGCATGGACAAAATGGAAGCTGCCATTAGTTTTCAAAAATCTGGCATATGGAACATATTTGAGAATGTCTTTAAGCCCTTTAGATAAGTGCGAGTAAGGCTTGTCAGCAGCACCCCCAAAAACGAGAGTAGGGAAAACAGTAATTAGGCGATCGCGAATAGTGGAATTTTCTAAAGTTTCTAAACAAGCATGTTTTGAAGCTATATAAGCCGTACCGATTGACCCTGCCTCAGGAATAATCTGGTTATGAGAATCGAGAATGCTGGCTGTAGAGAAATAGATAGCTCGTTCGCATACCTGCGGATCGAGCATCGAAAATAATTCAATCGTTTTATCGCGATTAACCACAAAAGCTTCATCGCCACCCCATCCTGCGGCAGTACTTACCACAAATTCCATCGTGCGTAGCAAGTCGCGATGCTGTCCGATATTTTGCATCGAGTCTTCGATCACATGAACATTTGGGCGATCGCTAAGGTCGATTTGTAATTTGCGGCGATCGCGCACTAGCAGATATAGCTCGTAATCAGTTTTTGCTAAAAGCATCTCGATCAAATAATGACCAACACAACCACTCGCACCCGTAATAAAGACTTTTTTTGGCATTCAATTCTAAATCATAAAAAAATATACCCCGTAGGGTTTGTCTTAATAAAGTATCTCATTAATCAGGAATCTGTTTATTACTCACTCGCTAAACCAGTCTGTAATGTTTTGAGAACTGTTGACATATCGCTACTCAAAATTGCATTTACATTTAGCCATAAACCCGCAAATTCTCGACTACGGATAATTCCTGTGGCATCGGGTTCTAAATTTTTATATGCACCATCTTCAAGAATAAACCAATCAATTTGTCCGTCTAAAGTTCGCCAGACGATATATTCTTTTACGCCACTGCGTTCGTAGGTACGTTTTTTGCTGTGTAAATCATAGGAAACAGTACTAGCAGCAATTTCGGCAATTAGTTCAGGCGCACCTGTAATGTATCCATCTACGTCAATTTGAGCATTGCCACCTAAACGAAATAGCACTGCATCGGGCTGGGGTTCATTATCCTGATTAAGACGTACTGTTGGTTCGATACCAACCTCTAATCCTGCGATCGCGGCTTGATATGTACCAAGCCAAGTGATGATATGACTGTGAGGTTTGCCATGAGGGGTATAACGGAGGGGAGATGCCACGTGTACAATTCCTTCAATTAGTTCGGCTTTTTTGATGTTTGATGCTGTATAACGACGTTCAAATTCATCGCGATTTAAGCGATCGCCGTTTTCGAGAATTGTTAGTGGTGATAGAGAATTCACAATGACCATTTAAATTACCTTTTAAATTACCTCATTCACGGGGAATCGATCTATGAGTTGGGCAGCTTGCTTAGCTGACTGGTAGATATGAGTCGGTAAATTTGGCACATGGGGGATTTGGTACAGCAAATCAATGGTGCGGCGCATCAGGCGGACAATATCGCCTTCATCGAGGTTAGTATTTTGGCATAGCTCTACCCAGTCAACGCCTAACGCCCATTGCTCGACTAGTCCTGTTAGTTCATAGTCTAGCCAGGCGGGAATTTCTACTAAATGACGACGCTGGACTTGCATCAGGTTGCGGCGGACTTCACGCAAGCCATCAAGAGCATCTTCTACGGTTGGCGATAGACCAAACTTGATCCAGTTGTCAGGACGGCTGTTTTCGCTGACGATCGCTGCGCAGACAGTAGCGAGATGATGGGGGGCGAGGTTGTCTAATTCACCTGAAATTAAACATAAGGCTAACCACAACTCATTTTCGCCGCGCAGAGCTGCCACCACTTTACCTGTGTTATTAGGTTGAGTATCTTGGAGACAGTCATAAGATTGCAAGATATTCACTAAGCTCATAAATTCTTGCCAATGCCTTTGTCGCCTCTCATTGACTACTTTTTGCTGGAATTCGATCTGGCGTTGCAATTGTTCTAGACGATTAACTTTTTTGAAAACAGCACCGCGATCGCTCATTTTCGAGACGGGATGATCATTCATTTGCGCTTCGATCGCCATCATGCGTGCTTGTTGAGCGATCACTTCAGGAGCAAGTTCCGGCTCTGGTAATGGTTTGATTTTTTGAGCGATCGCAGCGCTAGTCTCATCACCCTCAATTGATTGACCAAGGCGTAAGGGCAACTTAGCAGGATATTCGATATCACCATCGAGTAGTAAATCGCTGCCAACTTGCATAATATCTTTGTAGCCGCAGGTATACCAACAATTATTGCGACCTAGGCATACAAACCAAGGGAACTGTCCAGATCCTTGAACTTTAGCCGCTAGTACACTATGAACAATCAAACCTTTGTAAGTACGAATCGTAAGTGGTGAACCTGACAGCAAATAAGGTGCGTAGGATGCTAAATCATTTAAACGGAGCTCTTCTGATTGCTGAACTAACATTTTTAACAATCGCCGTTCTTCGCGAAGGCGATCGCGCAATTTGTCATAAACTTCTAATTGCTTCAAATCGACTATTGCCAGATCATTCTCTAACTTCGTGATTTGTTCGATTACTGCCTCTAAGTTCTGGATTTGTGGCGCAAGATTAAGATCAGCTAAATATTGACCAAAACTTCGCTCTACAAGATCTCTAGCTTGATCAAGCGTGTGAGTTTGCAGCAAATTCATTACCATTCCATAGCTAGGTGCAAATTGACTAACTAGCGGATCGGCGCTGGATGTGGCGAGATGGGCTGATTCTTTTGCTCCTTCAAATGGAGTTTGCACAGTGACAACATAGCCAACTTCATCCATGCCACGTCGTCCTGCTCTTCCTGCCATTTGCAGAAACTCCGAAGCATTTAGTAACCGATGACCGCGATCAGTTCGTTTGGAAATGCTAGAAATTACTGTAGTTCGGGCTGGCATATTAATTCCCGCCGCTAAGGTTTCTGTCGCAAATACGACTTTAATCAAACCTTGTTGAAAGAGTTCTTCTACAAATCCTTTCCACGCTGGTAAAATGCCTGCATGGTGAGCGGCTATACCGCGATAGAGAGCATCAATATGCAGAGGCTTGCCAATATCAGGATTAGCAGCGACAAAAGCATCAATTTGTGGCTTTAGTCTCAGTGCTTCTGTAGGATTAACTAAACAGACATTACCTAAATCTGTAACTGATTTATCGCAACCCCGACGACTAAAAATGAAATAAATTGCAGGGAGCATATCTCTCTGTCGCAGATGTGAAATTACAGCTCCAATCGTGGGGACAATTTTATGCCTTTCTTCCTTAGATGGTGGCTTATTGGTAAGCGGCTTCAATCGTGGATTGATTTTCTGATTGGAACTATCAAGCAGTGGGAAAAAGCCTTTATTGTTACAAAAGGAATGTTCGAGAGGTACGGGGCGAAAATCGGAATAGATTAACTCAGTATCACCATGCACTTTGTGAATCCAATCAGTCAGTTGTTGGCTATTGGCAACAGTTGCCGAAAGCGCTACTAGCTGCACTTCCGCAGGACAATACACGATCGACTCTTCCCAAACTGTTCCTCTTTGGCGATCGTTCATGTAGTGACATTCATCGAGTACCACTACTTCCACATCTGTAAGCGATGTGCCAACTTCCCCGATTGGCGTGCCATAGAGCATATTCCGAAAAATCTCAGTTGTCATCACTAAGATCGGTGCTTCGCGATTTATCGATGTATCTCCTGTTAGCAATCCGACATTTTCATCGCCAAACTGACTTCGAAAATCGCGTAGTTTCTGATTAGATAGAGCCTTAAGGGGGGTAGTATAAAACACTCGGCGATTGCCTGCCAAGGCTGCATGAATCGCATATTCGCCGATTAAAGTTTTACCTGAACCTGTTGGCGCACAAACAACGACCGACTTACCTGCTTGCAATGCGGCGATCGCCTCTAGCTGGAACTGATCAAGGTTAAACGGATATAGTTCTTGTGGGTCTAATGCTTGCACGCACGTCTGCCTGAGTAAATATACTTAAATTTGACTGAGATTTAGCTAGTAATGATGATTAAATACTTGCTTAATCTCTTATATTAGCCTATTGCTGAGATTCGCGAAATTAACCTCAACTTCAAGGTTTATAACTTAAGCTGAAAATTATATCTTCATCGATTAAAATTGGCGTATTTATTGACAGTTCGATTCCTATAATGCATTTATCTCTCAATTTGTTTTAAGCGTTAGGCGTTGGAGTTATTGGTGTCAAAGTCTTTATTTGATCAGGCAAGCGAACGACTTGCTGATGCGATCGCGCACGTTAATATTTCTGAAGATGCGATCGAGCGTTTAAAATCGCCAAAAGCGAGTTTGCAAGTTTCTATTCCAGTCCGCATGGATAATGGAAGCTTAAAAGTTTTTCAGGGCTATCGTGTACGTTACAACGATTTACGGGGACCCACTAAAGGAGGAATTCGCTTCCATCCAAATGTAAACATGGATGAAGTTACCTCTCTAGCATTTTGGATGACGTTTAAATGTGCGGCAGTGAATTTGCCATTTGGAGGCGCAAAAGGCGGCGTTGCTGTTGATCCTAAGCAGTTATCAAAATTTGAATTGGAACGCCTAAGTCGGGGATATATCGATGCGATCGCTGATTTTATGGGAGCAGATGTCGATATTCCTGCACCCGATGTCCAGACTAACTCAACGATTATGGGTTGGATGGTCGATCAGTACAGCACGATTCAGCGGCGACTATGTCCTGCGGCGATTACAGGCAAACCGATCTCTATGGGTGGCAGCCTAGGACGCGAATCAGCAACTGGGTTGGGTGCATTTTTTGCGATCGAGACATTGCTGCCATTGCTCAAAATGCAGCGCGAGCAGACAACTGTAGCTATCCAAGGTTTTGGAAATGTTGGTGCAGCGATCGCCGATCTACTGAGCAAAGCAGGTTACAAAGTAATCGCAGTCAGTGACTCTAAAGGTGGGATTTATGCTAAGCAAGGGCTAGATGTACCGAGCATTATCAGTTACAAAAATTCGACACGCACTTTTCAGGCGGTATACTGTCAAGATTCAGTTTGCAACATTATCGAGCATGAAAGAATTACAAATGAGGAATTGCTAAAGCTAGATGTCGATATTCTCATCCCTGCGGCGCTGGAAAATCAAATTACTGAAAGCAATGCCCATGAGATCCGCGCTAAATATATTTTTGAGATCGCCAATGGTCCCGTAACACCTGTTGCCGATGCGATTTTAGAAAAAAAAGGAATTATGGTTTTCCCCGATATTCTAGTCAATGCGGGCGGTGTCACCGTTAGCTATTTTGAATGGGTACAGAATCGCAGTGGATTGTATTGGACGCTCGAAGAGATAAATGATCGCCTCAAGCAGAGCATGGTGGCAGAAACACTAAGGATTTGGCATATATCTCAACAAAAACAAATTTCGATGCGGACTGCTGCCTATGTTCATGCGCTTACAAGACTGAGTGAAGCGATCGAGGCTAAAGGTACACGCGCTTACTATGTCCAGTAGATTGACATTCTATCCTAATCCGCAAGGGTTGGAATAGAAAATCTGATTGATTTGGGAGATTAGTAATGGGTTCACCTTTTTCGATGTTCAGCGATCGCAAAATCCACACCTCAATCCATCCCGATCACCCATCTTCACCACCATCAAAATCATTACCAAATCAAGTTTCTGCTAATATACCAATTACTAGATAGTTAAATCTTATATTGGGTTACTCATTCAAAAGTTATGATCACTCAACCCAAGAAAGCAACAAATAGACGTAAACCTTCTACATTAAGCAAAAAAACTTCTCCAGTTTATTTCCTTTCATTAGAAGTAGAAGATGTCCTTTGCTTCAAGGATAGACAGTTTCTGGATCTCTCTGACAGAAAAGACAAACCTAAACCTGCACAGTGGAATGTAATTCTAGGAAATAACGGAGTTGGCAAAACCACACTTCTGCGCTGTTTAGCTGGAATGGAGGTGAAACTAGACTGGGTAGATAATGAAGAGACGTTTTGTGCTTTACCGTTGCTATTTAAAGATAGTGATATGTGGCAAGAATCCGAAATATTAGAAGCCAATATGGCTACGATTCACTCCTTCGTTGTTAGTGGTAATCCTCTCTCATCAATAAGTACGTTTGAAAATTTAGAATCTCAAATCCATGACATTGAAGTTATTATAGGAGATGCTTGTTTTAGCGGCGGAGAAGAATTAAAAGGGCTAATTTGTTATGGCTATGGCGCAACACGTAGAATGTCTCAAACTTCTCTGAGTGAAAACCATTTTTCTGAGCATTCCGCAAGCCTTTTCTCAGATAATGCCACACTGATTAATGCTGAAGAATGGCTACTACAAACCGATTATGCTGTTAAATCTGCTTCTGGCAAAATGAGAACGCGTCTCAAAAAGCAATTGAATCACATTATAGAAATACTGAAACGAATATTACCAGACATAGAAAACGTTCGTATTATACCTACTAGTGAGGAGCAAGACTTCCCAAGAGCAGAATTTTTTACACCTTATGGATGGGTACGTTTATCTAGTTTAGGATTGGGATATCGCACGACCATTTCTTGGATTGTTGATCTAGCTGTGAGATTATTTAAACGTTATCCTGATAGCGAAGATCCACTTGCTGAACCAGCGATTGTGCTAGTTGATGAGATAGATTTGCATATGCATCCAACATGGCAAAGAACGATTATGGAATTTCTTACTGAGAGATTCCCCAATACACAGTTTATTGTTACGGCTCATAGTCCATTAGTTGTGCAAGCTGCTCAGGATGCGAATATTGTTTTACTCAGGAGAGAAGGCGATCATGTAGTAATTGATAATAATCCAGAAATTATCAAAAATTGGCGCGTCGATCAAGTTCTGACCAGTGTTTTTGAAATGCCGTCGGCACGACCAGCAAAGATTGAACCTTGGCTGGCGCGTAGACAAGAAATACTTACCAAAGCCAAACTTACCAAAGCTGATAAATCAGAATTGAAAGAATTAGAAGCAAAAATCGGTGTTTTACCAACCGCAGAAACCACAGAGGATATTAAAGCTATGGATATCATTCGTCGTGCTGCTAAATTATTAGAAAAATCTGGAGTGGAGGCTGTTGAGTGATTCGGATTCATAAACCCAAAACTCCGCCAGAGAAATTAGCTGTAGAAGGCAAAGAAAAACAGAAACAACTCTGCGATCTGTATTCCGAAAATCCATCTCTCTATGAAACAGGAACCAAAAAGACAAAAGCTGAAAAGCAGACAATTAAGAAATTTGAATTTGCCTCATCCATCTATGGACATGCAACAGTCAAACAAGCACTAATTGAAGCTCAACACAAAAAATGCTGCTTTTGTGAATCCAAAATCGGCATTGATGGCGATGTCGAACATTTCCGTCCTAAGGGCGCATACAAGCAAGGGCGATCGCTACATTATCCTGGTTATTATTGGCTTGCCTATGAATGGGATAATCTCTATCTTTCTTGTACTGGGTGCAATCAAAGACAAAAGCAAAACCTATTTCCATTAGAAAACACAAATCAAAGAGCAACTAATCACACTCAAAATATCGATTTAGAACAACCGCTGTTTATCGATATGGGAAAAGAAAATCCTGAAGAATTTATTTTCTTTCATGGTGAAATCGCTCATCCAGTTAATGGAAATAAAAGAGGGAAAGTTACAATTGATTCTCTAGGACTAAACGAACCAAAAAGATCTCTACCTGAAAAGAGACTTGAACATCTAGCCCAACTAAAAATGCTAGACGAAATATTTCATTTAGCCACAAAACAACCTAAAAACCTAGATCTACAAGAACTAGCAAAACAATCAAAAATTATGCTGGAGAGATCAGTCTTAGATAGTGCTGAGTTTGCAGCGGCAGCTCGTTGTGCAATTAATTCAAAGTTTCAAGGCTTACCTGCTTAGAGTGCGTTAAATAGTATTAACGCACCTTACAATTTTTAATCTATTTACCTTTTGACTTCTTAGTTACACTACTAAAATACTCCTTAGCCTTAGTGAAAGCGTACTTGATTTTATCGCCAATTGTAGGCTCAGGCAGAACTGCAATAGTTACTTCTTCATCGGGAAACTCCTTCAGACGATAGCCATATTCTAGATTTTCTTTGTACTGCCGCAGGATTGGATAGAGCCGAATTGCACCCTTGAGTAACTCCGCTTCTTGTTGAAAAATAGCGCGACTAATTTGATTGCTGCGTTCCACTGCCATCGAACCCGCAGGAACCCACTCCTTTCCTTTGATGCGGATAAAAATATTGAACTCAGGCAAACCCTTGCCCTTCATCTCATCATATTTATTAGCAGCCACCTCGCGCTTGTTTGGTGCTTTCTTCTTTTTCTTGGGCTGACCCGAAACTTGCCCAAATCCAGATGCCTTAGTTTCAGACATTTATTTACCTTTCGTATCCTAAAAAGATTTCTTATATAATTAATGTTAGTTTAACGATCGCCTCAAAAGCACTAAAACGAGCAAAAATAAATGACTTAAGCGATCGCATCAAAATAACATTTGCAGACAGTCACAAAAAAGCCGCCTATAGGCAGCTTTTTTATTTATCCTTCTTTGAGTTGGCTAGAGGGTGAATCTAGATCAAATAGTACTTGCAACATTTGCATCGCACGGCGGCGCGTCTCGATGTCTTGTTGAGCGCGTAACTGTACCATCGGATCATGCAAAATTTTATTGATAATGCCGCGAGTCATGCTCTCGATTACATCTTGATGCTTGTCTGCAAAGTCAGTACCAAGGCGAGATAGCGCTTTCTCCATTTCTTGCTCGCGGATGATTTCCATTTTTTGGCGGAGCTTGCTGATTGTGGGGACAGTTTCTAGCGATCGCCACCAGCTATCAAACTCAGCGACACAACCTTCTAGCAAAATTTCGGCTTGCATCGCCATTTGACGACGGCTTTCTTGATTTCCCGCTACCACCGCTTGCAAATCATCGACATTAAAAGCTCTGGTATTTGGCAACTCTTTGACATCGGAGCTAATGTTGCGTGGTACAGAAATGTCAATTAAAGTCAAACCAGTATGATTTGAGGCGATCGCTTCAAGATTTTTGCGACTAAGAATTACTTCTGTAGAAGCAGTACTTGTAAATACTAGATCAGAAATTGCTACGCAATCTAACATTTGATCGAGCGGACGAATATCAAACTCAGCACCGCTAGTTTCAAATTCCTTTAACATTGCAGCAGCTCGTTCTTGCGATCGGTTGACGATCGCAATTTTTTGCGCCCCTTTTGAGATTAGATGCTTCACCAGCAAGCGCGACATTTTACCAGCACCGACAATCGTAGTGTGCTTGTCTGACAATTTTTCTAACTTCATTTGAGCAAGTTCAACTGCCGCCGAACTAATTGATACTGCGCCTGTACCAATTTCAGTTTCCGTCCGAACTCGCTTACCCGCTGACAAAGATTGTTTAAAAAGTTGGTTAAGAATCCGTCCTGCGCCATTATATTGCTGTGCGAGGCGATGGGTATGCTTGACCTGTGCAAGAATTTGTCCTTCACCAAGCACGAGGCTATCTAAACCTGACGCAACTCGCATCAGGTGAGTCACGGCATCTTGACGGAGCAGAATAAACAGATAACGACGTAGGAACTGTAGAGGTAGTTGGCTAAACTCTGAGAGAAACTGCATAATTTCACGAATGCCGCCTTCGGATTCGCTAGTGACAACATATAACTCTAAACGGTTACAGGTGCTTAAGATTGCAGCTTCTTCAATATTCGGATAGCTCATCAGTTGAGCGATCGCAGCTTCCATGCGATCTTCGGTAATACTCAACTTTTCTCGTACTTCCACAGTCGCGGTTTTGTGACTCAAGCCAACAACTGCAATATTCATATCGTAAATGCGTTTCTTATTAGGAATTGGACTAGAAATTTTTTTCTTATGGGAAGAGCTTATCAGGAGATAGTTACCAGTTTAATAGGTACTTATTACTCCTTAATGTTCTGTAATGTGTGAGCAGATGGATCGATTATAAGTATCGATCTTAAGTATAAACATAAAGAACAAGGGGCTTAAGCCCCTTGTTCTTTATGAAATGAAATGTATTGCTACTTAGGTGATTTCTAACAATAAAAGTACCCGATTTATTAAAACCAAGATGTGATTGTGCCGCGCTTCGCGCGGCACAATCACGGTAAGATCTTTCTAATAAATCGCCTTAGCGCAAATTAATAACTTTAGGGCTATCGCTAGTTAAGTGAATAGTATCGACAAAACGAGCAGTTTTAGATTGAGTCGAGATGACTAGAGATTGAGTACGGCAACCGCCACCAAAGAAGCGAACACCTTCCATCAAAGTGCCTGGGGTAATGCCACAACCAGCAAACAAGACATTCTTGCCACAAGCCAATTCATTAGCATCGTAAACTTTATCGCCGTCTTCGATACCCATTTCCTTAAGACGAGCCAAGTTACCTTCACGAGTCCATTTAGCGCTTTCAGGAGTATTAACTTCAGCAGGGTCATAAACTAGACGACCTTGGAAATGTCCGCCTAAGCAACGCATCGCTGCTGCCGAGATTACACCTTCAGGTGCTGCGCCAATGCCCATGAGCGCATGGATGTTTGTACCAGCAAAACCACAACAAATTGCCGCCGATACGTCACCATCGCTGATCAAACGTACACGTGCGCCTGCTTCACGGATTTCAGCAATTAAACCTTTGTGACGAGGACGATCCATAACGACGACGACCAATTCTTCGATCGCGCGATCTAGACATTCAGAAAGAATTTTTAAATTTTTGGTAGGTGAGTTACGAATATCTACATGCCCTTTAGCCGCAGGTGGCGCCGCCAACTTATCCATATAAAAGTCTGGCGCTTGGAATAAACCACCGCGCTCAGAGATAGCAAGAACTGCCATCGAACCATTTTGACCGTAAGCAACTAGGTTAGTACCTTCGCAAGGGTCAACAGCGATGTCGATTTCTTGTAGTTCTTCGATTGTGCAGAATTCAGCAGCGTTTGCTTGGGTGCAGATACCAACTTCTTCGCCGATATATAGCATCGGTGCTTCGTCGCGCTCACCTTCACCAATAACGATACGACCACGCATATGAATTTTGTTCATGCGTTCGCGCATAGCTTCAACTGCGGCTTCGTCGGCTTCGTCTTTTTTGCCTAAGCCCATCCATTTAGAAGATGCGATCGCAGCTTGTTCAACGACCTCAATAATCTCAAGGCTGATAGTACTATCCATTCGTAGGGATCCTTATTTTATCTAAATTTTATAACTATTAAGCTTTTACTATGTTTTAGAAATCTTCTAAAACACACAACCAACTTAGGTGAGTTGTGCCTTGCTACACAACCTTAGTAATTAACTTGTAATTAAGTTTACAGGGCAGAAGGACAAATTAATACCCAGAAGTCAAAGGGTAGAGCTTTGCGATCGCCTCTCACTTTCTGTCACTTTTGGGTTTTAAAGTTTGCTAACTTTGGTTAAGAACTGCTTAACGCTGTTACGATCTAACAATGGGATTTTCTCTTCTACCCAACTTAACGTACTGCGTATAACTGCTATGTTGCCAGACCATTCTGACCATTCTGTTTGTAATAATAGGATGATTAACAAATTTGATAATCACTTTGATCATCACAATAATTTTAACAATCTAGATCTGGATATTGAAACTGACAAACCGCAAGAAGCTTGTGGTGTTTTTGGTGTACTAGCAGCGCAGGGGGATGTTGCTAATCTTGTATATTTTGGACTTTATGCGTTACAACACCGTGGTCAGGAGTCAGCTGGGATAACTGTATATGACGATCGCGGTAAAACTCATACTCATAAGGCGATGGGGTTAGTTTCTCAAGTTTTTACAGAAACGATCTTGTCAGAACTTAAAGGCTCCTTGGCAATTGGGCATAACCGCTATTCGACGACAGGTTCAAGTAAAGTTTGCAATGCTCAACCAATTGTCGTAAATACCCGCTTAGGAGATTTCTCGCTTGCCCACAATGGCAACTTGGTAAATGCAACTGAGTTGCGCGGTGAAATATCCGCTCAAGGTCATAATCTGGAATCGTCTACTGATTCTGAGGGGATTGCTTTTGCGGTTTCTGAAGCGATCGCTGAGGGCAAAGATTGGCAAGCGGCGATCATTACAGCTTTGCATCGATGTGAAGGTGCTTTTAGTTTGGTGATGGCGAATGCTAATGCGATCGTCGGTGCGAGAGATGCCTATGGTGTACGTCCTTTGGTGATCGGTAAAACGATTGACGGCGCTTATGTGTTGTCGTCAGAAACCTGTGGCTTAGATATCATTGGTGCTGAATATGTGCGAGAGGTTCGTCCTGGTGAACTAGTGACCATCACTATCGAAAATGGGATTCAATCTATGCAATGGGCTGAGTCAAAGCCGAAGCTTTGTGTGTTTGAGATGATCTATTTTGCACGTCCTGATAGTGTCATGCATGATGAAAGTCTTTATACTTATAGAATGCGGATTGGCGGTGAACTTGCCAAGGAAAGTTTTGTTGATGCAGATATTGTGATTGGTGTGCCAGATTCGGGCATCCCTGCGGCGATCGGGTATGCACGTGAGTCGGGGCTTGCTTATGCAGAAGGTTTGATCAAAAATCGCTATGTAGGACGTACTTTTATTCAGCCAACTCAGGCGATGCGTGAGTCAGGAATTCGGATGAAGCTCAACCCACTTAAGGATGTTTTGCAGGGCAAACGTGTAATTGTGATCGATGATTCGATCGTAAGGGGAACGACGAGCCGTAAAATAGTAAGGGCATTGCGTGAAGCTGGGGCAACTGAAGTACATATGCGTATTTCTTCGCCGCCTGTTACTCATCCTTGTTTTTATGGTATTGATACGGACTCGCAAGATCATTTAATCGCTTCGCATAATTCTGTAAATGCGATCGCTAAACAGATTGAAGTTGATTCATTAGCGTATCTCAGTCACGACGCAATGTTGCAAGCGACCCAGATTGATACCTCGCACTTTTGCACAGCTTGTTTTACAGGAAAATATCCTATTGAAATTCCTGATAAACTCAAGCGCTCCAAACTTATGCTAGAAAGTACTGCACTATGACCAAAATACTCTTTCATCTCGCATTTCCAGTCAAAGATATTCCAAGTACCAAAGCTTTCTATATTGATGGATTGGGGTGTTTAGCGGGGCGTGCGTCAAGCGACTCGATGATTATGAGTTTGTATGGTCATCAGTTAGTCGCTCATGTGGATAGTAACTATTCAGTTGATGAGCAACGTGGTATTTATCCCCGCCATTTCGGATTAGTTTTCTATTCTGAAAGTAACTGGATGGCTTTACTCGAAAAAGTCCATGATAAGCGTCTTAAATTTTATCAAAAGCCAAAAGTTCGCTTTGTTGATACACCTTTAGAACATCGCACTTTTTTCTTGTCTGATAATTCAGGTAACATCTTGGAGTTTAAACATTACAAGTTTGAGAATGCGATTTTTGGTGAGACTGATTTTCA
>JBBRMK010000079.1:0-22690 GCA_038230875.1 Pseudanabaenales cyanobacterium
ATGTATTTTTGGGTAAATCACAAAATTTCCCGAGTGTGAAACCACCGCTTTGCGTTAAGTGTCGTACCCTTGGCACTGAGTGATTACAACCTATAATCTTTTAACAGCAATGTTTTTGGACTTTTGTCAGTCAATCAGCTTGTAGTACTGTAGCCACCCTTAGCAACCTGCTCATCTATAAAAACTTTCATAGAATCAGGAACAGAGATATTTACTGTAGTCATAGCTAGTAGTTATGCATATTTCTGACAATTCAATTATGGCAAATATTGCCAATTTTTGTCAAACACTACAATCAAAACAACTTTTTAGATCTAGGCTTAGCAACTTTACTGGTCTATTTAGGCTTACGCGGCGAACTTTTGTTAGCCGAAGTATCAGGTTTACCCGAATCAGGCTTCGCCAATTGATCGAGTTCGCCAAACTTTTTAGACCAATACTTTCCCTGAGAAGTCCAGAAATAAATAACATCAGCATGATCTTTGCGTTTAGCGGTTTTGGGATCTGAACACTTCAGCATCACCTTATCTACACCATCCTTACGATAGGGAATCATCGATAGAGGCTTACGACAAACAGGACAGGGGAAATCCGTCAAACTTACCGCGACAGGATTCTCATTTTTCGGTTGAGGGATTTCCCACTGATTACGGCGATCGCTCCAGAACATGACCAGATTCTCGCAGCCATGCTCACACTTGAGAAAATGCCCACCACTAACCTTCTTAGAATGAATTTTACTGAGAGGCTTTTTGCACTCTGGACAAGCCACATCTGAAAGCTCATTCTGACGATTTGAGGGCTGCAAATCTCCACTGAGAATGCTGTAAGCCCTAGCCAACATCGGTTGAAAATAAGACTGATGCCAGCCAATCAAATAGCCTTGCCACTCCAATTTCCCAACCGAGATTTCATCCAAAGTCGTCTCCATTCCTGCTATAAAATCGGCTCTGAGGAGATCTGGGAAAGTTTGGTGTAAAACCTCATCGGTAGACATACCCAAATCTGAAGGCGATAGCACTTTCCCTTTGAGCGACACATAAGCCCGATCCTTAATCGTCTTGACAATCGCCGCGAAGGTAATCGGTCTGCCCACACCCCTGCAAGAGCAAGATTACCTTGAGCAAACTGATGATGCGTGGATTTCTGCGGCAAGGATTTACTACGATCTGCGGCGACAAGGATTAACGATTAGAAGCACTATTGATTGTTGCATTGCTCAATTGGCGATCGATTATCAATTAACGCTGATTCATCACGATCGCGATTTTGACAGCATTCAAAAGGTGCGATCGCTAACCTGTATCCATTTTCAGCCTAGTTTATTGTAAGGAATCTTGTTATGTCGGACGATCGCGAGCTTTTTGTACATAAGGAATGGTTAGGGCTGATTCAGCCTGTGGGCTTGGTGGTGACTGCGCGATCGCTACAACGCGCAGGTGCAATTCCCGATCGCGCGATCGCTACAGAATTACAGCCGATCTTGCAAGGATTGATCGATGATGATGGCATGGTGCAAGATTTTCGGACTTTTACTGAGCAGATTTTGGGATGGGAAGAGAGCGATTTAGTTGATGCACTTGAAGGGGTTGAGGTTTATTTAGAAAATTACGGCGAAACCCTTAAACCTTCCTATGCTGTTCCGAATCCAGATGGTGAGGGCTGGTTAATGTTGGTGCAACAGACGGAAATGGGGATTGGGCTTGATGACAAAGTGGCTCAAGGTTGGGAGACGACACCGCAGCAAAAATTTGAGCGGCTATTGCGTGGCTCAAAAGTTCCTGTGGGACTATTGACCAATGGCAAGGAATTACGGCTAGTTTATGCGCCAGAGAGCGAATCATCGGGGCATTTGACTTTCTCCTTTGTGGCGATGACTGAAGTGGCGGGGCGATCGCTATTAAGTGCATTGCAGATGTTGCTTTGCTTCTATCGTGTATTTCAAGCAAATGACGATCGCCGTCTCAAAGCGATCTTAGAAAAAAGCCGTCTCTATCAAAATGAAGTGTCAGAACGCCTTGCTGATCAGGTTTTAGATGCTCTATGGGAATTATTAGCAGGTTTTCAGAGTGCCAATGCTGCGGCTTCTGGCAAAATTCTTACTCGCCTTGATAGCGCGGAAGAAATGCAGCATATCTATGGCGGACTGGTCGTAGTTTTGATGCGTTTGGTGTTTCTGCTTTATGCCGAAGAGCATAGGATGATGCCTGATGATGACATGTATGAAGGCAGCTATGCGGTGACGGGACTCTATGAAAAATTGCGCGATGATGTGAGTAACTATCCAGACACGATGGATCAAAGGTATGGGGCTTGGGCTTGGTTATTAAGTTTATTTCGGTTGGTTTATGACGGTGGTGGGGCTACGCCGAAATATTTGCCAGCCAGACATGGGCAGTTATTCGATCCTGATGCCTATCCTTTTTTGGAAGGGCGATCGCTTGGAAGTCATTATCAAGATGCGGGTACTCTCGAAATTCCTCGCGTTCCCGATCGCACGATTTTTCAGGTACTTGGACAAGTTGCTGATGTTGGATGGTGAGCGGCTGTCCTATCGGGCTTTGGATGTGGAGAATATCGGCTCGGTCTATGAGGGCATCATGGGCTATCGAGTGGAACTGGCGCGGAGTGTGTGTTTGGGTGTGACCAGTAAACCCAAAGGCTCGAAGGTTTCGACGACGGTGGTGATCGATATGCAGGCTTTGTTAGTTGCGAAGCCGAGCGATCGCGCCAAATTGTTAAAGGATTGGGCGAACTGCGAGATTTCGGGTAATGCTCAGAAGGAACTGAAGGATGCAGAGACTTTAGATGCGATCGCGGCGGCTTTAGGTCGCAAAGTTTCCCATCGTGCTCAAAATCTTTTGGATGTGGGCGCTTTGTATTTGCAACCTACGGAAGAACGGCGGCGCAGTGGTTCGCATTATACGCCGAGTAAGTTGGCGCGATCGGTGGTGGAGAAAACTCTTGAACCGATTTTGCAAGCTTTGGGTAGTCAGCCGACGGCGGAGCAAATTTTGCAATTGAAGGTTTGCGATCCTGCGATGGGTCCGGGGGCGTTTTTGATTGCGGCTTGTCGGGCGTTGGCGGATTTGGTGGATGAAGCATGGAAACGCGATGGGATGCCTGATGATTTGCCACCTGATGAGGATTCGATTTTATTGGCGCGGCGGTTGGTGGCGCAGCGCTGTATTTATGGTGTGGATAAGAATCCCTTTGCGGTGAATTTGGCGAAGTTGTCGCTGTGGTTGGCGACTTTGGCGAAGGATTTACCCTTTACGTTTATCGATCATGCGCTGAAGTGTGGCGATTCTTTAGTGGGTTTAACCAGTCGTGAGATTGGCTCGTTTCAATCATT
Source organism: Pseudanabaenales cyanobacterium (assembly GCA_038230875.1). GTDB lineage: Bacteria > Cyanobacteriota > Cyanobacteriia > Pseudanabaenales > Pseudanabaenaceae > Pseudanabaena. Next base: position 3,356 of record JBBRMK010000079.1, read on the forward strand.
TACGCAGTTAAATATATTTCTAACTGAACCAGCGAAAATGCAGGAAGTTGCCAATGCGAGATTAGCGATTCAGGCAACGGATACTCTCAGCGATCGCGATGCTGATGAGAAACAAAAGAAGCTGATGGAAATCGATACAAATTTAGATCCGATTCGACTGGCTGCGGATGCTAAGCTGTTAGCCTTTTTTGAGGGTAAAAATGCAAAGGATCGGGAAAGTCGCGAAAAGGAAAATCTCGCGATTCTTGCTCAAGGCTCAGAATCGGAGTTACAGAAGCTATCGGAAAAATTGCGAAGTGGCGGCGTTACGCCTTTCAATTGGGAACTTGAGTTTCCAGAGGTTTTTGATGGCTCTAGAGGTGGTTTTGATGCGATTATTGGCAATCCACCATTTGCGGGTAAAAATACGCTGATTAATGGAACTTCTGAGGGTTATTTGGATTGGTTAAAGGTGGTCAATCCTGAGTCTCATGGCAATGCCGATCTAGTAGTGCATTTTTTCCGTAGGTCGTTTAAGTTATTGCGAAAGGATGGCTGTTTGGGATTAGTTGCCACAAATACGATCGCGCAGGGTGATACTCGCTCTACGGGGTTGCGCTATATCTGCACGAATGGCGGCACGATTTATAATGCGACGAGGCGGCATAAGTGGGAAGGCGCGGCGGCGGTGGTGGTAAGCTTGATTCACATCATTAAGGCAACGTATAAAAATTAGCTCTCAATCGAGAATAATACAAAATATGACCAAAAATAAAGACAATCGCAAAAAGTTAGAAGGGCAGTATCGGGCTTTGGAAGAGCATCTACAAAAAATTGCCAATGAAAAAACTAAACCAGATACAATGATTGATCAAGGGTTGATCGTACATTGGGAAAAGACCGTTGCCAATTGTCGTCAAAACATTGCCAAGTTAGAAAGGAGACTAAATCAATGACTTTAATTTATAAGCATCCATTTGAAAGATTAGATATCTTTTTGAAGGAATACAAATCAAGATTAGCGCAAGCACTTACGGCTATTGAGATAATTGAAAATAATGACGCTGATTCTGAGGAGTTTTCGCAAGCATTAGCGGATCTTCATGTCTGTGCGACTGTGATTGAGCCATATTCTGAGGGTTTGGTAGAGGCGATCGATCAATTTACAGAGGATAGACCTGAGTGAGTATAAACCCAAAATCTGTTTGTCAATATTTCAGCTTTTAATCTAAGAGCATAAAATTATGATTGTTTTAACTGCTACTTGTAAAAATGGCGCGATCTCCTTAAGTGACCCATTACTTAATGAGCTAGAAGGAAAACAAGTCGAGATTTTCATTCGCGAAGTCCCTAGCAGCACAAAGGTAGATCGCCGTGCATTTCTGCGTTTGCCGATCGCAGAACGTCGGCAGATTCTTGCCCAACAAGCTGAAGCAATGGTTGAACATTATCAACAAGATTTGACATGGCAGGAATGGACAAGCTTTGGTTTAGAGGCAGATCATGAGTCCTAAACATGGTGAAATTTGGTTAGTTAATTTAGATCCGACTGTTGGCGCTGAAATTAAGAAAACTCGCCCTGCAATTGTGGTTAGTTCCAATGTCATCGGTAAACTTCCTCTCAAATTAGTTGTACCGTTGACAGATTGGAAGTTAGTTTTTTTATCAAATCTTTGGCACGTTTGTATTGAGCCAAGTCCAGATAATGGACTGTCTAAGACTTCAGCGGGTGATGTGTTGCAAATGCGAAGTGTTGATACCCAGAGATTTGTAAGAAAGCTTGGTGTATTGTCAGAAGAGGATCTAATAGAGATTTCATTGGCGATCGCTTTAATTGTTGAATATCAACCTAATTAATCTAGGCATAAAAATTATGATTGTTCTTACTGCTACTTGTAAAAATGGCGCGATCGCCTTAAATAAGTCTTTACCGAATGAGTTAGAGGGTAAAGAAATCGAGATTATCATTCGAGAAGTATCTACAGCTAAGGGCTTACCTAAAAAACGCCGCCAAAGTGGAAGTGCAAAGGGGTTAATCTGGATGTCTCCCGATTTTGATCAACCTTTAGAAGACTTTCAAGACTACATGGCATGAAAATAATAATCGATACACATACGTTTTTATGGTTTATCAATGAGCGACCAGAATTGAGCGCGACTATAAAAACTCTTATTGAATCAGATACTGATGTTTTGCTTAGTGTGGTAAGTCTTTGGGAAATAGCAGTTAAAGTAAGCATTGGCAAGATGAATTTACCTGATGTGTTTGAGCGATTTATTCCTGAGCAGTTAATGCTAAATGACATTGAGATTTTACCGATCACCTTATCGCATCTAAATCTAATTTCATCTTTACCTTTTCATCATCGCGATCCCTTTGATCGTTTGTTAATTGCTCAGTCCATTGTCGAAGATTTACCGATCGCTAGTATTGATAAAGCTTTTGATGCTTACGGTGTAAATCGAATTTGGTGAATAAAATGACCTACAAACCAAAGTTTATTTTAGATGGGAAGGAAGTCGATAAGATTACGGCTTTTTTGTTTCATGCAGGGGGACATGAAGACCCGAAGCGCTTGGCGGCTAATGCGGGTAAGAGTTTTATCGGTAGCTATGTTTTAGGGATGGGCTTTACGTTTGATGATTCCAATCCTGACGCGACTAGTATTGAAGAAATGCACCGATTGATTGAATCTAATCCTAAGAATGCCGATCTCATCTTTCCATATATTAGCGGAGAAGATGTAAACACAAGCCCCACACAATCACATCATCGTTATGTGATTAATTTTGGTGAAATGACGGAAGATGAAGCGCGTCAATATCCCGATTTGATGAGTATTGTTGAGAATAAAGTTAAACCTGAAAGAGATAAATTAGGCAACAATCCAGATGCTAAGAGGCGTAGGGGAAAATGGTGGCTATGGGGAAGATATACACCTGCATTATTTAAAGCGATCGCTCCTCTCGATCGAGTACTGGTAAATTCTCTTTATACAAAACATTTGTCATTTATATTCTTGTCAAGCAAAATAGTTTTTGCAAATAAATTAAATGTAATACCGTTTGACAGTTATACAGTGTTTACAACTCTTCAAAGTACAGTTCATGAGATATTTGCAAGATTTTTTAGTTCCACTTTAGAAGATAGACTTGCTTACGCTCCCTCAGATTGCTTTGAAACATTCCCATTCCCTCCCAATTGGGAAAACAACCCACAACTAGAAGCGATTGGCAAAGAATATTACGAATACCGCGCCCAATTAATGATCAACCATAATCAAGGACTCACCACCACCTATAACCGATTCCATGACCCCGATGAGTCCGATACAGCCATACTCGAACTGCGCGAACTCCATAATCAAATGGATCGCGCCGTCCTAGATGCATACGGTTGGCAAGACATTCAGCCCGTTTGTGAATTTCTGCTTGACTATGAAGACGAAGACGAAGCCCCCGATCCCGCAGGAGAGGGGAGCAGGAGAGGGGAAAAGAAAAAGCCCTATCGCTATCGTTGGACAGATGACATTCGTGATGAAGTCCTAGCGCGACTCCTTGCCCTCAATGAATCCTGCTATCAGGAGGAAGTGCTAAGAGGAGATAAGGAAAAAGTAAAAGGGAAAAAGACAAAAGGAGGTAAAAAGTCAGCTAGTAATACATTACCGATCCCTGATTTGTAATGACTGCTAAGTGGCGATTAGGAGCTTGATTTATATTATTTAAGAGGACTTATTGGATATGTTAAACACACAACTAGTTGAAAGTCTCGTACAGGTTATTCATGCTCTTTCTGCGGAAGAGAGGGTTTTACTTGAGGAGAAATTATTTTTAGAAATGGTAGAAGTATCAACAAAAGACATGATGAATTTAGCAATGGTTGGCGGCTCTTTTGATTTTCTATATGATGAGCCAGACATTTACACCCATCAAGATGGAGAGCCTGTATGACCTCCTTACAAAAAGGCGATGTGATTCTGGCTCTATTTCCATTTACTGATTTTTCACAAACCAAATTACGCCCTGCCAGTGTTCTTTGGACAAGCACCACAAATCAAGATCTAACTATTTGCTTCATTACCTCTCAAGATATTAATAATGTCTCTGCCGATGAATTTCTGTTGCAACCGTCAGATCCTGAATTTCTAGCCACTGGCTTAAAAGTGGTTTCTAAAGTTCGAGTTACTAAAATTGTCACCCTTGAGCGCAAGTTAATTACCAGAAAGTTAGGCAAATTAGGCAGTATTTACATTTCTAATTTGAATACAAAAATGATTCAAGCATTTCAGCTATAAAGTGTCAAGTTTTTTTGCAAAAATACTTGACAGTCTGCTACTATAAATATAACTAAACCTTTATCTGTCAAGGGTAGCAGTATGGTCAAGACTAGTACCGCAACAAAAATTCGTACACAAATTGAGAATAGTGAAGATCGCTTTTGGCGAGTCTCTGACTTTAGCGGCTACCCCAGTCCTGCTGTTTGCAAGACCCTATCTCGATTGACACAAATTGGCACAATAGAGCGCGTCAGTAAAGGCATTTACTATCGTCCTCGCGAAACTAGGTTTGGGCTTAGCCATCCCTCAGACTCAGAAGTTCGGAAACTCCCGATCGCGCAGGTGATTCACCCTGCTGGCATTACTGCTGCCAACTTGCTAGGCTTCACCACTCAAAATTCAATGCATGGTGAATTTGCTACCTCTGCGAATAGCGCCCCCATGAAGATTATCGGTACGCCAGCGCGACTGCATACCCGCCGCCCTATCACTTGGGACAATCTATCCCCTACAGATGCTGCTCTACTAGATTTTTTGCGATCGGACGGACATTTTAGCGAGCTATCCCCCGAAGAAACCAAAAAACACCTACTCAAGCTTATGAAAGAAGGCGATCGCTTTCATAGATTGTTAGAAGTTGCTTACGCTGAGCCGCCGCGAGTTCGGGCAATGTTGGGTGCGATCGGGCAAGAACTGAAGAAAAGCCAAAAATCCTTAAAAGTCCTGCGGGATAGCTTAAATCCCCTATCTACCTTTAACTTCGGCATTTTAAAAAATCTCAAGTATGCAAAGGAATGGCAAGCTAAGTGAAACTTTGTGAATCTCCAGACTTTAAGGATGCGATCTCAGGCGCAGCCAGACATTTTTCCGATCAAGGACTAACCGAACAATTCATCGAAAAGGATTACTACATAACTGAGACTCTGCGAATAATTGCGGGGCTTTATCAAGATCGAGTCATTTTCAAGGGCGGAACCAGCCTGTCAAAAGGCTGGAAAATAATCCAACGATTTTCTGAAGACATCGATCTTTTTCTCAATCCTGATATCTCATCACCCAAATGGGGACAAAATAAAATTGATAAGGCACTAAAAGCGATTGAGACAACAGTTGGCAATTATCCTAAATTGGAACTTAATAAAAATAGCAATAGTTCAAGAGGAATTCGTCGAGAATGCAATTACACCTACCTACAGCAATTCACAGGCGGGGGAAATATCTCCAATAACATTTTGCTTGAAATGGGTATTCGTAGCGGAAACTTTCCGATAGAGTCAGTACAGCTATCCTCATTTCTTGCCGATTTTTTGCGCGAAACAGATAACTCTCTCGGTGCGGAGGATGAATCGCAATTTCCGATGATGCTTCTACACTTCAAACGTACATTTGCAGAAAAGATATTTGCCATTCACAACTACATTCAGGAGTATCAAAGCAAAGGTGCACCTTTTAATAAATATACAAGGCACTACTACGATCTTTATCAACTAGCCCAAAGAGTTGAAGTTCAAGAATTGCTAAATAACGTAGAATTTGGCGAAATTATGCAGGATTATGATCTCGTCAGCAGAAAGTATTTTCCAACCAGTTACTTTCCGCCAGAAAACTTGAACTTTAGCAATAGTCCCGCCCTCTTTCCAACGGGAGATCTAAGCAAGACAATTTCCAAAGCCTATACAGAGCAGTGCAAACTTCTCTGCTACGGGAATTACCCCTCATGGGACGAAGTGGAACAATGCTTCTTATCAATTCGTGACAAACTTGGAGAAAGATCCCACGTAAAACCTCTAGGTAAGAAAATGACAGCATCAGCCGAAGTCCGATCGCAACTAATCAAAGCCATAGAACTCGACCTCATCGGCGCAAAGCCTGACGAAATTTTGTCCGAAGCACCTACGAAATGGTACTTGTCGGGATTCCTTGCGCCCTATGGCGTGCCACAAAGCGATCGCTCTGATGAGTTTGGCGATGATGAAATTGACGAAGTGAGTCGGATGAAAATGGGCGATGATGAAAAAATCCCAGAAGCCGCCGCCGCTCGTAAATCTTTTTTCCCTTCCTCAATGGGTTTAAGCTTTTTAATCCCCTCAAATGTGACTAAATTAGAAGCGATCGCCTCTTGGGGAGACTATGAAATCATTCCTGAAATAGTAATTGGTAAAGATGGCAAAGAAAAACCCAAAAACGCCAACCAATGCCAATGGCAACGCATACCCCGACAAAAAACTGTAGAAATTGCCTTATCTAGCATTACTAAACCCTCTCAAAAAATCCTAATTCCCGATAGTAATGGCTTATTTCTCGCAGTCTCGATCCGCAAAGTTACCGATTCGCGCTTACGAGCAACATTGCCCATCGGTACGCGATCGCTCTCCATATTTCTAGTCAACGATCGCGCCTCCGTTGGAGATGCTGAACGCGATCGCGCCTTCATCTTCCAAGCCCATCTCGAAATCCAATCACAAACTCCCTTTGTTCCCCGTCCCGATCCGCGCAGTAATAACGATGATTTTGATGAAAAAGTTGCCGATCTGCAATATCGTCATGATTTTGAATATGCGACAGGACATAACATCTCTGCCGACTACAAACTTAATGCATCAGGACAATGTTCGCGCATTTACACCACATGGATAACGCTAACCGATGTCGAAAAAGTCGTGGCAAGTGAAATCGCAGGTACTTATGACATTCAAACCATCGCAAATGCAAACGATGTCAGTAGCTTAAAAGCAATGCTCGATCCGATGGTCGATGCCTATCAAGCTTGGATTTTGCAGCAAGAAGCTTCCATTACTCCCCAATCTCTCAAGGGGAAAGAGCTTACGAGTGAGGGTTCTTCACAACGCTATGACACAGCGAAAACCTTACTCAACAATGCCAAAATCACCAATCAGCGCATCAGTAAAGGCATCAATGCCATGAACGATCCGCAAGTGTTTCAAGCATTTCAACTCGCCAATAAAGCGATCGCGATCGCCATCCGTCAGCGCCTATCCCACAATAGCGAAAAAGCACCCGTTCAAATTGATCCACCAAAGTGGCGACCTTTCCAGCTTGCCTTTATTCTCAACAATATTGCAGGGCTTGCCAATCCTACCGATGGCGATCGCGAAATTGTCGATTTGCTATTCTTCCCCACAGGTGGCGGTAAAACAGAAGCATACTTAGGCTTAGCCGCCTTCACCTTGATTTTAGGGCGATTGCGAGATCCCAGCATTATGAGTGCGGGACTATCGGTACTGATGCGCTATACCCTGCGGTTATTGACCCTCGATCAACTCGGTCGCGCCGCCACCTTCATTTGCGCCCTCGAAACCATCCGTCAAGAAAATGTCGATATTTTGGGCAAACATCGCTTTGAAATTGGCTTATGGGTTGGACAAACCGCCACGCCCAACCGCATGGGTAAAAAAGGGGATAAAAATCCTGACTCGGCTCGCAAGAAAACCATCGACTATAAAAGCGATAGCAAACGCTTTCCTTCGCCAATTCCTCTCGAAAACTGTCCTTGGTGTAATACTCGTTTTACAACGGATTCATTTCAGCTATTACCAACTATCGATGCTCCCACTGACCTTCGGATAAGTTGTCTCAATCGCAAATGCTTATTTGGAGCCAGTAATCCATTACCGATTTTGACAGTTGATGACCAAATTTATCGCCGTCTGCCTGCCTTTATGATTGCCACTGTCGATAAATTTGCCAACTTGCCTTGGGTTGGCGAAACAGGTAAACTCTTTGGCAAAGTTACCCACTATGACGAGAAAACAGGTACTTTCTCCAGTCCTGCTGATCTAAATCCCTTAGGTAAACGCTTACAAAATCCTCTATTACCACCCGATTTAATCATTCAAGATGAGTTGCATCTCATCTCTGGCCCCCTTGGTACGATGGTGGGACTATATGAAACAGCGATCGATGCCCTCTCTAGTAGAACCCTCACCGACGATAACGGAAGTAAGACCATTCGCCCAAAAATTGTCGCATCCACTGCAACCGTGCGCCGAGCTAACCAGCAAATTAAGGCTCTATTTGCCCGTAAAAATGTGGATATCTTTCCGCCGCCAAGCCCCGATCGCCGCGATTCATTTTTTGCAAAAACTGTCTCCACTAGCGAAACCAATGGACGGACTTATCTAGGCATCGCTGCCCAAGGACGAAGTCTTAAAGTTGTCCTATTGAGAACCTATTTAGCTTTGATGGCTGCTGCCCAAAAGGAATGGATTGCTCATGGCAAGGATAAGCATTTGCCCAATCCTGCCGATCCATACATGACGCTCTTGGGTTATTTCAATTCCCTAAGAGAACTTGGCGGCAGTCGGCGGATTGTCGAAGATGAAGTTACAACTAAACTGCAAAAATTTAGCGATCGCCAAAGAGTTGGTGAAAAAGGCGAACTTTTTCGCGATCGCACAATTCGCGAACCTGTCGAATTAACCTCGCGGGTGAATACCAGTGAGATTGCCGATACCAAACGCAAATTAGAGCTAGGCTTCCATGAAAAGGAACGGGTTGATATCGCCCTAGCCACAAATATGATTTCGGTTGGTTTGGATATCACGCGCCTCGGTTTAATGGTTGTCCTCGGTCAGCCCAAAACCGCCGCCGAATATATCCAAGCAACTAGCCGTGTCGGACGTGATGACAATCGCCCCGGTTTAGTAATTACTTTGCTCAATGTCCATCGTCCCCGCGATCGCTCCCATTACGAACGTTTTAAACATTGGCATACGATCTTTTATCGTGCGGTGGAAGCTACCAGTGTTACGCCCTTTTCTCCCCGTGCCGTTGATCGCGGTTTAGCCGCAGTTACAGTTTCCCTCGCCCGACATCACTATCCTGACCTCACGCCTGCTTTGGGCGCAATGGCAATTCTCAAACATCATGACGATTTAGGCTATGTCATCGATGCGATCGCCAATCGCGCTCAGTCCCATATGGATCTACCTCATCAAGACGCTGAAACTCTGAGTAAGAAAATTCTCGAAGCTGAAGTCTTGCGTGAGACAATTCATAAAAAGGTAAGTGATTTGCTGAAGATATGGGAGACAATTGCCAACGATCGCGGTACTTTGCAATATCAAAAAGAAGAGGGTGTTGCGCCTCCATTACTCTATCAGCCAACTGATCCAGAGTTAGAGAGACAAAAGCCAGCCTATCGTAAGTTCAAAGCCCAAAGAAGTTTGCGAGATGTCGAGAAAACGGTAAATCTTTGGGTTCGCAATCCTGATGGTTCTGAGGAATGATCGCTAGTTTCATTGCTAAAATTGTCTTATAGATATAGAAGGTTAAAACCTATGGTTGTCTTGACTGCGACTTGTAAAAATGGTGTTCTTTTGTTTGAGCAGCCTTTACCCATTGAACTTGAAGGAGAAAAAGTGAGAATTGAGATTTTTGTTAATGATAGAGATGATTTGGAGCGAAAGCGATATAAACGCCAACAATTTATCGAGTGGTCTAAGCACTTTTTAGGAAAGCTGCCCACCGATTATAAATTTGATCGTGAGGAGTTATATAGTGACAGAATCTAACTCCAAGGTTTTTCTAGATTCAAATATTTGGATTTATCACTTTGCTCAAGATTCGTTGCAAAAGTCAAGTGCGATCGCCACAATAATTTTGGAGAATGATGAAATTTTGACTAGCACTCAAGTACTGGGTGAGCTATACAATGTCTTTACGCGCAAGAAAATTTTTGCGGTGAGTGATGTGCAGCAGATTGTAAAAAGGCTAATCAAAGATTTTAATCCTATTGCGATCGCATCTGAGCAGGTCATCAAAGCCATAGAGATTAGTGGTAGATATGGCTTTTCTTATTGGGATAGTCTGATTGTTGCGACGGCTTTACTTTCTGGTTGTTCTATTCTTTATTCTGAAGATATGCAGCATGATCAAGTAATTGAAGATACGCTAAAAATTATTAATCCTTTTATCTAATAGTTATGTCCACACCTTACAAACCAAAGTTTATTTTAGATGGGAAGGAAGTCGATAAGATTACGGCTTTTTTGTTTCATGCGGGGGGACATGAAGACCCGAAGCGCTTGGCTGTTAACGCAGGTAAGAGTTTTAATGGAGTCTATGTTTTAGGGATGGGTTTTACGTTTGATGATTCTAATCCTGATGCGACAAGTATCGAAGAGATGCACCGTTTGATTGAGAAAGATCCTAAAAATGCTGAGAGAATCTTTCCTTATATCGGTGGTGAAGAAGTAAACAGCAGTCCAACTCATTCCCATCATCGCTATGTGATTAATTTTGGCGAGATGACGGAAGATGAGGCTCGGCAGTATCCTGATTTGATGCAAATTGTTAAGGAGAAAGTTAAGCCACAACGGTTACTTTTGAGAGATACACAAGACGGGAAAAGATTGAAAACAAATTGGTGGCAATTTGGACGGAATCGACCAGAATTAAACGAGGCAATTACCAATATAGAGAAAGTAATTGTTTGTTGTCTTGTTAGCAAATATTTGTCATTTGCTTTTTTGCCCACAAATATTATTCTTTCAAAAAATCTTAACGTATTTGCATTAGATAAGTATGCAGCTTTTATCTCTCTTCAAAGTCGAATCCATGAAGTATGGGCTTTGTTTTTTTCTTCGACTTTAGAAGATCGCATGAACTACTCACCCTCAGATTGTTTTGAAACCTTCCCATTCCCTCCCAACTACGAAAACAACCTACAACTAGAAGCAATAGGCAAAGAATATTACGAATACCGCGCCCAATTAATGATCGCTAATAACCAAGGACTCACCACTACCTATAACCGATTCCATGACCCCGATGAGTTTGATCCCGCTATACACAAACTGCGCGAACTTCATAATCAAATGGATCGAGCCGTCCTCGATGCTTACGGTTGGCAAGACATTCAGCCTGTTTGTGAATTTCTGCTTGACTATGAAGACGAAGACGAAGCCCTCACTCCCGCACCCTCTCCCGCAGGAGAGGAGAGCAAGAGAAGAGAAAAGAAAAAACCCTATCGCTATCGTTGGACAGATGACATTCGTGATGAAGTTCTAGCAAGGCTCTTGGAACTTAATGAATCACGCTATCAAGAAGAAATATTGCGCGGCGATAGCAATCAAGGAAAAAGTAAAAAGGCAAAAGGTAAAAAGAAGATTAACGACACACTCACAATTCCCAACTTGTAAAGTAGTACATCCACAAAATGAGATTAGCTAAAGTAGATTTATGACGGTCAAAGTAAAAGAAATTATCAAGAGACTAGAAACAGATGGTTGGGTATGGGTTCGCACCACAGGAAGCCATAGACACTTTCGACATCCTACAAAATCAGGGACAGTAACAGTTCCAGGCAAAATGTCCGACGATCTAAAAGCTGGAACCTTAAACAGCATTCTCAAACAAGCACAACTAAAAGGAGACTAAAACAGATGAAATATATTGTAATTGCCGAAAAAGCTGAGAATAACTACTCGGCATACGTTCCTGACTTACCAGGATGTGTCACAACAGGAACCAACATTACCGAAATTGAGCAAAACATCAAAGAAGCGATTAGCGGACACTTGGCAATCATGAAAGAATTTGGCGACCCTATGCCAGAACCCTTTCATCACATTGCCATTAGCGCCCCTGAAACAATTGTTTTACAAGTATTCATTCCCGAACTAGCGATCGCCTAAGATTAAAACTCAAAAATCCTCAACCTATGAACGCAAAAAAGAAAATCCCACCCGCAGGCGAAATCCGTCAAAGCCAAATGATTACCACCTTTGGTGCAGGCTCAATGGTGGACTTACCCCATCAGTCAGTAATTATTGGCGGTCTAAATCACTGGACAGACAAAGACTGCAAAATCATTGATGAAGAACGACTCTCTAAATACATTAGCCAAAAGGTGCTTGGTGTTGCCTCGATCCAACTAAAAACACCACCAATTGACGAAGAAGAACTTGGCGATCGCCGCATTGGTGTTACCGCCTTTACTTTCCCAAAGTTGGTTCTTAGCGCAGGTCGATCAATCTGTTGAATTTAATGGCAAACAATACCGCACCCGTCCCCTCATTCCTTGGGGGCACCTTACCAAAGGCAAATATTTAAACGAAGATCGTAAATCCATTTCTGTCGTACCCGTTCGTTTTGTCCAAGCCTGTCCCAATGGTCATATCAGTGATATTAATTGGCATAGCTTTGTCAGACATGAAATAGGCTGTACTAACAAAACAGTAAGGCTGTGGTTTGATGAAGGCACGGCAAGTAATGACTTCTCAGAAATATTTGTCAGATGCGATCGCTGTAACGCTCGCCGCCAACTCAAAGACGCAACAATTCCCAACGCCACATCCCTTGGTAAATGCGAAGGACATCGACCTTGGCTTGGTGCAGACTCCATTAGCCAAGAAGAATGCAAATCACAAAAAGATGGTAAGTCTGAATCTAACCGTTTACTCGTGCGATCGGCAAGCAATGCTTACTTTGCTCAAGTAGTTCCTGCCATATCAATACCCGACAATGACGAAGAGCTTCGTAAAGCAATTGATGAAGTCTATGAAGGTTACTTAAAGAAACTTGATAGGATAGAAGCCTTCAGCTTATACGTCCTATGATGGAGCCATTAGTTAATATCCTTGAAGGATTTAGCGATCAAATAGTTTGGCAAGAAATCCAACGTCGCCAGAGCAATCAACCCCTTGAAGATAAAAATCTCAAACAAATTGAAATCAAAACCTTCCTAGCACAGCCAGAAGGTGGCATTGAAGATGACATTCCCGAACAAGATTTCTATGCCCGTGCGCTCAGTCTTGATAATCTAGAACCAATCTTCAAAGAACGTATTGATCGCATTGTTTTAGTGCATAGACTGCGTGAAGTAGTTGCCCAAGTTGGCTTTACTCGCTTTGAACCAACCCTAGTTAACAGCGATGGTGAATTTGATGAGGAACTTGAGATCGGTGTCAGACTTGCAGCGATCGATCTGGATATGAGTTGGGTTCCCGCCTATGAAAACAAAGGCGAAGGCGTATTCATCTCCTTTAGTCCCAAAGCGATCGATGAATGGCTTGCCAAACCTACAGTCAAAAAGAGAGGCATAGAGCTAATCGAAGGATTTAAACAATGGAAAGCTAGTAAAGGTATTAAAAGCGAATGGTTGCCCAACTTGCCCTACATCATGCTCCATTCTTTATCCCATCTTTTAATTACAGCCATCTCTTTAGAATGTGGCTATTCTGCAAGTGCCATCCGCGAACGCATCTAGGCCAATAGTGACTCAGGCTATGGCATATTGCTACATACAGGCTCCTCAGGCTCGGAAGGCACATTGGGCGGATTGATTGAAGTGGGCAAACAAATCGAGCGCTATCTCAAAACAGCTTTAGAAATGGGACGTTTATGCTCAAACGATCCTGTCTGTTCCCAACACGATCCGAGCGATCGACAAGAAGCAAGATATCAGCATGGCGCAGCCTGTCACGGTTGCCTACTCATCGCCGAAACTTCTTGCGAGCGCGGTAACGAACTGCTCGATCGCGCTTTAGTAATCAAAACTATCTCTGAAATAGGCGCAGAATTTTTTCCTGACCCTACCCCCAATTGCTTCATGACTTCAATATTTAGAAAATTAAGCTTACCCAATTTAATTGGTGTCGCTAATGCGATCGCCGATAACAGACTGACAAATCCTTTAACTGAATCAACTTTACTCGGTTATGTCCCATCGTCTCTAGCTACCCCATTAGCCTCAGAGCTAAACCAATTGCTTACTAATGGAGTTAGTTCGACGCACATTGCCTATACGCTGCGTCTTTTAGCAGAGGAACGTGTAGAGACACAAAAAATGCGCGATCGCGTAGATCTCGTATGGACTGGACAAGAGTTTTCAGGCTCGACAAGCCGCGATACTCACATCGTAGTCCAAGAATTATTTGCATCAGCCAGACATAGCGTTTTAGTGTCCAGCTTCGCATTAGATAAAGCAGGCTCTACGCGATCGCTATTTCAAGCACTTGCTCAGCAAATGTCAATTTTCCCCAATTTGCAGGTTCGCATTTTCTTCAATGTTCATCGTTCTTACAAAGATTTAACTGCTGAAAATATCCTATTGCGCCAATTCGCAGAGTTTTTTCGTAAAGAGATTTGGTCTGGAAACAAATTACCCGAACTATTTCACGATCCGCGATCGCTATCCATCGAACCGAATAAACGTGCTTGTCTCCATGCTAAATGCGTTGTGGTTGATGAAGAGAGGGTTTTAGTTACCTCTGCCAACTTTACCGAAGCTGCCCACGAGCGCAATATAGAAGCAGGTATTTTGATTGTAGATACTGCGATCGCCCTTGCGATTATCAGTCAATTTAATTCATTAACCGAACGTAACATCTTGCAACGTATTTCCCTGTGAATTCACTAAAAAAACAAAATCTATGACCCAACCACCACTCCCCCAGCCCCAAAGCGATCGCACCCCAATTACCTTCGATCAATATCTCGAATACACACCCGAAAAACTAGAACTATGGGATGGCTTCTATAACTATGGAGGTCAAGACATGACAGGCTTTCACCTTGCGATCCTAACAAACATGGGGCTACGCGCTGCCGTTAGCCATGTCCCGATCTCCAAGTGGTTAGCCGCCATCCAAGAGGTAGCATTGCAAAATCCCAAGCTTGACGATGCTTTGCGCGATCGGCTTAACCGAGCGATTGCTGATTTGAACGCCATCGCGGAGTATTTGGAGGAGTAGTTAAAAGGTAAAAAAGAGCTGATTTTACCCTCTGCCAAACGTTTTATATTTATTAGCGTATGATTTCCCTAATTCTCGGGTGACCTCTGAAGATTAGTTTATATTGCATATCACATCAATATAGGGCGAGAAAGCCTAAAAAATTGTGAATTGATGCTCTAAATTCCAATTTTAATTACAGCCTCTTGAGGGAATATTGGGTAAACCGAGTACAGCGCAAACATGTCAAAAATAACCGCTAACCTTTATCACCTAAAGCCTCAATAGCTGTAATACCACATAAATGTTGAAGTTGAATATACCGAAAAACACTTTGGGTTTACAACAAAATGTTGACATCGTAAGATAATCTTGGTAAGATTATCTTACGATGTGTAAGATAATCTGTGTGCTATGAAACTAAAAGATGTACAGACGAATCTAATAAGTGTTCTTCAAAGTATTCAGAGTGATAGTGGATATGATGGAAGCGGAATTCAGGGTAATACATGTCCTCTTAATGACCTTGAGGGATTTGACAGTATGCTCTGGCCTGCCGCAATCAGCATACTGTCAACCACAATTGGCGTAAATATTCCTAACAATAGGAACATTTTCATCTCAGAAGATAGCAAGCGGTTACTCACTATTGATGAATCAGCAGCTATGGTCTGTGAAATGATAAGTAGAGAGGAGAGCCAATCATGACAGGGGCAATAGAGAAAAAAGAAATTATAGCTTCTCGCATTCGTGAAGCTCGTAAGATGGCTGGTCTCTCACAAACTCAAGTAGCAAAAATGGTAGGTGTTCATAGACCCTCTATTTCTGAAATAGAAGCTGGAAATAGAAATGTTTCTGCCGAAGAAATTGCCCAGTTTGCTGAAATCTTTGATGTTAGTCCTTCGTGGCTAATTGGTGAAGGTGTAGACAAAGTAGATATGCACGATAACAAAATTCAACTTGCAGCTAGAGAGCTACAAAAACTGAAACCTGAAGATCTTGACAGACTTCTAACAATATTAGCTTCAATGAAAACAGGAGGAAGCAAATAGTGAGTAGTGTCATTACCCAACTTGATCGAAATAAGGGGAAGCAAACTGTGTCTAATCTGAAGCAAGTATTGGCTCAAAAGGCTATGCTCAAATCAATTGAAATTCGGACTCAATTAGGATTTGCTCTTAATAGTCCAATTTGTATCTATGATTTATGCGATAAGCTAAAAGTAAAAGTCAGGTTTGTTGACATCAATATGGAAGGTACGTATATCAAAGGAGAGGAACCAACAATTTTCCTTTCTTCTTTGCGTCCTCTTTCAAGGAGAAATTTCACCTGCGCTCATGAACTTGGACATCACATTTTTGAACATGGTTCGACAATAGATGAACTCCAAGAAGGCTTAGATGAATCCAAAACTTTTAGCCCAGATGAATTTCTAGTTGATACCTTTGCCGGCTTCCTATTCATGCCAAAATTAGCTGTGCGAAAAGCATTTGTTCTAAGAGAGTGGGATTTTGCTTCAGCAACCCCTCTTCAATTTTTTGCGATCGCGTGTAGTTTTGGAGTTGGTTATGAAACTCTAATCAAGCACATGACTTACACTCTAAGAATGATTAGTCATTCACAAGCTAGTTCACTTCTCAGATCAAGCCCAAAAGCTATGCGAAAATGCATCTTAGGGCAGGATTCAACTGATCCTTTAATAATTGCTGATTTACAATGGTCTCTATCAATACTTGATGCAGAAGTAGGGAGTAATCTCTTACTACCAAGTATGGCGGAGTCAGTCAAAGATACTATCACTATGCAAGCAGAGTTACCTTTAGGAAGACTCTTTCGAGTTAATCGTCCTGGTCTTGTCCGTGTTTACTGCCCTGATAGTAATTGGGCAATATTTGTTCGGATCTCTAGATATCAATTTGCTGGATTGAGTAAATTTCGTCACCTTGAGGATGATGAAGATGAATAGCACTACACCTCTCTTGATTGAAGACACAAATCTGTCACATGCTTGGTCTCGTGCGTTCTTACATATAATTGATAATCCTGGCAAAGAGATTTCACCTCTAATGATAACTTTAACTGGGTTTACTAACGGTATTCCAAATGAAGATCAATTAATTCGAGATGAACTTGACAAAAGCCTTGTTGCTAATAGTAAGCAAAAAGTGCACACAGTTGCAAACACTATTTTCCCTTACTCTATCTGGATCAATTCTAAAAATGACAGAAATAAGTTATTTCAGATGTATCTTGATAATCTTCCAAGGTATAAGGCTCTAGAACGCAGTAAAAACCAACGTGGTCTTTACTTTGAACGGCTTATAGCATTTGGAGAAGAAGCAAAGAATGGTAATCAACTAGAATATATTATTTCTCAGTATATGTCTCGTTCAGGCGTTAGAAAAAGTATGTTTCAGGCATCGATCTTTGATCCTACGCGAGACCACGTTAATAGTGCCCAGCTTGCATTTCCTTGTCTCCAACACATCAGCTTTGTTCCTCAAAATGATAAGACTCTAGTGCTTAATGCTTTCTATGCTACCCAACAAATATTTGAGAAAGCCTATGGAAACTATCTAGGCCTTTGTAGATTGGGTGATTTCATGGCTCAAGAAATGGGATTAAAGTTTGAGCGAATGAACTGCTTTATTGGTGTTGCTAAGCTCGATACTATTACCAAGTCAAATCATAGTCTTACACAGCTTACAGAAATAGCTAGAAATGCTCTGAGAAAAACAATTGTTAAAGAGAAATCAAGCGGAACATAATATGAGAAATAAAAATCATGAAATTCTTAATAAAAATATCGAACAAGATGAACAACTAAGCTTTTTGTTTGGACAATATGGCGACGAAAATGCTACAGAGTCAGAGGTTATTTCACACATTCTTCCTGCAAAGCCTACTGTTGTATTCAATACATACTGGAAGTTTGCTGTAGAAAGACAGAGAATATTTTTTAATAAACTAGAAAATGCATCAATGCCTTGGACTGACGATCCAATTCTTTCTACATACAAGTTTACTAATGCCTACCGTGCATCAGATCGGGTAAGCCAGTATTTAATACGGAACATCATCTACCAAAATGATCTTCCTTCATCGCCAAATGAAGTTTTTTTTAGAATTATTCTCTTCAAACTCTTCAATAAGATCGAAACATGGCAGCTTCTAGAGAATAAGCTGGGTTCCATTGTTTTTGCCGAGTATTCCTTTGAACGCTATGACCAAGTTCTGACAAATGCGATTCAATCAGGGCAAACAATTTATTCTGCCGCATATATTATGCCATCAGGAAGTACAAGCTTTGGACACCCTATGAAACACCGAAATCATCTTAAGTTAATCGAGATGATGATGTCTAATGAGCTACCTAAGAAGCTTGCAAATTCTAAAAATATGCATCAAGGATTCGATCTAATTCGCGAATATCCAACTATAGGTGATTTCTTGGCATACCAGTTTATTACTGATGTTAACTACAGTGAAATCACCAACTTTAGCGAAATGGAATTTGTTATTCCTGGACCTGGTGCGCTAGATGGGATTCGCAAATGTTTCACGGATTTAGGAGGACTTAATGAGCCAGAAATTATAAAATTTATGGCAGATATTCAAGATGCTGAATTTAAAAGACTAGGACTTAATTTTCAGTCTCTTTGGGGTAGAAAATTGCAATTGATTGATTGCCAAAATCTATTCTGTGAAGTTGACAAATACTCTAGGATGAAACATCCCGACATTTCTGGAATATCAGGTCGAACTCGTATAAAACAGAAGTATTCTGGCAAAGGAACGTATGTAGATTACTGGTATCCTCCAAAGTGGGGGATTAACCAAGCCATCAACGAATACAGACTAACAACAAGCACATTCAAGTCTAAGTTTTAATAATACCTGATGGAGTAAATAATGGATTTTCAAGAATACCAAGAAAACGCTCTGAAGACGAATAGAATTCCTGTTGACAAGGGGGTGGACATAATGGTTCCCCTGTTAGGTCTTGCGGGTGAATCTGGTGAGTTGCTCAGTGAATACAAGAAGTATCTTCGAGATGGCGAATCCCACCAACTTTTCCCAAAACGTGTTGCCGAAGAATTAGGCGATCTACTTTGGTATATTGCTAATTTATCTAGCAAGTTCAATCTTGACTTGTCTCAAATTGCTGAAGCTAACCTTCGGAAATGTCGGGATCGTTGGGGAATTACATCTTCAGAGCAAATACATGTGTATATATTTGACAGTGATTTTCCAGAAGAAGAACGTTTGCCACGTCGATTTGAGATTGATATTACGGAAGTAAGTGAAGATAACTCAATAAAGATGAGAGCTTTTATCAATGGGAAACAAATCGGGAATGATCTTACAGACAACTCCTACTC
>JBBRMK010000080.1:0-22013 GCA_038230875.1 Pseudanabaenales cyanobacterium
AGACCTTAATCGCATTGAAAAATGTTGGGCTTGGCTGAAATCTCGCATCCGTAAACTTCTTCGTGATTCCGATAATCTTCATGATGCTATCGACTCCGTTCTTGCTCTTGCTGCGTCCTAACTTAGCTGGCTATAGCTATATCACTAGAGCCAGAGCTAACCTTGTATGCCAGTCTCCAAGACGAACGAGACGATGCTTACCTTTACTATAATGCTTTGCTGAATAGCCTCAATAGTTTTTGCAATGCGATCAAACTCAGTTATAAATATGAACCGTCTAAGAGAATACGCTCATGACAGACTCTTTGTAGCCACAATTTACTATTGCAGCGATCGCGCCAAGGGTCTCAATCATGGACGAGCTAAACCAATCTTTGCGAGAACCTTCTTCTAACACCACCTGCAAGTTGGTGATTTGAGTGTCCATCACTGCCGTAAATGCGCCGAGCAGACTCGCAGCGACTCCGATTTGGATTCTTACTCCCTTCCTAGTGAAAGATTAGACGTTGCGGCGCTCCGCGCCGCAACGCTAATTCTTGGTTTTTAATGTCTATTTTTATACTGGGAAGGGAGTAAGGGAACATAGTCTGGTGGGTGAATAGAAATTTGGCTTACTGATTTCATCGCAGCGACAGCCATCGTTGGATATTGGACATACAAGCTAAGGATTTAGGGGTGCAATAAGTGTAAGCCTTTTTTTCAGAATAGGAATTAATGGAATCGGGATTTATGGGGGCAATATACTTCAAATTTGCTCTGACATAACACTCACCTAATTGCTCGAAAGTGAGGGGGTGAAAGGGGTAGGCTAATTCATCTTGTAATCCTTTTATCCGCAACCAAGGTAAACCATCGCTGTCAAAGGCGATCGCATCATCAGCGGGATCGGGACGATTGGGTTTATGTGGATTCTGATTGCCTTTAAAAACCGCAGTCATAATTGCACCTCTTTCGATTCGCGATCGCACCACTTCTCCATTCGGGGTATATCGACAATTTAAGGCGTAATCTCGCGTTTCCGAATTTCTTGGCTGCACGACTAGCCATTTGTTAATGGTATAAAATCCACGATTGCCCTGTTGAAAAGCAGTTTTAAAGTCACCATTTTGATCGGGATTTGGTACCTCACCAACTTGGGCGATCGCCTTCGCATTATCGAAGTATAGCGGACTTACTGATAGGATAATTACCCAGAAAACAAAGGATTTAAGCGATTTCAAGTTTATATTCATATTTTTTCTATTCAGCTGAGTTTAGCTTCGCAGTCCAGAAACTGATGTTACGCAGAAGGTTCTAAGCCCTTTACCCCTAGCCCCTCTCCCGAAAGCTACGGTATATACACAAGTGACTTGTGTGTACACGACAGACCAAAGGGGCAGGGGCGATCGATTCTTTTGCTGGTGATAATAGAGGCTGCGGTGCGATCGCCAAATTTTTGAGACGTTCTTCAAATTTATATTTATCAGTTATCACATCTTTCTCCAACTTTAATTAATCTCTTCAGAAGGTTTCTAGCTAAAACCATATTGCATTGATCGCCACATTGAAATGCCTGTAAACATTAATGTCAAAAAGTCTAGAGAAGTCAGAAATGGATAAATCGCTTCTAAATTAATTACTCCAAAGTCTTCTCTATAACGGTTTTCAGTTTGCCTACGGCAAACTGAAAACTCAAAACCCTTACTGAATTTGGTTTTTTGATTTTCAAAATGAGCCTAGGCTCATTTGAAAACCGCTATATGAAATTCTAATAATCATTTAAAAAACTTGTCCTGCCCTGCTAATCGAGAATTTGATAGAAAAGGCTCGTAATTGCTTCAGAAAAATCAATAATATAAAGTATGTCCTTATCCTAGGTTGGTTTTTGGCTTACTCCCTTCCCAGTGGAAAATTAGACGTTGCGGCGCTTTGCGCCGCAACGCTAATCCTTGGTTTTGTATGTCTACTTCTATAGTGGGAAGGGAGTAGATATATAGCAATCCTAAATCATTTGTGGACAAACAAGGGGCTTAAGCCCCTTGTTATACACCTTATATTTCCACGACTCATTTAGGATTGCTATATGAGCTATTGGCACTTATTGGCACTGACTCGCACACAACACATTTCCAGATATAGACTTAAACGAGTATGTGCCTTAACTCCTAGTTGCTCTGCTTGTCGAGTGGTTACTTTTATCTCTCCGAGGATACTTTTGGGCTTGCGTTCTCTTCCCTCTGTTGTTCCTGTACTTGTTGAGATAAAAAAATTCCTACTTCGGGCATCACATGCTGTTGCATCTGTTCTCGCACAGCTTGTTCGATCCCTGACAATGTTTTTAGCGCTTCTGGTTCGGTATTTGCATAAAGTATTTTGGCGATCTATTGCACATGTTCTGGTACTTTCTGGGCTTGTTCTGGTGTCATGCTTTTGCTGTTATCTCTACTATCCTATTTTCTCTCACTTTTCACAAAAGTGACATGCTCCCCATGAATTTTCACTCATTACCTTGACCAATCGAAGAATTAGGCGAAGCGGATGTAGAGCTAAAGATTACTTTGTCCTATTTTATTGAACCTAACCTTGGAGAGCGAGGATGGGGTCGTCGTTATCGATATGCTTCTCATGGATTGCGCTTTGAAGTAAAAAGACCGCTAGAAAATGATAATGATTTTAAGAGGCGTATAAATAGCACTGCTTCAGCCTTGACTACGGATAATAATTGGTTTCTTGGACAAAAAAATAGAAATTACGGATCTATTCATTCTGATGTTTGGCATGGATCTGCTGCTGATTTAGCTACAAGAGGAGCGATCGCAATTTACCCTGTTGGCGGTTGGTGGAAAGAGACCAAAACTTTAGAACGATGGGATGAAACTGTTCGTTATTCACTGATTGTTTCAATTAAAGTTCCGTCAGTTGAAGTTAATATTGATACTCCAGTAGAGAATTTAATTAGAGTTTCTATTTCAATACCTGTGAGCTAAAGCTAAAAAAAACATTCAGTTTATTTAACCGTCACCGTTAGCTTTAATCCCCAGCTATTCAACCATTCAGCCAACCCATAAACTGCTTGGCTCTTAACACTAGCGCCAACATCTTTTACTCATTGACGATCGCTTTCGATTCCTAATGCGATCGCTACATGATCACAGTTGCCAAGCGGCAGCACTTTGCACCGCCGCTAGACTATGCTTACAATCGCTGTAACAATAGGACTTGTTGTTTTTGAAGCGATCGCACATCTTCTAAACTTGATTCAACTGATTGCAAAATTTGGGCGACTGTTTGCTGCTTAACTTGATTGTCATCACAGGCAAGCAAGAACTTCCATTCTGATTCGCTGATTTTGGCAATTTGATAGTTATAGTCAAAAAACTGTGGACTTTCATGCCAGCTATAAATACAGGGACTTGGTTCGGGAATTGCCGATAGCAGGACTTGATCATCTTGCCAATCTTGTTTAGCGATCGGGCTACGTCCTAAAAAGAACTCATAATGAGTAATTGCTTGTGGATCGAGGAGTTCCACTAGACGATAGCGCTCTAAATCACTAAGATTTTGCGATCGCTCGATCAGTTCTGGTGCTCTGCCAATTAAGCGATTTAAATCCCAAACTTGAGGATTGGAAAAGCCGAGGAACTCTAACCCAGATGCATCAATCAACTCAAACAATGTATTAACGTTGTAATCAATTTCTTGAGGATGCACATACATATCCGCAAAACAAGCATCCTGTTGATTTTCCCAAGCCCAACGATCCTGCTCTCTTCGCCGCAAGCAATTAGTTTCCGGCAGGTTCGCAAATATTTGCCGCCCCACTGATACACCATCAGTATAGTCGCCGCGTTTGTCACCCTGCAGTAAAGCGATCGCCTTTTGCATCAAGCTAATTTCCCAGCGTCCCAATTCACCATACACAAAAATATGCAGTAATCCCCCAGCAGCAAGCTTGTTCGCCAATGCTTGAATGCCACGAATTGGATCGGCAGTATGATGCAACACTCCCACCGAATTAATTAAATCAAACTCTCCCTCTAGTTGATCTGCATCAAACAAACTGAGATGATGGAACTCTACTCGATTTGCCCCCGACCTCTTGCAGCGTTCTGTTGCTACAGCAAGAGTCCCTTCACTCAGATCAATACCAACTACTGATGCTTCAGGATTAAGGTGTACGAGATATTCAGTACTTACACCCGATCCGCAGCCAGCATCAAGAATGCGAATATTATTTTTAGCAGGCTTTTGACCAGTACAAAAGTTATAAGCAGCCTGCCAGTTCCATCGCCAGTTATACCCTGGTGGTGGCTCATCTAAAATTGGTTCTGGGGGAAATGGGTATGTATTATAAAGTTTAGCAACGGCTTCGCTAATTTTAGAGTCTGACATAGATGTTTTAGGATTTTAGAAATCAGTATAGAGTTTAGTTAGCAACTTACCGCATTTGTTGATCAAATCCATCACGATAAGGGGCGCAGGGCGAATCCCCGCAAAGGGTTTTATATTATTGTTTGTGATAGGGCGGGGCTATGCACCGCTTAATACAAAGCTAGATCACTTTGCTTCCATCCAGTTTTTTCCAGTATGAACATCTACTTCTAGCTTCACTGAAAGATCTACTGCTGATTCCATAGCAGCTTTAATTTTGGGTTGCAATTCTGCAACTTCATCGAGTGGAACTTCAAATACAAGCTCATCATGGACTTGTAAAAGTAACTGCGCTTTATAGTCTTGCAAAATCTCATTTACCTGCAACATGGCAACTTTGATAATATCAGCACTGGTTCCCTGTATGGGTGCATTGACCGCTGATCGCAACAAAGCCGCCTTTTGATAGCCGCCCATATCTCTAAGATTGCGGAAATAGCGGCGTCTTCCTAATATGGTTTCGACATAGCCATTCCGTTCTGCTTCTACTTCCACACTCTGCATATAAGTAAAAATTCGGGCATAGCGCTGATTAAATTTCTCAATAAATTGTTTTGCTTGTTTGACCGAGACTTGAATATCTCGACTAAATTTCAGTGCTCCCATACCATAGATCACCCCATAGTTAATAATTTTAGCGAGACGGCGCTCATTGCTGTTTACTTCTTCTTTCTCTAACAAAAGTTGAGCAGTAACTGTATGGACATCTTCACCAGCATTAAATGCTCTCATCAATTCAGGCTCTTGGCTTAAATGGGCAAGAATGCGAAGTTCAATCTGCGAATAATCCGCCGCCATTAATATCCAATCTTCTTTTGGCAAAAATCCTGCTCTAATCCGCTTACTAAAAGCCGTACGAATGGGAATATTTTGCAAATTAGGATTAGAACTACTCAAACGACCTGTTGAAGCAACAGTTTGATTGAAATCTGTATGTACTCGCCCAGTTTTGGGTTGAATCAATAATGGTAAAGCATCAACATATGTAGACTTGAGCTTAGCAAGAGTGCGATTTTCAAGAATTGTGTCAATGAGAGGATGATCGCCTTCTAATTTATTGAGGACTGCAAAATCCGTAGAATAACCTGTGGAGCTTTTACGCGATTTCTTAATAAATTTTTCGCCTAACAATTCCAGAAGAATTTCGCTTAGTTGTTTGGGAGAATTAAGATTAAATTCTTTGCCAGCCTGAGCATAAGCAGCGATCGCTAAAACATCCAAGTCTTTCTCTAATTCCTGAGAAAATCTTCCTAAATATTCTTTGTCAATCCTGATGCCTCGCCATTCCATCTCTGCGAGAATTGGTTCTAAAGGCATTTCGACATTTTGAAATAGATCCAAAAGTTTAGGCACTACGGTTAATTGCGCTTGCAAAATCGGTACAAGGTGATAGGTAATGTATGTATCCATCCCGCAATATTGAGCAACTGATGGAATAGCAATTTCAGCAATCGATTTACTTTTACCAACTAGAGTTTTATAACTAACAGTACGAATTTGGAGTAAGTCCATCGCCAGATCATCAAGCTTGTGACTTGCTTCAGGGTCGATCACGTAACTTGCAATCATGGTATCAAAAACCACACCTGCTAGCTCAATTCCTGATGCCTTGAACATCAAGCGATCAAACTTAGCATTTTGTAAGTATTTCGGATAGCTGCGATCTTCAAGAATTGGCTTAAGAAATTCTCTTACTTCTTCCCATTTTAGATTTTGTCCTTCTATATGACTTAAAGGAATATAAGCAACATCACTAACCGAGTCGCCCCAGCAACAGCCAACTCCCACTAATTTTGCTTCAAAGGGATTCAACGCCGAAGTTTCTGTATCCCATGCCGCAGGTTGTTTGCTACTAAGTATTTTGCACAACTGCTCTAATTTAGCGATCGTATCAATAATCTGCACATCTAGTTTTACTGATGCTGAAGCTGCGATCGCCCGATCAGTCTCCTGTTTGGCAAAATCAAACCACAAATCCTCATCTTCAATCTTACTCCCCTCTCCCTTAGGGAGAGGGGCTGGGGGTGAGGGCTTCGTCTCATAATTTCCTGATAACTTGGCATGAATCTGATCGACTTTATTCACAAAAGCTTTAAGTTCAAGCGCTTCTAATAAAGGAATTAATTCCTCTCTATCAAACCCAGTTAATTTACAATCAGCGATCGCGATCGGAATCGGTACATCAGTCTTAATAGTCGCCATAAACTGCGAATGCTTAGCTTCTTTAATTCCTAGCTCTAGCTTGGTTTTTACCACTCCCTTCATCATCGGTAAAGCTGCCAAAACATTCTCTAAACTGCCATATTCATCTATTAACTTGATCGCAGTTTTCTCACCAATTCCCCTTACACCAGGAATATTATCTGAAGCATCACCGCAGAGCGCTTTATAATCCACTACTTGCGTGGGTAATACTCCCAATCGCTCTTTTACTTGTTCAGCATGATATTCCACAATTTTATCTTTCTGCCCAATGTTTAGAACCGAAATGCGCTTGTCAGCATCAACTAATTGAAACAAATCGCGATCGCCACTTAAAATCTTGACAGTATACCCCTCTGCACTTGCGGTCTGAGATAGTGTCCCCAACACGTCATCCGCTTCAAATCCCGCTTGAGTAATCGCTGGCAAATTCATCGCCGCTAAAACTTTCTGTAAGTTCTTCATATCGGGAATAAAACTTTCAGGTGTTTCCGAACGATTAGCTTTGTAAGTATCGTCTATCTCATGGCGAAAAGTGGGTAAGGCAAGATCAAAGGCGATCGCAACTGCCGTAGGTTTTTCGCGATCGAGCATCTCAATCAATGCTTTCAAAAAGCCAAAACAAATACTAGTCGGGATTCCTGTCGAAGTTCTTAATCCACCTTCGGGATGTTTAGTAAATGCATAAAAGGCGCGGAACGCTAAGGAATGTCCGTCAACGAGTAAGAAAGTGGGATGAGTTTGTTTGTTTGAATCCATAATATTTTTTGATGTTTTAGCGATCGCGAATTTTAGCTGACTCAAAGGTGATCGCGTTTAGCTTAATTGTACTGCGTGTAAAGTGTTTGATAATAATGCGCTTTGTAATGAACAGTATTTTGCAAATGATAATTTTGTCTAGCTTTTAAGAGGATTTTTGCTTATAGTTGTTTTAGAAACAATTCTTGGATGTTTTATGATTGGTGAGTTTTTAGTTGAAGTTACTTTTGCGTTAGACGATCCTAGTTTGGATGAATACGAACGACAAGAGTTTGCTAAGAAATTGCTGAAACAGTTACGCGAGCAGGGTGATGCTGAAACTGTAGAACGTACTGAAGATCTCAACACTGAAGCTGGTAGCAAAAGTGCTTTAGATAAAGTGGTTGGGGCGTTGACGGCTGAGATTAAGTTTGGCAAAGTCGTTAGTTTTTTTAATTTTGTAGGTGAGAAGTTTGCAGAAAAGCCGATTGAGGTTCATGTCAAGGTTGGCGATCGCGAAGTAACTATCAAAGCGACGGGCGAAAAGGCGATTTTGCAAGCAAGGCAAGTCGTGGCAGAATTTGAAGCAATTTTGCGTAAGGATGCTGTTAATGGCTAAAAAGGCGCTGCTGATCGGGGTAAGTCAGTATGAGGCGGGTTTGCCCCCACTGGCGGCTGCGCCGAAGGATGTAGCGGCGATGTTGCGGATATTGCAAAATCCAGAACTTGGGGCTTTCGATGATGTGAAGACGCTGATCGATCCTGATCTAGTGGAGATGCAAGAAGCGATCGCCTTATTATTTCAAAGCTGCCAGAAGGGCGACTTGGGATTGTTATATTTTTCGGGGCACGGCATCACCGATGATGGTGATCAGCTTTATTTGGCTACACGCCGCACTAGCAGAGATAGGTTTAAAGCAAATTCTGTACCTGCTAGTTTTATCCAAAATATCATGGGCGATCATTACTATCTGAGACAACAGGTTTTGATTTTGGACTGTTGCTATAGTGGGGCATTTGCGGAGGGTTGGCAGGCAAAAAGCGTAGATGTAAATCTGAAACTACAGCTTGAGGTGGAAGGGAGTGTAGTGCTGACTTCTTCAACTTCAACTCAAAAATCTTATGAAGACAAGGAGGGGGAACTGTCGCTCTATACGACCTATATCGTGCAAGGTATTGAGTCGGGAGCGGCGGCGAGGGGTAGTGATGGCTTTATCTCGGCAGATGAGTTGCATGATTACGCCAAGCGGCAAGTCCAATTAATTAAACCTGCAATGAAGCCAGAAATTTATGGACAGAGGCAGGGGATCAAGATTGTTCTGTTTAGAGCAAAGGTTGACACAAAGTTAGCTTATCGCCGTTTGGTGGCAAAGTATGCTGAAAATGGTGAGATTTCTTTGGTCGGGCAGGATATTTTAGAGTTGATGCGAGAGTTAAGGGGATTGTCTGATGAGGTGGCAATTACAATAGAGAATGAAGTTCTAGAACCAGATCGTCAACGGTTAAAAAATTTAGCTCGTTATCAAAGGTCTTTGGAAAGGGCTGTTAATCATCAATTCCCATTGTCGCAAAAACTTCGAGAACAGCTTAAGGATTTACAAGAATTTTTGGGCTTGAGAGATGAAGATATTAGCTCTATTCAAGAGCAAGTTGCTGCTCCTTTGGAAGAACTCACAAGGCAGAGAGAACTAGAAGTAGAACTGCAAAGACAGGCAGAGTTGGAGCGACGAAGGAAGGAACAGGAACACAATCGTTCACCAAAGACTACTGTTGCTAATAAAACAGATGAAGAGTTTTTTGAACAGGGAAGAACACAAGAAGCTCAGGGAAATCCCCAAGGTGCATTAGAAAACTATGCTAATGCGATCCGCCTAAATCCTAATTTTACCAACGCATATTATGGTCGTGGTCTAGCGAAGTTTAACTTAGGAGACAAACAGGGCGCGATCGCGGACTACAACGAAGCCATCCGCCTCAATCCTAACTATGCTGATGCATATAACAATCGAGGTCTTGAGAAGTCTAACTTAGGAGACAAAAAAGGAGCGATCGCCGACTACAACGAAGCGCTTCGCATCAATCCTGATTATGCTAATGTATATAACCGACGTGGGATAGTGAAGTCTGACATAGGAGATCAAGAAGGAGCGATCGCCGATTACACAGAATCCATTCGCCTAAATAATCCTGAATTACATTTGCCCTACAACAATCGCGGGATTGCAAAGAAAGACTTGGGAGACAAACAGGGTGCGATCGCTGACTACAGCGAAGCCATCCGCCTCAATCCTAACTATGCTGATGCATACTACAATTGCGGTCTTGTGAAGAAAGACTTAGAGGACAAACAGGGAGCGATCGCCGACTACAACGAAGCCATCCGCCTCAATCCTAACTATGCTAATGCATACTTCAGTCGCGGTCTTGCGAAGTCTGACTTAGGAGACAAACAGGGAGCGATCACCGATTATAGCGAATCAATTCGGTTGGGTTCTAAAGACGTTTATATAGATTACAACAATCGCGGTCTTGCGAAGTTTGACTTAGGAGACAAACAGGGAGCGATCGCAGACTACAACGAAGCCATCCGCCTTAAACCTGACTACACTGATGCTTATGTAAATCGGGGGTTAGCTAAAGAAGTATCTGGAGACAGTCATGGAGGAATTGCCGACTACAACGAAGCCATCCGCCTCAAACCTGACTATGCTTTGGCATACTACAATCGTGGGGTCGTTAAAAACAAATTAGAGGACAAACAGGGAGCGATCGCTGACTACAGCGAAGCCATCCACCTCAATCCTAACTATACTGATGCATACTACAATCGCGGATTAATTAAAAAAGATAGAGATGATAAAACAGAAGCATTAGCAGATTTTCGAGTTGCCGCACAGCTTTACGAAAAGCAAGGGAATACAACATGGCTTAATAAGTCACGCGATAGAATTAAAGAACTAGGAGGCTAAATTTATGACCACCAATCAACAAAAACTCATCCAAACCTTTGAATCTTTACCTGCCGAAGCCCAACGTCAAGCCCTTAACTTCATTGCCTTTTTACATCAAATCTACAAACCAGATGTTGCGCTTCCATCCAAACCCCAAATAGACTGGGAAAACGATCCTGTTATTGGAATGTAGCGCGATAGACAAGATCTCGCTGACAGCACAGCATGGGTATGCGAACTTCAGAATAATTGGAGTAAATAAAATGACCGCCAAAGAACAGCTATTACAAGAGATTCAACATAGTCCAGAAACACTCATCCAAGAAGTTCTAGACTTTTTACTCTTCGCTAGAAGTAGAAACTACACCTTTTCACAAACTGAATTAATAGACAAACAGGAAACTCATCAACCCATTTGGGAATATGCTCAAGAACTAATACAAGATGCCCCATCAGAAGAACTCGCTAAACTGCCAGCCGATAGCGCCAGAAATTTTGGAAGATAGAGAATCAAATGTCTGAAATCATCCTCATCCGCAAACCCACAAATCCGAAACTAAGCCCAGTCTTAGCAGAACTTAAACGTACCTTTCAAATAGAATATAAAGATAGTCTCGCGAAAATTATTCTTTTTGGATCGCAAGCAAGAAATGAAGCCGTTAATGGTTCAGATATTGACATTCTCATCGTCCTAAAAGGCAACATCAGAGCTAGCGATGAAATCCTCAAAACAGGCGGTATTATTGCAGAACTATCCTTGAAATACGACCAAATGATTAGCTGTTTATTCATGGAAGAATCCCGATTCTTACATCACAACAATATGCTCTTGCGAAACATTCGACTCGAAGGCATCACCCTATGACCGAAGCTCAGCAAGAACTACTAATTAAAGCCCAAAGAAGTCTAGAAGCCGCACAGAGCTTGCTTCGTGATGGTTATCCAGAGTTTGCAGTATCTCGCGCCTACTACACCATGTTTTATATCGCTTCCGCATTTATCGAAGGAGAGAACATGGCTTTCTCCAAGCATTCAGCCGTCATCAGCGCTTTTGGACGATACTTTGCTCAACCCAAGCGAGTTTTCGTTGAATCCCATCGGTGGCTCATCGAAGCACAAGAATTACGGCTGACGGGAGACTATGGCGAACCATTTGCAGTTACACAAGAACAAGCAGAGCAACAAATTGAACGCGCTCAAAAGTTTCTGGAACTTGGAGAAACGAATATTTTGTAGTTCGCGCGCTCTTTTTATGAAGACAAACAAGAAACTCATATAAATTTTTGTTAATGTGTAATCAGTCATAAACAAGCGATCGCCAAAAATTATGCAAACACCAACCATCGCAAAACCAGCAGCAAATGATGCAAGTTCAGTTTTGCCATCTGTTACTATTCACATTTCCTTCGAGATGTTGCTCGCGGCAGTAGAAACATTGTCCAAAGAGCAGAAATGGCAGCTATATCAAACCCTCGGTGCAGAACTAGCCCCTCAATCAGCAGAAGCAAAAGCGATCGCCCGTCTACAAGATGAAGACGATCCCAGTAAATGGATTACGGTTATAGAAGCCGATGAAGAAATTGATGTAGAGTCCAATCTAGCCTTTTTAAAGGAACGCGGTTATGCGATCGAAATACCTGTTAAAAACTAACCAACAGTTTCTACAGCAAGATTTATCAGATTTGCCAATTGCGCTAAAACAAGATTTTGAAGCCATCTGTAACACTGCATTGACCCAAGATCCCTATGGCTGTTTTGGTTTGCCTAATCACCAACTAAAAGGAGAGTTAGCTAACTTCCGTGCGATTGAAATTGACTACAACGGCATTAGCTATCGCTTAGTTTATCGAGTTTATGAATCCCCATCACCTAAGCGAGTTCAAGTTATCAGTTTCGCCGAACACGATCTCGCCTACCAGGGTGCTAAGGAGAGAAAGTAATCAAAATCAAACAATGGATAGAATAGAACATTATCGCCAAATTGTGCGGAAATATCTAGAAGATATTCCCAAGAAAGCGTCTCGCCTATGGAAGAATCCCGCTTCTTGCATCACAATAATATGCTTTTGCGAAATATCTGCCTCGAAGGCATCACCCTATGACCAAATCGTAACAAAAACTATTGATCAAAGCCCAAACTATTTATCCTAAATACGAACACCAATCGCTCCAACCACCAACATAAAGCTTTCCTGTCTCAATTCCTGCTAATTTCATTGCTAATAAATTCACGCAAGCAGTTACACCTGAACCACAATAAACGATTACTTCTTCGGCTGTTTTCACTTCTTGCCAGCGATCGCATTGCTCCTCAATTATAAAACCTTGCTCGTTTGTTACTTCGATCCAAGGATAATTTACTGCACCTTCGATATGTCCTGCGATCGGATCGATTGGTTCACGTTCACCACGATAGCGATCGCCTTCTCGCGAATCCACTAAAGTCACTTCTGGCGAGTCCTTTCGTACTTTTACAACTTCGATATCTACCACCCATTCTGTTTGTAATTGGGGAATAAACTTCCCAATTCGCTGTTTAGGAATTTCTGAATTAATAGAATAGTTTTGAGCTTGCCATCCTTTAAAACCGCCATCTAGCACCGCAACTTTTTCATGCCCCATATATTGCAATAACCACCATAGTCTTGAGGCAAACGCCAAGCGCGAATCATCATAAACTATGACCATCGATTCTCCTAAAGTTATCCCCATTTGCGAAAGTTTAGTGGCAAGTTGGTCAATATCTGGCAAGGGATGTCGTCCACCATGTTTTTGGACTGGACTAGACAAATCAAGATTAAGATCTAGATGATAAGCTCCCTTAATATGACTCTCCTGATATTGTTTACGTCCGACATGTTGATCCATCAGCGAAAACCGACAGTCCACAATTATGACCTGTAGATTATCAAGATGTGCATGAAGCCATTGAGCAGACACAAAGTAAAGATTATTCATAATTGATTATCCTAGTAAATATAAAATTCTCATCTCTGTAGCCAAAAAACGGAAATAAAAATGCGTAGGTTAAGTTGGTCTATAGGTTGGATTTTGCTTGGTATGGCTACCAGTATGTCTACTAGCCCCGCTAGTTGGGCGCTAGACAAATCAGCCGATCGCCAAGGCATAGACGCACGAATTTTACAAAAACCACCCTATAACCTCACAGGTAAAGGCATATTTATCGGGCAGGTTGAGCTTAGCCGTCCTAGTCGATTTGCTGTAGACAAAATTTCTAACAAACTCTTACAAATAGATCGCGCGATCGTCCAACCCTACGAAGTTTTTTTTCGTGATGGAAAAGCAATTCCCAATAAAAATTTAGACGATCACTCTGCCCAAGTTGCCGCAGTCATTATTAGTCAAGACAAAATTCGGCGCGGTATAGCCCCAAATGCCAAACTACTTTCTTCGGCATATTCTCAGCGCCGTCAAGATGGGCAACCAGAAGCCTGTGTTGCCGCACAACATGTCGCCCGACAATATAACAGCACGGTTCGTGCCATCAATTTCAGCTTTGGTGAACTCCTAAATGAAGACCCTCGCCCCAATGCCAAACTTGATGGCGATGCATTACTAACGCTATGTGTCGATTGGATCGCCACCACCCACAACACTTTGCCGATTATTGCAGGTAATCAAGGCAAAGGCGGCATCTCAATTCCCACCGATCTTTATAACGGTTTTACAGTTGGATTTACGCGCGAAGTCGATGGCATCTATCGTCAACTTGATCGCGGCAACCTAATTAATGAGCCATTTATTGATCGCAACAACAACGGCAAATACGATCTCGGTGAAGTTTTTAGCGACTTAAATAAAGATGGTAAATGGACAAGCGGTGTAGAAAGCCCAGTTGATGGTAGGCGATCGCTTGGACTCCTTGCGCCTGGAAATAATCTCAAGCTTCCTACTTTGCAAAGTAAATTTAAAAATGCCAACGGTTCTAGCTTTGCGGCTCCACACGTTGTTGGCACGATCGCCCTGTTACACGAATATGCCAATCGTCAGATCGAAAGTGGCAACTGGAACATAGATGCTCGCCGCCACGAATTAATTAAAGCTGTACTGATCAACTCCGCCGACAAAATTCAAGATCGAGGAGATGGCAAAATTCTCGGTATGTCCAAAACTATTCTGGATGCCTTTGGTAAAACATGGGTTGACACCGAAGCCTATGCAAATCGAGAAATTCCCCTTAGTCGCAATCTTGGCTCAGGACAACTCAATGCCTATCGGGCTTTTCAGCAATATCAAGCAGGACAGCAATCTTCAGGAAATATAAAAGCGATCGGCTGGGATACAAATATTGTCGAAGTTTCTAAATATCAAGACTATATTTTTGCAAATCCCCTAGAAGTTGATAGCTTTATCTCCGCCACCCTAACTTGGGATCGTCAAGTTAAACTCAACGACAAAAATGGTAATGGACTATTTGAGATCGGTGAAAGCTTTACTGATGAAGGTTTTAATGATATTGAACTATACTTGATGCGATCGCCAGATACCGACATCTCTCAAAGTGTATGGTCATCTGTGAGTCAGGTAGACAATTTGCAGCACATATTTATCAAAATTCCAACCACAGATAGATACAAACTAAGAGTCATATTTAAATCTTCTCGAACAAACACATCAAACCAGCGCTACGGTTTAGCTTGGTGGGCAAAAACCCTCTAAAAGCGTAGGCGCTTTGCGCCTACGCTTTTTTCAGTAAAAATACTGCGAGCAGTACAGTTTATTAAGGTTTTAAAGGGTGCAGAGATATTTGTAAAAGTGCCGCTTCGCGGCACTTTTACAAATCTGTATGGATTTTATAACAGCGCAAAGCGCTGTAGTCTTGTTTACTTAGGAGCAGCCGCGTTAGGGCGTATAAACTGAGCATCGACAAAACCTAGCTCAAACAACTGCTGATAAGCTTGATTTCCCAGATCGCGAGTTGGCGCTTGGCTGCGAATCAACTGAATCAACAAAGGTACGGCAAGTTCAGGCTGATTTTTGGCACGATAGACTACTGCAAGCTGATAAGTCGCCTCATCACGCAACTGAGCTGATTGCAAAGCTTTGCGACGATGACTATCAGAAATACGATTGTCAATTCCCGAAAAGCTAGTAGTTAACTCTTGATAGAAATTTGATAACTGGTTAAAAACTTGACGTGCATCTTGCAACTTAGTTACAGCTTGGTCATAATTTTGCTGACTAATTGCCGTCATCGACTCCGACATCAATCGCTGACCACCCGAAATACTAAACACACTATTCTCAAGAGAATTTGGCTTAGTAGATTCCAGAGGCTGTACTACTTGAGGGGTGGCAAATGGTTGTGACTGTTGAGGCGTCTTAGGTTGTGCGATCACCCCTAAAGGCAACAAGGCAGCAGATGCAAGAGACAAAACTGCGGATTGGAACGCAAACTTAAACAGGCGAGGCTTAGCGAATGATGTGGACATAAGTTGCAAATACGGGATGCTCACAAGAAAGAATGAATTTTGAATGAATACTTAAATTTTTCTTAAAACTTTTAAGCATTCATCTAAAACTTTTTGTTATCGTAACATCCCAACATAGACGAAATACCTATTAAAAGTTTCCTCCAAGAAGTACAAGAACCCGCAAAACGTCTCTTTATACTTTCTAGCAGAAACTAGTAAAAAAAATGTGACACCTTGCGTGATATGCTTTACAACGTTGTAGGCAGCTACATCCAAGTCTTTTGACACCCATTTTAGGTACTATCTACAGTCCTAGTTCTTCACTCAAATAATCAGCAATTCTCGCTAAAAATCAACAGTGAAGATTATCCCCGCAAAAAACAGCACAGCTACACAGACGGTTGTAGAAAACTCATCCACATTAGTTTCTGATGGCATGGAAGAGTACGATCGCCTGAAGTATAAGCTGTTATTCCTAACCATTGCCTCTGGATTCGTTATTAGTCCAGTTGTATGGTTTGTGTACGGGTGGAACATCGCGCTTAGTTACGCTATTGGTGCTTTAGTTGGCACGATTTATTTCAGGATGCTCACCAAGGGAGTTGATCGATTGGGCGGTGAGTCCAACCGTCTCGGCTTTTCACGGCTTGGGTTATTTGTACTTCTGATAGCGATCGCCGCCAAATCTGATCAACTGCATATCCTGCCTGCGTTCCTCGGCTTTATGACCTATAAAGTAGCTGTTTTAGCGATTCTTGCTCAAGATTTGAGCAACGGGTCTCATTCTCACTGATTTGACCTCCTACAGGTTGTAACATATCGAACATGATCGATCCAGTAATTTTTAGCTATTTAAGCGGCTCTAAAACTAGTTTTGCTGCTCTAGAAGTAGGCAAACACTTTTATTGGCAGTTAGGTAACCTAACGGTTCATGGTCAAGTATTAATCGTTAGCTGGGTTGTTATGGGCGCAGTCCTCGTAGCTGCACTCATTGGCTCTAGCACCGCCAAAGCTGACCAACGCGTTCCCGCCGGTTTTCAAAATTTCATGGAATATGCTCTGGAATATGTTCAGGGCATCGCTAAAGACCAGATTGGCGAAAAGCATTATCGAGAATGGGTGCCATTTGTTGGTAGTCTATTCTTGTTTATCTTTGTATCGAACTGGTTAGGAGCGCTAGTTCCTTGGAAATTGATCGAATTGCCTGAGGGTGAGCTTGCTGCCCCGACAGGCGATATCAATACCACGATCGCCCTAGCATTATTAGTCTCCCTAGCCTATTTTTATGCTGGATTGAGCAAACGTGGTTTGGAATACTTTACTAGATATATCCAAGCTTCTCCGTTTCTCCTTCCATTATGGGTTCTTGAAGATTTCACAAAGCCCCTTTCGCTAAGCTTCCGTCTTTTCGGAAACATCCTTGCTGATGAGCTAGTTGTGGGGGTCATGGTTCTCCTCGTGCCTTTGTTTGTGCCTCTGCCATTGATGATTCTGGGACTATTTACCAGCGCGATTCAAGCATTGATTTTCGCAACTCTGGCAGCGTCATACATCGGCGAAGCGATGGAAGGACATGGTGATGAAGGGCATGAGCATTAAGCTCAGTTGATTTATGGAAGTTTACTTCCTCATACATGCAAACCAATTAATAAAAGTAACAAAGGAAAAAGAACGTGATTGATCCATTAGTAGCCTCAGCATCCGTAATCGCCGCTAGTATCGCCGTTGGTCTTGGGGCAATTGGACCTGGTATTGGTCAAGGTACAGCAGCTAGCCGTGCTGTTGAAGGGATTGCCCGTCAGCCTGAAGCTGAAGGTAAAATCCGTGGCACACTATTGTTGAGCTTGGCTTTCATGGAAGCGCTGACAATTTACGGCTTGGTTGTTGCACTCGTATTGCTATTCGCTAACCCTTTCGCCTAAGCATTTCTGATTCTGTGAGACAAAGGCAAGGGGCTTAAGCCCCTTGTTCTTACTCTAAACAAATCGCCAGTAATCGCACTAGAAAAGTGCTGTTTCAGCAACATAAACTATGACAATTTGGAATCTTTTTTCAACTGTTCTCATTGCTGCGGAAGCGGCTGAACATAAAGGCGGCTTGTTTGATATCAATGCCACACTTCCAATTATGGCGGTGCAGTTTATTGTTTTCGTAGCACTTCTCAACGTTATCTTCTTCAAGCCATTAACCAAAGCGATCGATGATCGCGATGATTATGT
This sequence comes from Pseudanabaenales cyanobacterium, assembly GCA_038230875.1. GTDB lineage: Bacteria > Cyanobacteriota > Cyanobacteriia > Pseudanabaenales > Pseudanabaenaceae > Pseudanabaena. Next base: position 17,956 of record JBBRMK010000080.1, read on the forward strand.
TAGAGAGCAGATTGTCGGAGCTAAGGAGCGGCTAGAGAAGTCAGAAATGGTTGTGAAGCAATATGAACAGGAGCTATCTGCTGCTCGTAAGGCAACTCAGAGCATTTTGACTACTGCTCAAGCTGAAGCCAATAAGATTCGCAATGAACGTATTAGCGCCGCAATGATTGAAGCGCAAGCAAAGGTTGCTGCTGCTAAATCTGAAATTGATAAGCAAAAGCAAGATGCAACCGCCTCTCTTGATGCGGAAGTAGAGTCACTCAGTCGCCAAGTTCTAGAGAAGCTATTAGGTAACTTAGTTAAGTAATTTAGATAATTAATTTAGATAAGTAACTTAGCGAAGTCCTAGTTTTCATAATCCCAGACAGTTTTTGGCTGATATTGCGTGATAGAAATAACGTTTATGATTAAAAATTTCGTCTTACTTGCAAGTGAAGCGGTAGAGCATTCAGGGTTCGGAATTAATTCCGATATCCTCGAAACTAACGTAATCAACTTGGTAATCGTTATAGGTCTTTTGATCTATGCAGGTCGCGGCTTTTTAGGCAAAATCTTATCAGCTCGCTTGGAGTCAATCCAATCGGCGATCGCTGATGCAGAGAAGCGCCAAAAAGACGCCTCAGTAAAGCTATCGGAACAGCAAGGAAAACTAGCTCAGGCAAAAACCGAGTCGGATAACTTGCGTAAACAAGCGGAAACTGATGCAAAACAAGCGGCTGATTCAATTTTAGCAACGGTTGATGCAGATATTGCTCGTTTAAGAGAGTCTGCCGAGCAAGAGATTGCTACCGAGCAAGATCGCGTAATCGTGCAATTGCGTCAGCAAGTTGCCGACAAAGCTCTTGCAAGCGTTCAATCTTATTTTGATCGCGGTTTGAGTGAATCTACTCAAATCGAGTTGATCGACCGTAGCATTGCCCTTTTGAGTTCTGACTAGGAGAAAACATGAAATCTAGTTCTGTTAGTCAAGCCGTCGTTGCGCCCTATGCCGAGGCTTTGATGTCTTTGGCTCAAGAGCAAAATAATTTAGATGCGATCGCTAAAGATGTGCGATTAATCGGAGAGACTTTAGCTGATTCAGTTGAATTAAATCAACTATTTGCTAGTCCTTTGATTGGAGAAAACGTCAAAAAAGGCGTTATCGAACAAGTTTTTGGTTCGCAAATAAGTACGATTACCAAAAGCTTTTTACTCTTGTTAGTTGATCGCAAACGCATTGCCTTCCTAACCGAGATCGTGAAGCAGTTTCAAACACTGTTGCGCGTAATCGATAAAGTTGCTCTTGCCGAAATCACATCTGCTTTGAAATTGAGTAGAGCGCAAGAAGATACGATATGTGATCGGGTCAAAGCTATGACCAAATCTAAAAGTGTCGAACTTGAAGTAACAATCAATCCCGATTTGATTGGTGGCGTGATTATCAAAGTTGGCTCTCAAGTAGTAGATGCTAGCATTCGCGGACAACTACGCCGTTTAAAGAGCAGTCTAACTGCCAATGTTTAACTTATCTTAATTACTAATTATTTAATACTAATTATTTAAGTTCGTTAAGCAATTCTCAAATATTAATTCTCAAATAATTCTCAAAAAATCGATCGCTGATAACTGGTAAAACACAACTATGGTTAGCATCAGACCTGACGAAATAAGCAATATTATCAAGCAGCAAATTGCTAATTATAACCAAGAGCTGCAAGTTTCTAACGTTGGTACTGTCCTGCAAGTCGGTGATGGTATCGCTCGTGTCTATGGCTTGGAACAGTGCATGGCTGGCGAGTTGCTGGAATTTGAAGATGGTACTGTCGGCATTGCGCTGAACCTTGAAGAAGACAACGTTGGTGTTGTGTTGATGGGTGAAGGTCGTAAAATCGCTGAAGGTAGCTCGGTTAAAGCAACTGGTCGCATTGCTCAAGTTCCTGTAGGCGAAGCATTTATTGGTCGCGTTGTTGATGGTTTGGGTCAACCCATTGATGGCAAAGGCGAAATCAAAGCAGCTGAATCTCGCTTAATCGAATCTCCCGCACCTGGCATTATTGCGCGTAAATCTGTATTTGAACCTCTTCAGACTGGGATTACCGCGATCGACGCGATGATTCCTATTGGTCGTGGTCAGCGCGAATTGATCATTGGTGATCGCCAAACTGGTAAGACATCGGTTGCGATCGACACAATCATTAACCAAAAAGGTTTAGATTGCGTTTGTGTATATGTAGCAATCGGGCAGAAAGCTTCCACTGTTGCAAACGTGGTTAACAAACTTCGTGAAAGCGGCGCAATGGAATACACGATCGTCGTCATGGCAAGCGCCAACGATCCTGCTACCTTACAATACCTCGCTCCTTACACTGGCGCCGCATTGGCTGAGTACTTCATGTACAAAGGTCAAGGCACTTTGATTGTTTATGATGATTTGTCAAAGCAAGCTCAAGCTTATCGCCAAATGGCGCTATTGCTCCGTCGTCCACCAGGTCGTGAAGCATATCCTGGAGACGTATTCTACTTACACTCGCGTTTGCTAGAACGTGCAGCGAAGTTGAGTGATGAACTCGGCGGCGGCTCGATGACAGCATTGCCAATCATCGAAACTCAAGCGGGTGACGTATCGGCTTACATTCCTACCAACGTAATTTCGATTACCGATGGTCAAATCTTCTTGTCTTCCGACCTTTTCAACGCTGGTATTCGTCCTGCGATCAACCCTGGTATTTCGGTATCCCGTGTTGGCTCCGCAGCGCAAATCAAGGCAATGAAACAAGTTGCAGGTAAGATCAAGCTGGAATTGGCTCAGTACGATGACCTTGTAGCATTTGCTCAGTTTGCTTCTGACTTGGATAAAACCACTCAAGCGCAACTAGCACGCGGTCAACGCCTTCGCGAAATCCTCAAGCAGCCTCAGTATTCGCCTTTGCCTGTATGGGATCAAGTTGCGATTATCTACACTGCTATTAATGGCTATCTTGATGATCTTGCTGTTGAACAAGTTGGTTCTTTTAATAAGGGGCTACGTAACTACTTGGCAACCAGCAAGCCTAAATATGGCGAAATCATTAAGGATGAGAAGAAACTTTCGCCTGATGCTGAAACTATCTTGAAAGAAGCGATCTCTGAATACAAGAAGACTTTCTTGGCTTCTGTGTAGTTCATAAATCAAGCAAGGGGCTTAAGCCCCTTGTTCCAATAGAGCAAAAAAAGAAGATGGCGATCGCCATCTTCTTTTTTTGAAAATTCATTCTAAATATAGTGCTTTATGTTAATCTCTGAATATCTAGCTCTCTTTCCCAATGCCTACAGCTCTTCAAGTCGGTCCCTATAGTTTTATATTTTTTAGTTCTGACAGAGGTGAACCACCGCACATTCATGTTAAACGAGATCGCCAGTTAGCAAAGTTTTGGCTTAGTCCTATCTCATTAGCCAAAAATAGAGGATTTAAAGACCACGAACTTAACGATATTTCTTAGCTCGTAGAGGAAAATAATCAGACGTTATTGGAGGCTTGGCATGACTACTTTGATACTTGACACAGAACCGCTTGTATCGCGAGTGAATGTGACAGAAGAGAAATTAGTTGTAGAAATGATAGACGGGCGCAGTTTGAGCGTTCCTTTATCTTGGTATCCCCGTTTACTGCACGCATCTCCCCAAGAATTGCAAAACTGGCAGATTTTAGGAGATGGCTATGCGATCGAATGGGTTGATTTAGATGAGCATATTGGTATTGAGGGGGTGCTTGCTGGTAAATGTAGCGGAGAAAGCCCTAAATCTTTTGAGCGCTGGTTATGTGTAAGGTTAGGATTACATTGAGTACAAGAATTATTTGGGATATTAATTACTACCATATCTACAAGGCTAGGTCACACTTGTATTAAACCCACATTCCGCTCGTAATGGAAGCCCAAAGAGAATTAAGAAACAGGTACAGGGAGAAGATAGTAGCGTTGACAAGCAGGAGAAAAGAAATTTAGATATGCAGACGAGGCGGAGACAAATTGACAATTTGAGTAACGCCCTGAAAAGTAACTAAATGAACCGCCAAAAAACATTGGAAAACCCAACGCAAA
>JBBRMK010000081.1:0-21913 GCA_038230875.1 Pseudanabaenales cyanobacterium
GAGCGATCGCTGGTATTCATCGTGCCAATAATCAAAACATTTTCAGGAATGCTAAATGGTTTGCCAGAAGATAAAGTAATTTCCTTATCACGGTATTCGAGTAAATACATTAACTCGCCAAATACTTGCGATATATTAGCGCGGTTGATTTCATCAATAATAAAGACACATTCTTGATCTTCATATTCCGTTTGAGCTTTCTCGCAAAACTTGATAAATCTTCCTTCTTCGTAGTTATAGTTTAAATGCCCGTCTTTGATTTCTGGTTTAAGTCCTCGGATAAAGTCTTCATAAGTATAAGCTGGATGAAATTGAACTAGATCAACAAATCCACCACTTTCAGAGGTTAAATATTTAGCAAATTTCTGAGCAATAAAGGTTTTACCCGTACCAGGAGAACCCGCAAAAATAATTTGCTTTTTTCTTCTAAGTATTCTTTCATATCTATTCAACTCTTCTTGAGTGATAGAAGTATCTTCTAAAAACTGATTAACTGTGTAATTTATTTGCACAGAGATATCAAAGCTTTGCCGCACAGCAACTTGAGTTTTTTGTTTTTTTAAACTACTTATACGGTCTATCGATAAGGAAGTCTGATTATATGGTTTGCAATGTTGTTTGATTAGAGGAATAGGATCGTCCATAAAAGCTAATATTAGTAAGCTTGTAATACTTTCAAAAAAACTTGAGGTTGTACGTACAATCTCCTCAAAAGAAGAATTTAGGACACTATCTTTAACCAAGTGTTCTGAGCATTGAATATGCTTATATTCAATGTTTCTCTTAAAGGAAGTCTTAAACCAATCCTCTATAGTAAACCTCGTGTTTTTCTTTGAACTTAGATTTTTTCCGTGAAAAAAACATAGATTTATTGCTTTTAACAAAGTTGAATCTGATTTAATAGCTTGAGCATTTCTTTTACAATTATCTATAAATTTTTGTCGGTTTTTTGACTTGAATGGAGCAAAGAATCCGTAATGTAATTGATCACTTGAAATCATTATAAATAGACGAGTGCCATGAATTGATTCGCAATCCCAACCATATATGCAACCTGAATAATTTTCGTTGCCTTGATAAAAATATACCTGACCTTTGACATTAATTATTGGTGATATATATTCAGATATTTGATTAGATACTTCGCTAAAAATATTCTGTAAAGGCTTCTCAATATATGTTTGAATTTCATTTAATCTACTTTCAAAAAATTCATTATGATTACTTTTGTTTGATTCAATTTCTCGTAAAAGCTCAAACGTCTTTTCTGAAAATGGATAATCTGTATTTTTTGTAAATAGATCAAAATTCTGTTGATCAGTATATAAATCTGTTAAATGCAAAATTTTCTCTTGATCGAAGTATTGTAAATTTATTGCACACGTCAATAAATTCCAAGCCTCAATATTATTGGAAATCAATTCATCAATATCAACATCCTCAGAATATTCTTCCAGTAGTGATTTAAATAGATCAACTGGATTTTTAAAAATACTTGATAAAATAAAATTTAAATTATTATAATTTATTTCTTCTATATCCTCATCAATATTTGTATCATCAATACAGATATCCATTTTTTCTTGATAAAAAAGTCTAATTTGCTCAATATCAATATTGAAGAAATTATTCAAAAGGCAAATATCAATATTTATAGAACTTCTACAGCCATCTACTAAACCTCTAACAAAATTGGGCTTAAAGTGTAGGTAAAATATTATTAACGATACAATTCCAGTAAAAATCCCAATTTTTTCTAATGCACTCTCATACTGATTCCATTCAAAGTCAATTTCTTCACTCTTTTCAAAAACAGATTCAATCCATGTAGTGGAATAGCCCGCTACATTTAAAATATTAGAAACTTGCTCTCGTACATCACCCCAACTAACTTTAGACATTTTGTTTCAATTTTAGAAGCTCAAAAATTTATGTTTTCACCCAATCTCTCCATCGTAGCGGTAAATCAATGATATTAGACCAATTTTATTTTTGGGAGATCGCTGATTGATAGGCTTTAGCGATCGCATTAATTTAAAACCCGTGAAATCAAATAATCCATTTAATCAGCGATTCAGACTCTTTGATTATCCCCTTTTAACCAGTCATGATTGGACATCTCGACTTCCCACTAGCCAAAGCACAATCCCTACTTAGCTATAGCGGCGAACAAGGCAAAGGCGGCGATAAAAGTCGATTTTGGCAAAACGTAATGGGATACGATCGCCCCGAAGCGATCCGTGATGCAATCTTGCAACAAATTACACCCCAAGATCTAGTATTTCAGCGTCAAGATGCTTATGGTAAAAGATATACAGCCGTAATTCTAATTGCTGGACAACTCAAGCGATCGCGGGAAATTCTTACAGCTTGGATCGTGCTTAATGATGAAAATATTGCTAGATTTGTAACAGCATTACCACAACGCAAGAGGTAAAAGCAATGACTAAATTTCAAATGTTTGATTCAGTCACCTTAAATCAAGACATCCAACTTAGTCGAGGTGAAACTGCGCCCAGAGGAACAGACGGCGCGATCATAGAAATATTCAAAGATGGAGAAGCTTACTTAGTGGAGCTATTTGATGGATGGTTAAAATTTAATACCGAAGGAGATGTCATAGAAACTTCTCAAGATGATCCCGAAGCCTTTCGCGACACTCTAGTTGTAGAAGTAGTTTATCCCTATCAACTCGATCTAGTTTCCAAAGAACACACAGCAGAGCAAACGACCAAAATCCAACTTTTTACACTAATCAACTCATTATCAGAAGACAAAATCCTTCAAGTCAAAGAATTTGCCGAATTTCTCTACCAAAAACAAACAGGATTAGTTACAACATCAAAATCGTAAGGTGAATCTATGAAAATTAAATATGATGCAGACAGAGTATGAACATAGAACCACCAAATTATTTCTTGCGTGCATAGAAATTGAAATTATTCTGATGCTGCAAAGTTAACAAATTTAAACTGTGACAAGATTAGCCGCCGATCGCAATGGTTCTAATAATATTCCTAAAATCTTATCGACTTCGCTAACGTAATATTCGATCGCATCGATCTGGACTAGATTTCGTTCTAGCTTGATAAATCGCCAGTTCGTGCCACTGGTAACGACTCCATAAATAAATGGGATTTGATTATGATGCTGTTCATTAAAGATTTGCGCCGCAACCATCGCCGCAATACATTGACCCACACCACCAAAAATATCTTCTCGTTTTGCCTCAATAATAATCACTACAGGGGCTGTGATTTCTAACTGTTCTTCAGAGCTACTCAACAAAAAATCGCAAAATCCTGTCAACCCGCGATCACGATCAACCGTAAACTCAGATCCAGAGAATAGAGAAATTCGATAATTAAGCTGACGGCGAACTTCGCTCAAAACCTGAGCAATAATAAATTCCGATCTTGCTTTCTCTGTACCAACTGCGATCGCAAAAGATAGATTTTCTTGCAGTAGCGTAGTTAAGATTTGGGAAGGGTGAACTTTAGATGTGTTAGCAAAAAGGTTAGTTTTTTCATCAACGGTTAACTGAAAAGCTTCTTTGACTTTGCTAAAGGTGAAGTCAATGTATGCCATAAAAACTTACATTTTTCGTGATGCTCTCATTTTACTTGCTTTGCGGCAGAATGCATCCTGCAAAGAATCGCCTATAATACCAACCAGATAGCTAGGACACACTTAGGGTTACCAATGCTACAAATAGATCGCCAATATCTACCCACCAGCGACGAATTACCTGATTCTGACGATATACCTGTGGATAACGAAGACCAGAACTTTGTACCGAATTTACTACTATTCTTACTGGAATATATTTGGAAAAGTCGTGACGATTGGTACTTTGGTGTGGATATGGGTATCTATCACACCACTGGCGTAAGTCCGAGAGTTCCGATAATTCCCGATGGATTTTTGAGCTTAGGGGTGGAGCGCCGTAAAAATGGTAAGTCACGCAGTAGCTATGTGATGTGGGAAGAAGAATATACCGCACCGATTTTAACTCTCGAAGTTGTATCCCATAGCTATGGCGATGAGTATGAAAAGAAATTAGAGATTTATCGCAACTTAGGTGTCCAATATTATGTGATTTACAATCCTCAATTCTGGCGACGCGATGGACATTTGCCTTTTGAAATATACAAGTTAGTTGATAACGAATATCAACTACAGATTGGCGAACCATTGTGGATGCCAGAGATCGGTTTAGGGCTTGGACGCGCCGTATTGCCAAGCGATCGCTTTAGGCGTGAAGTTTTAGGCTGGTTTGATGAACAGGGTCAGCGTTATCTTACAGGTGAAGAAAGGTCGGAGCGACTAGCTGCTAGATTAAAGGAATTGGGAGAAAATCCTGATTTGCTTTAATGTATAGAGAGTTTACTATGCGTCCCTTGTATGTTTTTTGGTTACAAGAAAACCTATGCTCCTGAGTCTCAAAATTGAAAATTTTGCGCTGATTGATCGCCTAGAGCTTGAGCTATATGCTGGACTGAATATCCTCACAGGAGAAACAGGAGCAGGTAAATCAATTGTCCTCGATGCTTTAGATGCAGCGCTTGGTGGCAAAGTGTCGGCACGGATGTTGCGAACAGGTGCGGATCGCGCCAATATCGAGGCAATATTTTCAACTAATGAGGCGATCGCACATTGGCTAGAAATTCAAGAAATCGATGCGCTAGACGCAGAGACTCTAATCTGTAGTCGCGAAATCACGGCAAAGAGCAATCGCACCCGCATTAATGGAGTGGTGGTAAATAAGCAGCAGATCCAAGAATTGCGCGATCGCTTAGTCGAGATTACCGCCCAAGGACAGACAATTTTACTTAGTCAAGCTGCTCAACAGAGAGAATGGCTAGATAATTTTGGCGATCAAGCTTTTAATCAAGCTTTGTTATTACAACGTCAAAAGGTATCAAAATTATTTGAGATAAAGGAGCGATCGCGTAAAGCTCTATTGGAGCGGCAACAAAACGAGCGCAATCGGTTACAGCACATAGATATGTTGCGTTATCAGCTAAAAGAATTAGAAGCGGCAAATTTGGGTGATCCTGATGAGTTAGACAATCTGGAAAGCGATCGCAATCGGTTAGCGCATAGTGTGGAATTGCAGAAGCAAGGCTATACAGTTTATGAGGCTCTCTATCAAAATGATAGTGGCGATGCCTGTGCTGATCTTTTAGGACAAGCGGAAGCGATTCTCACAGAAATGATCACCCTTGATCGTGAAGCTGGAGAAATTCTTGAATTAGTTTCGAGCGCACTCGCTCAAGTTGAAGAAGCGGGACGACAAATCAATACCTATGTAAATCGTCTTGACTCTGATCCAGAGCAATTGGAAGTGCTCGAACAACGGATTAATCAAATAAAACAAATCTGTCGCAAATATGGCAATCTTCCTGAAGCGATCGCCTATACCGAAAAGTTACACAGTGAACTTGCGGAACTAACGGATCAAAGTATTTCTATCGAAGACTTGGAACGCAAAGCAGAAACTGATTTACAGGCTTTACTTAAGGCTTGTAAAAAACTGACTGAGTTACGCCGTCAAGCCGCGATCGCTCTTGAGCAAGTACAAATTAATGCTCTCAAGATGTTAGCAATGGAAAAAGTTCGTTTTCAAGTTGGCATTTATCAGATTGAGCCGACCATATTAGGAAGCGATCGCATTGTCTTTGAGTTTAGCCCGAACCTTGGCGAACCTTTACAGCCCCTTGCCGAAACTGCGTCAGGCGGTGAAATGAGTCGATTCTTATTGGCTTTAAAGACCTGTTTTATCAAGCAAAAAAACCAAGAACTCGTTCAACCTGCCTCTTTAGAATCAACTTTAGAATCAACTTTAGAATCGAATCATGCCAAAGTCGGCACAATGGTGTTTGATGAAATTGATGCAGGCGTATCAGGTCGAGTTGCCCAAGCGATCGCTACCCAACTTTGGCAACTAAGCCGTAGTTCTCAAGTTGTCTGTGTTACTCATCAGCCCTTAATAGCGGCGATCGCTGATCGCCATTTCCATGTCAGCAAACAAGTGGTTGAAGATCGCACCCAAGTTCAAATCCGCTTATTAGAATTAGAAGAACGCAAACAAGAGCTTGCTCAAATCACTTCAGGAATGACTCTAGAAGAAGGAAAAAGTAAAAAAGAAAAGGGCAAAAGTAATCTTAAAGAAGGAGCCAGTAGTACAGTATCTCAGGCGATCGCTTTCGCTGAATCATTGCTTGAGCAAGCATCTGCCATCAAAGCGAATATATAATTTGCTGAATCATAACTTTGGAGCTACCTAAATATTAGGCTTCCCTCAAAGCCTGATCACGAATCCGACAGGAATCACATACACCGCAAGGGACTTCGCCGCCTTGATAGCATGACCATGTTAAATCTATTGGTACACCCAAACGCCTTGCGCGGCGAACAATATCAATTTTTGAATCCATTACTAAAGGCGCAACTAATTTCGGTGCATTTCCTTCTACACCAACTTTAGAAGAGAGCGCGGCTAACTTCTGAAATGCTTCTAAATAGTCTGGACGACAATCGGGATAGCCAGAATAGTCAACTGCATTAATTCCTAAATATATTGCCTCAGCACCCTTTGCTTCGGCTAGAGATAGAGCGATCGCGATAAAAACCGTATTCCGCCCTGGTACATAAGTGATCGGAATCTCGCCAACTTGTACGCCACCTATTGGCATAGCAATACTGGCATCAGTTAATGCTGAACCTCCCCATTGTGCCAAATTAACATCAACGATAAAGTGATCGCGAATATTTAATGCCTCTGCTACCTGTCTCGCTGCTAGTAGCTCCCGTTCGTGACGCTGACCATAACGAAATGATAAAGCGATCGCCTCATATCCATCCGCGATCGCTTGAGCTGCCACTGTTGCTGAATCCAATCCGCCTGACAACAAAATAACCGCTTTTTTTGAATCTTGATAATTTTCCACTTCTGTAATCTCGCTTACCTAACTCCCAATAGTTTATGAGTTTGCATACTCACACGCCAATCTGGATGGCTTAATACATATTGCATTACTAAATCCTTACTGCGAGCAGTCTCCCACTCAGCCTGCACATATTTCAACACCTCAGGCGCAACTTTCGCTGCGTTCTGCTCAGCCCAAATCAAATCAGACTGATCATGGACAACAACTTTAAGTTCACTTACTTGCTCATAAATACTCGGATGAGGAGCTTTAAATTGCTTTGGTGAAAAGGTTACCCAATCAAAACTACCACTAAACGGATGCGAACCAGATGTCTCTAAATGTACTCGCAATCCCTGATCTTTCAGTTGTCGGGTCAAATCTGTCAAATCATGCATCAATGGCTCCCCCCCTGTAATCACCACGATCGCAGGTGCAGCATTTATAGCTTGATGAGCGAGATCAGCGATCGCTATTTTTGGATGTCCTTTCAGATTCCAAGAAATTTTAGTGTCGCACCAAGGACAACCAACATCGCAACCCGCTAAGCGGATAAAAAAAGCGTTTACACCCATCCATGCGCCTTCTCCCTGCACAGAATGAAAAGTTTCCACAATTGGTAAATAATCTAGATAATTAACTTTATCCATTTTTTAGATTTAGTCTGCTCAATATATAACTTTAGTAGATTTTCTTTAAATTACAGCAGTGATTGATCAAACCCGCCACAACAAGGGTCGCAGGGCGAAGCCCCGCAAAGGGTTTTATATTATTGCTTGTGGTAGGTGTGAAAGCAAATTGCTGTAAGTAATCACGATCACCAAATTCTGCTCAAGTTTTGTTAGCGTATAGAATATTGCCAGATCTAATTTCAATCTATAGACCATGCCATTTTCCTCTGTAATTCGTTCATTAATTCGATCGCCACTCACTGATGAACTAGAGAGCAAGTTAGTGCGATCGCATCAATTGACACTTTCGGGCTTGTCTCGGATCGGAAAAGGCCTCGTTAGCTCGACCTTAAGTCAAAAGCAAGAGCGCCTGATGTTAGTAATTGCGGCAACAATTGAGGAGGCGGGGCGCTGGTCAGTGCAGTTAGAAATGATGGGCTGGCAGACTGTCCACTTTTATCCAACTTCAGATGTGTTGCCATACGAGTCATATCAGCCTGAATCAGAAGTTATTTGGGGACAAATGCAAGTTCTCGCGGATTTAGTGAATTGGGATGAGCGAGAGGGAGATAAGAAAAAAGTCGCGATCGTGGCAACCGATCGCGCGCTTCAGCGGCATTTACCAAGCCCTGAACAATTTAAAAACTACTGCTTATCTTTGGAAGTAGGGACAGAAATTAAACTGCGTGATTTAGCCGCACGATTGACCGAAATGGGCTATGAAAACGCCTCAACAGTCGAGACAGAGGGGCAATGGGGAAGACGTGGTGATATTATTGATATTTTTCCTGTTTCTAGTGAAATCCCTGTGCGGATTGACTGGTTTGGCGATGAGATTGAACGTATTCGTGAGTTCGATCCTGCAACCCAAAGACCACTTGATAGTATTCCGTCGGCTTTGCTGACACCAATTAGTTATGGTCACATACTCGGTGGTTCGACGTTACCAGACAACTCGCTGGATGATGAATTTAGCGCTCAGGGATTTGCAGTTCATCCTAATTCAACAGCTTCTTTAATAGACTATCTACCCGATCCAGAAAGCTGTTTAGTGGTAATTGATGAAGTTGATCAATGTCAGGCGCATTGCGATCGCTGGTACGAATCAGCCGAAGAGCTCCGCCCACTTACGCCACTCGCTCCCGTCAGAGGGGCGGGAGGTGAGGGCCGACTAAATCATTCTTTTGCAGAATGCTTAGCTCAGATCCAAAAATTTGATCGCCTCGATCTATTTGAACTAGCCGAAGAAAATCTTGGCGTGAATATGTCTAGTCGATCTATACCAGCGATTCCGCATCAGTTCGGTAAGATCGCCCAAACGATTCGTGACTATCGAGAACAAAAATATAAAATTATTCTCATATCTGCTCAACCATCGCGAACAGTTGCACTATTGCAAGAGCATGATTGCCAAGCCCAATTTATCCCTAATGTTCGTGATTATCCTGCGATCGACAAAACTCATAACCTCCGCATTGCCGTTGCTTTGAAATATTCGGGCATTGCCGAAATCCAAGGTTTTGTATTGCCCACTTATCGAATTGCCGTAGTTAGCGATCGCGAGTTTTTTGGACAGCACGCTCTTGGCACTCCCAACTATGTTCGCAAACGAAGACGCGCAACTTCCAAACAAGTTGATATCAACAAGCTCTCAGCAGGAGATTACGTCGTTCATAAAAATCATGGCGTCGGTCAGTTTTTGAAATTAGAGAAATTGACTGTAAATGAGGAAACTCGTGAATATTTAGTTCTCAAATATGCTGATGGTTTATTGCGTGTTGTCGTCGATCAGATGTCAATTTTATCGCGCTATCGGGGCATGAATGAAGGCAAGCCCGAACTGCATAAAATGACAGGCAAAGCGTGGGTTAGTGCGACTAGCAAAGCCAAGAAAGCAATTAAAAAGATCGCTTTTGATTTATTAGAACTTTATGCTAAGCGATCGCAACAGCTTGGTTATGCTTTTCCCCTTGATAATCCTTGGCAAATGGAAATGGAAGACTCTTTTCCTTATCAAGCCACGCCAGACCAGCTTAAGGCAACTCAAGATGTCAAACAAGATATGGAAAGCGCCCGCCCAATGGATCGACTTGTCTGTGGCGATGTGGGATTTGGGAAAACTGAAGTAGCCATTCGCGCAATTTTTAAAGCAGTGACTACAGGCAAACAATCCGCTCTATTAGTACCGACTACGATCCTCGCACAGCAGCATTACCATAGCTTGCAAGAGCGCTATGCTCCTTATCCTGTTAATATTGCCCTGCTTAATCGCTTCAGAACCACTTCTGAAAAGAAAGAGATATTTAGAAGGTTAAAGACTGGCGAACTAGATATCGTGGTCGGTACTCATCAACTTTTAGGCAAAGACGTAGAATTTAAAGATTTAGGGCTGCTGGTAATTGATGAAGAACAACGCTTTGGTGTTGCTCAAAAAGAGAAAATCAAAACCATGAAAACGGAAGTTGATGTACTTACTTTATCAGCAACTCCAATTCCACGCACCTTGTATATGGCAATGTCTGGTGTGCGGGAAATGAGTCTGATTATGACTCCACCACCATCGCGGCGCTCGATTATGACACATCTCTCTCGCTATAATCCTGATCTAGTGCGTTCGGCGATCCGTCAAGAACTTGATCGCGGTGGGCAGATTTTTTATGTGGTGTCACGAATTGATAATATCGAAGAAGTTTCCGCCCGAGTTCATGAAATGCTGCCATCGGTAAGAATGGCGATCGCCCATGGACAGATGCCCGAGTCTGAACTTGAAGCCACCATGCTCAGCTTTAATAGCGGCGAAGCAGACATGATGATTTGCACCACGATCATCGAGTCAGGGCTAGACATTCCCCGCGTGAATACGATCATCATTGAGGATGCTCAAAGATTTGGACTCGCCCAGCTCTATCAATTGCGAGGTCGAGTTGGTCGGGCAGGTATTCAAGCTCATGCTTGGCTGTTTTATCAAGAAAAAGGTGAACTAACTGATGTTGCTAGGAAACGACTTAAAGCGATTCAAGAATTTACACATCTCGGTTCAGGATATCAATTAGCAATGCGCGACATGGAAATCAGAGGCGTAGGCAGTCTTTTGGGTGCAGAACAGTCTGGACAAATTAATACGATTGGCTTCGATCTATATATGGAGATGTTGCAAGAGGCGATCGCCGAAATACGCGGCTCAGAGATCCCTGAAGTTGATGACACGCAGATCGATCTGCCAATTACCGCCTTTATTCCTGCTGAGTATATTCCCGATGGCGATCGTAAGATGAGTGCCTATCGTGCAGTTGCGTCTGTAAATTCACGCCGAGAACTTACGCAAATTATCGAAGATTGGAATGATTGCTATGGTAATGTCCCTGCACCTGCCATGCAACTGGTTAAAGTAATGGAACTTAAGTTGCTCGCTAAGCGCATCGGTTTCTCTCGCATTAAGCCAGAAGGCAAGCAGCATATTGTCCTAGAGTCTAAAATGGAAGAACCAGCATGGAAGTTACTACATCAGCATTTGCCAAGTCATTTACAATCGCGCTTTGTATATAGTCAGGGCAATGTTACAGTTAGGGGATTAGGAACCCTCTCTCACGATAAGCAACTTGATAGTTTGATTGAATGGCTTGATAAAATGCATCTTGCCAAAAACGCATCTTAATTCTCAATCTAGACAGCTATGACTCTTTCAAACATCCGCACTACTAGCCGAACGTTTAATCTGGAACCAACCAATATCAAACGTTGGACGGTAAAGATCTATCACCGTATGAGTGAGTTGGATATTCTCGACCCTAATGAACGAACTGAACTGATTGCTGGACAAATTGCTGGGCAAATTACTATTTACAAAATCAATCGGCTGAAAATTTGCTCAGGTGTAAGTTCTAGTAGAAATCCTTTAGGAACGGGCAATAACTCATTATTACGAAATTGAGAAATACGGCGATCGCGATCAATTACCAAAATACTCTCATCTTTGGAATCAATCAACCAGCCCAATTCACTACCATTCTCAATACAAAGCAATAATTTTTGAATCACTTTAGCGACACTTTGATCAGGTGATAGAATCTCAATTGCCCAGTCTGGATAAATTTCAAAGCGGTTTGCGACTTTACCAATTTCATTACGGGGAATACGTTCCCATCGAAAAACAGCAACATCGGGAACAATAGTTGCTCCTCCAAACACACAGCGTAACTCAGGAAAGGCGATCGCTAATTTCTGGATCTCAAGTATTTGATTAATCAACAAGCAAAGAATATATTGCAGCCGACTATGTTCTCCTTGTGGCATAGATTTATAAGTAATTTCTCCATTAATGAATTCTTGAGCAGGCTCAGTTTCTTGCACTGTCAAAAATTCTGTAAGTGTTAACTTTTTCTTTATTACCAGAACCATATAAATATCCTCGATTTGTACAGCATTTTAGGCTCTAAAAAAAGATAACTAACCTGTAAAAGTTCGGTGTGCAAGATTTTTACAAGTTAATCAATTTTAACAGATCTTCTTCAGAGAGAGTCTGCACACCCAAAGATTGCGCTTTCTCTAATTTTGAGCCTGCGTCTGCACCAACGACGAGATAATCTGTTTTTTTGCTTACCGAATCAGTGACCTTGCCACCTACGGATTTAATCAAATCTTTGGCTTCATCCCGCTTGAGCGTTGGCAATGTGCCAGTTACTACGAAGATCTTACCTGCGATATTAGGATTTATCGCGATCGCATTACCTTCTTTCTTCTCACTAACAAATTGTAAACCTGATGCTTGGAGCCGCTGCACAAGATTTTGATTAGAGGCTTTGCGAAACCATTCATAAATAGATTGAGCGATTTCCTCGCCGATGCCATAAATACAAGCGATCGCTTCGGGAGAAGAATTTGCTAACAATTCAATATTAGGAAAATTATCAGCGATACTTTGCGCGTTAACGCTGCCAACCTGCCTGATCCCCAGCCCGTAAAGCACTCGCGCCCAAGGTTTAGATTTGGATTGAGCGATCGCTACAATAATTTTATCAGCCGACTTTTGACCTAAGCGATCAAGAGACTGTAATTTAGCGCTAGTTAAATCATACAAATCAGCAACAGAAGTAACATGATTTTCGGTTACTAATTGCCTAACTAGCTTCTCACCAATTCCATTAATATCTAACGCATCACGACTGACCCAATGTTCGATCGCACCGCGCACGATTGCAGGACATTCCAAATTGATACAACGGGTAGCGGCTTCATTTTCAGGTTTGAGAACGGGCTGACCACATTCAGGGCAATGAGTAGGCATCACAAAACGAGTTGCTGCGTAGGGACGCAATTCAGGTAATATTCGTACTACTTCAGGAATAATTTCACCAGCTTTTCGGACGATCGCCGTATCGCCAATATGTAAATCTAATTCGGTTAAGCGATCGCTATTGTGGAGAGTCGCTCGTGAAACAGTTGTACCAGCAAGCAAAACGGGGCGCAATTCGGCAACGGGTGTAAGCGTGCCTGTACGACCAACTTGAACAGTGACAGCTTCAATAACTGTGGGCATTTCTTCAGCAGGATATTTCCAAGCGATCGCCCAACGTGGAGTTTTTTGAGTGAAGCCGAGTTGCTCTTGTTGAGAGAATCCATTGAGCTTAATCACCATTCCATCGGTCATGTAGGAAAGTTTCAGCCGTTCTGTTGACCAATATTCATAATAGTTTTGCAATTCCTGAATTGATTTACAAATTTGCTTATTAGGATTTACGCGAAAGCCAATTGTTTGTAAAAATTCGAGAGCTTCCCATTGACTTTGCGGGTTACTTTGCGGGTTATTTTTATCACTAGGAGATGAAGGGAGATGAAGCGTATAAGCGAAGAAATCAAGACGACGCTTGGCGACAATCCGAGAATCCAGTTGGCGTAAAGTTCCTGCAGCAGCATTGCGCGGATTAGCAAATAGGGCTTCGCCTTGTTGCGATCGCTCTTGGTTGATTTCATTAAATACAGCGATCGGTAAGAATGCTTCACCTCTGACTTCAAGCTGATCGGGAGGATTTTCTAAATTCAGCCGTAAGGGAATAGAACGAATTGTTTTAATATTTGGGGTGATGTCTTCTCCTGACACTCCATCGCCTCTAGTGGCGCCGCGCACTAATACGCCATACTCATAAGTTAAGGCGATCGCTGAACCATCAATTTTTAACTCGCAAACACTATCTAAAAATTCTTGCTTTTCTAATCCCTTTTGACAGCGCTCTTGCCAAGTTGTCACATCACTCGATGTAAAAGCATTGTCTAAACTATAAAGCGGAATATGATGCTGAACTGAAACAAACCTTGTCGGACTTTCTCCCACTCGCTGAGTTGGACTATCGAGCGTGATTAGCTGTGGATATTGTACTTCAAGATTCTGTAATTCATGATAAAACGCATCATAAACTGAGTCTTCCATCGTTGGAGTGTCAAGCACATAATACTCATAGCTAGCCCTTTGCAAAATCTTTCGCAATTCGAGCGCTCTTGATTGGATTTCAGGAGTGAGAGATAGTTCAGTCACAATGTTTATCGCAATGTTTATCGCAATTGGTAAATTACTTGTTTCTATTATTAACTTCTTGTTTAATTGCTTGCAATGTCCCCCCTAAAGCCTCTTTAAAGATGCCATAAAATGCATCAGTAGGAGTGGAATCATTGGGCTGAGCATTGACAGTGTAAGTAATCAAAACTTGAGTTGGTGGACGGCTTGGTACTGTAGAAACTGGTTCTATTTTCCAATAGCCTTCCATCTTGGCAAGATCGCCATCAATGAGACGGAAATCAATCTGTTTTTGAGCAGTTTCCTGAATGGCAAGCTTAGTGCGTGAAGTGATCGAAATCAGGAAGATTTGACGCGAATCTACTTGTTCGATCACCTTGCGATTGCCGCGACTTTCGAGGATTTTGCTGGAAGTCATGTTAGGGATAAACTTGTAGAGATTGGCATAGTCGGTCAGGGTCTGCCAAACTGCATCAGTGGAAGCGGTGATTAGCACTCGGGCGACATATTTACCTTGTTCACCTGTTACGACTGTTTGTCCCTTACGCAAGGAGTCACGCTCAATGGAGGAGGGTAAGCGATCAACGGCTCCATCAAATAGCGACGCGCGGGCTGGTAAGGCGGGAGTACAGCAAGCGATCGCGATCGCCATAACAACAGCTGATCCTTGAGAAAGTTTCATAATAATTTTTTTGGCTAATTTTTTGGCTAATTTCTGAGAGTAATGCATGTGAGTGGTTGCAGTTGTTGGATAGGATGAATACTCTGTCATCGAAAGTTTTTGTCCCCTGTGGTTTATTGCCCCACTATGTATTGATTGTATGTATATCAAAATTTGTGGTCTTACGAAACTTGATCAAGCTCAGGCGATCGCGCAAATGGGAGCTAATGCGCTTGGCTTTATTTGTGTACCATCTTCACCAAGATATGTCAGTGCCTCAGCGATCAGTCAAATCACTTCTAAACTAACAAATTCTAAGCTAACAAATTCTAATCTAACAAGTTTTAGCGATCGCCTAGATTTAGTTGGTGTATTTCTCAACGCCAGTGCAAGTGAAATATACCAAGTATTAGAGCTAGGCGGACTAAACGCGGTACAACTGCATGGTGATGAATCGCCAGAGTTTTGTTGCGAAATGCGATCGCATCTAAAGCAAACCAAACCGCATCTAAAGCTAATCAAAGCTTTACGAGTTAAAGATCAGGCAGGTTTGGAGCAAGCTAAACTTTTTAGCGATGCGGTTGATGTGATTTTGCTTGATGCCTACGATCCGCAAATGGCTGGTGGCACTGGCAAAACCTTAGATTGGCAGATGCTGCGCGATTTTCATCCCAATTGTCAGTGGTGGTTAGCGGGTGGTTTATCACCTGAAAATGTTGCCGAGGCGATCGCATTAGTAAGCCCCGATGGACTAGATGTATCAAGTGGCGTTGAACTTTCCGCAGGTGACAAAAATTTATCTAAAGTCGAAAAATTTATGGCGATCGCTAAGGGTTAAATTGAGCAGCGTTACTTTGCGCTAGCTCTTAATTTGTCGTAACTATACTTTTGACAGATTAAAAACTAAAATATAGTAAAGAAAGGAGCTATTTCACGTTTGTTTACGTCAAGTGTGTAGGCTAACTTAGTCAACAATCTTAGTTAACAACGTTGAGGAGCGAAAATTATGAAACTTCCAGTTTTAAACAAAGTCACTTGGTTGGGCTTAGTTGCAGCAGCTGTAGTTGGCGGCTCTGCGACAGCGGTACTGATCAATAGCACTTTAAATCAACCCACTACTCAGCCTAACCCTCAAGTATCAGCGCCAACATCTACCAATCAAATTACCCAATCATCAACCTCATCACCAACTCCATCACGAGCTGTTGATGGACAATTGGCTGTGTATTGGATCGAGTCTAGCAAGAATAAACTGATCGCAGTCCCGATCGCGGTCAAAGCTAAAAGTAGTAACGAGGCGGTTAGTTCAGTTCTAAATACTTTGATTGCTGAGAATCCACCTGAATCAACTCTTTATAGCGCTATTCCTGCCAATACCAAAGTCTTGAATGTAACGGCAAAAAACAAGGAAATTCGCGTAGATTTATCCAAAGAATTTACCAAGGGTGGCGGCTCCGCATCAATGCAAGGACGAATTATTCAAGTTTTGTACACAGCAACAAGCTTAGAACTTGATGCTAAAGTTTACTTGTCAGTTGAAGGCAAACCTTTAAAATATATCGGCGGAGAAGGTTTAGAAGTACCACAACCGATGACACGCAAAGATTTTGCGCTACAGTTTTAAAAACAGTGATGATGAATTGCACAAGGCATCTCTCATCACAAAAGCAGTACTTTCCAACTAGTTAATTATGCCGCCGTTCAACTTGCCTGATATAGATAGCCTTAGCCTTGTTGAGCAAGTCTCGCAAATGGTAGTAGTTCGTGCTTGCGGAATGCTGTACGACCACCAGATTCAATACCCAAAATGGGAATCACCAACAGCAGACTTGCAAACTCTGATCGGAGAATATGGGATTGGCGGTGTAATCTTGCTCGGTGGAAGTGCGCCTGAAATTGCTTTAAAAACCCAGCAGATGCAGTTATGGGCAAAAGTGCCTTTGTTAATTGCTGCCGATATTGAAGAAGGTGTGGGACAGCGCTTTGAGGGGGCAACATGGTTTCCGCCGCCGATGGCTTTGCAGTCGGTAGCGATGAAATATGCGGAGGATATGGGCAGGATTACAGCTGAGGAAGCTTTGGCGATCGGCATAAACTGGTTACTGGCGCCGATTGTCGATGTTAATAATAATCCTGAAAATCCTGTAATCAATGTAAGAGCCTTTGGAATTACCGTCGGTGAGGTAATGGGCGCAACCAGAGGATTTATCGCTGGAGCCAAGCAATATCCTGTACTAACAACTGCCAAACATTTTCCAGGGCATGGAGATACATTGGTTGACTCGCATTTGCTAACGCCAATGATTCTGCATGATCGCCAAAGATTTAATGATGTCGAGCTTCCCCCTTTTATCAATGCGATCGCGGCTGGTGTCGATGCGATCATGACTGCTCATATTTTGATTCCAGAGTTAGATCCTCAAAATATTGCGACTTTATCACCGCCCATCCTCACGGGGCTTTTGCGAAATGAATTAGGGTTTGAAGGGATTATTACAACTGATGCGCTAATCATGTCAGGTATCGCGAATCTAGCTACTCCTGAAGAGATCGCGGTGCAAGCAGTAAAAGCAGGCGCCGATATTTTGTTGATGCCAGTTGATGCGATCGCCACAATTCGGGCTGTTTGTAATGCAGTGGAATCTGGGGAAATAGCGCGCGATCGCATTCGGCAATCAGTAGAAAGAATTTGGAAAGCAAAACAAAAAGTGTGTGGTACTCCCACTGATTTAAGTAAACTTGGCAATCCTGCGAATTTAGAAATTGCTAAAGCGATCGCCACGAAATCAACTAGTGTTTATTCTTCAATTCCACATTTACAATCTCTAAATGGTCAAAAACCCTCAGACAAGGATTATCTCAATCTGATCATCGTTGATGATCTACTTACTTGTGGAGAGTTTATGAACTCGCGATCACCTGCGGTGTTATTACCAAAAAACAATGGTTATCAGCGAATTGTTGCCGATGGATTGACTTTAGCCAATCTCCATTGCGATTGTTTTGCCCATATATTTATTCAAGTCTTTAGTCGTGGCAATCCATTTCGGGGCAGTACCAATCTTCATGAAAAAACTCTAACTTTGTTACAAAGCCTCTTAGCTGAGCATAAGTTAGAAGCAATAGTTGTCTATGGAAGTCCTTATGCTTTGGATCAATTGTTGCCAATGCTGCCACCTGAAACACCTTGGGGCTTTGCCTATAGCCAACAACCAGAAGCACAAGCAGCGGTTTTACAACAATTAGGTTTTGGATAAAGCCAACTATGGCAAATTTATTGAGATTGATTTTAATTACTGTAGTTACATCATCAACATTAGCGGCTTGCAGTTCTTTATCTAGTAACAATTCATCTTCGCTAAATAAATCATTAGAGAATACTCCACTGCCACCTGTTACGAACATAGATCCTAAAAGCTTTGAACCAGAGCGTACTCCCGATGCTCCCTATCTCCAAACTCCTCAAGAGATTGTGATTGAGATGTTGGAAATGGCAAAAGTGAGCAAAAATGATCTAGTTTATGATCTTGGTAGTGGTGATGGTCGAATCGTGATCACGGCTGCTCAGAGATTTGGGGCGAAGGCGGTTGGGATTGAGATCGATCCTGAATTAATTAGAGAATCTGAGCGAGAAATGAAATTAGCGATCGCGCAAACACCACAAATTCGCGATCAAATTAAATTTATTAAACAAGATTTTTTTAAAACCGATTTGGGTAATGCTACCGTAATTACGCTATATCTACTTCCACAAGCAAATCTACGGGTGCGGTCAGATATTTTACCTAAATTAAAATCTGGAACGCGAATTGTATCTTACGAATATGATTTGGCAGATTTGCCGCCTAATCAAGTCAAAAAAGTTAAAGTTGGCGATCGCGAGCACACGATTTATTTATGGATTTTATAAGTACGGACAGGGGGCTTAGGTCGTTTGTTTTCAAGTTTTTGATTACTAAATTTTTAGTTACAGTTTCTCTGATTGCAACACTTCCTCTTCAAGCGCAGAGCGATCGCTTATGTCCTGCTCAAGTGCAACAAGAGGTGGAAAAAATTGCTCAATCACCAAGATTGCAAGCAGCGCGAGTTGGTGTGTTCATCCAAACCAATGAGCCTAATCCTAAAATATTAGCCAATCTCGATGGCGATCGCTATTTTATTCCTGCTTCAAATGCCAAACTATTTACAACCGCGATCGCTTTAAAAACATTAGGGGCAGATTATCGATTTACTACCCACTTACTATCAGAAAAACCGCCTAATGTTCAAGGAGAACTTGAAAATGGACTATGGTTTCAGGGCGTGGGCGATCCTAGTTTTAGCTCTGCAACAGGATTAAAATCTTTAGTAACCCAACTTAAAGCTAAAGGCATAAAGCGGATCAAGGGTGGAATTTGGTCGATGACAATTCGTAGCGGTGCAGAGATTGTTGGCAGTTGGGAAGGGGAAGATTTACAAGAATATTACGCTGCGAGTGTTTCTCCATTCACAATCAATGAAAATTCTTTAAACTGGACAATCCGCCCCGACAAAGTAGGTCAGCCTGTGATCTTTGAATGGGAAAATCCTGCCTTGGCTCGCGATTGGCGGGTAGAAAATCGTGCCTATACGATTAGTGATGATAAGGCTCTGTACAGCTTTGCCGACAATGACTTGAAAGTATTACGACCAGATAATCAAAAAATCTTAATTATAAGTGGACAAATTTCTGAAAAGTCAGAACCAGAACAAGGCGGTGTAGCGGTTCCCAATCCAGAAGTTGATTTTTTAAGCTTATTACGTCGTGAACTAATCGCACAGGGAATTGAGATTTCTCCATTCGTAGGACCATCTAAAAAGCTGCCACTATACCCAGTATTAGCGAACACAATATTAGCGATCGCTGATTCACCCCCTCTATCGGAACTAGTCATCACCACCAATAAAGACAGTAACAATCTTTATGCCGAATTATTGCTCAGAGCTTTAGGTGAAAAGTTTTATGCAAAATTATTAACTAAACCTTTAGGGATTCGCTTTTATGAATACGTTCCTTTAAACAGTGTTAGTGGCGGCATATCTGCGATCAGAGAATATTTAGAGTCTGTGAATATTTCTTCTGATTCTGTATTGTTAGCCGATGCCTCTGGACTATCGCGCCGTAATTTAACAACGCCAAGAGTGATCGCCAAACTTTTGCAAACCGTTGCTAGCGATCGCTCTATAAATCAATATTTCCGTAAATCTTTAGCGATCGCAGGTGTTGATGGCACATTGACAAATCGGTTTAAAAATACTGCGGCTCAAGGATTACTTCAAGCGAAAACTGGCTCATTAACTGGCGCGATCGCTTTGTCAGGATATGTAAATCCTCCAAACTACAGCGAAGTTATTTTCAGTATTATGATAAATAACAGCAATCTTACGACTAAAGAAACTCAGCAATATATTGATGCGATCGCTTTACTATTAACTCGCCTTGGAACTTGCCGATGAAAAGATGGCTTACTTCTCAACCTAAATTATTAGTAGCTGCGATTGGGGTTGTAGCGATCGGAATTTTTTTCCTATTCACAACAATTTTTCAGTCTATGTCTACAAATCCTTACCTATGTCCAGCGATGACTGAAATAGATAGCACTTTAAAAGGCAATTCAAGAAGCTTGCAATTCCACCCTATTAAAACTGTGGTCAAACCTTGGCGGGGTGAGCATAATGTTTATGCCATATTTGCTTTACCTTTAGAATATCAAGACACCTATTCTCGTTCTCACCTACTCGTCAAAGGCACTGATACACCTTGGGACATTACGCCTACCGATGGGAGTAACCATGGTTTGACAGCTCCTGAAGGCTACTTTTTAGTGATCGGATTTTTTCGTACTCGTCTGGCTCTGTTGTACTTTGTGACTGGTAAGTTTAGTGAGCTTCAACAGCCATGCAATTGGACACTCTATCTTTTTCCTAAACAGTAGTGTCAGTACAACCTATTGAGGCTTTAAAGGGTGCAGATAAATTTATGAAAGTGCCGCTTCGCGGCACTTTCATAAATTTATCTGGGTTTTATAACAGCGCAAAGAGCTGTATAAAGAGTCGCCGCTAAATTATCTGGATTTTATTTAATAATCCAGTACAAGGTTACGATAAACAACAAAGATTGTTTATGGCTTGTCTGAAAGGAATAGGAAAGTTAGAGCATGGGAAATTTTGGTAGTTGGTTAATTAAGCTTGGGAAAAGTTTTCTACTCATCGGACAAATCATCACCCATATTTTTATTTATCGACGTTTTCATTGGCGTAATACCCTTGAGCAAATGTCAATGGTAGGGACAGAATCACTGCTCATAACTTTGATTACCGCTGCTTTTGTGGGAGCCGTATTGACAATTCAAGTAGCCAGAGAATTTATTAACTTTGGCGCTCAACAAGCGATTGGTGGAATTTTAGCGATCGCCCTAGCCCGTGAGTTAATCCCTGTACTGACAGCCGTAATTATTGCAGGACGAGTTGGTTCCGCATTTGCTGCCGAAATTGGCACAATGCAAGTAACCGAGCAAATCGATGCGCTCTATATGTTACGCACAAATCCGATTGATTATCTAGCCACTCCTAGGGCGATCGCTTGTTTGTTGATGTTGCCAATTTTAACTATTTTAGGATTTTTAACAGGTATGGCGGGGGCTTTATTCTTAGCTCAGGCTACTTATGCAATCCCATCAACCATGTTTCTCAATTCTGTCCAGAACTTGCTCAAACCTTGGGACTTAATTGCCGCCCTAATTAAATCAAGCGTCTTTGGAGTTTTAATATCGGTGATCGGCACAACATGGGGCTTAACAACTACAGGCGGTGCAAAGGGTGTAGGCGTAGCCACCACCACAGCCGTTGTCACCGCTTTACTTGCTATATTTGTTAGCAATTTTTTCTTGTCATGGATATTCTTTCAAGGCTTAGCTTCTACTTTTTCAGGATAGTGAGCGCGATCGCAATTATTACAATCGCAATTCTCACAGCATTGCTTTTAACTGGATTTTTAAAGAGCGGAGCATTCGACTAGTGCCAAGTTTGATGGCTTGCTGTACTAAGGAAGGAATCAACTCAGTTAAGGGTAAATCTGGAAACACTAAGCTGGTCTCTGTTTCAATGTAATGATCACCCTGAA
>JBBRMK010000082.1:0-21637 GCA_038230875.1 Pseudanabaenales cyanobacterium
CAATGGCGCGGGTCCAAGCTTGACTAATCCTACATATCTGCTTGCAGCTGGTTCAATTGTCTCTGTAGAAGCTCGACATGCAGCAGGTGTACGCTCATTACTTGGTAGACCAACTACAGAACCTGATAGCGATCGCCTAGTCAATGATGCAAATTTAAACGCTTCGCTTAATCCATTTAAAGGACGAGCCTATGACGAACTGTATACGCCCAAACAGATTGTCGCTATTGTTGGTTCGTTAAACCTAATCAGTAATTCTATTGGTGGAGCGCTCGTTGCTTAATTAGCATAGAGAATTATGTACATAAGTTCAAATACAGTTGCCAATATATTCATACAGAAGGTCGCAATCGATATGACATCTTACTACCTCACTTTCAAACGAAATCTTACCAGCTTAGTTAGTAAAGCTTTACTTCCTATTAAGATTAGCCTTGTACTTATTCCTCTACTATTTTTGTTCTTGTTCTACAGCCCTGCTACTCCAGCTTATGCTCAAGTGCTAAGCCCAAGACAAGTAGCAGAGTACGCACTTACTTTAGAAAAGCTCGAAGCAGACTTTTATCGCCGTGGTGTTAGTGCTGCTACAAATGGTGGTTTATCATCTGCACCTCAAATCGCAAAAGATGCGATTGTATCTTATGGCGAAGATGAAGCTAAGCATGTAACCGACCTTTCAGCAGCACTAAAATCCATCGGTGGTAATCCTGATGCAGTTAAGATCCCTACAAATCCTAACTATAACGCAATCCTAGGGCGCAGTCCGTTTGCGAATCCTGCAGATTTCCTATTAGCAGGACAATATGTAGAAGACTTGGGCGTAGCTGCTTATAAAGGACAGGTTCAAAACTTGCTTGCAGCAGGTGCACCTGCTAAGCCAATTTTAGCAGCGGCTTTAGAGATTCATAGTGTCGAAGCTCGACATGCTGCTGGTGTAAGATTCTTACGCCAAGCATTACTAGGAGCCGATGTACGTCCTTGGATTTCTACTGATGCTACCCCTAGCGAAGTCATTTATAACGAGAATCGGACAGGTTCACCGATTCCATTTAATCTTGATGCCTTTGATGGTTATGCTACGGCTGATGAAGTGTTAGCACTAGTTGGTCCTGTTTTGAAAGAAGCGCCAACCGCTAGCGAACCGACAACTTCCACTCCTAGTGAGCCTGCAACTTCAGCCCCAGCACCCGTTAGAGGCTTATGGTAAACAGCAAATTGTTGTAAACGATTTGTTGCTAGATTTAAGTTGATAGATATTTACTAAGGGTGTTGCAAAAACACTTTTAGTAAATATTTAGACCTTACTAAGAGTGAAAAAAGTTGTAACTGTTCACTTATAAAATATGGGAAACATTAATTATGTCTAATCCAGTTAAAGAAAAGATTACAACCAAGCTAGCTAAAGCGAAGGAAGAAGGCAATATTCGAGCCGAACACATTCGCGAAATTGTCAAAGATGCTGTTTTACAAGCAGTCTCTGAGCTAAGAGAAGGTACGAGTGAGATTGGTCTAATTGTCAAAGACGCTATTTCTACAGTAATCGATGATTTAAAAGGAAGTGGCAAAGAAACCACTGAAAAAATTACTGCCTCTATTGAGGGTGCAATCGAAGGAAGTACTTATCAAAGACAACAAGCGATCGCGCAACGTCGAGCTAAGCTTCTAGAGATTCAAACTCAATTGGAGCAGCAACAGCAGGATTTGGATCGTGAGATCAGTGAGGTTCTGATTGATATAAAGGCAACAGAATCAACTGATTCCATTGGCGACGATTCGGAAGCGATTAACTTGGCAGTTAACACTGTCCAAGAACAACAAGAGGCAGGAATCTTGCAAGACCAATACATCAAGCTCAAGTCTCAACTCGAAAGCTTAGACCAAAAATTAGTAAATCGTTATGGCGATCGCTACAATGAGGTGAAGCATCAATGGGAAAATGCTAAAACTTGGTACGGTCAAAAGAAAACTGAAGCCGCAGCAAATGGAACTATACCTTTACAACAGAAGCAAGCAGAAGCCGAAAGCAATTTTGGCAATCTTGGTTCGGTAGTTGCTCGTAAAGAGAAAGAGGTTAAGCAACAGTTGCAAGAGATTTGGAAAAACAAGGTTTCTGGCTCCAAGCAATGATTAGTTTATAAGCAGTAATTGCCGCTTATAACTCGATACCTACCACATTTATTTAAAGAGAGATATTGACTATGAAACTACTTATCGGGATTTTGCTTCCACCACTTGGTGTTTTTCTAGCTACAGGAATTGGAACTACTTTGTTAATCAATATTGGGTTGACTTTCCTTGGTTGGATTCCAGGTAGCATTCACGCCGCTTGGGTGATCATTAAACAACAAGAGCGCCAAGCAAGCAATTAATGTTTAAACAAGCCGCTTAAACAAGCAGTTTATACTGCTTGTTTAAACAAACATTTGCTCGACATTTGCTACTTAACATCTAGTCAAAATTATTACAGGAGAAAAGACATGATCGGATATTTTTTAACTATTTTAGCAACTGCTCTGGGACTACTCGTTGTCGATATAGTTGTACCAGGTGTAGATATTGCTAATTTCCCAGCCGCTATAGTTGCAGCGATCGTAATTGGATTGATAAACGCTTTTATTAGACCAATTCTTCAAGTTCTATCTTTACCTATCACTTTCATTAGCTTAGGATTATTTTCGTTCGTTTTGAATGGACTACTCCTCTGGTTAGCTTCAGTTATTGTTCCTGGATTTAGAATGGATGGGCTAATTGCCTTCATTCTGGCTCCGATTGTTCTCTCTTTCTGTAGTACTTTCCTGAATAAGTACTTTGGCGAAAGAGGAGTTCGTGGGTAAATCAAAATAAGTTTGTGCGGCACTATATGCCGCACAAATCTATTAATTTAAAAAGGAAACATATATGAACATTTTTTATCAAGCTCGTAAAATTGTAGTTGTATTAGCTTTAATGCTAGTTTTGACCCTTACAACTGCTTGTGGATCTGCTCCAACACTGTCTTCTAACCCCGTTAAGATTAACCAAAGTTCAGAATACAGCCAATTATCACTTGGAAACTCAGTTAAGGGTCAAGACTATGGTAGTTGGGTAATCAAGACTAGCAAAGGCTTGATTAAAGACTCTTATGTAAGAGATAGCAATAAATTGGGAGTAGTGATTTCATCGCAAGTTAAACCCACTGAAGTTAAAACTTTAACCCAATCTCTTGCTCAAGGCTTTCGACGTAGCTTTCCCAATCAAGACTTAACACTTTTGATCTATGCCCCTGACAAAAAGCTTATTTTAACTGCCCGATATGATAATCAGTCCAAACAAATTGATTATCAGCAAGCAAGTTAAGCATCTAAATTAATCATTGTTTCTTGTAACGAATTTGATTTATATAAACATGAGTAATCAATCATCAACCCCTATTAACTCTCATGATAACCATTGGCGAGAAAATTATAGTTCTCGTCCTTATGTTGAGAAAGGAACACCTTACGCAGATTATCAACCTGCATATCAGACAGGACATGAAGGGTACGATCGCTATCTTGGCAAAAGCTTTGATGAAGCGGAAACTGAACTTAAACGTGACTATGAAGCTATCTTAGCCCAAACAAGTGTAACGGGCTTAGATTGGAATAAAGTCAAAGATGCAGTTCGGGATGCTTGGGATAAAGCAGGAACCACTTAGAAGATCTACTAGCTAATTATGCTGTGATTTCCGCAGCATAATTAGCACAAAGCTTATCTATCTTTAAATATTGGAGTTTTTCAAAAGCCATGTCTAATAACAGTGATGATTACAAACGCCAAGTGATGAAAGATTTGGCAGGTGGCAATAAAGAGACTTTGCCTGAAGAATCAGAAAACTATGAGAACTTTGACGATTTTGCTCAAAGATCTTCGCGTGAAGATCGCCGTAATTTATTCAGTAATTTTTTCCAGCCTGAACGTGTTAGTTCGGCTCAGATGGAGCCAGAGCTACAAAAGGCGATCGCGCAGATTAAACCTAACGAGCGTGATGATGTTGCGAGAGAATTCTTCAAACATCTTAAAAAGCGTGGTTTAAGCGATCGCGATCTAGAACAACAATTAGGCTTATCAAGTCGTGATCCTAATCGCATGACACCTGATGATGTTGCTAAAGTAGCAGGTTTTGTTTATCATTCCCATCCTGATATTTTTCACGATGTTTTGGCAGATCAGCCAGCGCTAGTCAAGTTCCTAAGCAATCCGATGGTAGGAGCCGCTTTAGGTGCGATCGCTACTAAATGGTTCAGTCGTAAATAAACTTTAATAACAGCAGATATGCGGTTCTTTCCACTTCGCTTTGTTAATTTGTTCAAAGGTGCAAGGAATACAATTCCTTCAGAATCTATAGATAGTGATATCAGCAATCACCGTCTGGAAACTTTAGTCGATGGAGTTTTTGCAATCGTTTTAACTCTACTGATATTAGAGATTAAGATATCTCATGTAGATTCAGACGGCGAGTTGACTAGGCAATTGATAGAACTTATTCCCAAGTTTTTTGCTTATTTTCTAAGCTTTATTATCTTGGGACTGCTGTGGTTTAGTCATCAGATGGTTTCACATTATGTTATACGGTCAGACCGTGTGCATATTTGGCTTAATCTGCTATTCCTAATGTTTATTGCTTTGATTCCTTTTTCAGCTTCATTGCTAGGTGAAAATCTTGACCATAATCCTGCAACTATTTTTTATGGCGTCAATCTGTTGATTACAGGAATAATCCAGTATATACATTGGGAATATGTAACCCAGAAAAATCGTCTAATTGATAAAAACTTAGATCGACGGCTAGTCCGAGCAGTTCAAAAAATATTTTTATTGATTCCGCTTACATATGCGATCGCTGTTGAAGTATCTTTCTTTAGTATTCCTACTAGTCTTGCACTTTATAGCCTAATTACATTAGTAGGAGCCTTAAATATGCATGGACTCTTTCACCAATCTCCCAGACATGATTCTACGACAGAGATTGACTCTTAAATTTACTCCCTGACGTTAAAGAATAAAAGGTAAGGTGATTTGCGCTGTACTTACAGCAAATCTCGAACAAACCCACTACTAGATTTTTTATAAAAACCCCGCTTCGCGGGGCTTTTATAAAAAATCTGGGTTTAGTTTGTTCTTAATCTGCTGTATAAATCCTAAAATATAAAATAATTAATACTCAAAAACTATGACAACTAATACCCAAGGAAAATTTGAGTTGGATGGAAAAATATCTGGGAAGATGACCAAAGGAACTGAGTTCCCTTCCGCTCCTGACCATCCTGATCCAATTGGAACTCTAGACACAGACATCTCATTTGAAGCAGTCGTTATCGAGAATGCTGAGAAGGTGGTTTTCAGGATTACCGATGTCAATGATCGTGGAAATCAGCAAATTGATGAAGTTCGAGAAAGAGGAACACAAGCAATTACTGTAGGTCAAATTTTTTCAGTCGATGAATTAGTTGGATGGGACATTCAACCTATTTTAGAAAAAGCATAAAAACAAAAAATGAGAGAAGGTGATTTTCACTATCTCTCATTTTTTGTTTTACTCCTTTCCTAGTCAAGAATTAGCGGTGCAGTGCGGCGGCGCGCCGCTAATGGAAGGCAGTAAGCGCCCAGACCTCTAAAGTAATTGTCAAACAGCAGCTTTTTGATTTAAAGAACCCTTACTGTTTTATTAAAGTTAGTTGCCATTGCCGATAAGAATAAAGGCAGACCAAAAATAAGGATGTTGGAATTCGCTCTGTTTGGATTGAAGTAGACTGAGTTGGGACTGACGCAAAGAATTAATGATGATGTTGCCCTTTTGCAACTGCGTATAAAAATTACTCATTAGCAATTGTGTACCTTGATCGCTCACTGTCCAGAGTGACGCGATCGCTGCTTTTGCACCAGTACGTTGGATTTGATAACCAAAGCCAAGAATCTCTTCACCACTTCCCACCACGCCACCGATCGCGGTTTGACAAGCACTTAAAACTATTAATTGCGTATTGGGTAACTTCCACTCGCGCAATTCTCGCAAGTTTAAGCGATCGCCATTCCCTAACAATACAAATGAATCTTCAGGAGTACCGCGCACAAAGGCGGCATGGGTGGCTAAATGAATGAGAGTATAGTCGCCAAATTGAGAAACTGTAGAATTACGATTGAAGGAACCATCGACTAACTTAGTAGTATTTGGCAATATAGCCGCAATTTTATCAATTTCTTTCCCAGCAAAAGGTAATCCTGAAAAAGTAAACTTTTCATCACCGATCGCAAATTTAACTTCGCCTTGAGTAAAAGCTGCGGCGATCGCTTTTAAAGGAGTTTTGACAACTGTCTGTACATCTAGAAACCCTGAAGCAGTCAGGTAATTAAAGCTATATCGCTCGATCAGCCATTGTTTCCCATCATAAAGCGCTGCTAGAGGAATGTAACGCATTTGTCCATCAGGAGCATAGAGCAACAGTTCAATATTAGCGGCTTTGAGATCGGCTTCAATTGGTTTGATCAGATATTGGTATAGATGTTCTGAAGATTCTTTCACATCCGCAGAGCCTGAGTCTTGCAAATCAGCGCGAAAATCTTGCAGAAGCTTGGTAAATTCTTGAGGTTTAACGGTGATCGAACGTAAAATTGGCGCAGATTTGGCTGGCAAAAGTACCAAAAAGAGACGATCTTCAAATAGTAATGGATAAAAAAGCGCCGCCCGATCGCCAAACTTCTGGACATTGGCTAATAGCGATCGCGAAGTTGACAGACTAGAACTTTGTTGTAAGGCGGTTTGTTGAATTTGAGCAGTTAATGGCGAACCGTTGATTAGCGATTTGAGATCGCTGGTAATTATGGATTGTTCAGGCGCGAAGAGCGTAATTCCTAAAGCAGTGCGCTCATTCCCTTTGACATCGCGGAGATAGTCCTGAAGTTCTTGAACTTTTAGCAGATCAAGGATTTGAATTGCTTCATTAATTCTGCCTTGTTGTAATAATAGTTTTGCAAGATTGCGATAGGTATAAGTAACACTTTGTTTGTAAGCAGCTCGGTCTTCGCGGGGCAACATCCTGATTGATTGACGAATTGATTCGCGCACATTTACCGCTTGTTTGAGAAAGGCGATCGCGCTTTCAAGTTGTTTCTGTTGTACTAGCAAGTCGCCGATATTCGCAAGCACAATGGACTCGGTACTGCGATCGCTTACTTCTTTAGCAATATTTAGCGCTTTTTGATAGGTGTTAACTGCTTCTGTTTGCTTACCGATATTCGCATAAGCCCGACCGAGATTGCTTAGTGCTACACCTGTACCAGTCCGATCACTGATCTTTTCATATTGAGAGATCGCCTGCTGATGAAAAGAAATTGCTTGCTCCCCTTGCCCCAATCGAGCATAGGTACTACCAATATTATCAAGTGTAATTCCGATTCCTAAATCATTACCAATTTCTTGATAGATAGCTCTTGCTTTTTGAAAAAGAGCGATCGCATTTTGATATTTGCCACTATTGCTATATAGTTGCGCGAGATTATTGAGATTGTTAGCCTGACCAGCTTGGACGACCACATTATTATCGCCTGTATCCCCCACTGTTGCTCTCACTGACAAGCCACGACTAGTTAGGGTAGGATTACTATTATCTTCACCTAAGACATCGTGCAGAAATTCAATCTCTGATTTCTTTAATCCGATAAAACCTTCACTAGATAATTTGAAATAGATTTTGTTAGCTTGATCCGCTAATTCTAGCGCCCGTCGGTTCTGACCAAGACTAAAGTACAAAGCGCTCATGTTATTGAGAATTGCTGCTTCATCACCCCGATAACAACAAAGAGAACGAACTAAAGTTAATGATTGCTCATAGAACTCTAGTGCCTGAGCATACTGGGTTTGATTAGCATAGATCACCCCAATATTATTTAGGGTTTGCACCCTTTGAATAAGGTCATCTCGTACATTTGCGCTTGTTAACATTTGTTGATAACTAGCCAAGGCGCGATCATATTGTGAAGACTTAAAATAAATAGAAGCCATCCGCGAAAGGGTGACACCTTCACTAGTTCTCAAAGAATTCTGATCGCCTTTTTTTGATTGAATGCGATCGCGAAAAATATCGAGCGCCTGTTGATAGATTGGCAATGCTTGAGCATATTGACGCTGTTTATCAAACACATCACCAATATATTGCAAAGTATAAGCTACATCTACAGTATCTCCATCAGGAGATTTAGCAATCTCTTTAGCAATCTTTAGAGCTTGCTGAAAATAGGGACTTGCTTTCTGATATTGCCCAGTCGTTAAATAGACATCTCCCAAGAAATTGAGTGTATCTCGCTCACCACCTGTCGCATTCCATTTTCTAAATATTTCAAGTGCTTTTTGTAAATCAGCGATCGCGCCTTGAGCATCGCCTTTTTGCAAGCGATCATATCCCGATTGTTTGAGATAGATTGCATCAGTAATTTGTTGTGTCCGTAAATCGTCCCCAGTTTGAGCGTCAGCAGTTTGAGTGAGCATATTTAGCTCTAATTGCACAGGTGCAATTATTGGCACGCCCATGCTCACTAGCAATATTCCCAAACCCGCAAAATCACGAATAAAGCGCATAGCTAACTGCCTATTATTTAAAGGTTAAATCTAATTTTTAGCTTTTGGTTTGTCTTGGCGATCGCAACAAAACCTTTGCGCCTCAGAAGTTTTTGCGTGTTTAGTCTTTCGACCACTTACCCGTTCTCGCCACATCAGGAAAGACGATCGTTTCATGGACTTCCGCATAATTTTAATCACATCAGGCTCAGAAATGCCAAATTGGTCGTAAATCGTATCAAAGGTGGTGCGATCTTCCCAAGCCATCTCGACAATGCGATCTCTATCGATATCAGTGAGAGCTTTTACTGTTTGTTTATCCATTTGTTACGAGTCCTAATCAGTGCCGCGCTTAGCGCGGCATAAAAAAATTGAGTTTATCCTTGCTTCCAATGCCGTGCTAATTGTTTTGCCTTTAGTCCTGATTCAATTACTTCTAATAATCTGGTCATACCTGTTGTATTCACAATTTCATAGGTTTTATTAGCTCGCCGACAAGCTTCGATCGCTCTTTCGGTAAGTGAATGACTTGCATAACCCGTCACGATAATAATTAAATCGCCACCTGCAATTTGGCTCTCACCCTGCGCCGCAAGTTGCAAGCCGTCTTGCTCCGTATACCACATTAAATTAATAGCCGAATCGCGTAACCGATTCTTGACAGCAGTTTGTAAGCGATCATGTCCACCAAATACCAAAACCTTACCACCAAGGTCAGTATACAAAGCAGGACGTTTTTCAGATTTGCGGTATTTGATCGTCGGCTGGACATCAGGGGCCCGATCAACACGAGAGCGGTTTTCGAGAGCTTTGTTATAAATAAATGTAAGTGTTTGTTCATGGCTGCCACGCAAACGAGCAACAGGACCTTCTTCACTGTGAGAATTTATTTGATTGATTAGAGCTTCGACTATTTCTTCAAGTGAGCCGATCGCTTTTAAGTCATTGGCATATCCACGCACAGCGATCGAAGAGTCAGTGGCGCTAAAGAAATCACGTTGTTCTTCGATCATTTCTAAGAGATCAGCTTTTAATTCAAGCCGCCATTGAACGGTTTGTTCAGTTATGCGTTCATCTAGTAGTCTTTCTTCGCTCAAAATCAATTGGCGATCAGCAAGCTGCGCTGCTAAAATCGGCGCTTCGGCAATTTCTTGTCGAATATCAGCCGCCTTTTTTTCTAGCCTTTGTTTAGTCTCGCTGTCTTGTTGCCCATCACGGCTAAACTCTTGCAACACCTGCTCAATTTTGCCAAGTAATGGTTTTAAGCGAGCTTCAATTTGAGCCACCGCATCTTGGATTTGGCGATCGCGCTGTAGTTGCAGTCGATTTTGCTCTAACTCGACCTTTGCCATTGTCAGCAAGTCGCTGACTGAGGCTTCCAGTTCATCTAATTCAGAAATATGCATATTTTATTTAAGATTTGCCTAATATTTAATTAAGTTTAATTTACTTAAGTTTAATCAATTGAGAATTAAGTTAAGCCAAATGACCCTGAATAAGTAATTATAAGAAGTTATCGTCACTACTTCCCAATGTAACCTCTTGCTTGCCTAAGTGTGTATAGTTTTATGCTTCAAACCGATATTGATCCCGTTCCATATATCGATTACGCATTGTTAGATCCCTCCGCTAGTCATGAACAGGTTGATCAGGCTTGTGAAGAAGCTGATCGCTTAGGTTTTGCGAGTGTCTGTATTTATCCCTGTAACGTCAAGCGCGCAACAGAACGCTTGCTCAAAACTAAAGTAGAAATTTGTACAGTAATTGGATTCCCTAGTGGTGCAACCACTTCAAACGTTAAGCTTTATGAAGCAATGGAAGCCGTGGAGAATGGCGCAACGGAATTAGATGTAGTGATTAATTTTGGTTGGCTAAAAACTGGACAAACCAACTTATTGCATCAAGACATTGCTCAAATCTGTCAGGAATCGGGCAAACCTGTCAAAGCAATTTTAGAACTAAGCTTGCTCACGCCCGATGAGCAAGAACTCGCCGCCGAGGTATGTATGGATGCAGGAGTAGCTTTTTTAAAAACAGGCACGGGCTGGGCTGGAGCAGCTACTTTAGAAATGGTGAAATTTCTTAAAGAAATCTCGCGCGGTAAAGTTGGTATCAAAGCTTCAGGTGGGATTCGTACTAGAGAACAAGCGATCGCTTTAATTGATGCAGGTGCAACTCGGCTCGGCACCTCTCACGGCGTAGCGATCGCCCGCGAAAAGAATTAATTAACGTTCTTTACTTTAAGGAATTTAATATTAATCCCCACCAATCCCAAAAAAATTTAGGTGTAATTTTAATATCTCCGCAGGGAAGCATAAGATAAAAGTGTAAGCGTCTAAGAAGTAAGCGCCTAGAAATAATTACAAACGAGTAATTACAAACACCATTAAAGTTGTGATGCCAACCCTTGATATCAAATATGCTTATTCGATGGGTCTGGGAGTTTTAATCACCCTGACAGGTGTTTCCTTATGGCAACGTTTGACCCCGCCACTAACTCGCGATATTGCCGAACACACTGAAGCTTTAAAAGTAATCGTCCCTCCCTTACCAACGACTTTTACTCGCCCTATTTTAAATGATGGCGAAAACATTGGCAGCCTGCGTGTTGGCAACCGCACTGAGCGATCAGTGCGGATCGTATTATTTTCGAGAGTTACCTCTCAAAATGTTTGGAAAGCAATTGAGCCTCTCAATTGGGACTTTTCGCCCAACGAGGGCGGTAAAGAGGGTTTATTGCTCTCGTTACCAGATTACAAAATAGCGATCGGCAAAGGTGACGTGATCGTTGCTTTTGCTACCGATGGCTCTCGTACCTACTGGGGACCAAATATTGTCGGCGAAACCGATGCCCCCTTCTGGGACAGCCAGAATAAAGAATGGAGCATGGTATTACAACCATAGTCGCGTACTTTTCAGCGACAGCTTAATTTATAAGCCAAAAAGAAGCCTCTCGCAATGCGAGAGGCTTCTTTTTTAGCTATCAGTTAAGTCTTTGCGCTTGATCAATGGGCGTGGCACTGGTGGGCGATCCTCCGAAGATCTTGGACGTGGTGGATAAATACTACCTGCGCCATTACCATTATTCGCCGCTATTGATGGCTTAAATGGGCGATCGCTATAGTTACGCTCCCCATAATTCCTTGGTGCAAACCTCCCTCCTCCTGAACGACCAGTAGGTTGTTGGCGGCGCTTACCTTTGTAAGGAACATGCCCAATAAATTCACCATCAATAATCGTCAAAACATCCCCATAACGTTGGACATTCACACTCCAGAACTGTCCGATTGCATCAGTTGGCAGCAATCCTGTAAGGCGAACCTTAAACTTGCTGTACTCTTTATTAACCTTATCGTTTGGTTTCTCAGTCTTCTGTTCAGTCCTTCGAACTTTAACGATTACAGAGTTTTCCTCAATGGATTGACTCGATATCTCGCCCCGCACTGAAAAATAACCATCTTGGACATTTGGATCAATTGGTAGGTCTGACTTGCCCAACTCAACAGGAGCCCACACGCCAGATATCTGAACATGTAACTTGCCTGCTTTGTCGTTTGTACGTGGATAAACAACCCAAAGATAATCTTGCTCACTCTGCAAGCGTTTCTTCACGATTGAGATAATTTTACCAAGTAAGACTGCATCAACTTGAGATCCATCGGCCGCTAAGATATATCCCTTAGAAAAATTATCTTCGCTCGCCATATATCGACCATAAATCACCCCAATCGCTCTATATTGAAAAGCCTCTGTCGCGGCTGGAATTGGCTGCAAACAAGTTTTTTCTTCTTTAGTATCTTCAGTGCGATTATATGCGTCAGCCTGAGAATCTACCAAACGATTGATAATTGGTAACTTAACCTTTGCAACAGCAGGGATAACCTTGGGAATAGATGAAACCGCTTTAACTGGCTCCTCAATGCTTGGCTGAACTAACTTCTGCTCTTCAGACTGAGTAGACTCTGGAGACTTGGGAGCAATAACTTTAACTACTTCTAACTTAGGCAAATCTTTAATCGGAGGTTTAGGTGTGACAGATGTTGGTAAAAGCGTATTATTTAAGTTATCAGATTGACTAGATTTGTTGATTTTACTCATGTGAACCTCCAGAAAACTAAGGTGTCTATTGCGGACTAGACCTTACTGGGAAATTGCTAGAAAATATGTCAATCAACCTTCAATTCATCTTATGTAGTTTACATAAAACAACCCTTTAGTTGACATATATCTCAGTAAAATCTGAGATTAAACTATATTTAAAACCTACCTAAAATAAGTTCCGCAATAAAAAAATATTAGGTAGTCTAACTTATCCCCTTTTAAGTTTAGCTTTAGCTTAATTAGCGCTACTGCCTAAATTTAGCTTTGACTAAGATACAAACTTTAATATCTTAATCAATTTAAGCATACACTGTTCAATTTGCCATTTTAAGCATGATTTTCCTTAATAAACTTAGACTAAGCTTTACGCTGTCTAGATTTAAGTTTTTTTATTGGCGATCGCCGACTCTTAAAAAGTTCAAATGTTCTTAAGAATTTACAAAGAATCTATGAACCGTAATTAATAAATTAGTTTGATAAATTAGCTGCCATGAGACATAGCCCCTAAGTTCAGGAAAAAGTTCAGGAAACCCACCTGTATTATGATAATTCGTTACATAGATTCACATAGCACAGCTTTTTATTAAAAAGTTTAATTTCTATTTGTTCACAAATTGCTGTAAAAAAAACAAAACCCTGACTAGGGTTGGTTTACATTTTGCACATTGCCATTGCCAATACGCAAATGTGAGCAGTGATATTTGCCAATGATTCACAATGATTCAATCGATACAGAGGATTTTATGACATCTGACAAGCAGAATTTTGGATTGATTGGTTTAGCGGTGATGGGTGAAAACCTTGCGCTTAACATTGAGCGTAATGGGTTTTCGATGAGTGTTTACAATCGCAGTCGTGATAAAACAGATAAGTTTATGGCAACTCGTGCTGCTGGCAAAAACTTTAAAGCTACCTACACGATCGCTGATTTTGTGACTTCCTTGGAAAGTCCTCGCAAAATGTTGATTATGGTAAAAGCAGGTGGACCTGTTGACGCCGTGATTCAGGAACTAATTCCCTTTTTAGATGAGGGTGACATTATTATTGACGGTGGTAATTCGCTGTACAACGACACCGATCGCCGTACTGTAGAGCTAGAGAAAATTAATCTCAAATTCATCGGCATGGGCGTGAGTGGTGGCGAAGAAGGCGCGCTCAATGGACCCAGCATGATGCCTGGTGGTCAAAAATCTGCCTATGCTGAGATTGAGCCAATCGTGACTAAGATTGCTGCTCAAGTTGATGACGGCGCTTGTGTGACTTACATTGGCAGAGGTAGCGCAGGGCATTATGTCAAAATGGTGCATAACGGCATTGAATATGGCGATATGCAGTTGATTGCCGAAGCTTACGATTTGCTAAGTACTGGTTTAGGCTTGAGTGCGAGTGAGTTGCATGAAACCTTTACGGCTTGGCAAAGTTCCGAGCTTGACTCATATTTGATCGATATTACAGCGGATATTTTCACCAAGATCGATGACCTTACAGGGGATGCGCTGGTTAATAAAATTCTTGATGCGGCGGGACAAAAGGGAACTGGCAAATGGACTGTCCAAAGTGCCTTTGACCTCGGTGTACCGATCCCCACCATGATCGCGGCGGTGACAGCACGAGTAATGTCTTCATATAAAGAAGAACGAGTAGCTGCATCGAAAGTGTTAGTTAGTTCAACTTCTGGTAAATATGAAGGCGATCGCCAAGAATTTATTGATGCTGTGCGCGATGCCCTGTATTGCTCCAAGATTTGTTCTTATGCTCAGGGCATGGCACTTTTGGGCGCAGCCTCGCGTGAGTTTGACTATGACTTAAATATGGGCGAAATTGCTCGTATTTGGAAAGGTGGTTGCATTATCCGTGCTGCTTTCCTTGACAAAATTAAGCTTGCTTTTCAACGCAATCCTCAGTTGCCAAATTTGTTGATAGATGAAGATTTCAAACAAACTGTTCTTTCAAAAGAGGCGGCTTGGCGCAAGGTGGTCATGGCTGCTGCCCAACTGGGTATTCCGATCCCCGCGTTTAGTGCATCGCTCGATTATTTTGACAGCTATCGCCGCGATCGCCTACCTCAAAACGTGACACAGGCTCAGCGCGATTACTTCGGCGCTCACACCTACGAGCGCACCGACAAACCCAGAGGTGAATTTTTCCACACTGAATGGATGAAGTAAACTAAAGAAAGCGGCGCTTTGCGCCGCTTTCTTTAGTTTAGGACTATTATGATCGCGGTAAATACAAGTCGTTAATAATGTCTGAAAATATAATAATCCTGCGCTTAGGTGATCGGCAAGAAGTTCCTGCGACATTAACAAGAGTTAGCCAAAAGAACGTAGACGATTTTGAGACATTTTGGAAACCAAGGATATTGTCCAAGAATCAAGGAGACGAATACTGGGACTGGCAATACAAAAGCCGAACATACATGTCAAGAGGTAACTATGAAGCCTATGCCATTGAATACGAAAAAATAACCCAAGGAATGATGCTGATTGAAACAGCAAATCATAGATCATGGTTCAATCCAGATGTTAGATTGGTTTATGTCACAACTCTCGAAACAGCACCTTGGAATCGCTTCAGCTTTCAGTCAGCTCCTATGTTTCAGCGGATTGGGTCTAACTTATTAAGGTTTGCAAAATTCAGGAGTCAGCAACTAGGGTATAAAGGATCGGTTGGGTTACACTCGTTACTAAGAGCCGAAAGCTTTTACGAAAAACTGAACATGAACAACTGCGGCAAAGACCCTGACAAAGACAACTTGACCTATTTTGAGTGGTACAACATCGGAGAGAGACAATGACACTAGATATTTTTGATATTGACGATGAAGAATTGCTGAGGATGAACCAAATCGAAGAGGATTGTGGCTGTGATGTTATCGCAGGAGTTGACCACGGCGTAAACCTCGGTAATTATCTGCGCCAGACAATGAATAGCATCAGCTATGAACAGTTAAAGGAAATCTTGAATAGCAAAACTGGCAAAGTACTGTCTTCTGAAGATGTTGACGAAATTGTTTCTGAAATTCAATCCCAGATGTTAATCACAGACTCAGAGCAGATACCCATCCTAACAGCCAAATCAGCTTAGACAAATTGATATGCCATCTCCCTCTGATCCAAGCCAAAGTAATGTTATTCCCTTGAGTCAAGCTCATGCCCAAAGGCGAGGAGATGAGTTGCTCGAAACATCCGAATCTAGGATAGAAGATATTTTGAAAAAAGTACTTGGTCAACAAGTTGGTAAGAATTTGGAGGATCTACAACAGGCAAACGAGGAGATCTCACAGAAAATTGGGCGGTTGCAAAACAGTATGGATCGGATAATTTCTCAGTTTACAGCCATAAAAAACGGAGAAACTGAAGATCCAGCGTTGGTAGTAACAACAGATCTGAACAAGGCAGACCTTGCAGTTGTTGGTGTTCAAATGTATCAAGAAGACTATTACACCTATACTACTGGAGCTATAGCCGAAGCGCTTGGCATCAAAATAAGTGGCGTTGTCAAGCTAGTTAACGGTCTAGAATTGCGTAACAACAGTCAGTTTCACAAACCGATTAAAATTGGCAAGACTCATTGTGTACAAAAGTATTCTCAACCCGCTTTCGACAAAATCAAGCAGGAAATACAGCGTGAAAATGACTTAATAATACTAAACCAAGAAATCGCTCGCAGGGATTAACCCAATGACTGAAAGTTGGACAGATGAAAGATTAGACCGATTTGCCGACAAAGTAGATCGGCTAGGCGATGACATACAGAAACTTATAGAAGCTTTATATTTTGAGTTGTCCAACATCAAGGCTGAGATAAACAGCGTTAGGGAAGAGGCCAGAGAGAAACGTGAAACCCTCCATGCTGAACTGGTGGAAATCAAAGAAATCAGTAGACAACAAGCTATTGTTGCTCAGACTCAAGCTGAAAGCATTAGACTGATGATTGAAATGCTAAATCGAAAACAAGCTTAGCAAGATAAAAAAATGTCTCAAACTGCTGTCACACAGGTTATCAAAACTTTAAACCATGTCCATCAAAAGCTCGGTTTACAGAGAGCCAGTGATAGCCACTTTTTTACAGAGTGGTTTGAGGGATTACCGCAACTAACAGCTTTAGAACAAGAAACTTTAGATTTAATTCGTCAGCGCTTTCGATATCATCGTGAAGAAGGACAAGTTACTGAAGGTGCAGTTAATACGATTGTTGTATCACGATTAATGGAATTAGCAGGTTTTTACGATCCACCATTTCGTTTGCGATCGGAGTTACCTGTCGAGATTGAAACCACAGTTGAGAATGAAACATTACGGAGACGCATTGATTTTTTGGTGGTGCAAGAACGTTTTTGGCGAGTAATTATTGAATCCAAAGAAACTGAATTTGATATTGAAGTTGGCATTCCTCAGACACTTGCCTATGCGATCGCTGCCTCACCAGAATCGCTGCCATTATTTGGCATGGTTACAAACGGAAATAATTTTATATTCATAAAAGTTGATCGCCAGCGCAAACTTTATGATTTTTCGGAAACCTATTCGATGCTCTCACGTACCAATCATCTTTATGATGTAATGCAAATTTTAAAATCACTTGCTCGGATCTTTTTGATGTAAGTCATGATTAATGCGCCAACGGACAAAATATTAGC
This sequence comes from Pseudanabaenales cyanobacterium, assembly GCA_038230875.1. Classification (GTDB taxonomy): domain Bacteria; phylum Cyanobacteriota; class Cyanobacteriia; order Pseudanabaenales; family Pseudanabaenaceae; genus Pseudanabaena. Next base: position 17,316 of record JBBRMK010000082.1, read on the forward strand.
GATCGGATTGATGAGTGGCACATCGGTTGATGGAATTGATGCTGCTTTGGTAGAAATCATTGATCGCCACGACAAACTCGAAACCAATTTAATCGCTGGATATACCTATCCCTATGCCCCAGATCTCAGAGCCGAAATATTAGCAGTCTGTGCAGGTGAAGTGCGATCGCTACAGCAAATATGCGAACTTGATGATCGCATTGCCGAGAGCTTTGCTCAGGCCGCGATCGCGATTATGGCAAAAGGCGATCGCTTACCAGATTTAATCGCCTCTCATGGTCAAACAGTCTTTCATCGTCCGCCAGTCTGTAGTTCTCAAAATGGCAAAAAAACTAATCTGGGCTATACCATTCAGCTTGGACGTGGCGCAGTAATTGCTGAACTAACAGGGCTTCAAACTGTAAGTGATTTTCGAGTTGCCGATATTGAGGCTGGCGGTCAGGGTGCACCTCTCGTATCGATGCTTGATGTTTTGCTATTTTCAGATCCTACAAAATATCGAGTTTGTCAAAATATTGGTGGAATCAGTAATTTGACTTATTTACCACCTAATTCTCTAGAGAATCAAGCACAAGTTTTTGGATTTGATAATGGCGCTGGTAACGTATTAATTGATATGGCAACCCAAAAGCTATTTGGTCAACCTTTCGATCGCGATGGGGCGATCGCACGTCAAGGTAAGCCAAATTTAACCATAATCGAAAAATGGCTAGAGCAAGAATTTTTTGTGGCTACACCACCAAAATCCACAGGACGCGAGTTATTTAGTCCTGATTATTTAGAAAAATGTTTAAGCGAATGTCAGAGTTTAACTAATTACGGTATTCTCGCAACTTTGACCGAATTTACCGCTATGGCGATCGCTAAAAGTTATCGTGATTTTCTGCCCGTATTTCCTGATGAAGTTCTAATCGGCGGTGGCGGTGGGCGCAATGGTTATTTGATGGAACGATTACAGGAATTACTTACTCCAGCGATCGTTAAGCGAACCGATGACTTTGGCATGAGTGGAGATAGTAAAGAAGCGATCGCCTTTGCTGTATTAGGATATTTGCGAATAAAAGAACGTTCTGGCAATTTACCTAGTGTCACAGGTGCAAAGCAATCGGTATTATTAGGAAAAATTTTTCAATAAAAAAGGTGCGCGTCGCGCACCTTTTTTATTCGCTAGAAGTCAAAAAACTTTAAGCAGCTTCTGCTTCGTCACCAGTAACGATCGCTTCGTCTTCGGTATAAGCTTCAGCATCTTCGGCAGATACTTCATACTCAATTTCTTCGATATCGCCATGACGACCTTCGTAGATTGCATCAGCAAGCTTGCCAACAATCAACTTGATCGAGCGAATCGCATCATCGTTTGCAGGAATACCGATATCAACGCTATCAGGATCGCAATTAGTATCAAGAAGAGACACAATCGGAATCTTCAACTTTTGGCATTCTTGAACTGCGTTATACTCACGCTTGTGGTCAACCACGATCACAATGTCAGGTGGCTTACGCATAAGCTTAATGCCGCCAAGATACTTACGCAACTTTTCCATTTCACGACGAAGAGTCGATGCTTCTTTTTTAGGAAGGCGATCAAGTGCGCCACTTTCGTCGCGACGTTCAAGATCCTTAAGGCGCTCGACACGGGTTTTAATCGTTGTCCAGTTGGTAAGCATTCCACCTAACCAGCGTTGGTTGATGAAATAGCTACCACAACGAGAAGCTTCTTGAGCAATTAGACTCGCAGCCTGACGCTTTGTACCCACAAATAAAACTTTTTTGCCTTGCTCAGATGCTTGACGCAAATAAACATAAGCTTCTTCAAGATATTGAGCAGTTTGGACTAGGTCAATGATATGGACACCGTTACGCTCGGTAAAGATGTAAGGCTCCATCTTAGGGTTCCAACGACGGGTTTGATGCCCGAAGTGAACTCCTGACTCTAGCAATTGGGCTAGGGTTACGACTCCCATTTAAGTTTTCTCCTGTGTTCGGGTTTATCTTTACGCATGAGATGGAATCTAGTAGTTATAAGTAACTCTAAACACCCGAAGCCTCAAGCGCGTGTTTTTTTACAGCCTATCTAGGATAGCGCATAATGTACACTCTCACCAATACATTTCATTATTCATCCTAAAAAATCGGCGATCACACTTATTTCCAGCGAATTCTAATTTTTTGTTTAGTAGCAATTACAACTGCTCCCGATGCTAAATTTTGGGCATGATTTTCCAAAACTTCGTGAAGTAGTAGCTTCCTTTCTAATCTGGGTAGATTTTCCAAGCGGAGAACTCCTCGGTGAGGCTTCTGTTGCTGCCAAATCATTTGCTCAAAGTCAGTATCAGTAGTAATGATGATTCGATTCTCTCGCACTGCCCAATCAATAATGTCATCATCATCCATTTGAGGATTCACATCTCTAACACAAATAACATCGTGTCCCAGTTCAATAAGCAAGCTCAATAAAGCACCGCTAGCATTTACATCAAGTAAAAATTTCATTGCTAGGATACGGATGCTCGTTCAAAAATCTCTTCATTCGCAACCAGTCGATGAGCATACAGTAAAGATGCATATATATCAGCTATTTCTAGTTCTGGGTAGTCTTCTAGGATTTCTTGTATGCTGGCTCCTTTTGCCAACAGTTCTAAAATCATTGCCACTGAGATCCTCAAACCTCTGATAATTGGCTTGCCGCAGAGAACCGCTTTACTAAAGGTAATCCTTGACAGTAGATTTTCCATACTAAACCCATTGGATGTGTATTTTAGATGTATGTTATTTCGCAATATAACATATTCAGTTTTTGAACATAAACTCATTAAATGTGCATTACATTTCATTCATGGAAAACAGAAGATTAGCGATCGTACTTGTTTTCATGTTTCTGGTACTGATGTATCAAATGGAACTCGTAAAAAGCCCATCCCAACTTGTATAAAGTGCTCGTCTTGAGTGAGAATATGGTCAATTTTCAACTCCTGCATCAAAGCCATTGAAGTAAAATCTGTAAAAGAAATTAGTGGCTTATCCTTATATTTTATTCGCAAATCTAACGCCCTTGCGAATCCGACTATATCTATGTATTCGATTGAGATAATGTTCTGTTTGGCAGCAGTTAAAATCCCATTCACAAAATTTGCAGCATCTTCAAATCTTTCTCTTCTAAAAAGCAGAGAAATAAGCTCATCTAGTACATAATCGCTCGTACAAATGGTGATTCTCGAATTATGAAGATCTACATAAAGTTTTTTGAGTGTTGAATGATAAGAATCATTTGAGTTGCCAAGCGCAAGCCAACCCCAAGTGTCTACAAAGATATGGGAGAAAGAAAATCTACTATCCTTAACCATACAGCTCAGTTTCAATTTCCATCGTAGACAGAGGGATTGATTTTAAAGACCCAATAACATTAAATAATGGGTCACTCTGAATTTCATTGATTACTAACGTATTGACAGGCTTAGGGCTTATGTCTTTTGCAGCCAACTCCTCCAACAAAATTTGCATCACATAAAACTGAGCGGAGCGATCAAGATTTTTTAGAGTACTAATTAACTGCGTTGAAACCATCTTTGCCTCCATAATCACAGTAATTCTAACAAGATGATACAACACTGACATGTAAGCGTATATTTCATTAATACACGCCACAAGATCGGCGATCGCTCAAATGTCACTAAGCAATTTCAGAACCAAGACCTCAATCTAAAAACTTTCCGCCTAACGACCAAGCTCACTCACCGCTGTAATCAGTTGCGTGCAGCGCCTTCTTGTGCTGAGGTTGATACGTTGCAGTTATAATGTTTGGGCAGCTAAAAGCCATTTTGAACTTTTTTAAGTAGACACTGCTTTGCTTCTTCCATTGATGAAAGATAGATTTCGTATGGGGCAAATGGGCTATCATCTTCTCCTAACTCTGTATTTACATCAGTAAAGCCAAAACCCGATATTGGTCCCCACGAGTACTCGTAATAAAGGTTGTCCGCTTTGATTTCGAGACGCCAAGATTGATATTGTGGATTAATAAGGGACAAAGATATTTTGGCGTGAGGCAACTTAGCCTCAACGAAGGATTGTAGTTCTTTGGCATCTATCGGCGGTACTTCGTATTTCATCATTTAGAAGACATTCTAAAACGCTGCGCGCCGCAGCACAATTATGTATTAGACGGAAAGTTTCTACATAATCACCTAAATTAGTGCACTAGATAGAAACTTTCATATAGTACTTAGCTATATAGCTGTCGTCAGCCATGTTAGGACAAAATAAATCAAAACCCAAACGAGAGTTGCGGCGCCCCGCGCCGCAACTCTCTTTTGGGTTTTATG
>JBBRMK010000083.1:0-21628 GCA_038230875.1 Pseudanabaenales cyanobacterium
TCAATACCACCACCTCTATCGCGAAGCTCGGCAAACATGGCAGGAAATTCCCTACGAAAAAATCGCCGATATTCTCAAAAAATCAACCAACCTCCAGATCGGCGACTTCGGCTGCGGTGAAGCCATTCTTGCCGAACTACTACCAAATCACACCGTCCATTCCTTCGACCACATCGCCATTAACGAAAAGGCGATCGCCTGTGACATCTCCCAATAATCTTTACAGATGTAAATGCTGCTAAAAATTTCTTGCCGCATAGCTTGTGGTTAATGTCTGTAGAGCGACTGTAAGCCCTAAAGAGAGTAAATTTCGGAAGGCTGATGCTATGAAGCAGAAACCTACAGCGCTTTGCACTCAAAACAGAACCAGTAAATTTTTGAAAGGGTTGCGAAGCAACCCTTTCAAAAATTTTACTGTGGTTCGTTTGATTGGAAATTGCTGTAAGTCGTGAGTCTTAGAAATCACCGTCGCAGAGAGAGGGGTGTGGATGTCAATGAGATTCATCTTGAAGAGCCAATTTTGGAAATAAAATCACGAAGAAGCCCATCCATGCCGATATGGGAATAGCTACAAGAATTGATAACCAAACTATTTTAAAAAGTAGCCAACTGCCGCTAATAATTGATATACCAGTCAATACAATTGACCAAGGCTGACACCACCAAGGCTTATGATTCCAAACATTATCAGGTTTTTCTAAAGTCATTTTTTTGAGTTCCAATATTTTATTTTTCTAGTTTACATACGTTCTAAAACGCGAATACCGAGCAAATTTAAACCAAGCTTGAGAGTTTTTGCGGTGATATCGCAGAGACTGAGGCGTGAGATTCGCTCTGATTCCTCGGCTTGCAAAACAGGGCATTGCTCAAAAAATTGATTGAACTTTTGACTGAGTTCAAAAAGGTACTGACAAAGACGATTTGGGAAAAGTTCTTCGCCAACTGCATCGATCGTTTCCGCAAATTGCAGCAAATGTTTAGCGAGAATAATCTCTGGCTCGGTAGTGAGACGTACTGCATCAACATCTAAACTCGTAAAATCAATATCGCCTTTGCGCCCAATCCCTTTAACCCGCACATAGGCGTAAAGCATATAGGGCGCAGTGTTTCCTTGCAAAGCCAGCATCTTGTCAAAGCTAAAGATGTAGTTGCTAGTGCGATTTTGAGAGAGGTCGGCGTACTTCACCGCACCAAGTCCGACTGCTTCCGCGACATCTTGTTTAAACTCGTCAGACGCTTCAGGATTGCGGATTTCGATATCAGCAAGTGCACGAGCGATCGCTTCTTCTAATAGACTCTTCAGGGGAACTGTATCACCCGATCGCGTCTTAAATTTTTTGCCATCATCACCCATCACCAAACCAAAAGGAACATGAGTGGTTTGCACCGTTTCAGGAATCCAATTTGCTCTCTGAGCAACTTGGAAGACTTGAGCAAAATGTCCTGATTGACCAATATCGGTCACATAAATAATCCGTGTGGCTTTGTCTTCACGAATCCGATAACGTAGAGCCGCAAGGTCGGTTGTCGCGTAGTTATAGCCGCCATCGGTTTTCTGGACGATCAATGGTAGTGGTTGACCATCTTTATTACTAAAGCCTTCCAAAAAGACACATAAGGCTCCCTGATCTTCTTGCAGTAAACCAGTTTCGCGCAGGGCAGTCACTACATCAGCCAAGAAAGCATTATAAAAAGATTCGCCACGTTCTTCTAATTGAATATTGAGCGTGTCATAAATTTTTTGGAACTCGCGGCGAGACTGTTCGCAAAGCAGTTGCCATGCTAGTTTGGCTTCAACGCCTCCTGCTTGCAACTCCACTACCGCCGAGCGAGAAGTTTCCTTAAAAGCTTCATCTTCATCAAAGCGTTTTTTGGCGGTGCGATAGAGTTCTACTAAGTCCCCGATCGCGATCGCATCAGCTTTAGTAAGAGCATCGGGATAAACTTCGCGCAAAAAGGTAATCAACATTCCAAACTGAGTTCCCCAATCACCGACATGATTTAAGCGCAAGACTTCATGCCCTTGAAATTCTAAAATCCGCGCAATGCTGTCACCGATAATCGTTGAGCGCAAATGTCCGACATGCATCTCTTTAGCAATATTTGGACTAGAGAAATCGACAATGATCCGATCAGGTTTTTCGACTGTGGCGATCGCGAGGCGATCGCTTTTTTGCATTTTTGCTAATTGCGATTCTAAATAACTAAGTTTGAGTTTTAAGTTAATAAATCCTGCTCCTGCGATCGTCGGCTGCTCAAACATATCGTCAACTTGCAAATTTTCAATTATTTGCATGGCAATATCTTGTGGCTTTTGTTTGAGTTTTTTAGTTAAGCCCAAAGCTGCGTTGCATTGATAGTCACCAAATTTGGCATCCTTAGAAGGCGCGATCGCTGGATCGTGGCTTGTATATTCCGCACCAAAAGCGGAGGCGATCGCCTTAGAGAAACGAATTTTTAAGTCGGATAAAACAGAGGTGGTCATTGGGTATATGTTGCTTTCAGCCTAAGTTGATCAATATAACGTTTTTTGCGATCGCAATTGCAGTGCGCTTGGTTAATGGGGCAGGTGAGAATCAGCTATAGTAGGCGCTTATTTAGATATTGCGAAAAATTATATGACAAAAATAAGGATGATTTGATGTCTGAGATGTATGGAGAGATAACTAATCTGTTTATAAAGCCTAAATCTGGCTCCGCTATGGCAGAACGTGATCAGATCGCGATCGCAGTCGGTTTTGGGATTGATGGAGATGTCAATACAAATCCAATTAGTCCGAGACAGATTTTAGTGGTTAGGCAAGAAGATTTGCAGTCTTTGGCAATTAACCCATCTGAATTAAGAGAAAACATGGTCGTCAGTGGGATTGATTCCCGACTGTTTACTTCGGGTACAGTATTGAAAACTATTGATGGTGCTATGATTCGGTTAACTTTCCATTGCGAACCGTGTAAGAGAATCGCGCACTTGGTAGATTCGCTTAAATATATTGAAGGTCGTCGCGGCATGCTGGGTGTAGCGATCGCTAATGGCGTGTTAAAAGTAAGCGATCGCATTTATATCCAGCCCGATGTTTTCCCGCCGTTATCAGAAATTCCTTACGAGCGTTTTCTAGATTTTATTGCGAAAATCCCTGTGGGTAGGGTGGTAACTTACAGGCAGATAATTTCTGGTATTGGTGTTCTGGATGGGCATTTTCGGGCGCTTCCCAATTATTTAAAAAAAGCGGCGATCGCTGGTTATCCTGTGCATAGGATTTTGGATTCTAAGGGTTATTTGACGGCTCATGTCGAGGCTCAGAGGGAGAGGTTAGAGGCTGAGGGTGTTATGGTTTCTGACGATTTGAGTTTATCTAGCGATCGACATAAACCCTATGTGTCTCTAGAATCCTATTTGTGGGAAGATTCCACGATTTATTTGGCTTAGTTTACTAATGTTCCGTGGAAGGTTTTAAGACCCTCACCCATCTCCCTTTGGGCTAGGGGAACAAGAGTTTTCTGGGTTTTGCTCTCCCAGAGAGGGGTGAGGGTGATCTTCGCTCTGCGTAACATCAGTAATTTATTATCGCTTTTGATTAGCAGTCTTATTCAGCAACTTCAAAGATTCAAACCAAAGTAAGCTGATTACACCACCTGCTAAACAGATTGCAAGATCGATCGGATGTAGATAAGAGAAGCTGAACAATTGACGCAGGAAAGGAACATAAAGGATAAGTGCGAGGAAACCAAGTCCGACACCAATTACCCACCAAAGTGCCGCATTGGGCGCCATCAGTATTTTTAGGTTAAGCGGTGACGTGGAACGTTCGCTCAAAATTAGTCCTAAATTTGCCAAAATCAAGGTGGTGAATGTCAATGCACGGGCATCGAGTTCATCCAGTCCGCGATACAGAGCCATTCCAAAGATCGCAAGCACGATCCCTAAAGTTCCTACTCCTTGCAAAAGTGCGAGACTTATTGTTTTTCGCCCAAACAGTGGTTCTTTGGAATTACGGGGCGGCCGCTTCATCACATTAGCTTCGGCAGGTTCGGCTTCTAAAACAATCGAACAAGCTGGATCGATAATCAAATGGAGAAATGCAATGTGAACGGGAAGTAATATTAACGGTAACTTAAATAAGACTGGAATCAAAGACATCCCAGCAATCGGAATATGAATCGCTAAAAGATACGCCATTGCTTTGCGAAGATTATCAAAAATTCGCCGCCCTAGTTTGACCGCTTGCACGATCGATGAGAAATCATCATTTAATAACACCAGAGCCGCCGACTCCCGCGCAACATCAGTCCCTCTTTCCCCCATAGCAATGCCAATTTGAGCGGCTTTAAGCGCAGGTGCATCATTCACTCCATCTCCTGTCATCGCCACAATTTCACCTTTAGCTTTTAATGCAGTGACTAGTCGCAATTTTTGTTCAGGGACAGCTCGGGCAAAGATATTCGTGCTTTGAATCCGCTTCTGAAGTTCGGCATCACTCATATGGTCCAATTCGGCTCCAGTCATAATCGCTCCCATTTGTAGTAATCCAATCTGTTTAGCGATCGCTTGAGCCGTTCCTGAATAATCACCTGTAATCATCACCACCCGCACACCAGCGGTATAACATTCTTGAATCGCTGCCGCGACGGTTGGACGTACAGGGTCGGATAGTCCTACTAGTCCAATAAATTGAAAGGGAAAGTCATGTTATCGATCGGGTAGATGATCAGGAGAAAGTGATGGGTGCGGCGGCAAAAAAGTTGGTGGCGCATCTAGAAGAGAGGCTTTAGCCACACCTAATACCCGCAATCCTCGCTCTGACATAGTGAAGACTTGGGTAGCAAGACTTTGCTCTTGGTCGGGGGTGAAATGACAAAGATCGGCGATCGCTTCGGGGGCTCCTTTTGCTGCAACTTCGTATTGCTTTAGATCTGCGGATTGCCATACATGAGACATTGCTAAGAGATGCGGTGAGAGGGGATATTCCTTTAACAGTTTCCAATCTTTATGTAAATGTTCAGTATTTGCCAAATAGCGATCGCCCAATTGATTAAATGCTTTTTCCATCGGATCGAATGGATCTCGTTGACTAGCAAGAATGCAAAACTCAACCAATTGATGCACGGCTTCGGGTAATGGATCTTGTGAATGCGTTGCTAAATCATAGGGTTGACCACTTTCTGTTTGGTAAGGAAATAGCTGCTGCACTGCCATTTTATTCAGAGTCAGCGTCCCAGTTTTATCAACACAGAGTACAGTCGCAGAACCCAAGGTTTCCACGGCAGAAGATCGACGAGCTAAGACATGGTGCTGAGAAATCCGCCAAGCTCCTAATGCTAAAAAGATTGTCACAACCACGGGAAATTCATTGGGCAAAATTGCCATCGCCAAGGTAATTCCGACAAGGATTCCCTTTAGCCAATCTCCTCGGGTCAATCCATAGACGATCACGATCACCACACACAAAGATAAAGCGATACCAAACAAACGGCTTACTAACCGATTCATTTCCTTTTGCAATGGCGTGACCTCAGACTTCACTTTTTGTAAAGCGTTACCAATCTTGCCCATTTCTGTTTGTGCCCCGATCGCTTGAACTCGAACAATTCCTTGCCCCTGCACTACTAATGTTCCAGAATAGACAAACGGCAACTCATCACCACCTGGACGCGATATCTTCGACTCGTCTTCGGTAACAGGGTCACTGAGCGGAGTCGAAGCAACTTTGCGCACAGGAAGAGATTCGCCAGTTAATAACGATTCATCGGTAGAAAGATTTGAACAGGACAGAACAATGGCATCCGCAGGAACACGATCGCCTTCTGCCAGCACCAAGACATCACCCCTAACTACCTCTCGTCCCGCAATTCGGTTGCGCTGTCCATCTCGGATTACTAAAGCCCTCGGACTGGAAAGATCGCGTAAGGCTTCTAGAGCATGTTCGGTCTTACCTTCTTGGTAGAGACTGATCCCTGTGATAAAAAAGACAAAACCTAATAAAATCAATGCTTCCTGAAGGTCGCCTAAAATCCAATAGATGATACCGCCGCCGCCCAGCAATAGGAAGATCGGATCTTTAATCGTTTCCCAAGCGATCGCCAAAAAGTTTCGAGATTGAGACTTAGCTAGTTCGTTGTAGCCTTCTTGTTTGAGTCGTGTGAACACTACCTCTTCAGTTAATCCTGTGACTAATTCAGAGAAGTCATTCTTTTTGTCTGCGATTGAATTTATTGGTTTTCTCATTCATTCCTCTAATTCTCTAGCTATAGTAAATGCTGCGATCGTATTTAAATACTGATGTTACGTGGAAATTTCTAAAGCCCTCACCCCTAGCCCCTCTCCCGCAGGCTACCATGTACACACAAGTCACCAAGAACTAAAGTTCTTGGCTGAAAGCTAAAGTCAGTTGAAACTGACTGAAGAATATTAACCCGTTTCAACGAGTTTTAGCTTTTAGCCCGCAATTTATTGCAGGGCTTTGATGGTGATTTAGCCTTGTGTGTACACGGTAGCTCCCGCAGGAGAGGGGAACAAGAGAATAATTTGGGTTTTGCTCTCCTTCTCCTGCGGGAGAAGGGGTTGGGGGATGAAGGGTAGTTTTCGCTCCACGTAACATCAGTAAATACTCTCATCTTAAAAAAGATTTTTATTTACGTTTTGTATCGTATTCAATCAACTCACTCATGAAATAGAACAATCACTTGTCATAGTGATTGTGAATAGAGTCTGCTTAATAAATAGTCAATTGTTACGTCTTACTCGCCTTTCATAAAAAATAAAAAAATGAATAAAATCGACCTGAGCAAGTCTTTACCACGAGAAGATTGGGGTAAATTCTTCGATCAATTCTCTACCGATTATCGCGGCAAAAACATCTCAATCGAAATGATCGATGCCGAACTTGGGGATGAAGAACTAATTAAGAACGCGCCTTTACTGGCGATGATTTACGATCGCCCCGGCAAAGGAGATAATTTAGCGATCGAAATCGGAAAAGATGAAATGACCTTTGGACATTCGATTGAATCACCCACTGAAGTTGCAACGGGAGAGAACGCAAATGGAGAGATTATGGCAATTTCGATTTCTGAAGCTTCTGGCAGAAAAACTTTGATCAAAATGCCAGCCGCAGCTATTTAACCTAAGTTGCTACCCATAAATTAACATTGAGAGCTAGGAAAAAAAGCATAACTTTAAGTTCAAAACCTTTAGAGGTGACAGCATGAATAGACTTTGGCAAAAGCTGGGATAGCAAACTACCAGTAGTTTCAATTACTTTGCGTTTATAGTGCTAAAGAAACTGGATATAACCCTCTGTAGATCTTTTGGAGTTGTGCTTACGCATAGCTAAGGGTCTAATTTTTTCAACAAGTCTTAACATCATGGTCATTTTAAGCCTTATCCGTATAGACAGTGCTATCTTCAGGTAAATCAAAGGGAAATACTCTCAATGCTCTAATCATAGGCAAATGAACCCGCACTTAGAAAAAACTCTACAGGCTCTCTTGTCTCTGTCGCCATCAGATAAACTTTAATACCATAGAAATATCATTTCTTGGTACTCCCTTCCCAGTGAAAGATTAGACATTAAGACCAAATAATTAGCGTTGCGGCGCGAAGCGCCGCAACGCTAATTATTTGATGGGAAGGGAGTAACTGACAAAGAGAGTTTCACAGGGCACAGCACTGCAAAACCCTGACTATGGCTAGAGCCAATCGCGATCGCTAATTGCGACTTGCATTTTACTGATCGCTTCATCAACAGAGATTGCGCCCAGTTCGCCGTGCTTACGACTGCGAATACTTAGAGTTCCTGCTTCCACTTCCTTTGCTCCGATTACTGCCATCACAGGGATTTTCTCAAGCTCAGCTTTGCGGATTTGCTTCGCCATGCGATCGCCACTATGGTCTAACTGGACTCGCAAACCAGCAGCTTTCATTTTTGTAACCACTTGTTCGGCATATTCTAGTTGACCATCAGACACTGCAATCAACCGAATTTGCGTAGGTGCAAGCCACAGTGGAAAATCACCTGCATAGTTCTCAATCAGAACACCGATAAAACGCTCTACTGAACCAAACAGAGCGCGGTGAATCATGATCGGCTGATGACGTTGACCATCCTCACCGACATATTCCATCTTGAAGCGATCGGGTAGATTAAAATCTAACTGAATCGTCGAACATTGCCAACGACGACCGATCGCATCTTCGATTTTGATATCGATTTTTGGTCCATAAAATGCACCGCCGCCTTCATCGACAATATAGTCCCAGCCTTTTTGATTAAGCGCCTGTTTGAGCGCATTAGTTGACTTTTCCCAAATCTGATCAGAGCCGACATATTTCTCTGGACGAGTGGAGAGATTAATTTCGTAATTTTCAAAACCAAAAGTCGAAAGAATTAATTCAGCAAGATTGAGAACCCCGAGAATTTCCTGCTCAATTTGCTCTTCTGTGCAAAAAATGTGAGCATCATCTTGGGTAAAGCCGCGCACCCGCATCAGTCCATGCATGGTTCCAGAGCGCTCATACCGATATACAGTACCAAGCTCTGCATAGCGAATTGGGAACTCCTTATAGGAATGCAAAGCATCTTTGTAAATCAACACATGAAAAGGGCAGTTCATCGGTTTAAGTTGATAAACCTGATGCTCGACTTCCATCGGCTGAAACATGCTTTCGCGATAGAAGTCATTATGTCCTGAGATTTTCCACAGGTCGAGATTTGCCATATGAGGCGTGGTAACTGGCTCATAACCATTCTGAGCGTGAGTGTCTTTCCAAAAAGTTTCAATCAAGTTACGAATGATCGCACCGCGTGGATGCCAGAAAACTAGCCCACCACCCGCTTCTTCTTGGATGCTAAATAGTTGTAAGTCTTTGCCAATGGTGCGATGATCACGGCGCTTCGCTTCTTCGAGCATTTGGTGATAGGCAAAAAGCTGTTCAGGGCTTTCCCATGCTGTGCCATAAATACGTTGCAACATCGGATTTTTTTCATCGCCGCGCCAATATGCACCCGCAATGCTTTCTAAAGCAAAAGCATCAGGATTAATTTCACCTGTGGAGGCAAGATGAGGACCTGCACATAAGTCCCACCAAGGCTGTTTCTCAAACTTAGCTGGATCGCCAACAAAATAGCGACTAATATTTTGACCTTCAGGAATTACTGATAGCAATTCAAGTTTATAAGGCTCATTAAGTTTTTCAATTTCTGCTTGCATCTCATCACGAGGCAGTTCTTGCCGAATGAGAGGCTGATCCCACTTGATGATCCGCTTCATTTCTTTCGCGATCACCTTTAAATCACTAGGCGTAAAATGCTCAGCGCGATCGAAGTCATAATAAAATCCAGTCTCAGTTGAAGGACCGATCGTCACCTTAGCATCGGGATATAACTTTTGGACTGCCATTGCCATCACATGAGAGCAAGTATGGCGAATCCGCGATAGATTTTCTTTATCGGCTTGCCGCAAAATATCACTGGGTTTAACGTCGCTCGGCTTTATTGCAACTGCATCCATAACTTGATGTCGTGACCTTTATTGATTTAAAAAATGACAAATTTAACCTTAGGCTACCATCTTAACTTTTTTTGCTAAGTATTACGATTAATAGTGCAACGGATTACAAGTATTTTTATTTTAATAGGGCTGCTTTTCATCTTTTGAGTTTTGATTTTCCATAATGCAAGTTGCTATCGATATATAATCCAAATCAACCTTAAACGTATTCAAAAAATGAATATTCATGCACTAAGAGAAGACTATAAACAAGGAGAGCTTCGACGCAAAGATCTTCAGGATGATCCCTTCAAACAATTTGAGACTTGGTTTCAACAAGCTTGTAATGCTGATTTACTAGAACCAAATGCAATGACTCTAGCGACAGTCTCCGCGCAAGGACAACCATTTATGAGAACCGTGTTGCTTAAATATTTTGATTCTCAAGGATTGGTATTTTTTACAAATTATGAAAGTAGGAAATCGCTTCAGATAGAGACTAATCCCAAGGTCTCGATCTTATTTACTTGGTTACCTTTACAACGTCAAGTCCACATTACTGGAACTGCCGAAAAAGTAACTACCGCAGAATCACTGCAATATTTCACCTCCCGTCCTAGAGGTAGTCAGTTAGGAGCTTGGAGCTCTCAACAAAGCTCTGTAATTTCTTCGCGGCAGCTGCTGTTGATGCAATTTGAAGAGGTGAAGCGCAAATTTTTGGATGGAGAAATTCCGTTGCCTTCTTTTTGGGGTGGCTATCGTGTCGTTCCCGACAGCTTTGAGTTTTGGCAAGGCTGCACTAATCGCTTGCACGATCGCTTCTTATATACTCATCAAGAAGATAAATCATGGCAGATTCAAAGGCTAGCCCCTTAATCTGAAATATTTTTTCCAATCTAGAGGTTGATTATGGAATTTGGCATTATCTTTTTATTTGGGGTATTGAGCTTCGGTTACCCAGCATCAAAAATATTGCATCCAAAAATATTGCATCCATTAGTGAGAGTGCAAAACTCTCATATTCAAGGCAATGTGCCGAGTCAGTTTAACAAAGTTCTTAAACGGGATCTCCTTGCCTATTTTCAGGACTTGGACAAACAGGTGGTCACAGTTGAATATGAACTATTGCGAAAGAACCCAACCCAAGTAGGAGTAGCCTCACCTAAATATTACCTTTGGGTGAAAACATATGGACAAAAAGGTCTAATTGACGAAGGTGCAGTTAAAGTTGCAGCTGTAGAGAAAATTCGTTTTATTGTCGTGAATTATTTAGCGATCGCTGATTTAAAAAAATCTCCAGAAAATATAAATCGAATATTTCCATTACCTGTGAGCGATAAAATCCGAGCGCGACTCAAATAGAGCTTGCAGCATAAAGCATTGCTCCAATTAGTCCCACTTCAGGATTAAGCACAATATGAATAGGGATATCTTCTAAAACAGGGCTGACTCTTCCTTTACTTTTTAAAATCCGTAAAAACGTTCCGTCTTGAAGCAATGGTAATATTTTGGGAGCAATGCCGCCAGCGATATACAAGCCACTATTAGGAATTAATTTCAAAGCTAAATTCCCAGCCTCAGCGGCATATGCCTCTATAAATATTTGCATAGTCTCCATAGCTAAATGATTCTCCTTTGACATCGCCGCATTAGCGATCGCCGCCGCTGCATCAGATTCATGATCTCCTGATTCCCATCGCCGCACTTTTTCAGCAATTTCTGCTGACTCAGGCATAGTTTTTTGATCGCGTAAAAACTGATAAATCGCGACAATTCCCGTCCCCGAAGCCACGCGCTCCACCGATACGCGATCATGATGCTTTTGCAGATATCTCAACAATTCAATTTCTAGATCATTTCTTGGCGCAAAATCTGCATGTCCACCCTCAGTTGCATATACATCGTAACGATAGCCATTCCATGCCAAAAAAGCCTCGCCTAATCCTGTCCCCGCACCAATCACTCCAATTGGCAAGCACGCCACTGCTCGTCCTGCTTGTAAGGTGGATAAATCATCAGGCTTCAATCCTAAAACTCCATAGCCAACTGCTACAAAGTCATTGATTAAATTCACATTAGCAATATTAAATTCTTCAGCAAGGCGATCGCTATCAAAAGCCCAACCCAAGTTAGTTAATTGTGATTTGCGATCATGTACAGGGCCCGCAATGCCAAAACAAGCTCCTGCTATGGTTGACAAATCACTTAAATGTATTTTTGCATTTGTTAGAAATTCGCGTAAGACATCTGAGAAACTAGCATAGTCAGCACCCGCAAAGCGCTGTTCATAAAGCGATTTCAATTCTACGGAACTATGGTCAGAAAGCCGCAAAAGCGTTTTTGTGCCGCCAATATCACCCGCTAAAATCATGGTCATTATAAATTACCTTTTGATAACAAACTTAAACCCGCAAATCATTTTCAAAAGCATTTTGCGGTTTAACTAGCCTTAATTACCTTAATCCTTAGGTATAAGTCTATTGAGTGCATACTTTGCTGCCGCCGCAACTTGTGGGTGTGGATCTTTAACTAAATAGTTTAAAGCTGACAGACTTTTATCACAGTTAAGATGTCCTAAAGCCTCAGCCAAACGTTGCCTAGTCAGCCAATCATCAGACTGAGCAAATCGTAAAATTTTATCCACACAACGCACATCCCCCACCTCACCTAAAGCCGCGATCGCGGCTTGATGCAACATCGTTTCTTTACTATCTAAGGCTTGAATTAGGGCATCATAAGCACGTACATCACCCAAATTCCCTAATGACACGGCTGCGCTAAAACGTACTAACCACTCGGTATCTTCATAAAAGGCGCGTAACAACGGCTCTACCGCTCGATTATCTTGCAAATAGCCCATCGCTCCCGCTGCATCGGCACGAATTCCATAGTCATTTTCAGTTTCTAAAATTCTTGCGAGTACTGGAAAACAATCTTGCGTATGCTTTAGTCCCAAAGCAAATACAGCCATTGAGCGAATTTGCAAATTTTCATCATCAATTACTTTCAAGATCAAAGGCACTGCATCATCAGGTGATAAATCTCGCAAAGACACTAAAGCACGTAAGCGATCGCGCGAGTTTTCACTCTCTAACTGCTGACCAATACTGCTCAAATCTGGATTTGGATTTACAGAAGACATAAAAGACCAATTATAAAGTTTAGTAAAGGTAAGGAAATCAAATTAGGGATTTACAATATCTAGAAATGACGAATTCTCAATCAATAATGCAAAATAAAGTAGCCCAACTGGGTGACTAAAAATCAAAACTTTGTGTGCTAAAATACATCCAAATTTATAAGTATATTTACATAGCTAACTTAGCAGTATAAACTTTCTAAATTCTCTACTTTGCACAAATCTACTCCTATGGATTGATTTAAACTAAGTGATATTTAACGAAATTTATGCTTAGATATACCTAGTAAAAAGTAAAATTTACTCTCGTGAGGAGTTGAAATGAAAAAAATATCTTTAAATTTAGTCGGCAGCCTAAGCTTATTAGGAGTTCTTGGTGCCGTTGTAGCAAGCCCTGCATTGGCAGAAACTACAACTAATGTTTCACAAGTTAGTCAAGCCATCAACAGTGATCCAGTCTCTCAAAACGTTACATCAGTATCCCAACTAAGTGATGTCAAGCCTACTGACTGGGCTTTTACTGCATTGCAGTCTTTGGTAGAGCGTTACGGTTGTATCGCTGGCTATCCTGACCGAACTTTCCGTGGTAAGCAAGCAACCAGCCGTTACGAATTTGCGGCAGGTTTGAATGCTTGCTTAGACAAGATTAATGAAATCATCTCCGCAGGACTAGCCGATAAGGTTAGTAAAGAAGATCTTGCTACTTTGCAAAAACTTCAAGAAGAATTCGCTGCTGAGCTTGCTACTCTTCGCGGTCGTGTAGACGCTCTTGATTCCAAGGTTGCTAAGCTTGAAGCTCAACAGTTCTCTACTACAACCAAGCTTTCTGGCGAAGCAATCATGTCCGTACAGGGTGCTAATAATAATTTGTCAGGCGCTCCTACTAGTACTAATATATTTGTTTCCAGCCGTGTTCGTTTAGACCTGAATACCAGCTTCTCAGGCAGCGACTTGTTGAAAACTAGATTAGAAGTTGGTAACGGAACTGCTAATATCCCTGGAACATTTGGTGCTGGTTCCACTACTCAAAACGCAGGCAGTGCTAATAACGCTAGCAATATCGGCTTCCAAACCTATGGTCAAGACTATACAGGTCTAACTGGTGGTTCAACATTTACATTAGCTAAATTGCGTTACGACTTCAATCTTGGTGATGCTCGTATCTCTATTGGACCTGTATTGCACGCTTACGACCACATTGATACCAATAGCTACGCCAACAACGAAGCTGTTGATTTCGCTTCCACATTCTTCATCAACAATCCTCTAATGATTTTGGTGAATGGTCAAACAGGAGGTGCAGGTGCAGCTTTCGATTGGAATCTTGGTAAGAGTGCTTTCAGCATTCGTGGTCTTTACCTAGCTGCTAGTGGCAACCAACCTACTAGTTCTACTGGTGTTAACCGTGGTCTATTCGGCGATGCTTACCAAGCAAGTGGCGAGTTAGAGTTTGCACCTAAGAATGCTGCTGGTGACAAGCCTTTTGCACTCAAATTTACTTACACCAATGGTGCAGTAAACAATGCCAACATTAATGCTGGTGGTGTAAACGCTGAGTTTAAGTTCTCCAAGAACCTAGCTATATTCGGTCGCTATGGATTTGGAACAATTGATAACCGTGGCGTTCCTGCTGTTCAGGCTGGTACTTACACATCTGGACTATTCGTTGGTGGCAATACAACTACAGCAGGTAATTTAAGCCCTCAAACTTGGATGGCAGGTATTGCTTTCCCTGACTTGTTCAAGGAAGGAGCCATGGCTGCAGTTGCTGTTGGTCAGCCTTTCATCGACCGCAGTGTCGGCGGTTCGACTCAAACTAACTTGGAAGCATTTATCAACTTCCCAGTCACTAACAATATCCGCATCACTCCTGATGTTCAGTTTATTTTTAATCCTAACAATACAGCTTCCGCCACCATTTTCGTTGGTACTCTAAGAACTGTATTCTCGTTCTAGTTCTACAAAAGAGGGTGTCGCAAAGTGACACCCCTTTCTTTATAAAAAAATAAGGTTAGTGCTTTGCACTAACCTTATTTTTTATCTAATGCCAATTAGTGTTTTAGCCATCGGGAAATAAGTTGCCCATATTTTAGGATCAGGACGACTTGACCAATCGCGGCGAGAAACAATAAGTTGTAAGATAATTGCTGCTTGGTCTTGATTTTGAGCAGTTACTTTAACCGATACATCAGAAACCAGCACTTCTCGATCAAATGTGCGCTGAGCCGCTGATCGCGCCAGTACCTCCGCCTTGCGAGTCATCACTGTAAAACCTTCATCTTGGTTTACCTGAAGCCGAATATCAACTTCACGCCGCTCAGCGATCGCACTACTAGCGATTGCTATAGTTGATAAAGTGGCGATCGCTGAAACAAGTAAATAATTTGTCAGTCTACGAAACTGCTTAGCAGTAGAAAAAATTAGAGAAACATGCGTGTTGTTTTTCATAGTTGTCTTCGCCAGAAACTCACAAAAAAAATTATCGAAAAATCGTCGAGATATTAGCAAAAAACTGGGAAAGATGTGTGCTATTGTCTGCTAACAAATTTGGCTTTAAAGTTTAGCTCATTTAACGGCATATTTATCTAGTAATTATTTTTGCCGTCATTGAGGTCTTTTAAGGGTGTTATGTCAAAAGTTCTGATTAATAGTTTAATTAATGAAATCAACTCCCTGCTGAGTCGCCCAGTTGGATCAATGTCTAAGAAACCATCTTCAGACATAATCCCCCAAAGAGATCAGTTAAAACAGTTGCGATCGCAGCTAGAATCCCTCACAGACGACTCATATCTGGGGAACTTGGATAATCAATATCAAACTTTAGTTACACGTTTGCAAGGACAAATTTACTCAAGTAACCAGACGCATAATATTACGGCAAAAAATGAAGAAGTTAGTATAGATGGTAGGACAGATAAATCTAAAACAGATAAACTAGAGACATTGCCCTATTCAGCATTTAGCCCAGTAGTTGACAACTTATTTGGCGCTGAATCTGACTTGATAAAGGAGACTAGCACGATGACGAATGGTACGCCTGAATCCAATTCTACATTTGTCAACGATCGCATGATTGCTGCGCTCCAGCAAGCAATTCAACAGACATTGCAACAGGTCGTCAAAGAGTCAGTTCAGACATCAGTTCAGCAAGTAGTTAGTCAAACTCTCGCTGTAGAGAGAGCGCTCATGGTGGGCGAAATTTCAGCGAGCTTAAATAAAATTGTCGAATCACAACAGCGATCGCAAATAAGTCAGGAATTAGTAGCTTTAAATCAACAAAAACAGAAGCTAAATACTGAGATTTCACAGTTAGAATCTGATCGCGCCGATTGGATGAAACAGTTTCAAGAATTTCAAACCTCTCAACAAGAGTCACTAGATCGCTCGCTACGATCAGTCAACACCTATTTACAAGATCAAATTCGCGATCAGATTACCGACACAGTGCAGCAGACTATGACAGCAACTGTTGCAGAAACCGTAAATCAAACAATGGCGCAGACGATCCAAGATTCATTTCCAGATAATCTAATCAATTTCTCATCGGGTACTCCTAATCCAGATATTGAATCGCCTCGCCAAGAAGAATTTGTAATTAAGGTTCAGGAGCAGACTGATCGCTTTTTAGTCCACTTAGATGAAATGTTTAGTTCTACATTCCGCTCATTAGAACAGGATATCCAAGTCTATCAAACTTCAATCGAAGCTAAGCTTGGTCATATGGAAACCCTTGAGCAAAAGGGTGAGGCATTAATTAGTGCATTAGTTGATCGAATTAGCCAACAAACGGATAATACTACTTTGACACCTCAATCAGAGGCAGCCAATATATGGCCAGAATTACCAGACGATATTCCAGAACGATATCTGGAAACTGTAGCTGAACCTGCTGACGAAAATCTGATCAATGCATTATTAGCTGGTAATCAGTTTGGTGAGCAGATAGTTGCACCAACAGTCGAGTTAATTGATGAGCCAGTTGTTGAGCATGAGCAAACTATAGAAGTTTCTCCTCTTGATATTTTTACAAATCTTTCAGAAGCCACGAATAAGGAGTATTTGAACTTAGAGTTAGAGCCAGAGCTAAATTTAGATGATTATACTAAGGAGCAGATAAATCTTGTAGATAAATCAGCAACACCAATCGGATTGGATGTTAGTGAAATTGAGAACATACTAGGCGCATCCTCTGATACCTTATTCGAAAATTTCATTGAAGAAATTGAATTTTCTGAATCATTTTCTTCTTCATTAAGTGATTTGTCTGGGCAAGATATAAGTATTATCGAAGATCATCAAAGTGCTCTAGCTGCTCGCGAACTGAACCCTGACTTTGACCTAGAAGCTGCAACCCAAATAGTTGAGTATTTTAACGAACGGAATAGTGGAATAGAAGAAAGTGATGAAAGTGGTTTACAGTCGTTAAATTTTTCTTTAGAAGAAGTCACCGAGTCTGAACAATCAATTAATGATCCGCAGCTTTTACGGTGGTTAGAGGAGAGTAGTAACCGTCCTACCCCTCCAAATATTGCTGAGGTTTCACCTGATGAAGAGTTAATGTCATGGTTAGGTCATGACGCGATCGACATGGCAAAATTGCCAAATCAAAATCAGTCTCAAGCACAAATAATTAGTAGTTCAATATCTGAGCTTGTAAACTCTGAGCTTGTAAACATTCACGCTCCCGAAATTACATACATACCATCTTCGGAGATAAGTTTAGAAGCAATAAACGATAATCAAGACAATAAAATAGAAAACCAAATTGAACATCTCTTTAATGATTCTATTAGTGATCAAGCTTCTGATTCAGAAGAATCGCTAATTTTGCTTATTAATAAAAATGTAGACAATTCTGAATTTCCAGAATGGGAAGACTCACTAGTTAATGAACTGAATTTTGACCTAGAAAGCCTTAATGCGGTAGATGGAACAAATAAATTGACTGCTGCAAATCTCGATCAATTTATTCGTAATACTCCGTATGCTTTAACTAATTGGGAAACTGAAGAATCACAAGCCTATCCTACAATTATTGAGGTTTCAGCCAAAGCAGAAAATAGCGATCAACTTCAACCATCAATTGATGAGTTGGAAGTGCCGTCAATTATTGAAAATCCTAACACTTTATTTATTGATAAATCTGCTGATTTCTTAAATATCTCGCAGGATTATTTACAATTCAGTCGATCAGATGAGCAATCTGAAATTGTGATTAATAGCGATAATTTGCAGACATCTCCTTTTACTGCAAAATCTAACGAAATTCCTGAAATTTTTGACAACCCTGAATCACTGTTTCATGCACGGGAAGAAGATAAATATCAAGAGATAAAATCTTCAACTTCTGACGATATGGATGCTATTTTTGCTGATGTAATTGCTGAAAATGCAGCCAAGTATCAGCAATCAACGCCTTTTGAGACTAATGATGAGCTTGACGAATTATTTTTGGGAACTTCAAATGTATCTTCATCATATTTTGAGTTTGACTATCTAAATGATATTTCTACAAGTTCTAAAATATCTACTGCAAGTAATAAATTAACATTAGATAATGAAAGTGAACTTGATACACTTTTATTTGGATTTGATCCTGCCACTGAAATCGAGAATGCCTTTAATGAATCTGCTAATAATGAATTTGCTAATTTAGACATTACAACTAATGCCTCAGAATTGATTGTCACAAATGATGTTCAAATCTCAAAAGGATTTGATACGGTTATGCAAGATTGGCAACGGGATGATTATGATGAAATAGATGTCGTTGCAGAGACAATGATGCAAGCTTCTATTCCTTCTCTTGAGCCAATTGAAGTCTTAGAAGAACTTAATACAATCCTGAAAGGCTTTGGTCAGACTAAATTTATAAATTCTGAAAACCTATCAGAAGCTACTGAGTTTGTGCCGATCGCAGACTTACCAACAGTTTTAGAAGATTTTAGAGTTGATATTCCCCAAGAAGATGACTGGAGCAACGCTCTAGCGCAGATTGAGGCAAGACTAACAGAGCCAATTAATGACAAAAAAGCTGAAGTTAGCGAATTATCTGCAGATGAATTTTTTGCTTCATTAGAATATGAAAAGCTGAATAGCTTTGCAGACATCATTCAAACGAATTTACCATCTAATTCTTCCCTAAATTTATCAAGTAAATTAGTACTTGATGTAGATAATAATTTAGAGAATGATCAGGAAGACTTCTTACTAAATGAGTTTGCTGATGCTCAAAGTGGGGTCTTAGATCAGGACTGGGATAATCTATTAGATGATTTGAACTCGTTTAATTTCAACGAACCATTACTTGCTGATCACCGCGAGCAGCTTGGTCTATCATCTGTAGCACCAATTACAGACACGAGCGAAAATGTTTTAGACATTGACTCATTAGTAATGGAATCGCGAAGCATAGCTCTGATTCCACCGCCACCTGAGAAAGAAGTTTATAGCCTTAATGATACTTGGCTTTTAGGGGTAGATTTTGGTAGCACAGCAATTCGTGTCAGTTTGCTCAATAGCAATACTGGTAGAGTATATCCGCTCTACCTTGATGATGTTAGCGAACTGCCATGCAAGTTAGTATGGACTGCGGATTCAAGTCTAGACGATCCTATGACAAAGGATATTCGCATCATCACTAAAAAATCGTTTAGTTCTGGACTAGAAAATGGCGAAGTAGCCCTTTCACATTTCAAACAATTTCTGAAGATTGGTTTACCCTATCGCGGTGTAAGTGCATGGCAGCCTATTATCCAATGGTCAGATAGTCATCAAGCAAGTCTACGTTGGCTAATTGCTGCTCTCAAAAATTTACTTGAACAAATCCAAACTCGCGCTAATCATCCTAAACTTCCTGATCTTGGTTTAATCTTATTAAAACTTAGTGGCGTTGTATTTGGTTATCCTTCTAACTGGTCAGACACTTATATACTAAATGTTCGCGAAGCAATTCTTAAAGCAGGATTAGTTAACCAAGCTGAGCAGGTGATGGCAGTCGAACAAGCGATCGCTCCAGTTCTATCATTAATCCATGATCAAAAGATTCCTCAACAAATTACTCTTTTAATCGATGCAGGTGCAGTTACGACTAGTCTCTGCCTAATCAATGGCACTGACACTACAAAAGCGATCGCTCGATCAAATCTCCATATTCGCAGCTTTGACTATGCGGGTATTAGCATCAGTCAAGATATTATCGTGCAATTGTTCTATCCACATTGGCAGTTAATCACTAATACTAATCGCCATCTTTGTAAGTTTGATCATCTCAGTTTGCCAGAGATTGGCGATTCTGCTCCCCAACAACGTATTCTCCTTCAGCAATATTTGTTGAGTTCAGATATAGGACAACAAATGCTTGAACTTGCCGATCGCGTCAAAGTTACATTTGGCAAAGATATGAACGTAGACTCTTGGAATGAAGAATTAATGGGTCAGCCAATTCTTGTTTTCCGTCGTGAATTGGAAAACTTGATTTTGCAACCATTTATCCAACGTTTAAATCGAGAGCTGAATGGAATTATGAGTAATGCTGGTCTTCTTAGTGAAGATGTGCGTCAAGTCTTTCTGCTTGGCAACACAATGCAAATACCGTTGTTATCACGTTGGCTAGCGCAAAAGCTTCCTCACGCAAGTATTGACCCTTTAGCTACTTCTATTGCGGCAAATGGCTTGGCTGTCGCGCCTCTCTATCCAAATTTGCAAGATGTGGCGCGTCAGCAATATTCTGATTACTTTCTTTTGCAAGAGATTTGTCGCCTTAACCTTACTCAATCGATTAATTCGACACAACTACTTCAGCAACTACAGATGCGCGGAATCAATATCAAAGCTTGCCGCGATCGTATTTTGACGATCTTGCAAGGTGATTTGCCTGACGGCTTATTTCCTTGGCAAGAACCTGAACAAGCAGTAGTTTTAGAAGACCCAACCCTTAACAGTGAATTATTTACAGGTCGCTTATTCGAGTTGGAGACTGATGGTACATATCAGCCGAATGTAACTAAGTTTCAGCAATTGCGTGTCTATTTACAGGCAATTTTGGGCAACATGAGTCAAACTCTTAACGAACCTCTAGTTTTTCCAGAAATCATCGCGAAATAGTTATTTTAGAATAGTTGAAGAGTTTATGCTTGCAAAACGGATTTTACCTTGCCTAGATGTTAAAGCAGGTCGAGTCGTCAAAGGAATTAACTTTGTCGATCTTAAGGATGCTGGTGATCCTGTAGAACTAGCGCAGGCTTATAACCTCGCAGGAGCCGATGAACTAGTATTTCTAGACATCACTGCCACTCATGAAGATCGCAGCACAATTTTGGATGTTGTCTATCGGACTGCGGAACAGGTATTTATTCCACTTACAGTTGGCGGTGGTGTGCGAAATCTAGATAATATTCGCGAACTTTTACGAGCGGGTGCAGATAAAGTAAGTATGAATTCGGCAGCTGTGAAAGATCCAGACTTGATTAATCGCAGTAGCGATCGCTTTGGAAATCAATGCATTGTTGTGGCGATCGATGCTCGACGCAGGAACGAGCCAAATAATTTAGGCTGGGATGTGTATGTGCGTGGTGGAAGGGAAAATACGGGGATTGATGCTCTATGGTGGGCGCAGGAAGTAGTCAAGCGTGGTGCTGGTGAAATCTTGCTCACAAGTATGGATGCTGATGGAACCAAAGCAGGTTACGATCTGGCTCTCACTCGTCAAGTTGCTGATTTAGTAGAAGTTCCTGTGATTGCCTCAGGTGGTGCTGGTAATTGTGAACATATTCTTCAAGCTGTGACTGAAGGCAGGGCTGAGGCGGCTCTCCTCGCTTCATTGCTCCACTACGGAGAATTAACGATCGCCGAAATTAAGAATTATCTTAGTGATAATCAAATTCCTGTGCGATCGCTACTTTAATTTATATCGCTACTAAATTAAATCTATAGCTGTCGTCAGCCATGTTAGGACAAAATCAAAACCCAAAAGAGAGTTGGGGGGGGGGGGGCGGCGCCACA
>JBBRMK010000084.1:0-21418 GCA_038230875.1 Pseudanabaenales cyanobacterium
GGTGTCGCGTAGCAAAAGTTTGAGAAAGAAAAAAATATTTCCCATAACCAAGCTATGGTTTAGCGTTCCACCAGTCATCGTGACAATTTCTCCATCATGGTATTCACATTTCTGTTCAGAGGTTTCGGCGATCGCACGATATTCATCAAGACTGTAGCGACGCTCAGTGGTAGCAATCATGGGGTTGTAACTCAAAGACAACACTTATATTTTAGTGTGATGAAAGAACAAAAGTCTTAAGCCTCTTATTTCAGCAAGCCTTTTCAGCAAGTCTTGCAAAACATACTGGCATAGAGTTTAATTTATAGAAGATAGCTTAATCATTAGATCCGTAAATGAAAATTTTTGTTTATCACACCCCTGAGTTAGTACCAGCTGAAGGGACTCCAGACTGCGCGATCGCTCCCAATATCTTCGCTAACAGAGATCGCCTTTCTCATCTCTAACAACCAATCGCGATCGCAATTATGCTTAAGAGCCTCAGTCAAAATATATTAGCTTCCTAATAAATCATACAAAAAATAGCTGCTAATATATTTATGCTGTTTTGCTACAAATGATGTACTAATTTACTAGACGTATATATATACTTTATTTGATTTTTAATGAATAATTGCGCTAAGTGTGTGTAGGGGTTTCATATGTCTCATAAATACAAAATAAGTAGTACAAGTGTGGCTGAACATAGGGGCGGGCTATGGTTTGGCATTGCGATCGCCTCTTCAATGCTGATTGGCAGCTTTGCTCAAGCCGAAAACTCCAGTAATTCAGCAAATTCAAGAGCAGATAAGATTGATTCAAGATTAAGTCAGGCGATCGCGAATGAGTCTCTCACCAATCGCCCCGCAGAACGCCCTATTCCTGCAACCATTGCATCGGATGAATCAGCTCTCATTCACAAGATTAATGAAGATCTGAAAGAGATTAAAGGCAATAGCCCTGCTAATAAAACCGCACAAAATGTCTCATCGGTTTCACAGCTATCTGATATTCGCCCGACGGATTGGGCTTTTACGGCTCTGCAATCTCTAGTTGAGCGCTATGGTTGCATCGCAGGATATCCTGATCGCACATTTCGGGGGAAACAAGCAACTAGTCGCTATGAATTTGCGGCTGGGCTAAATGCTTGCTTAGACAAAATCAACGAGATTATCTCCGCAGGCTTATCTGACAAGGTTAGCAAAGAGGATCTTGCCACTTTGCAAAAGCTACAAGAAGATTTTGCGGCGGAGCTTGTGACTCTACGTGGACGGGTAGATGCCCTTGATGCAAAAACTGCCAAACTCGAAGCGCAGCAGTTCTCGACTACAACTAAATTATTTGGTCAAGCGATCTTTGGTTTGCAAGGGAGATCAAACAACTCTCCTAGTATTTTTGGGGTAAAAAGTCCAGACGATGCTACTAATATCAACTTTGGTGGCAATGTCCAACTTAGTCTGTTTACACAGCTTGACCCACGTAGTGTATTGCTTACTAGTCTTAATGTTGGCAATATTTCTTCAGCAGCGACCGGTAACAATGGGCTAAACAATTCCTTCACTCGTCTAGGTTACGAATCTTTTACAGGCGCTACGGGTAACTCCGTTGTTCTTAGCGATCTCACCTATCGTACGCTTGTTAACGACAATCTTGCATTGATCACTGGACCATTGGGTGTTAGTCCAGTTACGGTTTTTCGTGGACCAGATCGTTATCAGAGTGCTGGACAAGGTTCGGTGTCATTATTTGCTCAGCGAAATCCAATTTTAAATCTTGGCAATACTACAGGTGGAGTCGGTTTTGACTGGCAAATTGCTAAGAGAACTAGTTTGCAGGCAGTCTACTCGGCTAGTAATCCCGCAACAGCGACTGGTAATGGTGGTTTGTTTGGTGGCAACTACACACTAGGCGCTCAATTTGTGTTTGCACCCGTCAGCCCTGTAGATGTCGCTTTCTATTATTTACACTCTTATACAAACAATGCTGGTACAAGCAACACTCAGGTGGGTAGACTGGGTACAGGTGTGGGAGATGATATTGTCGCAATTAATCCTGCGGGTGGAGCGCTGCCACTGAGTACTGACGCTTTTGGCAGTACTGTCAACTGGCGAGTTATGCCAACTCTAAATTTAGGCGGTTGGGTCGGCTTTACAACTTCGACTGTCAGCGGTTTGACGGGTAGTGTTCAAACTTTTAACTGGATGTCTTATCTGACTTTCCCTGACTTGTTTAAGGAAGGAAATTTGGGTGGTGTCTATGTCGGACAACTTCCTAAAATCACTGGTAGCAACTTGAGTGGTAATAGCAATGTCCCAGACTACCTTGGCAATCCATTGTCATCTACATCTGGTAATGCGTCAGGTGGTCAGAGTACAACAACAACTCAGGTCGAACTTTTTTATCGTCACCGCATTTCCAGCAACATCAGTGTCACTCCTGGCTTGATCTTCCTATTAAACCTTGGCAATCGAGTGGGCAGTGATACAACGACAATCGGTGTTCTCAGAACAACTTTTACCTTCTAAAAATTTGACAGGTTCCCATCGCCGATCGCAACAAATTCTCAATAAATTGTCATGGAGTTTACTGATCATGAAAAAATTATTCGTCGCCACAGCTCTTGCTAGCTGTAGCTTTATCCCTTCTCTAATATTCTCTTCAACTACTTTTACTCAAGGAACTTCACTGAAAGAAACCTGTCTAATCGGTTTAGTATGTGCCGCTGGTGCTGAGCCTAATGTCAGGTTCTCTGATACAAATGGTAATGAAGAACTGCCATCAAAAATTTTAAAGCTAACAGATGAGAAGTCACTATCTTTGATAAGAGACTCTCAAAACACGCTTTCGGGCGATCCCAATTCTGTACCAGTCTTTACACCGCCACCTGTAATTATTCCACCGCCACCTGTAATTATTCCGCCACCACCTGTAATTATTCCGCCACCACCTGTAAAACCACCTGCATAAATTAGAAGGGAGTAGGACATAAAACCAAAGAAAAAGTGAGGTGGCGCTCCGCGCCACCTCACTTTTTCTTTGGTTTTGATTTGTCTTAATACAAGTGGTGACAGCTACAGATGTAGATCAAAAATCAATATCACGATAAATTTCGGCGATCGCAATTCGAACCACAGTAAAATTTTTGAAATGTTTGCGAAGCAAACATTTCAAAAATTTTACTGGTTCTGGTTTGAGCGCAAAGCACTATAAGGTACGCTATAGAAATATAACGCACCTTTTTTGCCTATTTTTTTGCCTCTTTTTTTGACTGTATAAGAATCGCGATTAATTAAAGGAAGTTAGCAGTAATACTTACTACCGCCGTACAACTAGAATTAGGAGCAAGAACTGTTAGATGCTCTTTAGTATTTAAGGCGTTACGAGTCGCGCTCCAAGGTTCCAAACAATAGAAGTCCTTGCCTTTAACTGTCCAAAATACGAGATAGGTATAAAAATCATCATAATTGATCGCAATTTTTAGTTTGCGATCATTGTCGATGACTGAAGTCGAGCGACTGGAAAGATTGCCAAATACAGAATCAATCTCATCTTGATCGAAGTTAAACTTACCATCAAAGGCAAAATTGTCTTTAGTCTTATTATCTTGATAGTTTGCCGAAGGAATATCTACTTCAATTTGATTTTTATCGCCACAGAGAAAGTAGGGATGAAAACCCGACGAGAATGGCATTGGTACAGATGAGAGATTTTTATATTCTTGACGAATCTCTAAAGTATTACCACGAAGCTGATATGTAAAAGCTAAATGGAAGTCAAATGGATAGACAGTTTTAGTCTGCTCGTTGCTACCAAGCTCAACTGTGAGACTTGCTTTACCGTCACTACTCTGCTCAGTTGCAATCCAAGCCAACTCACGAGCAAAACCATGTTGTTTGATTTTATAATTTTTCCCATCAACGCTGTAAGTATCGTCAGGAACGTTACCACAAAGAGGAAATAAAATTGGATTACCACCTCTAACGCTCAAATCAGGATGCGTAAAGCGATCGCTATCAAGATAGAAAACTTCTTGACCATTGATCTGCCAGCTAGTAACAAGGCCACCGCGTTCTGGTACAACTTCAATCTGAGAACCAGTGCTGTCATCTGACAAGATATAAGTTTTATATTGCTTTTGTTGAGAGGACACTTTATACACAAATTTTGCCATGTAACATTCAAGAAATAATTATATAGCAAAATAAAGGGCTACTTTGTTGCTGCACAGCCAAATGGATAAGCAGTGTGATAAGTGCGATCGCGCTTTCCAAATAATTTATAGCGATTATCACGAATTTGAATATATGTGGAATCTCCAAGGGCTTTAAGCGGAGCGATCGCACGATAAGCTGAGACAAAAGCATTACCCATCGGCAATAACTTTGCAATTTCTTCAGCGGCATCACTGCCTTGCCACCTTTGCATTACATCTGCGCGATCAATTAAAATCATTCCCATTTCGCAATCTTCAGGCGTGACATTAAATTGCTGCATTGTTTGATCATCTTGCATGGGAATATAGCAAAATTGGCGACCCCGATCAAAAACTTCTAAAATACTGACAAAGTTAGCACAGAGATTACAATTACCGTCATAGATTACAGCGTAAGACATAGTTAGTTTCGCTAATTTTTTTAGAAAGTGTAATGATTATTTTAAAGAAAATATAACGCAAAGTATTCTATTTCTTTAGCTTTTAGAACTTACAAATACCTTTTTTTCCATTAGGACAAACTGTTTCCTCATCTGTTTTTGGCAGCTTATTTTTATCAAAAACAACATCAGAAAGTTTTGTGCCAGTAAGATTTGCGCCACTCCAGTTAGCTCCATTCACCTGACTTCCACTAAGATTTGCGCCGCTCAAGTCAGTACCTGTTAAATCAGTATAATTGAGCTTAGAATTGGTGAGATTAGCACGCTTGAGACTGCTAAAGCTGAGATTTAATCCTGATAGATTTTGATCGGCTAAATTACGACCATCACGAGCCTCGTTGACAATCTGCCAAGATAGTAATATGACTGAACTGAATTTTGTGGCTTTTTCAGTTCCTTGAGCGCCAATTTTGGAGTCCTTTAAGTTAACTCCTTCCATTTTGGCATTGACAAAGTTAGATCTCTCTAAATTAGCACCTGCGAGATCAACGAGGTTCATTTGAGCATTGTTAAATTCTGCCCAAATCACACTGGCTTGGATTAATCTTGCTCTACTTAAGTTGGCTTTAGTAAAGTTCACACCATCAAGATTTGCGTCCTGAAAATTTGCACCCACAAGACTAGCATCTTGCATCTGTGAACCTGTAAGAATGGCTTTACTGAAGTTCACATTGTCCAGTTTGGCTCCTTTGAAGTCGGTTTTTGTAAAGTCCTTACCACTAGCATCTTTAAATAGTCCCCAGCGTAAGCCCAAATCAAAAACTGGTCTATTGAGCAGACTATAAAGCAGGAAAGCTCCGCCAATTACCCCTAATCCGATCGCAGGAATTTTTAAATAATCTTGCCACAGTGATTCTAAGCTAACAGTAGGTAGTGTGATTTTGGGTCTGCTAGGAGCCACTGCTTGAGGATGTGCGGCGGCTGGTTCGTTATCATAAGCGTTATAGTTATCTTCAGTAAACCGATTGAAATCCATTTGATCGGGAGTAGCTGCCATGCGTGCTTGCGTCGCATCACCATAATTAGGCATGGATCTCTGGCGATCGCGTGGTATTTCTCTCGTTTCACCAACACTCATCCCCTCTGAACGAGGAGATGTTGCTCTCCCTTGAGAAGGTAAAGGCAATTTTGAACCACTAATAGAAGTGATACTATCAGATAGATCGCCGCTATCAAGTAACCCTGACCAATCAGTACCATCATCATGAATCTCTAAGCCAAGCTCATTATAATCATGCAACTTGTTTTGTTTGCGCTTAGACACGTTAGAAGAACTTTGCTCTCTACCTTGGCTTCTGCCAGTATTTGCTCCTCCTCTACTGTTACTTACATTTGGAGGTATTGCATTGTTCACATCTAAATAGGGAGATGCTGTTGGCGATCGCAATACACCAGATAGAACAGTCTCAGCATCTAACAATTCTGACCAGCCCTCATCAATCGAATTAATAGATTTCTGACTTTTATTTTGATCTTGTTGAATTTGATCTTGTTGACCATGAAAACTATCAAATTCTGTCTCGCTAATTCTGTTTTTAGATTTTGATGCAGGATTCCCAGCAGAAGTAGGAGAGGAAGAAGGCTTGGGTTGATTAGAGTTTCGTTTGGGTGGTAATGGAGGTAAAAAAGGTAGTGGCAGTAAGTTATTGAGCGATGGCGAAGTTGGCTCTTGCTTAGAAAAAGGTGGAGCCGTCGGAGGAGTTGGAACGATCAGCGGAGTTGGTGGAGTCAGACCAGTGGGTATTTTAGAAGGGGCAAAGCCAGCATCAAAATCGTTACCAGTTAGCGGCTCACCTACACTATCTAAATCGAAATCATCTAAAAAATCTTGATCGCTTATACCTACATCAAAATTTGAAGGTGTTGCTAAATTTGGGGGCAAGGAGGGTAAACTCTCTCTGCCTAAAACAAAATCATCATCAAGTGCATCAGATTCTAATGCATTCTCATTTAATAAATCATTAACTAAAGCCTCTTCATGTAAATCTACATCTACAGCATAGTCAGCATTTAGCAAGTCATCTATCAAAGCATCTTCAAGGATAGGGCTTGATGGAACCAAATCATTTATAAGATCAATTGAAGGAGGCGATAGGAGCGTAAACCCTGAAACAAATGGATCTTCGGGCGATGCAAGAGGACTAACACGATTTGGAGCTAACGTAGTGGCAACATTTTCACTATTGGAATCAATAAGTGGAGTTTCAAGAAAAATTTCTTCATCAAAAGATTCCAAATCAAAATTTTCATCAAGAATGCTCTCTAAATCGTCAAATTCATCTGCAACAAGCCCCTCAGTATTGATCACATTACCACTAATTGGAGTTTGACTATCTATTTGACTATTTAATGGAATATTACTAGTTGACGTTACTGCATATTTAGAAAAAGCATCCGCAAACTCTAAGTCAGTCATTTGCTCGGCATCAGATTCACTAGAGTTTTCCCAATCTGTAGATTGAGTCATCAAGTTCTCAGACAGATCAAAGTTATTATTCTCAAAACTTTGCAAGTCATAACTATCAGCCAATTGTGGACGTTCCTCAAACTCTACAAATTGAGACTGTTGTGCATTTTGTTCAAAGCCAGCAAGATTGTCAGGTATATTAGTGAAATCATCATTGACAGCATAAGTATCACTGATACTTTCAACTAAATTATTAGCGATTGCCTCATCATCGCCCTCACTAAAGTCAAAGTTCTCATTGAGAGAATCTTCTTCCATTAAGCTGCTGTCAACTAAACTTGACAAATCATCATTAGCCATTTCTAAGGTTTCTAAATACTCTTCATCCTCAATTAGCTCTTCAGACCATGCAACATCAGGATTATTATCGATTTCGGCTTCTAGTCCAGCACTCCAATCTTCGTTATCGTCAATTTCAGCTTCTAGCTCAGCACTCCAATCTTCAGCTTCAATTTTAGCTTCTAGCTCATTATTTTTCTGCTCAAATGTTTGTTCATCGCCTGCAACAAATTCTGATTCAAACACTTGAGCGATAATATCCTCGCTAAGAAAATCTGAACTTGTATTTTCTTGTAATTCAAATTGTTCTGCTTGTTCTGTTTCTTGTGGTGCGATCGCCCA
The DNA here is from genome assembly GCA_038230875.1 of Pseudanabaenales cyanobacterium. Classification (GTDB taxonomy): domain Bacteria; phylum Cyanobacteriota; class Cyanobacteriia; order Pseudanabaenales; family Pseudanabaenaceae; genus Pseudanabaena. The sequence goes on from JBBRMK010000084.1 coordinate 7,721, forward strand.
ATCATCCAACGTTCCAAAAGCATTATCAACTGATGTCGGTGATATTGCATCAGGAGCACTACTAACAGGACTATCCCAAATTGATGCATCATCAATAGGATTTGCAGTGGTCTCTCCCCAATCGCTAGCAAATGCATCATCGTTTGAAGGGTTAGAGTCTTCTGATTTAAGGCTTGGCACATTGCTTTCCCAAATCTCATCTCCCATCTCATTTGGAGCTGATAATTCTACTGGTTGCAATTCTTCAAATCCATCATCTAAATCATTGCCAAAAACTTCTGCCAGACTGTTATTTTCTTCATATAAGTCTTGAGATAAGTCTTGAGATTTTTGAAAGACATCTTGAAATTCGTTGTTAACTGCAAATTCTTCGATTGATTTGTCAGTTTGCGATGTATCAGGCGATCCCAAATCATCAATCAGTAGATTTTCTTGTAAGCCTTCTGGATATATAGACTCAGGTAATTGATCGGAGATTAGATCTATATTTTCATAATCATCTTCAATAGTATTGATAATTTCGGATGTGGAAGTGATTTGAGTTGGCATCTCAAATGACTTGTTGTTGATATCTAAACCAGATTGTCCATCAAATTGATTATCAATATTTTCCGAAACCCCTAAAATTCCATCCAATTCATTATCGTTACTTGTATCGAAGTTATCATCCAATAACTCAGATAATCCTTGGATCTTACCCTCAGTAACATCAATCTCATTTTGCAATTTATCGATTCTAAAATCATCATCAGAATCAAAATCAAGCGAATCCAGATTGGAAAAATCAGAATTGTCAATAAGCTCTAAACCCTCTAAGCCCAGATCATCATCGAAGATATTGATATCTAAACTATCTGTCTGTATAGATGATGGACTTACATTTGATGGCGCTGTATTTGATGGTGCTATGTCTTGATATATAGGATTAGCGTTAGGATTTTTGTCCGAATCAACCATTCTGGTTTTGAGATCGCTAACAATTAACCAATCAATATTTTCAACATCATTATTACCTTGACTACTTGATGTATTTTTTTGAGAAGATCGCTCAATTGGTTCATCTAAACCTAGCGATCGCAACCACTCTAAATCTTCTAGATCATCATCGACAATCTGATTGCTAATTACTTGAGAGGATGAAGTTGTTGATAAGTTGTTTAATGCTTGATTAGATTCTTGTGTAGGTTGAGGATATCCGCTAATTCGCGTACTAATATCAGATATGATCATCCAATCAACATCAGCAACAGCATCAACTGATTGCCTATTTTGTTGATCATTATCTGGTTCGTTAGCACCTTGTCCTGTCGGGGGGCTATTTCTGTTAGAAGCCATGAATCAATCCTCAGCATTATTTTCGGACTTGCACCACGCCACGCATTATTGAAGCGCTTTTTTGTTTTAGATCACAATTTATTGGTTACATATAATGCTCCAAGCTACATAGCTTAGGTTCTTTTACACCATGATCTTTCTGATGCGTATAAAATCTAAGCCAATCTTAACAAATAAAACCAAAAAAGTAGACAACATCTAAAAGTGATCCTTTTATTTCTTGGATTTAGCGAGCATTAGATATTGAGAAACTCACCAATTTTTAGGGCGGCTTCTCGCAAAATTTCGGGCGAATGCACCAACGCAAAACGCACATAGCCTTCGCCGTACTTTCCAAATCCTGCACCAGGGGAGAGGGCAACTCCAGTAGCGGCAATCAAATCAAGACAAAACTTGACTGAATCATGGGCATAGCGCTCAGGTAACTTTGCCCAGAGATACATGGTGGCGTTAGGACAGGGAATCTGCCAACCGTTCGCTTTAAGAGCCTCGATCATGACATCCCGCCGCAATTGAAATGTGGCAATTACGCGATCAATGGGGATGCGATCGCCTGCTAGAGCTTGAATGGCGCCGCGCATAATGCCTTGGTATTGATTAAAATCAACTACTGCTTTAACTTGACGCAATGCTTTAATTAATTCGTGATTGCCAACTGCAAAGCCGACGCGAAAGCCACCCATGTTGTAAGACTTAGACATTGTAAAAAATTCGATCGTGACACTGCGATCGCGATCAGCTTGCAAGATAGAGGGCGGTGTTGAACCATCAAATATCAGATCAACATAGGGAAAATCATGAACTAGAGATAAATCATGTTGTTGACAAAACGTGACGGCGGACTGAAAAAATTCTAAGGTTGCCGTAGCCGTAGTGGGATTGTGAGGATAGCTCAACACCATCATTTTTGATTGCGATAAAACTGTGGATGGAATATCTGTAAACACTGGCAAAAAATTATTTTGGGCTAGCAACGGCATGCCATATACTTGACCACTTGCCATGTGAATACCGCCATAGTGAGATGGATATCCTGGGTCTTGTAATAATGCAAAGTCATTAGGGTTGAGTAAAGCAAGTGGTAAATGAGCTGTACCTTCTTGCGAACCAATCAAAGGTAAAACTTCTGTTTCAGGATCAACTTTTACATCAAATCTTTTTTGCATCCAGGCCGCTACTGCCTCACGAAAATCAAGGGTACTACCAAACAGTGAATAACCATGAGTGGTCGTATCTTTTAAAGCTTCCGCGATCGCTTCTAAAATAAATGCATCGGTGGGCAAATCAGATGAACCTAGCGACAGATCAATCACTTTCATTCCTACGGCTTTGACCCGACTTTTTGCCATATCCATATCGGCAAACACATTAGACTGTAGCGGCTGAAGGCGATCGGCAAATTGCATAACTTAGCAAATAGGTGGAATTAGCAAATATGGGGAATTAGCAAATAGGTGGAATTAGCAAATAGATGGAATTAAGATTAACAGCGCCAGGCACTGGCTGCCCTATTTTTACCTAAACTAGCGTTAACATAGGTAAAGTTGTCGAAGTAGAAATTATTGGAGAAACCTCATGGTCTGCTGTAAAGCCAAATCTAAACTAGCTAAAGCAGTAAAATTACATCGCAATTTCCACTTTAAAACTGGGCTTTTACTTGATCAAGGTGTACGCCTATTCGGTTTACATAAATGTGTTCTTACTAAACCGATCTACAAAGCAGTTAAAATTGCTGGATATACCAACGTTTCTTTAGCTAGTATTGCACTTGTCCTACTAGAAGACTAATATTGCTCTTAGCACGATTCGTAAACAGGAAAATTTCGTATGATTACATTGACTGATGCAGCGATCGCTCGCGTGAGAAATCTTCAAAGCCAACGTGCAACTTCTGCTCCTCTGCGGTTAGGCATTAAGCAAGGCGGTTGTTCTGGTTTGTCGTATTTGATGGATTTTGTTGATCAACTTGAAGCTGGTGATAACCAATATGAACAAGAAGGCGTAAAAATTGTCATTAACAATAGCAATTTGCCTCAGTTGCAAGGGCTAGAACTTGACTATACTGAAGACCTTTTAGGCGGTGGCTTCCGTTTTCGCAATCCTAACGCCAGTAAGTCTTGCAGTTGTGGGACTTCCTTCGCAACTCCTAAAGAAATTGGCGCACCAGTAGCTTGTAGCTAAACCTCTTTAAAATATAAAAAGATAAAAAAGCCTCGCATCGCGAGGCTTTTTTATCTTTTTATATTCGTTTGTATCAAAATAAATTCTTAGGCTCATTTATTAAACCAGAATTATAATCATCCCAGAATTTTTGGAGCAATTTAAATCTTTTGTCAGATGTATCAACATAAGCTTGAATTTCTGTTCTTAACAATTTCTTCATCACAGGAAGTTTTGCTAGTTCCAATAACTCTTTGAGTTCTGTTTCTGAAAAGTTAGCTTCTAAACGTGCCCCATATTCAGATTCAACATATTTCCAGCCTGTAAATTTTGTTAAAGTATCGTGCAGCCATGTCCTAAATTGTGGTTTTGAATTTGCACCAACTGCCATATCTACCACACTTTTAAGATGTAGGTCATACTTTTCACCTATACCCAACTCAACCAAAACTTCTTGTGCCAACTGCTTTTTTGATTTTATCGCAGTTGTATTTGATGAGGGCGATCGCAGATCTGAAGATGTTTCTGCACAAGCGACCACTGAATATGCAGTCAATGATATCCAAGCAGCTAACAATAAATTAGGAAAACTAAGAAGACGCAATTTAAGTTTTTTCATAAAACCTTCTGTAATTAAACAAAAATTAAACAAAAATCAAGCAAAATAATTTAAGCTAACGAAGTTTAGCCCACAATCAAATTAAAACTCAGAAACTAAAGCAAGTACAGCCATCTCCACTACTTTCTGGTTCGACTTTCTGGGGCGACTTTCTGGGTCGACATTGTGAGAAGATTTAGCAGTGAGAAGTATAGTTATGGTTTCGGCTAAATAGATAAATGAGATATTTGCTACGCCGCTTTGGGGTTTGGTTTGCGATCGCTTTATTATTATCAACAGTCCTATTTGGCTGTACGAATGGCAAAACCTTCAATAACAGTAATAAGTTAGGAATTAGCGATCGCGTAGATGAACGCATTGTTTTAGGCACAACTAGCAAAATCCGTACTCTTGATCCTGCTGATGCCAACGAGTTTTTTATTAGTAATATTTTTTACAACACTCTCGAACGCCTTTATACATACAAAGAAGGCTCAAACGAGATTGTGCCGCAACTAGCGACTGATATGCCAAAAGTTAGCGATGACGGCTTAACCTATACTGTACCAGTTCGTACAGGGATCAAGTTCCATGATCGCACTAACTTTAATGCCTATACGATGAAATTTGCTTTGGAACGCTTTATGAATTCCAAAGGCGCACCAGCATATATCTTGAGCGATGTAATCGACTCAATCTCTGCCACGAATGAAGCTGAATTAATTTTTCAACTCAAGCAACCTTTACAATTTTTTCCTAAGTTTCTTGCTTTCACTGGTGCAGCAGCGATTTCATCACAGGTTTACAAGCACATCAAAGATGAAAAAACAGGCAAGCTGCTATTTTTACCTGATAAATTAGTGGGAACTGGTCCCTATCAAGTTACCCAGTTTGTGGAAGGCAGCTATTTGCGCCTTGATGCATTTCCTGACTATTGGGGCAAAAAGCCTGTTAACAAAGGCATTGATATTCAATTTTTCTCCTCTAATTCCAACTTACTGAATGCATTTAAAACAGGCGCAGTTGATATTGCTTTTCAGACGCTCACGCCAACGCAGATCAAAAATGTTGAAACTAATGCCAAACAGAATGGATGGACGATTGCTTCAGGGCAAGGCGCAACGATTCTGTATATGGTGCTAAATACGCAACAAGCGCCGTTGAATGATGTGCGAGTGCGTCAAGCTCTAGCCGCAGCAATTGATCGCCCTCTCCTAGAATCACGCATATTTTTTAATCAACGCGCACCACTATATAGCCTAATTCCTAGCTCTTTTACTGAATCTAAACCCGTATTCGAGCAAAAGTATGGACAAGTAAATGGGAAACTAGCGCAGCAATTGCTTCAAGAAGCAGGATATTCAGACGATAAACCCGCTCAAATCACAATCTGGTATTCCCCAAAATATGGCGGGAATGGCGACCTTATTGCTAGCACTCTGCGCGCATCAATTCAAAAAAATGTTGGCAAAATTTTACAAATTAAAACTGAACGAGTTGAAACTACTGTTGGTTATGCTTTCCTAGATAAAGGAGTTTACCCTGCTTATTTGCTAGATTGGGTTCCCGATATTCTCGACCCTGATAATTACATTAAGCCATTTCTCGAATGCGAAGAAGCGGAAGGCGATCGCTGTAAAAAAGGTAGCAGTCAATTTCAAGGTTCATTTTATAACAACTCAACTATGAATGAATTGATAAAGCAGCAGCGTAAAGAGCCTGACGTAACTAAGCGATCGCAAATACTGCAACAAATTCAAGAAATCTTGGCTCAAGATGTACCATTTATTCCGCTTTGGCAAAATAAAGAATATGCTTTTGCTCAAAAAGATGTATTTGGAGTCAAGATCGAACCAAATCAACAACTCCCTTATTGGAATATTTCCAAATAAATACTTCCTTCCCAGTGAAAGATTAGACGGTGCGGCGCGGAGCGCCGCACTGCTAATTCTTGGTTTTTAATGTCTATACCGCGTCTAGGATGAAACCCATAGTTATTTTAGAGGGTCGCAGGGCGAAGCCCCGCTTCGGGTTTCTTCTGCGTCCATATTGAAAACTTCGGTTTTCAATATGGACAGGGTATATTTTTCTACTAGGAGGGGAGTATGAACAAAAATCCAAACAAAAAAGATGCCACTCTATGAAATTGAGTCACATCTTTTTATTTAAATACCAGCGCAAAGTGCTCCCTATTTTGACTATTGGCTGGTCTCGCTAATAAATAGCTGATAGGTAGTGAGATCACCATTTGCTGTACCGACCCAGACATCATATTTTCCCGACACCCAAGCGCCTAATAGCTCAGGGCTTTTACCATTGCGGCAATAAATGCCGTCAGGTCCTTTAACCAGTAAGGATAAGTCGCGATCGCCTGACACCTTCAAGCTCAAAAAACCAAAGTTTTTCTGAACCATCAAAGAATGGTTTGGTTTTTGAGCAGCCAAGCCTTGGCATTGTCCATTAACGTTACTTATGGCAAGAGACTGCAACGGCTGATCTCCACTGGTCTGACCAGAATAGACTTGAGGATCAGGCGTAAATCTTGGTGAGATAGGCTTTAATACCTCTTGGCTCATCGTTGGTGCTACTGATAGCAACATTGGTACTAGAGTAAATCCCAGTAAAGCGATCGGCAATTTTAAAAATTTCATTTTTGACGTATTTCACTCAAAGACAGGGTATAGCGAAAAGATTGATTAATAGTTTTAGAGCCAACCCAAACTTGGTAGTTACCTTTAGGCAGACGACGATTAATTTGCGGATTGCGCCCGCCTGACTCATCATCAGCACAAATGACAATTCCATTTGGTCCCTTAACTAACATAGTTGGGTCATCATTGATATTACTGGAGTAAACCAAAAGATCCATCACAGGAAAAGTTTCGGTCAAAGCAATCGTGTGATTTGATTCAGCGTTAGCAAATCCACGACAATTGTCAGCAATTCCTGCAATCCGCGCAATACTTACACTGCCGCCACCATTTCCACTTGCAGTTGCAGGATCGGGTCGAAAGTTTCGGCTAAGAGAAAGTGCACTTTGAGCAAAACTAGGAGCCGCAATCGCAAACGTTAATGCAATACTTGCAAAGGCTCCCCAGCCTAAATTGAGCAGAGATGACTGGCTTAGTAATTTAGATTGACAAATATTTTTATAAACGTTCATATTTGGCTCCTGTTTGGATTGGATGTGCTATCCGAAATCCTCTATATAAAATGCTTTAGACCAAATCGATTCTAATTTTGTTCCTAATCCATAAAAGAGGCTTAAAGTAGATGCTCAAAGTGCTCACCAATTAAAGCAAGCACCACTTCACTCTAGTTTGCAGATATAGCTGTCGCCACTTGTATTAAGACAAAACCAAACCCAAGAAAGTAGGAGGAGGCGCTTCGCGCCTCCTCCTACTTTCGGGTTTTATGTCCTGATACATTTGGCGACAGCTATACTAAATCTCTAATGTAACAAAATATTAAGTTATTGCTGTCATACTGGCATAACATCTTGACAGCCAAAGATAGTGCCTGTACATTAATGTTATACCCGGGTATTCAATGTTTTTAACCACTATGCAAGACAAGCAAAAGGTAACTTTTTATCTTCCTGAACGATTACACCAACAGCTTAAGATTCGCTCTGCTATTGATGGTGATTCGATGTCAGACTTGGCAGACAAAGCTATTAGCTTTTTTTTAGCCCATGCTGATGTTGTAGAGTCCACAGGTTTTGGACATACCCATCAAACTTACAACTGCCCAAGTTGTTCTCAAATAGTAGTGATCCGTGATGGCGAATTGTTGGCAATCGGGGGCAACCGTACTCAGCCTTTACCTGTGCCTGTTGTCAAAGCTGACAGTACAGAAGAAGAGTTGGTATCAGTAAGCTAATTTCTATATAACGTTCCTAGACGTGTCTGAATCCTAGATATATCTGTAGACAAGGTGAGGATAGAGGCTTAGACCTCTGTATTAAGCATATGCAAGAACAACTTAGCATTTTAATTCAAGCCCAATATCCCTTGATCTACCTCAATACTCCAGAGGAAGAGAGAGCAGAGCGGGCGATCGCTACAATATCTCAATTCAAGCCCGTGCGACGGATGTTCATATGGACTGTGACTCATGGAATTGTTGAGTATGGTCAAACATCAGGGACAGCCCAGCACAACACTGAGTCTGCCGAAGCAGCACTGAAGTGGATTACCCGCGCCGATCAAAAAGATCCTGCCATCTACATTTTTAAAGATGCTCATCCATTTTTTGATCATCCAGTTATCGTTCGTTGTTTACGAGATGCAGTCGCAAATTTTAAAGGTACTCAAAAAACAATTATTTTGATGTCGCCAGTTCAAGTAATTCCTGTTGAATTAGAGAAAGAAATTGTTGTACTTGATTTTCCTTTGCCAGATATTAAAGCGATCGAAGAAGTACTCGATCAACAACTTGGACAATTTCGTACTAAAAAAGTATCACCTGAGACTCGCGAGAAGTTAGTTAGGGCAACTTTAGGCTTGACTCAAGATGAAGCTGAAAAGGTCTATCGCAAAGCTCAAGTTACTAATGGCAAATTGACTGAAGAGGAAGTTGATATTGTTCTTTCTGAAAAGCAACAACTGATTCGACGCAATGGCATTCTTGAATACATGGAGGATGAAGAAGACTTAGATGATGTAGGGGGACTTGAAGAGCTAAAGCATTGGTTACAGCAGAGATCAAATGCTTTTAGTCAAAAAGCCAGAAATTACGGATTGCCTCAACCAAAAGGGATGCTAATTCTCGGTGTGCCTGGTTGTGGAAAATCTCTGATTGCTAAAACTACTGCTCGACTTTGGTCACTTCCTCTGATTCGTCTTGATATGGGACGGGTTTATGATGGATCAACCGTTGGCAAGTCAGAAGCAAATCTACGAAATGCCCTTAAGGTTGCCGAGTCAATCTCACCGATGATTTTATTTATTGATGAACTTGATAAGGCTTTCGCGGGTGGAGCTGGTTCAGCGGATTCTGATGGTGGTACGTCATCGCGCATCTTTGGTACATTCTTGACATGGATGCAAGAAAAAAAATCACCTGTTTTTGTGATGGCTACGGCAAATCGCATTGAAAAGCTGCCCGGAGAGTTTCTACGCAAAGGACGTTTTGACGAGCTTTTCTTTGTCGATTTACCTAACGCTGAAGAACGTAGAGATATATTTGGAATCCATCTGCGTAAGCGTCGTCCAGATTTAGATAGATTTGATTTGGAACAACTATCGAAGGTAAGTGATGGTTTTTCGGGGGCGGAAATAGAACAGGCGGTGATAGCCGCCATGTATGAGGCTTTTGCCCAAGATCGGGAGTTTACACAGCTAGATATCATTTCGGCTGTAAAATCAACAACTCCCCTCTCACGCACTATGACTGAGCAGGTTGCTGCTTTGCGTGACTGGGCAAGGATGCGGGCTAGACCTGCGGCAACTTCGGTCGCTGAATATCAGCGTATGGAGTTTTAAAAAGCTTATTCTGCTGTTTTTGTAGGCAGCAGAGGTAAGGCTAGATTCTAAAGAATGTCTTATTACAAGACGCTTAGGCTAGCAGTTAATATAGGAGTAAGAACCACCAATACCCTTATATTTCACGTTCGAGTTAACAACTGAGTTCACAATTGTTTACAGGAGCTATACTATTATGTCTCATTTCAGCACACTTCGTACAAAAGTTACTGATGCAGAAGTCCTCAAGTCGTCTTTGCGCGATCTAGGTATTAGTGTTAATACTGAAGCTGATGTTCGTGGCTATAATAGCCAACGCATTCGTGCCGACATCGTAGCAACTCTTGAAGGTGACTATGATTTAGGTTGGTCTCGTAATGCCGATGGTTCGTTCGATCTAATCGCCGATCTTTGGGGTGTTGCCAAAAAGCACAATCAGACTGAATTGATCAACTCGATCAATCAAAAGTATGCTGTGAACAAGGCTCTGACTGAAGTGAAGCGTCCTGGTCTAAGCAATGCTAATGTCAAACTCCTTGTGCATTAAGGTGTCTCATCTTGCGAGTTAACTATGCAAATTAACGGACTAGTCATCCTTGACTAGCCCGTTTTTTCATTAAGTCCAAAAATTAAAGGGTTGTCTAAGAGCTTCTTTAGTTTTTGGGCTTTTTGTCATTTTTGACTCACTCAATATATGAGTGATCCAGATAATTTTTGAAAGTGTCGCTTCGCGGCACTTTCAAAAAATTATCTGGTTTTTATTGGAGTCTAAGGCGCTGTAGGCATCTTAGACAATGACCATTTAGAAGATGTCAGTTAGAAAAAAGGTAACTGCTCAACCTCGGAGAATCAACAAAAAACAGTGTTCGCATAACTGATTAATTACTGAGTTTCACTATAATTTAATATATAAAACAGTAATTTATCATTTATTTAATGAGAATAGAATCATTAAGATATTTTTTGATACATCAAAATGGCTGAAACCCTGATTTCTTCTAGGTTGAGTAATTACGAAAAAAGTCTGTAAACACTCCCGATATTATTGTTTAGATCCACTGTGATTAAGGAGCTACCCTGTACACACAAGTCGCAACCACCATAAATGGCCTGCAATAAATTGCGGGCTAAAAGCTAAAACCCGTTGAAACGGGTTAAAAGAATCTCAAAAACAATATTTTATTCAGTCAGTTTCAACTGACTTTAGCTTTTAGCCAAGAACTTTAGTTCTTGGTGACTTGTGTGTACACCGTAGGTGATTAAGGAGAGCGGTACTAATCTCGTAGGAATTTTAATTTTTAATGTAAAATGATGATACAAAGTTAAAAATAACATCGCGCCAATGGAAATTGCGATCGCCCTGTTGCAACATTATAGTTTTGATCTTGGTGGTTATACCATTGGTGACTTAACTCGTGCATGGAGTAAGTTCAAGCCTGAATGGGTACGCCAAGCTGTAATTGAGTCGCTGTTTCAAGGTCGGTATAAGGCAGTTTCGGTTAATCAAATTTTGATTCTATGGGAACGCAAAGGCGAACCGAATTATCGTTACAACCATGAGTTTGAGCGTTTGGTCTGTGGTGATGTTGCTGTAATTTATGAGGATCGGATCTTTTATACGCCTCATCGAACCTTTACTCAGGAATCTTCTACAACAGAAATTGCTCCGTTCTCGTCCTCACAAACCCCAACTTCACTTCCATTCCCTCTTCGATCAATGGTTGGAGGTGTTAAAATTCCTCAATCTTTGCAATCAACTGCTCAAAAATATCCTAGCCGTGGAGCCACACCTTCGGGTACAACTGCACCCGCAAAAGTTTACTCAAGTGCTGTGAAAACTGAATATTCTGAAGCGTATCGATCTGCCTACGAAAATATGACTTTATTAGCAGAATCATCAATGTTTGTTGATAAGTTACGATCAATGTGTAGTGATCGCTTAGTGCTGCCTGTTCGTGAAATCGCAGCTGATATAAACAAAGCGCAAGTTGCGACTGGTAAGTAGTTTTGGAAGAGTCAAATTATAAAACATTCTAATTCTTATTGGCTAAAGTCTTCTCATGCTGTCCTCGTAACTGCCCACAAGCCGCATCTGCTTCAAGCCCTCTTGTGCGCCGCACACTCACCGCCACTTTACAATCTTCCAAAACTTTTACAAAGGTTTGAATAGCTCTTTCACTTGGACGTTTGTAATCAGCATCACTAACAGTATTGTAGGGAATCAAATTAACGTGACTTTGAAAGCCGCGAATTAAATGAGCCAGTTCTTTTGCTTGTTCAGCAGAATCATTCACCCTAGCTAGCAGAGTATATTCAAAACTAATCCTTCTACCTGTAATTTCGACATACTCACGACAATCATCCATTAACGCGATCAGTGGATAGCGATCAGCGGAAGGAATGACTTGAGCGCGAACCTCTTGGGTTGGCGCATGAAGACTGACAGCGAGAGTGACTTGAAGATGTTCTTTAGCAAGGCGAGGGATTTGATTAGGAATGCCGACGGTGGAGACGGTGATGTTGCGCTGACCAATACCAATATCTTTATTAATTACCGCGATCGCGCCAACGAGATTTTCATAATTGAGCAAAGGTTCACCCATGCCCATAAACACAATATGGCTAACCCTTTGTTGCATTACTTCTTGGACAGTTAGCACTTGATCAATAATTTCATGCTTTGCCAAATTGCGTCGAAATCCACCTTTACCTGTGGCGCAAAAATCGCATGCCATTGGACAACCAACTTGGGTCGAGACGCATACTGTTAATCTCTTACTTGTAGGAATACCGACGGTTTCAACGATTTCGCCATCGTCTAGTTTTAATAAAAATTTCTCAGTGCCATCGCGAGTTTGTTTGTGCACATCAATCTGCGATCGCCCAATTTCTACTATTGGATTAAGCGCAAACTCTTCACGCCATGCTTTCGGGAAAACGGTAATATCTTCCAAGCTCCGCGCTCCTCTTACATACAACCATTCATGAAGTTGCTTACCTCGGTAACTTGGCTGTCCTTGCGATACTACCCATTCAGTAAGTTCAGATTGCGATCGCCCAATCAGAGGTAGGACTTTTACAGAAGAAATTGGGAGCGTGTTGGCAGTCATGATGGCGTGGCAAATGGGGCGAATATATAGATCTTATCAAACAAATCAATAAGTGAAGTCGGCACTTTACACCGCCTTCATTTATTTGGTATATGGTAAATTTGAAAAATACTTGCTTGGGGATTTTATGAAACGTCGTCAACTTTTATTGACATTATGTGGGGTTCCTGTAGTTGGCTGTTTGATTTATGCAGCGATCGCCAAATCTAAATCTCAGTATGATCCAGTTTTAGCGAAATCCCCCAACAGCACTCCTACCGCAAGTCTTGAGCCAAGCGAAAAACCATTATTACGATTTGCCGCGATCGCTGATACTGGAGTTGGCAGCCGTGATCAGTACGCTGTAGCTAAAGCGATGTTGCAAGCCTATCAACAAGAGCCTTTTCTATTTGTGTTAATGGCAGGCGATAACATTTACCCTTATGGCGAGATTAGTCTAGCCAAATCCTATTTTGAAGAGCCTTATGCACCTTTGCTCAGCCAAGATGTGAAATTTTATGCAGCGTTAGGCAATCACGATATTATCAAAACTAACAACGGTCTCGATCAGATTAATTATCCACTTTTTAATATGAGCGATCGCTATTATTCATTTAAAAAAGGAAGTACTGAAAAGGGAACTATCGAATTTTTTGTGCTTGATACTAATAGCAATGCCTCTTGGCAAGACCAACTAATGTGGCTAGAACGCAAGTTGTCTGATAGCACGGCGACTTGGAAAATTGTCTATGGACATCATCCTTTATACTCATCAGGGCGACATGGTGGCAATCCTGAATTAGCTGCCAAACTTGCGCCAATATTTGCAAAGCACAAAGTTCCACTTTATCTATGTGGGCATGATCATGGCTATGAAAGATTTACCCCGATCAATGGTACGACCTATATTGTCAATGGTGGCGGCGGCGCGCCTCTATATAGTTTTGGAAAATCTGCTCAGACCGCGTTTGTAAGTTCACAATTTAGCTTCATGACTTTTGATGTCTATCAAGATAAAATCGTTACCAAAGCGATCGCTACTGACGGCAAA
>JBBRMK010000085.1:0-20642 GCA_038230875.1 Pseudanabaenales cyanobacterium
ACAGTCCAAGTGATTCTCAAATTTGGCAATATGCGAAGGACAAAGAATTAGTGATTGTCACCAAAGATGTAGACTTCTCAGATCGATTGATGCTCGACTTGTCTCCGTCTAAAGTAGTCCATCTACGCTTTGGAAATATGCGAAAAAGTGTATTCCATTCGTTTTTAGCTAGCGTTTGGACTCAAGTTGAAGATTTAGTCATCGATCACAAACTAATCAATGTTTACTTGGATCGAATTGAAGCGTTCAAATAGGCTTTTAGGCGATCGCAGTTTGTAGAGATTAGATTTTGGGGCGATCGCTTTTATTGAGGTATAATCACAACAAAAGAGTTTGGGCTATTCTCAATGAGATTAGATCGTATTACTAGCAATCCAAAGCAGATGAACGGACAACCATGTATCCGCAACCTCCGCCTTACCGTTCGTCGAGTAATTGAGCTATTAGCTACTTATCCTGATCGCTTAGAACTGCATCAAGAGTTTCCAGAATTAGAAGATGAAGATATCCATCAAGCCCTAATTTTGGCGTCTTCTTATCTCGATGACAGAGTAATAGAACTACCAAGTCATTATGAAACTGCTGCTTGATCAAGGATTACCTCGCTCCGCCGCCGCATTATTACGTGACAGGAGCCTTGACACTCTTCATGTTGCCGAAATTGGTATGTCTCAAGCGGAAGATATAGAAATCATCCAAAGAGCGCGGGAAGAGAATCGTGTGGTTGCTACCCTTGATGCAGATTTTCATGCATTACTAGCCCTTGATGAAGCCACTTCTCCTTCAGTCATTCGTATTCGGATTGAAAGATTGCGTGCTAAAGCCTTAACAGATTTGTTGTTGATGGTAATTGCCCAGTGTGACGAAGAGTTAAAGCAAGGAGTAGCCATTACTGTTGAACCAAACCGCATTCGTATCCGTCATTTACCTTTGGTACATGGTATCTAGCGATCGCAGTTTGTAGAGATTAGATTTTTTGGGCGATCGCTTTTATTTTTAGTGGATGATTTAGCGATCACGGTTGGGGAGATTTGATTTTGCTGCGATCGCTTTTATAAAACAATTAAGCATGACAAAATAAACAGACAAGATTGTTAAAGTTATATCTAGATATGCTAGTGCCCAACGCCAACAACGCCATTGTTGATATTCGTAAATTGCGGGATTACTGTCTTAATCCAGAACATGACGACGGCAAACATAAAGCCAGACTATTCTCCTCAATACTGGGAATGAAAGCAGAAAATGCTGAAGAATTAAGGCTAGTCCTGCTAGAGATTATCAAAGTCAATGAAGCTAAATTAGGCAGATCTGATAGATTTGGACAGCGCTACACTTTGGATTTTGAGATTACATGGCAAAATAGAAATGCAACCCTGCGAAGTGGATGGATTATTGAACATGGTTCAAATATCCCAAAACTAACAACTTGCTTCCCTCTATAATCATTGGAGATGATAAATATGTTAATAAGTTCAGTAAAACTTCTAGATATCGTAGCTCTAACTGTCGATCTTCCCCAAGATAATCTATGGCGTGGACAGGTTGGCACGGTTGTTGAGATACTTACCAATGGTCAAGCCTTTGAAGTCGAATTTAGCGATCGCAGTGGGCGAACATACGAATCTCTAGGATTAACGCCAGAGGAATTTATGATCCTACGTTTCGAGCCAGCATCACCTAATATGAGTTCTCAGTTGGTCACAGCATAATCTCAGTGAAAATTGCCAGCATTTGATGTGATCGCGGTCTATTGAGATTTGATTTTGGGGCGATCGCTTTTGTTTGGGTGTGAGATTTTGCGATCGCGGTTTGTAGTGATTTGATTTTGGATGCGATCGCCTTTGTTTGGGTAGATGATATTGCGATCGCGGACTAGAATGATATATGAACTTGTAATTAGGACTATAAAATTATGTCAACCCAACAAGTCACCTTTCAAGAGTGCAACACCCAATTTGCAAAAGTCTTTGAACGAGTATTAAAAAATCATGAAGTGATTTCAGTTTATAGAGAGCCAGAGCAAGGCATTGTGATACTTGATGCAAAGGAATATAGCAGCTTAGTCGAAACTCTGTATTTACTCAGTAACCACGCAAATCGAGATCGCTTGTACGAAGGAATCTCACAACATCAACAAGGTCTAGTCAGAGAAATAGATGTTAAGACTTACTTGGACTGAGAACGCTCTGCAAGACTTGGATTGGTGGCAACAGCAGGACATGAAAATGCTGAGAAAAATTATTCAGCTATGTCTTGACATCTGCAAAGAATCTGCAAAGAACCTACAAAAGGAATAGGGAAACCTGAACCGTTAAAATTTGAATTACAGGGTTATTGGTCAAGACGCATCAATCAAGAGCATCGAATCATCTATACATTTGATGAAGTGCAAGTCACCATTACACAGTGTCGATTTCACTATCACAAATGATGAGGGTTGATGAGATTTGATTTTGGGGCGATCGCTTTTATTTGGGTGGACGATCTTGCGATCGCGGATTGAGGAGATTAAATTTTAGGGGCGATCGCTTTTTGATGGGTTATGTTTTAGGCGATCGCTTGTTTGAGATAGTGAAGCAATAGCAGAATCAAAGGACTTAACATTAGTTCAGATTTTGAAAGACATAGAATCTTGACATGTTAGGTTTAAGAAGTCCGTCATTTAAAATGATTTCCCAAAATATAATGTTTGGATATATTCTATCTCTTCATCAGCAATCCCACAACTAATAGAACTGAACCGATCGCAAAGCAAGCGATCATGCCATATAGAAAACCTTTAGCAGCATTTGCTGAGGCTTTGACAAGCTCCTCTTCACTCTTGAGCGAAATGATAAATTTTTTGTCGGATTGAATCGGTTTGCGAAGAGTTACTTGTCCACCATCATCAGATGCTGTTCCAATTACTAACACTTCGCGATCGCAGGGCAAAATTGATTCTGTATAGCGATAACCAAGCGTACGTCTGCCATTATCCATTCCTGAACCAAGTGACAAACTGAAGCCACCAAAAGATATAGATGAAGATGAACCTCTAGAATTCTCTGAGCGAAACTCATTTAATATTTGGACGGTCTCAATATTTCCACCCTCAAGATCTACTACAAGTTCGCCAGACTTATCTTGCAAAGTAAATGGAATTGATTGACTATTACTAGATATAGTTTCCGAACCACGGCTAGTTTCAGTGCGGCTTTTACCTTCACTGTCTTGGGTTCTGCGAGTCTCTTCATATTCTCTGACCACACGCATAGTGTAATGCACACAGGCTGTTTGTTTAAGTTCTGAAATCAAAGGTGATTCACTGCGAATAATACCGCGCACTTTTACATATTCTCGTAAGTTACCGCTACCAATTTCCCCTGCAATTTCACTGGCAATACGCTGCAAATCTGCAACTGTTGAAGATGTTGCTAGACGGATACTTTGTAGTTTTGTGCTGTAGTTCTTTTGAACAAAAAATAAAATTATACCGATCGCAATCAGAATGCCACCGAAAATTACCATAGCCATAGTTTTTTGCAGTAATTACATACTTTCTCTATGGTTTAAAATTATCATATAGCGATCGCCAATTGAATTCAAAATACAGGGATAAAAAACATCAAAAAAAACCGATATTTTTTAGCATCAAATTGAGAAGTAAGGAATATGATGTTAATCTTCTGTCTAGTTATCAGTTTGTAGTACTAGAATCTTGAGGGTGTCCACAGTCTTTGCAGAAGGGTAAACTCTGATAAGTAAGATTGTGACAGTTTTGGCACTCAGTATATTGATAATAACCGCAGTGCGTGCAGTAAGCATCTTGGTTCCTAATTCTCTTTGCACACTTGATGCAGCATGATTTTTGAAATCTATTAGCTACTTGGATTTTAGGATTAAAAACAATTCTTTGAAAAAACTTGATGATACCAAAACCAACTACTGGAACTAGTAAAATATATAGATAACTGATTAGGAAAAGCAAGCCACCAAAGAAAAAGCTTAAAATGTCTCGGAGAAATTGGAATACTACACCCACTTGCAGAAATTCAAAAATTTTCAAGATCAATGGAATTAAGAAGATAACTAGTAAATGCCAGCTTATCAGCGATATTAGCCCGTAGTGTTTGCGTTGAGCAAATTTATGAGCTATTAGAGCAATCAAAATTAGAGGTAAAAGAAAAATCGCTTGAAAAGCAAATTGAATGCTCGGATACCAGAATGAAGCTTGTTGATAACTTGATTCAACTTCCCTAAAGGTTCCACTTTCATTCAAAAAAGAAATAAAACTGACACTTTCTGGTTTTGTGAGTATTTCTTTTTTTGCCTTAGAAATTTCCTTGTCAAAAATCGAAATCTTCTGGTTGTTTAGTTCTAATTCTTGTTTAGCTTTTTCAGCAGTAACTTGATTAATGGACTGATTTTGCGGCTGATTAGCGATTTTTTCCAATAGGGTTGAGTCATATTGGGCACGAATATTACTGTTAGCTTGTTTAAGAGCATCGATTTTTAATTGTGTCTGATCAAGAGTTGCAATGATTTGCTGATTTTGCAGATTGTTGATCTTATCTTGGTAAACGGCATACTTTAAGCAGGTTGTCGAAATAGTACCTAAATGACCTCTGCCGATTTCTTGATAATTTTTCTGAAAACTTTGTTCTTGATAATTTTTTTGAACAGTTAGGCGATCGCTTTGACCATACAGTAGTGTCTTTCTAATAATTTCATAATCTTTGTCTTTGGCAGTCTGAACTTGGTAATTTTGCCACTCTGCATAGCATTGGTTGGCTTGGGACGGACTAATATACCAATTACTAATGTCAGCTAATCCAATAAAAACATTGATTAAGATAAAAATATCAATCAGAATAATGACAACCAAGCTTATCTTGTTGATTGGCTCGTTATTGACTGTTTTTGATTTGCGAAACCACTTATTTAAAAGACGAAGCATATTGTTCTTAATTTAGCTCGTAGCTAAAGGCGAGATTTGAAATTAAAAATGAGTTTATCAAAAGGAAGGGGGATAAGCTCATCTTTCTTTTAGCTATTCAATAGTGTTTAGTAGTAAAAAAGCCTTGATCTCTAGTGTTTTTAAGAATCGATCGCAATTGATTCGAGAAATCGCAATCGATAATCGCGATCGCTAGCCTTTTACTTGAATACATTGATCGCATCTTTGACCCTAATCATGAGAGTCATTTCATCGACAGGCGAAGTCGTAAACCCACATTTCTCATAAAATACTTTTGCATCCTCAGAAATAGCATGGACAAGAATAGCTCGTATCCCCGCAATTTCAGACGCTTGCATCGTTCTTAAAATCGCATTCCTTAGCAAAGCACGTCCAAGCCCCTTACCTTGCCAACTGCGAGTGATCGCTAATCTTCCGATCACCATTACAGGAATCGGATCGGGCATATTTCGCCGCACTTTACCTGTAGCAACAGATTGAAACACTGCTCCATTAGCAAGACAATAGAAGCCAATCACAACATTATCAGCACAGAGAACATAGGTACGCGAAGCTCCCTCAAGTTCATTTTTTAGCGCTCTATTCTTTAACCAGTCATCTAGTTGACTATTGCCAGAATCAAACTCCTTGATTGGGTGAGATGAATTGAGCTTTTCAGGCGATCGCACATTATCTAGATTTATTCCCACGGAGATTTAGTTGTTAGTAACTTCTGTAACTTCTCATTTGGTTGAGGAGCTTCGTCTAACAAGGCTATAAATTCCTGATACTTCGATGCATCCAGACCAAAGAAAGCCCAATCTAAAAGAACATCTTGCGCCTTTTGACATGCTGACTCAAGCATAAACTCAGAACGAGTCTTACCCTGTACTTCCGCAGCGCGATCGATTATATTCCGTTGCTCTTGTTTCACACGAATGTTAATCGTTACATCACGATTTTGGCTAGAACTGACGTTATCTATTGAAGGGGGCATAGGACTTTGCCTAGAACAAACACTTCATCATCCTAATGTTTTGTATATACAATGTCAACACATTATTAAGTTTCATGAAAAGATCGAGGAAATAGCGATCGCATATCTTGCAAGTTAAGTTGATGAAGCGCAACGCACTCAAATTGTGATTTAAGTCTTAAGGATTGCGCGATCAGACCCTCTGAGCCGATCTTACTAAATTTAAATCCACTCAAGACTTTTTGGCGAAATAAATTACATCGGGCAAACTTTCAAAATGATCATCAGCAGTAATAAGCTTGACCTTTTCTTGCTGGGCTGTTGCATAGATAATTGAGTCCGCAAAGCTCAACTTATACTTTTGCGATAACTCAGAAGCAAGTAATGCCAAGGATTCTGTCAAGGGAACCACATTCGCTTGTTGCGTAAGTGCAATAACTTCCATCGCCAACACCTCATCTCGCTCACGGCATATCCATTTGTGTAATTCATACTGTATGGAAGTAGGAACGATAAGATTATGGAGATCGCTCAAATAGGGAGCGAATTCGTCAGCCAATACCCCATCAGTAAGCCACTCAATCCATCCGCAAGTATCAACAAGAATCCTCATATTCTTGCAATGCGATCGCGTACATTATTAACATTGGCGCCCTTTAAAATACCACGAAATGATTGAATAGCAGGCTTAGGCACAAGCGTGATTGAATCACCTTGCAGTAAGATTGAAAACTTTTGTCCTGCTTTTAAATTTAGTAAATCCCTTATTTCTTGTGGGATACAAACTTGATAATCTTGAGATAATCCAACTTCCAACATTTTTTTACTATACTTATATTCCAAAATATTAAAAAATCCTCAACTCAATCTGTTATCTCAAGTTACTTCAGAAGAATTTTTAAAAATTGCTTTTTTAGCAGAGGCAAAATCATTATCGTTTATATCAAAACCTTTCCATAAGCCTTTTATAGGGCTTTTCTTGCGAGGATTTTGATCGACTAGCTTTTTCAGGTTCTCAAGTTCTTTTTGCAGACACTGAATGCGAAGTAAAAGGTATTGACTCATCGTAGTTACCTATTCAATACAAAGGGAGTTGTAGATGAAATATTAGATATTCTAGCACCTGCCTGTATTTACTTAATACGCTCAAGTATTGAAAGGTAATGACGCTGAGTGTTTTCCGCGATCGCCATTGATTCGAGAAACTGTAGATAATATGATCGCATATCTTGCAAGGTAAGTTAATGAAGTGTAACTCACTCAAGTTATGATTTAAGTCTTAAGGATTGCGCGATCGCTACTAGAAAAACTTTTCGTAGTCATCATGACTTCCAATCCAGAACCACGTCACCGTATCACCCTCTCGCAGCTTTTCCCTCAGCAATCTCTTGTTTAGCAAGCCTTGCTGCTGCAACTAATTTCGATTGAGTCTTTGCAAAAGAGTTATCCCATTTAATCTCATCTTGCAAGTCGTTTATGTATTCCTTTAAATGATCTGTAACTCTTTCCTGTAAGCTAACAGGCAAGGTTTCCATTATTTTAACTAGTGTTGTAATTGATGGTGAGGACATACTTGTAATGCTCAACTAGAAGTTATAGGTATAAAACTAACATATAGGAATTACGCAGTTGGTGGATATTAGTGATCGCCTCTTCTAACCACAAATTAAGATCGCGATCATACAGAGTTATTTTTTGTTCGATAGTCTGGGTCATAGGTTTAGGCGATGCGATACAGCATCTACAAAGTATATCCCAAACTATAAAACAAGGGGCTTAAGCACCTTGCACTGTTTTTTTAAATTACTCAATACCGTCAAAAGGCGTAAAGCTTTGGCGTTGAGTGTTTAGGCTATTTTCTAAGCAATAACTCCCAGCCAAAACTTTTATGATAAGGACGTTCTTGCTTATCAAGCTCCGACAACCAAAAAATTGTATTCCGATATAATTGTGCAATCTCATTATTGAGATTGATAAGACTATCAAAACTAATTTTTTTTAGGTTTTTACTAATAGTACTAGAGTCCCCACCATGTACTACTGTTGACCTAATGTTATAAACTTCTTTCATAAACGTCTGTGTTTCAGTAAATTCACGATTATTATCTACTTCACACAATATAGCTGCGCCATTAAGAGAGAATCTATATGCTAGTTCGGCTTTATTGCTGTTACCATCTACGGTTTGCAGCAATGATTCCCAAGCGATTATAAAATCAACGATTTGTTCTTCCGGTACACCTTCATTGAGTCCAATTAAAAATCGAGAAAAGGAACGCTCTAAAACATTATCACCAGAAATATTTTTAATTATAGAAAATGCTTTCTTTAAATCATCAATGTCATTAGTATTTAAAACAACTTTGTCAATAGTAAATTTTGGTGCTGGTCTAGTAATACTGATTTCACCAGTTAAAGAGCTGTAAAATCTTATGGGGTCAACATAAAATCTACCATGTCGATATAACTTGATTGACTTAATAGTATTTTCTAATTTATAACTCAAGTCATTTTGCCAATTCATATCATTATATCCAAGACTAATTGGATACTGTTTTTTTATTTTTATTTCTACATTGGAATCTGAGTAATCTAGAATGGTAGGAGATGTTCTCAATTCAGTAATTAGAGGCTGGCGTTCATTAATAGCCTCTTTATCAAGACGAACCAAAGAAATATCTGATTCAATTTCAACTAACTCAGATTCAAGTCTTACACCATGAAGACGAGCAATAAGAGTAATTTCATTAACTCCACTATTAATATTAGCTATTAGTCGATTTAATGCATTTACCAGTTGTGTTGAATCAAAATATTTTTCTGACTTTAAGAATGCAGCTTTCATTAGTCTATACATTATGTTTTCTGGTTGCACTCCAGAGTAATTACCATAATATGAAATCATATTTTGTATGTTTTCAATGTTCCCAATATATTCCTTAAATTTTGCATAAACAGGATCATCTTCTAAAGAATATATTAAGTACATAAGAGTATAATTAATTTCCTCTACAAGAGAAAGTGTCATCTTTTTTCCACTGTCATCTTCATTAATCAAAATCCATTTAGAAGTAAATTTTATATGCCTTTTAGCAAATCTAGAATTTGCAGTTGCACAAATACTATTTGCAATTTCCAATAAATCGAAGCTATTCACGAAAACCTCATTTAAAAATGGCAAAAGCTGGGAGTTGGTGTTAGCGATTTTAACATCAACTCCCATTAACTTAGTTACTCGATTCCATCAAGCGGCGCGAAGCCTTGACGCTGAGTATTTTCAGTAATCGATCTTGGTTCGAGGAACTGTAATAGATAATCGCGTCCGCCAGCCTTTGAGCCGATGCCGCTTAGCTTGAAACCACCGAAGGGATGGCGATCTACTAATGCGCCAGTAATGCCGCGATTGATGTAGAGATTGCCAACTTCAAATTCGCGATAGGCGCGTTCAATATGGGAAGGTGTGCGCGAATATAAGCCGCCCGTGAGAGCGAAGTCTGTACCGTTAGCGATCGCTAAAGCTTCATCAAAACTCTGCGCCTTGATTACGGCAAGTACGGGGCCAAAGATTTCTTCTTGAGCGATCGCGCTATTTGGATCGACTTCGCTAAAAATGGTCGGACTAACATAGAATCCGTGATTGGGAACTTGCCCTTCAAATGCTAATTTTGCAGTTTCTTTACCTTTGGCGATGTAGTTCTGAATATTCTTTTGGGCTGCCCCATCGATTACGGCGCTAAGCTTAGTGTCTGGGTGATGCGCGTCTCCTACGATTAGGGAACGGGTGGCTTCCACTAATCTCTCCAAGAAATTTTCATAGACAGGTGCAAGCACGATCGCACGGGAGCAAGCAGAACATTTTTGACCCGCGAAGCCGAATGTGGAGTTCATCACACCGACGACGGCTTGGTCGAGGTCAGCGCTCTCATCGACGATGATGCCATTTTTGCCGCCCATTTCCGCAATGACACGCTTCATATGCTTCTGGTTTGGGCGTAAAATCGATGCTTCTGTAACAATCTGACAACCGACTAGTTGCGAACCTGTGAAAGCAATTAAATGCACGTCTGGATGTTTGACTAGATGAGAACCAACTGTGGAACCTTTGGCAGGAAGATAAGTGAATACACCAGTGGGTAATCCTGCGGCTTGGAGGACTTCAGCAATTTTTGCACCAATGACGGAGGATTGTTCGGCGGGTTTGAGAATTACTACATTACCTGCGGCGATCGCAGCGACACTCATTCCTAAGGCGATCGCAAAAGGGAAATTCCAAGGTGAAATTACAACGACTACGCCGCGAGGTTGATAGATATAAGTGTTATCTTCCCCAGGTATATTACGTTGAACTCCACTTTCGAGGCGTTCCATTTCTTTGGCATAATAGCGACAAAAATCAATCGCTTCGGAAACTTCGCCATCACCTTCCCGAATTGGTTTAGCAACTTCCCAACAAATCCAAGCAGTAAGTTCTTCTCGTTGCGCTTCCATGATGTCGGCAGCTTTGCGAAGGATATCGCCACGTTGTTTAGCACTAAGTTTTTTCCATGAAGCAAAAGCAACTTTCGCGAATTTAACTGCTTCATCAGCCTGTTCGATACTAGCTAGTCCGATTTTGCCGACTATTTGCGATGAGTTAGCAGGATTGACCGATTCCACATAGTTTTCGGTTTGGACAGATTGACCATTGATGATTGGTAAATAAGTCTTACCGAGCTGATCGCGAACCTTTTGCAAAGCCGTTTGGGATGCGTCGCGATCGCTAGTAATTGCATAATCGCGATCGCTAGAGTTCACAAATCCTTCAAAGATATTTCGGGGAGGTGTACCATCGTAATTGCGATCGCGATCGGTGATTACTGGTGCAGCAACTAATTCATTTATAGAACGCGACTCACTGCCACTAATGCGAAGGAAAGAACTATTTGCAGTATTCTCTAACAAACGACGAATCAAATAGGACATTCCCGGAATGAGTTCGCCAAATGGACAATAGATCCGCACTCGATAGCCCATTTCGGCGATCGCCTTGGCGAATTTATCACCCATGCCATACAGACACTGTACTTCAAAGGCACGACTGGGGATGTTTAGGATTTGGACGATCGCGATCGCTTTGGCTAGCGATCGGGCGTTATGACTACCGATCGCGGCATAGAGATACTGATAATTTTCTAAGAGAATCTGAATTAATCGCTCATAATTTGCATCGGTAGAAACTTTGTCAAAGAATACTGGCAAAGCCCAGCCTTGTTGATAAGAACGAATCGTTTCACGATCCCAGTATGCGCCCTTAACTAAGCGCACCGTCACAGGCTTACCGCGTTCCTTTGCCCATTCAACCAGTTCGCGCAAATCTTGTTCGCTATCACGCAAATAGCCTTGCAAAGTGATGCCAACATCAGTGCGATCGCAAAATTCTGGCTCCGTTAAAACTTGTTTAAGAATTTGCAATGTGAGCGACTTAAACTCATATTGTTCCATATCAAAATGGATTCCACAGCCTAATTCTTGAGCTTTTCTCAATAGGATTCGGGCAGGTTCGCTTACTTCCTCAGTGGTCTTTACAGAATCGAGAGGATCGAATTGAGAATAGAAAGCGCTAAGTTTTACTGAAACTTGAACGCGATTAAGAGATTCTCCATCGGCTTTATCAATTTGGTCAACTACTGACCAATTCTTCGCTTTATTCGACAAATCTTCCATCATGCCAATGTAGCGATTGAGATAGCCTTCGGCTTCCACTTCGCTAATTACTGCTTCGCCTAATAAATCCATCGTAAATCCAAAGCGATCGCGGCGCATTTTCTCAATCGATTTAGCGGCTTCGGCAAGATTTTCGCCGCAGATATAGCGCTTGGCGAGAGTTCCTACCGCAGTCGAGAGAGTTGTCGCCGCCGCCGTTGCTGTAATCGAGTTAGGATTGTCGGTGCTGAAATTCAATAAGACCCGTAAAGCTGGAACTTCCACCGCATCACTAGCCAGATATTCGTGCATATGTCTGGCTATTTCCGCTTTGCTCTGCAAGGCTGGCAAACAATCAATCAAACGGAATAACTGCACTCGCAAGCCTTCATTTTCCATCGTCCAAGCCATCAGCTTGTCATCAAGGCGCAATTCATCTTTAAGTTGCGATAATTTTGCCCAAAGCGAACTTTTTTCAGTTCCACTTAAAATTTTCTTGGCAATTTCCTGTGTTTTCGCTTCATACTTGGATACATCTAGAGAAGTGTCAAAACCTGTATTTGCTTGCTGTGTTTGGCTAACCACGAATTTAACTCATAATCCTTTCAATCATTTAGTATAGCTAGTAACCATCAGTTACTTGTTTGTAGCTTCTTAAATTGTAGACAAGTCATGACAAAAATAGTAAGTAGTAACGATCTGATCTTCAAGGCTACATTGCGAGAGTTCATGTTGACATAAATTTGGATATAAGAGCTTTGAGGCTAAAATAAATTTAGTCGTAAGTTAGATTCGATAAAAATCTATGAATAAGCCTGTTACGATTGAAGACATTTATCAACTATTTCAAGCCTCAAACGAAGCTTTTGATCGCCGTATTGCCGAGCTAGATCGTTTGTTTGTTGAATCAAAAGCTGAAGATGATCGCCGTAAAGCTGAAGCCGATCGCAGTATGGCAGAACTACAACGGACAGTTGATCGCACGAGCAAATCTGTTGATGCGCTCACTACCAGATGGGGACGTTTTGTGGAAGAGCTGGTTATACCTGCTGTTTTGCAGTTATTTCAAGCAAAGGGAATTGACGTAAAAGAGGTGTATCCACGAGCGCAGACGAAGCGACAAGGACTAGCAATGGAAATTGATATTCTGGCTGTTGATGATACTGAACTTGTATTAGTGGAGTGCAAATCACGCCTCTCTAAAGATGATGTCGATGATTTTCTCAAAAAGTTAAATCGATTTAAAGCTGCTTTTCCTCATTACAAAGATTATGCTGCTTATGGCGCGGTGGCTGGGATTGAGATTAATGATGGAATAGATCGTTATGCTTATCAAAAGGGGCTATTTGTGATTAAACCTTCAGGTGATACTGTGGCGATCGCCAATGATGCAAATTTTCAGCCATTGACATGGTAATAATTGGGAAAATCTTGAAAGTATCAAGTTACCCTGCGACAGGATTGGCAGATTTAGAAGGGAAGAGATAGAATAGAGACTATGTTTACCATCTCTTAACCTAAATGTCTGAAACACTTATGGTAGAAACATTGCCGATCTTAGCGATCGCACCAGCTCAACTTTTACGGGGAAACGGGATTTTATCGCAACTCCCAAAACATTTATTGCGCTACGGCAACAAAGCATTAGTAAAAGCATTAGTAATTACTGGGGAAACTGCAAACCAAGTAACTGCAAGCTATTTAAGTAATACCGAGCTAGAAATTATTTATGCCGATGCGATCGCTGATTGCACTGATGAAAATTTGGCGATGTTACATCATCTCGTCCAGCAAGTAAGTCCTCATGTAATTATTGGCATTGGCGGGGGGAAAGTTTTAGATACAGCTAAACTAATCGCACATCAGTGTCACTTACCGATCGCTACTGTGCCGACGACAGGCGCAACTTGTGCTGCTTGGACAGCTCTGAGTAATGTCTACGATGCTGAAGGTGCATTTGATTATGACGTAACTCTGGATCGCTGTCCTGACATGATGATCGTCGATTATGATGTCATCGCTACTGCTCCTAAACGTACACTTGTTTCGGGTATTGGTGACGCGATCGCTAAGTGGTATGAGTCATCGGTGAGCAGTGGCAGTAGCGAAAAAACAATGGTGATCGCCGCCGTCCAAGAAGCAAGAATCTTGCGCGATATTCTATTCCAAAAGTCTGCTGAAGCGATCGCTAATCCGAATAGTCAAGTATGGCGCGAAGTTGTTGATGCCACAGTTTGTCTGGCAGGTGCGATCGGGGGAATCGGTGGTGCTAGTTGTCGCACGGTGGCAGCTCATGCTGTTCACAATGCTCTCACTCATTTACCTCAAGCTCATGGCATCCTGCATGGCGAAAAAGTTGCCTATGGCATCCTTGTCCAGCTTCGTCTAGAAGAATTTCAAGGCAATCAACTAGCGACTTCATCGCGCCATCAATTGCTCAAGTTTTATCAAGAGATTGGCTTGCCGACTTCTCTCGCCGATCTTGGTTTAAGTCAAGTTACTCTTGCCGAGTTAGAGCAAATTTCTGCGATCGCCTGTCAGCCACATTCTGATATTCATCGCTTACCCTTTAGCGTATCGCCTAGCCAAGTTCTAGCGGCGATGGTATCGACCACTAGCCCAATGCCTGTCACCGTCTAACCACAATCGAGTAGGGGCAGTTCATGAACTGCCCCTACTCGATGATTGTTTGTGGCGATTGTTTGTAGCAAGGGGCTTAAGCCCCTTGTCTGTAAAATTAGCGAACGCTGGGCAATTCAATTGCGATCGCTTGCTGTTGCATTTTCTTAAATACGTTATAAAACCCATTTGCCCTTGAAGGCGTAAGACTCGCCACCAAACCTGTATCTTTAATAAAATCAGGCGTGAGTAACTCAATTTCCTTTTGAGTCAAACCACTCATACAGAGCGACAATAAACCGACAAAACCTTTACTAATCAGAGCATCGGAGTCCCCAGCAAATACTACATGCTCGTTCTCATCTAACTCGGCTACGATAAACACCTGTGAAACACATCCCTGCACTTTGTTTTCAGGTATTTTGAGCGCTTCAGGAAATTCTGCTAGCTTCTTCCCGTACAAAATCAATTGTTCATAACGTTGCTTGGGATCGGTGAGCCTTTTAAATCGTTGGACAATGCGATCGATGGCTTCAGGTATATGGGTCGAACTTGGCATTAGCTTTGAAAATGTACAAAAAATCTTAGATGCTATTCCAGTTTAAAGGATCTTAAGGCATCTTGTGGGGCGAGCCCTTATCGTTTAAATACTGCCGAAACAACTGTGATCACGGTAGCAGAAGCAATCAAACCAAAAGCAAGACTAACTAATGATTGCGTAGCTTGTTGGTAGTTAGAAAAGCGATCGTTAAACTTTTCGTTATCTTTCGATATCTGCTCAAAATCTTGTTCTAGCTTGTCTAGCTTGTCTAATCGGTCTAGGACTTGTTTTTGAAAATCGTCTTGAGTCATAATGCCTCCTTTGGTGAAATCGCTTGGTGTGCATTAAAAAACCAAGTTATAGAGAGTCGCAGAGCGACTCTCTATAAAATATTTGAACCATTTGACTATAAGTGAATGTCTAAAACAGTGTAAATCGTTAAGCCATTTATTTTAAGGCGATCGCGCCAAAGGTAACATCATGAAAAATTTAATTTTGCCCATTATTGCAATCGCTTCTCTTGTCAGTGCGATCGCAGTTTTAAATCCCAGCTCGGCGGCGGCTGGTGAAATACGCGATCGCGAAGTCAATCAGCAAGAGCGCATCTATCGAGGTGTGAAACAAGGTGAGATCAGTCAGAAAGAATATCGGAATTTGGAAACACGCGAGGCAAGAATTGATGCCCAACGCCGTGCCTATCTTAGGGATGGCAATCTAAGCCACAGAGAAGATGTTCGGTTGACTAATAAACAAAATCGCGTTTCTAGGGCAATTTATCGCGATCGCCACGACTAAGCAAAACCCAAGAAGTTAAGAGGCGGCACTTTGTGCCGCCTCTTAACTTCTGACAGATACAAAGACGGGGTGAAATCCGAATAGAGACGAAGGTTAGCTGTGATTACATATCAGTACAATAGACTGAGAGTAAACCGTAAAGATTAATTATGATCCCAACCGTAATCGAACAGTCTGGTCGTGGCGAAAGAGCCTTTGATATTTTTTCGCGTCTACTGCGGGAGCGGATCGTATTTTTGGGGCAACAGGTTGACGACAGTATTTCTAATATCATCGTTGCTCAATTGCTTTTCCTTGAAGCCGACGATCCCGAAAAAGATATTTTCTTATATATCAACTCCCCTGGTGGATCTGTAACCGCAGGCATGGCAATTTATGACACGATGCAGCACATTCGCCCTGATGTTTCCACTATTTGTGTAGGCTTAGCGGCAAGCATGGGGGCTTTTTTGCTCACAGGTGGCGCAAAGGGCAAGAGATTGTCTTTGCCCCATACAAGGATCATGATTCACCAACCTCTTGGTGGCGCTCAAGGTCAGGCGACAGATATCGAAATCCAAGCCAAGGAAATTCTTTATCACAAAAATCGTCTCAATGAATTGATGGCTTTTCATACAGGACAGCCGATTGAGCGGATCGCTGACGATACCGATCGCGATTTCTTCATGGCTCCCGATGATGCGAAAAATTATGGACTGATCGACGAAGTTGTCAGTCAACGCCCAAAATTTGCAGTCGCCGCATAACGTTTTAATAAAATGGCTCACTTTGTGAGCCATTTTATTTTTTATAGTGGTCTATGTTTGCAACTGCTTAAGGCAAATTGCAAAATCAAGGTGTGTGTAGAGGAGAGTTTATGAAATTATTTGGTACAGATGGCATTCGTGGTCATGTTGGCAGCTTTTTGACGGCAAGCCTAGCCCTAAAGGTGGGAATTAGCGCGGGCAAAATCTTAAAGGATCGCGTTGAAGTGGATCGCGAAAATAAAGCGCATGTAATTGCGATCGGGCAGGACTCGCGCACATCGGGCGATATGCTTTCGTCAGCAATTTCCTCAGGTTTGACGGCGGCAGGTTGGGATGTTTGGCATATTGGGTTATGTCCTACGCCTGCGGTTGCTTATCTGACGGCTAACTCTCCTGAAATATTTGGCGGTGTGATGATCTCCGCTAGTCACAATCCTCCTGAAGATAATGGAATTAAGTTTTTCGGTGCAAATGGCAGCAAACTCTGTAGTGAAACTCAGCAAAAAATTGAAGCAGTGCTAGATTCACGTCTCCATACCGATCTGGTTAATACCTCAACGGGTTGGGGTAAATATCATGAAAAATCACATTTAATTGCGGACTATCAAGAGTCTCTGCAATCATCGATCGCAACTGATTTAAGTGGACTAAAAGTAGTCCTAGATCTCGCCTACGGTTCGGCAACCCGTGTCTCGCTAGAAGTATTTCGTAATCTGGGCGCTGAAGTAATTTGCTTGCATCAAGAGCCAGACGGCGATCGCATAAATGTTAATTGTGGCTCTACTCATCTCGAACCATTACGCAATGCCGTCAAAGAACATGGGGCAGATCTAGGCTTTGCTTTTGATGGCGATGCCGATCGCGTGCTGGCGGTCGATAGTAATGGGCGCGTTGTTGATGGTGACTACATCTTGTATTTATGGGGACAAGAATTACTCGAAAACAATCAACTACCCGATAGTGCGATCGTGACGACCGTGATGGCAAATCTTGGCTTTGAACGCGCATGGCAAAAACTCGGTGGAAATTTTGTCCGCACCGCCGTTGGCGATCAATTTGTTCATGCTGAAATGGTGCGATCAGGAGCGATGCTCGGTGGTGAACAGTCGGGGCATGTGCTTTGTCGTCACTATGCAGTTAGTGGCGATGGTTTATTAGCAGCATTGCATCTTGCGGCTCTGGCAAAACAAAAAGCGCCTTTAGCAGAATTAATGGATCAGAGTTTTCAACCTTTTCCACAGTTGCTCAAAAATGTCCGCGTTGAAGATCGCGAACTTCGTCGTAATTGGCAGTCCTGCGATGCGTTAGTCCAAGCGATCGCCTTAGCCGAAAACGATTTAGGCGATCGGGGTCGCATATTAGTACGTGCTTCTGGCACTGAGCCATTGATGCGCGTGATGGTAGAGGCAGAAACTCTCGATCTTGCCCAGCATTGGACAAATAGCCTGTCGGGACTAATCGAGAAGCAATTTGTCAAAGTGTAAAAAAAAAAGGGCGCGTTGCGCCCCCTTTTTTTGCATCTGTATAATAATTGATGTTACGTGGAAGTATTCTAAGCCCCTCACCCCTAGCCCCTCTCCTGCAGACTACCGTGTATACGCAAGTCACCAAGAACTAAAGTTCTTGGCTGAAAGCTAAAGTCAATTTCAACTGACTGAAGAATATTAACCCGTTTCAACGGGTTTTAGCTTTTAGCCCATAATTTATTGCAGAGCCTTGATGGTGATTTGGATTTGTGTGTACACGTTAGCTCCCGCAGGAGAAGGAGAAGGGGGATGAGTGCAGGTTCCCCGTAATATCAGTAATAAATATTTACTACCTTTCTCAAATTCTCTTAATGGAATGCTATCCCAATGAGTCATATCCAATCATTTGTTCATAATTCTGAAAACACCTTGCGCGATCGGATTATGGATAATCTTGACGATATGATTTGGTCGCTAGCTTTGCCCGATCTAACACCACTCTATTTCAACACTGCTGCCACAAGAGTTTATCAACAATCCTGTGAAGAGTTAATCAAAAATGTTGATCGATGGCTTGAGGCGATCGCCACTGATGATCGCCCAAAAATGCAACGAGCGATCGCCCAAGCACAGGAAACAGGTTCATCGCAACTTGTTTATCATATTCAGTCTCTTACTGGGAAAATCAGCCATTTTTCTGCACGTTTAAAAATATTTAAAGATACTTCAGGAATTCCGATTCGCCTAGATGCGATCGCCCATGAGATTAGCGATCGCAATCAGCTTCAAAACACTTACATAGAAAAGGTTGTCTTAGAAAGCGAGCAAAACTATCGCCAGATCGTTGAGCAACAAAGCGATCTAATTTTGCGATCGCAAGTTGATACCACAATCACTTTTGCCAATGAATCTTTATGTCAGATGCTAGGCAGTAGTCTAGAAGGAGTAATTAGGCAAAGATGGATTGATTTTGCTAATCCAGATGATTTGCAAAGTACACTGCATAAAATATCGCTGCTTACTCCCGATGCGCCAACTTTCATCGCGGAAAATCGTGATCGCCGTGCCAATAATGAAATTGGTTGGACTCAATGGATCAACCAAGGGCTTTTTAATGAGCATGGACAATTAGTTGAGATTCTGTCAGTGGGGCGAGATATCACTGCCCTCAAACTATCAGAACTAGCCCTCAAACAAATTAACGCCGATCTAGAACTGAGAGTTGAGCAGCGCACTACCGATTTGCGCCAAAGTGAAGCGCGTAATCTTGCTATCCTTCATGCCCTTCCAGATCTCCTACTGCTACTTAAGCCTGATGGTACTTGTGTGCAGTGCATCATGCCATCGACAGATAAACAGTCTAAATACTTGCCAATCCAACATCATATTTCTGAAGTTTTATCTCCAGAAATTCTGGCAGCTGAACTAAAACTATATGAGAAGGCGATCGCTACAGGAGAAGTGCAAATCTATGAACATCAACTATCTAATTTCGGTAAAACTGTATACGAAGAGGTACGGATCGCGCCCTATTGTGAAGATGAGCTATTGGTAATTGTGCGCGATATCACCGATCGCAAACTCGCCGAAGAACGTCTAGTCAAGAGTGATACTCACTTAAAGACAGCCCAAAGGATTAGCAAGCTAGGTAGTTGGGAATTTGATCTTCAAACAGGTAATGTCGTCTGGTCAGAAGAGGTGTTTCGCATTTTTGGACGCGATCCCGCCATCGGTACACCCACCTATGGCGAATTACAAAACTCTCTGCATCCAGATGATTGGGAATATTTTGATCAAACAGTCCAGAATGCGATCGCTACGGCGCAATCCTATGACATTGAGTATCGTGTCTATTGGGCTGATGGCACATTGGTTGATGTCTTGGCAAGAGGCGAGATTATTTGCGATCTGATAGGGACACCAATGCAACTTGTCGGTACGGTGATGGACGTCACCGATCGCAAAGTAGCCGAGCAGCAACTCCAAAGTCTCACTGATCGCCTAACTTTAGCCGTGAAGTCTGCCGCGATCGGTATTTGGGAATGGGATATTGCTAACAATCGTCTCGTCTGGGATGAGCGTACCTACGAGCTTTATGGAGTTAGTCCCGATCCAGATCTAGATGCCTATTTTGCTTGGGCAAGCCGTGTGCATCCTAGTGATCGGGAGCTCGTCGAAACAGCAGCTAAACTATCTCTTAAAGGAGAAAAAGAGTACGAACCCGAATTTAGGATTGTATTACCAGATGGCAAGATTCGCTATCTCAAAGCCTATGGCTTGGTGCAGCGCAATACTGAGGGCGAACCTCAACGCTTTATTGGCATTAACTTTGATATTACCGATCGCAAACTCGCCGAAGCAGAATTAAATTACAGTCGTGATTTGAGAGAAGCAATTTTTAATGAATCCACTGATGCATTGTTCTTAGTTGATTCGGAGACACTCTTAACCACTGACTGTAACCTTCGGGCTATACAACTTTTTGAAGCTAATAATAAAGCTGATCTGATTGGAATCGAAGGGCATGTACTTCAGCGATCGCAATTTTCTGATCCAGAACTTGCTGAGATTGATATCGAAATTCAAACCAACGGCTTTTGGAGTCGAGAGTTGGAGTATGTTAGTCTGCGCGGTCGATGTTTTTGGGGCAATCTCGCAGCCAAACCAATTAAAATTGCGGGAAAAACGCTCAATTTAGTGCGCGTAACTGATATTAGCGATCGCAAGCTTGCCGAAGCCAAGATTTTGCAAACTACCCTTCAGCTAGAAAATACCAATCGCGAATTAGAAACCTTTAGTTATTCTGTCTCCCACGATCTACGAGCGCCATTGCGTCATATGAATGGATTTGTGAATGCTTTACAACAACGGCTAAACC
>JBBRMK010000086.1:0-20456 GCA_038230875.1 Pseudanabaenales cyanobacterium
CTCAATTCACTTGCTTTTAGCTCTTTTTGTAATCTTGTCACTTGCTCTTCGTTTAAAAAGTTTTTAGCTGGCATTTTATATTCCTCTATCTTTGTTATTACTAATATTATTACCTGCAACTTAAATGCATATCAGCTTACTTGGTGCTAAAGCTTTTTCTGAAGTTTGTTCCGAATTGGAAATTGCAGGGCGCAATCATCAATTAGAGGGGAGTGAGGAACTAATCGCGAAGATCGATCAAGGTTTTCCTTCAGTCGTTACCTATTTGGAGGCTTACCTTGCTAAGAATTCTTCATAATATAGTCGGCACAAATTCAGCTTATACTAATTTCTTAATGAGCCTCCTAATGATTAAGATTAAAAATATGATTTACAGCAAATCCTGAACAAACCCACCACTAGATTTTTTGTAAAAGTCCAGCTTCGCTAGGCTTTTACAAAAAATCTGGGTTTGGTTTGTTCTCAATCTGCTGTATGACTTGAGATTTATAAAGGTAAGGAAATGACAAATCTATCTTCAATTTTGGTGGTTGATGACGAACCTAATAACTTTGATGTGATTGAGGCGCTTTTGAGCGCACAATCCTATGAGTTGCATTACGCCGCGAATGGTAAAAATGCGATCGCTGGTCTCAGCTCATTTCAGCCCGATTTAATTTTGCTGGATGTGATGATGCCAGAGATGGATGGTATTGAGGTATGTAAGCAGATTAAAGCTAGTCCTCAATGGCAAGCTGTGCCGATCATTATGGTGACAGCTTTAAGCTCCAAATCAGATCTTGCTAATTGTCTAAATGCTGGAGCTGACGATTTTATTAGTAAGCCAATCAATAGTATGGAACTGCGTGCTCGCATACAGTCAATGCTGAGAATCAAGCAACAATATGACAGTATCCAGACCTTGTCGAATATCCAAGCCTATACAATCAATATCCTCGAAAGCACTCTCGATGAATTGCGCGGTACTTTGTCTTCTAGAATGTCTCACGAGCTAAATACGCCTTTGAGTGGCATTATCGGAGCGATCGATTTACTCTTGGAAGATGTTGAAAACATGGATGTCGCCGAAATTCGTGAGATGTTAGGTTGGGCTGATGAATCAGTGCGTCGCTTAGAAAGCTTAACCAATAAGTTTCTTATTTATTTAGATCTAGAATCGTCCAAAATTCGGCAATCATCTTTCAAATCTTCTCACACTAAACTCTCTAGTTCATTGATTGAATCTGGGCTGCAATCCTATATGCAGAGAGCCAATCGCAGCAAAGATTTTATATTTACTATTGAAGCGGCCGAGATTACTCTATCAGAAAACTATTTCTTAACGATTATCAATGAATTAGTGGATAATGCAATAAAATTTTCCTCCTTAGGGACAACAATAAAAGTTAGTGGGCAAGTTGTGGAGGAGATGTTTAATTTATCTATACAAGACTTAGGTCGAGGTATGACAGAAGAGCAAATTGATAAGATTGGTGCATTTATGCAGTTTGAGCGCAAGATTTATGAGCAACAAGGCATCGGTTTAGGGCTAAGAATTGTTAAAAAAATCGTGGAACTCGCAGGGGGTAAGTTTTCAATTAATAGTATTTATCAGCAGGAGACAACCGTAAATATTTCTTTACCGATCGCCCAAAGTTAGATTTTGAGTAATGTTTTAGATTGGTAGGAAAGCAAATAAGAATCATAAGACTTAAACATTAGCTAGATGGACAGCCAATCACAACCTCATTGGTTCTAGGATATTCACTTAGCCGCCTTTGAAAAAGATTAAAGTCAAAACTACGCGGATCGATGCGAGAACCAGATAAATCTATAGTTTTATGCGTAGTAATCCGTTCTAAAGGAACATCTGTTTTAGCAACTAACCATGCTAGAGATTGATATTGCGCTTCTGTATATCCACTATGGGTAGTCCCATCGTTTAGTCCATCTGGAGGAGTCTCAAGGGAAATATGATAAGCGAAGTTATTAACAGAACTAGGATATCGAGGATTTGTCTGGACTGCCTCTCTTCCTAATCCACTAATGAAAACAGAATCTCCTGCACCAAAAGCACGTTTGTCTGGCGGCACGAAATAGATGATAGTTCCATCAAGAGATACCAATGTGTGGTAGCTAGCCTGATCATCTTCTTCCGTATGAAATTCTTGAAAGAAATTAATCACGCTATTAGCAGAGCCGACACTTTCATGGAGAACAATAATGGGTGGGCGATTAGCAGGATTACCCAATAGATCTTTGAGATAGCGATCGCCATAGTTAGACGCCGCTGCCAAAGCAATTATTTCTCTGGGTTTGTAGATAATGGATTTCTGAGAAGGTATCTGAGAAGGTATAGTTAAAGTTTTTCGAAACCGATCTAAGGTGATTGGAATGGAAGTAAGGGCGGCAGGTAATGAGGGATTTGGGGGATAGGCTGGTGGTTGGACTTCGCAACCGAAGATGGGAGCAAATTGGTTAATTTCTGGCGAAATATAAATATTTTGAGAACTTTGCTTGGTTTTTTGTTGAATGCTTTGTTGAATGCTTTGTTGAGAAATCTTTTGAGATTTTGGTTGAGTACTTTTCGGGCGAGATTCTGTAAACTTTGCCTCAACGATTGCAGTGGTTTTGGCTGGTTCCGCCAAGAAAATTAATATTATCAATGTCAGAAAAAAAAAGGCGATCGCTGTTAATTGTTTTGCTTGCATACGAGGTAGATGTTTTTATGGCTAACATCAGTCTATGGTAACAATCACAATCTATCAGAACCATACAATACAAATCTATACTTATTAGAAATATGATGAACTAACCCCAGATTATCAGCCAAAACATGGCGATCGCTAATTTTTTCAATTAAACAACAACATCTATGGAAATATTGACAGTGCCGACAGAGGTGTGTACCTTTTATCCTGAAAGCACTTTGGGAAAAATATATATAGATTCAATGCCCCAACCAGGAAATTATATTGATTTAGATGGCAAAACTTACATCATCTTAGAACGCCGCCATCAATACCAACTTCGGAGAGGTAAATATAATTTGTCTAGGGTCTTAGTATATGTCCAGCCTGCACCAGAAAATTTAGAGAGAACCTTAATCAATGGACGTTGGATTATTGGAGATGAAAATTGCCGATTTAACGCTGGTTCAGAGATTATTCGGTGTGCTGTAAATCCTGATGGTCCTTGTCAAGGCTGTCACTTTTGGGAATCTATCTAAACAATAAAATAGAACAGTATCTGCAGCAAATCCCGAACAAGCCCACCACTAGATTTTTTATAAAAGCCCCGCGAAGCGGGGCTTTTATAAAAAATCCGGGTTTGGTTCGTTCTCAATCTGCTGTAACAGATATTATTCTATTTTATAGCTGTCAGGAAGTGGATTGAAACAAGTCAAAATGTAAAAAGTAGAGGTAGTACTTCGTGCTACCTCTACTTTTACTGTCATGCCCTAACAAAAATGGCTATAGCCATAGAATAGAGAATCCACAAAGCAGATTCTCTATTCTTTTAGAATTGCATACCTACGCCTGCTTGTAGCGAAGTACCTGCAGAACCGTTGCTTTGACCATTGAATGGAATTACAGCATTGCTATAAAGCAATACGCGATTGGTGAGGCTAACTTCTAGCCCAGGCTGCAAAGCGAAGGCAGTTTGATCACCTGTCATGCTATTATTGCCACCAACTTTAAAAGAAGCGCCAGCACCAAGATAAACATTGGCGCGATCGCCTACAGGCAAGTCAAATGAAACAGTAGGAACAACTGAAGTTCCACCATTACCAAACAAAACAGAACTTCTGATCGAAACTGGCACATCGTCAAATTTGTAACGACCAGCTATGTTGGCGCCAACTACAGAAGGATTTGTGGCAAAGCTTTGTAGGGAGACACCTGCACCCAAGTAACTACCTGGTTGTCTTACTTCTTGGGCTGAAGCGATCGCACTAAAAGAGGTGAGAACAGAAGTCGCGATCGCAATACCTAAAGAGATTTTTGTGAGAGATTTCATGAGCTTTGGTTTCCTGCTTAACATGACTACTTTGACTGGAGATAATTGGCATAGTTCCCATTTCTTTTTAAACCTAAAAAGGGGCAAGAATTCAGTCTGTGACTGGGTTCTCGCCCCTTTGAATGACTTCTATCTCAAGACAATCATGCTAATGGGTGACCTTATGAATAACTACCTGCGATCGCAACTTCACGCAGTTGCAAATCGCAACTACGCCAGACTTGACCATCTAAAGCAGTTTGTTCGATCAGACTAGCAAGGCGTAAAGTTTTGAGAGCCTGATCGCCACCGACTGACGGCTGCACTTTGTCACGGACACAGGCAACAAAATGCTCTAGCTCGGCATGAAGAGGTTCAATATTGCTGGTGTGGACTTTTTCAATAAATCCATCTTGACGATATAGGACTTGACCATAATCAGTTGTCCAATTAGCCGTAGTTTGACGATGAATCAAAATTTCATTATTAAGAAAATCAGATTCAGTAAGTGAATTTTTACAATGAGCGATAATCTTACGTTTTTTTCGATGGGTAACTTTGCTGGCGGTGAGGGTAGCAATTACACCATTTTCAAAACCGATTGTGGCAGTTACATAATCAAGATAAATAGAGTCTGGTGAAACTCGATTGCCATGGGCAGAGACACGGACGATCGATGCAGGAACAAGCTCAAGAATCAGATCGATATCATGAATCATTAAATCAAATACTACCGATACGTCATTAGCCCTTTGCGAATATGGACTCATCCGATCAGCTTCGATCGCCAAAATAGTCTCATGCTTTAAAACTTTGCTTAGCTCTTGAAAAGCTGGGTTGAAACGTTCAATATGTCCAACTTGAAGAATCCGATTCTGCTCGGCGGCAGTTCTCACCAATGATTCTGCTTCTTCGATTGTTGCCGCGATCGGTTTTTCGATCAAGACATGAACCCCTTCTTTGAGGCAAGTCGTACCTACATCGTAATGTAATCTTGTGGGAACAGCTATACAGACTGCATCAACTAGAGGTAAAAGTTCTCGATAATCTTCAAAATAAAGTACGCGGTGTTTGCTAGCCGTATCGCGTCCCCGCTCTACACTTACATCGGAAACGCCAATTAGTTCTGCATCCTTGAGCAAGCTGAGAACCCTTGCATGATGCTGCCCCATATTACCGATACCTATAACACCAACCCTGATGGGATCGTGGAAATTACGATTGGGGCTCATATTCCTCACAGCTTAATAAACACGCTCAGTTTGTCCAAAATCCTAACATGGATGCATAGCGCTTTGCGCTTTGCGCTCTATATCTATAGAGGTTGCTATTAATGTTTGTAATTGCGTCAACACAGGTAAATCTTAAAGAACAAAGAGCTTAAGCCCTTTGCCTTTTTTAAACAAAAATATAGAGGCAGCTATATTTAGCCTGTATTTCTCATTCCTGCAGCGATCCCGTTAATCGTAAGTAATGCACCGCGCAAAAGTTCATTTTTAGAATAGCGTGATCGCAGATCGACAGTATCAGTACGGTGTTGACGTAAGCGCTTTAGCAAAGATGCTTGAATAAACCCGAGAGGGACGATTGATCCATTTCGCAGTTGTACCGATCGCTGAAGATCGCGATCGCTATCGAGCATTTGTTTTTGTCCAGTGATCGATTGGACTACATTGCGAGTGCGCTGATATTCATCGTAAATTTCTGTAAATATTTCTACAAAGGCTTCTTCATAGCCATCTCTGGTAAGTTCACGCATATAGTGATGGGCAATTTGTAAATCAGTTTTCGCAAGCGTCATCTCAACCCGAGAAATAACTGTTTTAAAGAACGGCCATTTGCTATAAAAATATTGCAACAGGGATAGATGACCACTAGGATTTTGTAAAAGAAATTCCTCTAAAGCAGTACCGATGCCATACCAAGATGGCAATAAAAATCGGCTCTGTGTCCAACTAAATACCCAAGGAATCGCTCTTAAACTTGCTAGATCGCGCTTACCTGCACGGCGAGCGGGACGAGAGCTAATTTGTAACTGGCTAATTTCTTCGATCGGCGTGACTTGATGAAAAAATTCGACCAGATTTGGTTGTTCATAAATTAACTGGCGATAAACTTGACGCGATCGCACTGATATTTCTTCCATTGTGTCCAGCCAACAGTCTAGGGTATCAGTACTGCTAGGTAATAGAGCCGCTTGAATTACGGCGGTAGTGATTGTTTCCAGATTATAGAGAGCGATTTCAGGTAAGGAATATTTTGAAGCAAGCACTTCTCCTTGCTCGGTAATCTTGATCCGTCCTTCGATGCTCCGCCCTGGTTGCGCTAAGATTGCCTCATAAGTAGGCCCGCCGCCACGTCCGACCGAACCACCGCGTCCGTGAAACATCCGTAAATCAATTTGATACTTTTGGCAAACATCTTGGAGTGCGCGCTGTGCTTTATAAATTTCCCAATTACTGCTTAAAAAGCCCGAATCTTTGTTGCTATCTGAATAACCGAGCATCACTTCTTGGAGATGTTGATGATTTTCCAGATAAGCGCGATAGAGAGGCAACTCAAATAACTCGCTCATAATCGGTGGAGCGCTGCGTAAATCCTCGACTGTTTCAAATAAAGGGGCGATGCTAAGCGAACCTTTGCCCGTTGCAGGATGATATAGTCCGGCCTCTTTAGCAAGTAATAATACTTCAAGAATATCGCTGACACTACGGTTCATGCTGATCACGTAGTTGTTACAAATAGCCACCGAAAACTCTTGTTGAACTTTGGCAACCATCCGAAATGTTTCAATAATTTCGTTGGTTTTGGCGCTAAAGTTCAGATTTGAGGGGATCATCGGTCGGCGTGTTTTTAACTCTTGGGTCAGCCAGTCTACTTTTTCTGACTCCGTGAGGTCGTCATATGGCTTAGGCAGCAGTTGGAGCGACTCAGCAATTTCAGTGATCGCATTACTATGCTGGGTGCTTTCTTGACGAATATCTAGATGGGCAAGATGAAAGCCATAGACATCAACTTGACGGATTAGGTTTTCAAGGGGCTTAGGATTGAGTCGAGTTTCGCCTAGACTTGCTTGAATTAATTTTAATTCAGCTAAAAATTCAGAAACATGATTATAAAGCTGATGTTCTTGCCCTTTAGTAGATAGCTCCATTTCTGAGGCTTGCCAACCGCTATGGCGCAGTTTTTGGTTGCGATCGCGAGTATGCACTAAACGATCTCTTACATAGGCTAGCTTGAGGCGATAAGGCTCTTGGCGGAATTTGATTGAATATTTATCATAAATTTCTGGTAAATAAATTTGATCGTCGCCTAGGGAATCGAGCAAATCCTGAGAAACATCACTAAGACTCTGTGATAGCGATAATAAACGGCTAAGGTGCTCAACCGATTTAATGTATTTATTAAGTACAAGATTGCGTTGGTAGCAAGCGGTTTGCCAAGTGACTTCGGGCGTGACGTAGGGATTGCCATCGCGATCGCTACCTACCCATGATCCAAAATTACAAAAATTGTAGCGAGGTAATTGAAGCTTAGGAAAAGTAATCGAAATTGCGGAAGCAATGCGATCGTAAAGTACAGGAATGGCATCAAATAATACTTCTTCAAAATAATGCAACGTATAGTCTGCTTCGTCTAAAACCGTCGGCTTGATTTGGTTTAGTTCATCAGTACGCCACCAAAGCCGAATTTCTTCAGCAATTTGCTCTTGCAAGGATGCTGCTTCCCAATTTAAAGCGCTCATCGGTAGTGCGATTTCTTCACCGTTAAAGCCGATTAACCGATCTAGCTCCTTAAGCATTTTCGCGATCGTGCGTTGCTTCTCGCGAATTGTATGCCGCACAATTTCCGTTGGGTGAGCAGTAAATACTAAACTGATATCAAGATTGTCAAGGACTTTTTGAATTTGACGAGGCGGGACATTTACTTTTTTGAGTTCTGGGAATAGCCAGCGAAATGTGCCGACAGGATATTCAGCTTCTCTGTTGATCGGACTGACTCGCTGAATGCTAGTTTGCTCCTGCTCATGATCTTGCTCAACAATATTAATTAGTTGAAAAAATAAAGCAAAGGCTCGAGCAGCGGTAGTCGCCTCTTGGAGATCAAGACTTTCGACCACTTTTAAAACTTCTTGGGCAGGATACTCAGGTGCTTGCCCTTCTGGTGAACACATCGCT
Organism: Pseudanabaenales cyanobacterium; assembly: GCA_038230875.1. Taxonomy (GTDB): domain Bacteria; phylum Cyanobacteriota; class Cyanobacteriia; order Pseudanabaenales; family Pseudanabaenaceae; genus Pseudanabaena. Next base: position 8,157 of record JBBRMK010000086.1, read on the forward strand.
CGCAGTTGGCGCAATAAATCGACTAATTCTTGACCGCTTTCTCTTAATAGGACTGATTCCCACAAATCCTCCACGAGCTTGAGACGGTATCGCAGACGGAAATTGGCGGCACGCAGATCGCTCTCTAAATTGACTATTTGTAATAATGATGCTGACAGTGCTGCTGGGGAACTCATCCAACTTTCTCCAAAATTTTCTTTCTAGTCCAAGATTTTCCCACTTTTAGAAGCACTCTTCTGTTGCTCAAGTTGCAGTTAACAACTGTTGTCGTTACAGAATCAGAAATCTTAAGCAGGAACCAAGCATAAAATCTCTAATGTCTTCTATACCATACCAGCCTACCTATTTGTTAGTTGTAGCCATTTTTGCCAGCAATATAAGAGACGCTACTTTTATAAACAAAATCCAAAAACAAAGAAAGTGCTAAGCGCCGCCTTTTTTTGAATTTTACGTTAAAACTATCTTTAATTCTGCAATATTTCTTTACAAAGCATTGATAATAGAATTTAGGATAACCAGCCTTTAAGTTAGGTTTAATCAACGTTTCTGAAATTAAAAAAATAAAAAATAATTTAAACAATGTTTGATGTGCTAATTGTCGGAGCAGGAATGGTAGGTGCGAGTTTAGCCTGTGCGTTAGGCGATAAGCAGTCTGGGCAGAATGCGATCGCCACAAACTGCCATCTCAAAGTTGGAATCATTGAAAGCAATGGTAATTTCTTGCACGGTGAATTTACCGCTGATGGTCGTGCTAGCGCGATCGCTTATGGATCAAGCCAAATTTGGCAAAATATTGGCGTGTGGGGGGGGATGAAACAGCGAGGCGTAACTCCGATGCATATGATTCAAGTATCTGAAGGGGATTTGCCCTATCAAGTGCAGTTACGCCGTGAGGATGTGGGGCAAGAGGCTCTAGGCTATATTGTCGAAAACTCAGTGACTTTAGTTTCGCTTTGGGAATTTGCCCGAGAATGCCCCAATCTTGAATTAATTTGTCCTGCCAAGATTTTAGATATTGAATATGACAGCGATCGCGATGTGATGCGCGTCAAAATAAGCTCAGAGATTGGGGAGCAATATCTGGAAACAAAATTATTAGTTGGTGCAGACGGTGGGCGATCGCAGGTGCGTCAATTGGCGAATATTGCGATAGAAGAGCGTCAATATGAGCAAACTTGCATTGTCACGACGATTAAATCAGAGCGATCGCATCAAAATTTTGCTTATGAGAGATTTCAGCCTAGTGGTCCTTTTGCGATTTTGCCACTGGGTAGCGATCGCGCCTGTATCGTTTGGACAGCGACCAAAGAAGAAACGCCAGCTTTACTCGCTCTTGATGAAGCAACATTTTTGCAAGAGCTAACTAAACGTATCGGTCAGCCTTTAATCGAAAAGCTAGGTAAAGTTACTTTAGAATCACGCGATCGGGCAAATTATGTGCCACGTTGGATGCATAGTAAAACCTATGTGCAGCCTCGTCTCGTCTTAATTGGTGATGCCGCTCATACTACCCACCCGATCGCAGGTCAGGGTATGAATCTTGGTATCCGTGACATGAATGCTTTAGCAAATGTGCTAAGAACGGCGCATCAAAATCATGAAGATATTGGCGCGATCGCTATCTTAAATCGCTATCAGGCAAGACGTAAATGGGATAACTTAGGCGTAATTTGGCTAACTGATATTTCCAATCGCATTTTTTCTAACCATAACTGGTTCTTCAAAGTGTTACGCCGTTTTGGGTTGCTCATGCTACAAATCTCACCCCTTAAGCGAATTTTAATGTACTTTATGATGGGTTTACATCAGGTATAAAGTTGAGTTGTAAGCCAATGAATAAAAATAAAATGAAAAATGACCATTGCCACTGCACAAATCAATCTGAACTGTAAAAGTCATTCGTGAAAGTGATGTTATACTGATTTTTAGGTAGCCGAGCGTCTCTATGGCTTAAAAGTTAGAGAGTGCCTTATTGGGGAAAGTGTCTTACAGTAGATATCCTCATATCATGAAGTTTATTAATTTTTCTAATGCTGATTACGAGTTCACAGAACACGCAAGAATAAGAATTAATGAACGTAAAATTTCTTTAAGTTGGATCGAGTACACCTTAACCTCACCTCAGAAAATTGAGTTAGATGCCAAAGATACTGATTTACGTCATGCTTTAGCAGAAATACCTGAATTTGATAATAGAGTTCTGCATGTGATTTACAATGTGACATCCACTCCTAATAGAGTTGTCTCAGTATATTTTGATAGGAAATTACGAGGAAAACTATGAGGGTTGAATACGATCCAATCGCTAATGCAGCTTATATCCGCATTAGAGAAACTGAAATCGTAGATTCAGAAGAGGTCTCTGATGGTGTTGTTTGTGATTTTGATGATCAAAATAAAGTGGTGGGGATTGAAATTTTAAGTATTAAGCAAAGAACTCCTAACCAAATTAAAAATATTATTTTTCCCTTTGATGAGCAAGATAAAAAAAATTTGCGGGATTTATTTAGTATTTTTGCTCTCGCATTTTAATCAGTTGACATAATATAGCGGTCATAAATATATTTTTCAGGCATTCTACGTTTTGGCATCAGGTACTTAAGAAAGGTAAGCATCAAAACTCTGGAATTGAATGAGCCGAATATCAACGATTATCAAAGTCTACAGGTTACAAAAACTTTGACGAAAACTTTATAACTTGAATTTTGAGTTAAGTGTAGTAAAGTAAAAGCCAGAAAGTTGAGGGAGCGCAAATTAACCACTCAACTTCTACTTCCTCAGTCCCCACCACGTAACCGTGAAACTCTTTCAGATTTTTCAGGTATTTCCCTTTTTTGATCGCACAGTCGATAAATGGGCAACAGAAGCTCGCCTCTTACGATGGCTGACTTTTTTGTGGTTATTTGCTGGACTAGCTGTACTTTTCTCGGCTTCTTATCCAGTTGCCGATATTGCCTTCAAAGATGGCACGCTCTATTTCAAATACCAATTAGCTTGGGCAGTGATTGGGTTATTGATTTTTAATGCGATCGTGCATTTGCCGTTACGGTTCATGCTTAAGATTAGCCCAATCTTTTTGTTTATCATTCTTGCCCTGCTTTACGCGACGCACATTCCAGGATTAGGGACAACGCGCAACGCGGCAACACGATGGTTATCGGTGGGTTCAAGTTCATTTTTGCTTCAACCATCTGAACTAATTAAGCCATTCTTGATTTTGCAAGCCGCCCAGCTTTTTGGTAATTGGAATCGCACACCTTGGAAAGCTCGGCTTGGTTGGTTATTTGTATTTTTGTTGGTGCTAGGTGGCATTTTGATGCAGCCTAGTTTGAGTGTGACAGCGCTCTGTGGGATTACCCTTTGGTTGATTGCTTTGGGTGCAGGATTGCCAAGTCTTCAGCTTTTTGGGACTGCCGCTTTAGGTACTTGTGTAGCTGTAGCAAGTGTCACCTTTCGCGAGTATCAACGTCGGCGGATTATGTCATTTCTCGACCCTTGGCAAGATCAAGCAGGGGACGGCTATCAATTGGTACAGAGTTTGATGGCGATCGGCTCTGGTGGGCTATGGGGAACTGGATTTGGCTTGTCGCAGCAAAAGTTATTTTTGCCAATTCAGTATACGGACTTTATTTTTGCGGTTTTTGCCGAAGAATTTGGTTTATTTGGCGGAATTTGCTTGCTTTTGTTGGTAATGATTTACGGCACGATTGGACTATCTGTAACTTATAAATGCAAAGATCCTGTGATTCGATTGATTGCTCTTGGCTCAACATCTTTAATTGTCGTGCAATCAATTTTAAATGTAGGAGTGGCAACTGGCGTTCTGCCAACTACGGGCTTACCTTTTCCGTTCTTAAGCTACGGTGGTAGTTCTACGTTGTCTTGCTTATTTATCGCAGGTTTATTAATTCGGTCGGCGCGAGAAATGTCGGCTGCGGATGTGATCCCGTTTGCCAGAAACAATAGCGATCGCAATGACCCTAAAATTAAGCAGTCAGAAAAAACGGGAACATCACGGCGGCGATCGCATACAGTAAGTTAAAAGCTATGTAATGTTCTTAACTAACAAATTTAACAATTCTTGTCATTTATCAATTAAGTTTTAATAACAAAAATCGATTTGATAAATTGCCTAGCTCCGTCATGTTTGGAAAATGCTCTTTTAAGTGATGTCTGAACCCGTTTTAAATTCTCCTGCTGGCTATCTGACAGTTTTGCGTAATCGTCAATTTCTGGCTCTGTGGCTCGCCCAGATCTTGTCTCAGTTAGTCGATAAAATTGTATTGATTTTGCTGATTTCTCTTGCGGTGACGGGTAACGTCAATGATGTAAATACGCGAGAGTCATCGATCATGATCGCCATGACTTTGCCTGCGGTATTTTTAGGATCGATCGCGGGGATTTTTGTGGATCGGCATCCGAAACGCGAAGTGCTAATTTTATGTAATTTATTGCGGGGGGCTTGTATTTTTGCGATTCCCTTCCTGCCCCGCTCAATGATGGCGTTATTGCTAATCACCTTTATTATTTCCATGCTTACTAACTTTTTTGCTCCTGCAGAACAATCGGCTATTTCGTTAATTGTGCCAAAATCCGATCTTTTACCTGCCAATGCCCTATTTACGATCACGATGGTGGGTTCATTGATTGTCGGGTTCGCGATCGGATCGCCATTATTGACTTGGACGATGAATATTTTCCCTGACGCTAGAGAATATAGCCGCGAAGTTTTGCTTGGCTCTTTGTACGTGCTTTCGGGATTAGTTTTATTTGTACTACCCAAGGACGAAATAATCGAGCCTAGAAAAGAAGGTGTAGGAATTTGGAAGGACTTGAAAGACGCCTTTAAATACGTACATTACAATCATTTAATTGGCGGTGCGATTATTCAGCTAACCCTGTTGTATGGGGTATTGGGGACAATGCAAAAACTATCGCTTAACTTGGCAGAATTGGTCACCAATAATCGCGATGATTTTGGATTTTTTGTTGCTTCGGTTGGGGTCGGTTTAGCGATCGGTGCATTCATATTGGGACAGTTTGGCGCTCGATTTACCCATCGACCTTTACCTTTTGTCGGTTTCATTGGCATGGCGATCGGGCTATTTATATTTGCTTTTGTTTCTAATTTATGGGTGGGTCTAGTGGTTGGCAACTTTATTGGCATAAATGGAGCTTTGATCGCGATTCCAATGCAAACTACAGTTCAAGAACATACGCCAGATAATATGCGCGGCAAAGTTTTTGGATTGCTAAATAATGCTGAAAATATTGCTGCTAGTTTTCCTCTTGCCCTTACCGCGATCGCCTTAGATATTTCAACAAGTTCATTTGGTAAACAACTAGGCTTTCAGATCGTTATGATTATTTTGAGCTTAATCGTGCTTGCTCTTGGGACTTGGGCATGGACAAGAACAAAACGAGCCTTACAGAAAGTTCTGTAATTTATGCCGCGCATTGCACGGCATAAATTATTTAAGCAGCGATCGCATCTTGGACGATCTGAGCTAGTTCACCGCGTTGATTTAACTCCATCACAATGTCACATCCTCCGATAAATTCCCCACCAACATAAATCTGTGGAAAAGTCGGCCAACTGGAAAACTCCTTCATGCCAAGGCGTAAATCACCATCTTCAAGAATATTGGCAGTTTCATAAGGATGTCCTAATACATTAAAAGTTTGCACAATCGCGGCTGAAAATCCACATTGAGGCTGCTGAGGTGTGCCTTTAATGTAGAGCATGATTTTATTGTTGTTGATCTGGCTCTCGATCTTAGTTTGCAAAATAGGGCTAAGCATATTGATGATATTAATTCTGGTGTTGATTAATTTACTTCTTTTACTATAGCAATCGTCATCATAATTAAAAGATATTAAAATCTGGAAAGGTGATAGGGCACTTTGCTCTATATCTTCTTTTGGGATTTATTACCTTTTAAAAAACAAAGAGAAAAGATAGCGCTTCAGATTATCTCTTTATCTCTTCATTTTTAAACATCATGTTTTGCATGCCAAGTTGGATAACTAGATTTAAAAGTTTTAGGCTCTCTCAAACACGCTTCTACAACCTCTGAGATATTACGCCATGTAATATCATCACGCCCGAGTAATTCACGCAGATGCACTAGAGTACCTTCTAGTTCTAAATTGAACTTTTCAAAAGGTAATGGCGATAAAGTCCTTTCAGGTGATTGAATTACTTTCGCTAAAGCCTCTTTGACAATATTAATAATTTGATTTGTCATCTCAGACTTTACTCTTTGCCGCAAATTTTGTAAGCCACGACGACTAGTGGCATACATTGGTGGCAAACGATTCAAAACATATGCTGCTACATCATCAATGATGATTTTGTGCTGAAGTGCTTCATCAAGCCGTTTAACGCGGCGCTCAATGATTGCAGTTACAAGACTTTCTAGAATATTGCTATATCGATAAATAGTTCCCGACATATATGACTCAAAGTCTTTAATGTCTGCAGAGATATCTTTCTCAGTAGTAGCAGCCTTAGACTCGTTAGTTAAAAGGGAAGATGTATTAGTACGGCGGCGAACTGCGTAGCTGCGAGCCATTAAAGAATTGCGTCGGTCTGAGCTTGTATAGGTATTATTAGAAAAGTTATGACTGAAGCCCGCATCCATTGCATCTCGAACAATTTCAGGTACATCTTTCCATTTGAGATAGTCTTTGTTAAATAGTTTACGTAATTTGACCAGCGATCGCGCTTGACTAACCAATTCATGAGCAGGGATTGGATCGTGCTCCCTTAAGACATCACTTTGGGTACTAAGAAATCCATTACGTACAGTTTTGATGATTGCCGCACCTAACTCTTGAGTCGCTTTTTTACGTTGCTGTACCCATCCTCGCTGAGTATTTGCATACATTGTTGGCAAACGATTCAACGTATAAGCGATCACTTCACTAAGATCGATACGTTTCTTTACTTCAGCACCTAGCCGACTGTATTGTGACTCTGCTTCTTCAATTACTAGTTCTTCTAGCGCATTTCTACAACTGCTCATATGCAATCCTTTTATCGTGGAGATTAAATGCGCTGCCTACTCAACGTATTTAATCCTTTAAAGCTATAAATATTAGCATAAAAATAACTAGCATTTATTTTAGATAGGACTTGCTGAGTAACAGAAGTGAATCTAAATCTCCGATTAGTAAAGTCTTTTTAGGTCAAGTCGTAAATATCAAAATTCATTGTCTTTGATTAATACGTAACAGTCATTGATTACTCTAGTACGCTATCTGGAATTGGAATTTTTGATAAACCTGCGATCGCCCTTAAATTTTGACAACGAATAAGCTCAGTAAACTCTGGGGTATTACGTCCCATTAATCTTGCCGTCGCAGGGATTGCCTCAAGTAGTGCTTTAGCCGCTTCAGCTTCACCATAACCACGTTTTTGAGCAATCTCGATCGCCTCATTATCAGCTTGTACTTGCACTTGCGAACTTTTGTTGCCTCGCACAATTTGATTTATGCCAATTGTCCCTAATAATATTGCGATCGCTATACCAGTCACATCGCCCTGTACAGCTTCGACAATTCCTCCTGCTAGAGACATTGCGGCTACACCTTGATAAGCTCCTGTTTGTAGCCATTTGGTTTGTAGCCGCCAGCTTATATTATGCAAAACTAATAAATCGCGTTCTGCTTCGGCTAACTGTCTCCATAACCGAAAATTTATGCCTATCTGTACGCCCTTTTTCCAAGGTAAAACTTGCAAACTTGAGATTGCCTCAGGTTGCTCAGGTTTCGACTTAATTGATGTAGTCATACGCCAAGAGGCAGGCAAAAGATCGCGTAAACGAGCAATTTCTTCGTTAATGTTCATAATACAATTTAGCTTTCTCCTTACCTTAGCAACCCATGAGCAATAATCTAACTATCGCCGATGCCGAGCGCACTCTCTGGGAACTAAGTGACTTAGACACAGAATCGGCAACTTTAGAGCGGCGATCCCAAATTTGCGAAGCTTTAGATTACTTGACTAAACTAGCCGATTATCACATTTTTGGTGTCTGTGCTGAGAACACAGAGTCAGCATTACAATCGTTACAAAATTACGCCGCTCACTTTCACTATGAGTTGCCTGAGGCGGACTTGTCAGCGATCGCTGGAGGAGTTTATATTAAGTATAATCCTCGCAGTCGTCGCTATCATTCCGATAATTATAAAGGTGTATATCGCGGCATGTTGCTATCTTTTCAGACAGATTTTGCCGATGGCTATAGTGGAACCCACGGACATTTTCCATTAGACCTTTTCTAAAAAAAAGCGGCGCTTAGCGCCGCTTTTTTTAGAAGATTTCGTGAGTGAAGCTACCATGCAACCCATAAGGCACATGATGCTTTAAATGCAATATTGCTAGTGGCTTACCTGAAATATTTTGAGCATCAAGTACGATTAAATCTGAACGATTGTGGGTTGCGTCAAAAACTAAAGTTAACACCCATCCATCATCCTCAGCACTCTCTGGATTGCGATCGCGCGGTACAAAAATAGGCTCACTAATAAAACCACGTGGGGCAAAACTATGAAATTCTTGTTTGCCAGTTTGCATATCAACCTTAGCGATCGCTTGCAAAGGTGCATTGCCTGATGATTGGGCGATCGCGCCTATATAAATATAACGATGCTTTTGCCCGACACAACGGGGATGCACTACAGGAAACTCGCAAGAGCGCTCTAATATTAATTCCCGCTTCACAGTGCCAAGTTTGGGATTAATCGTAAACCGATATAAATGTCCTGCGATCACCTTTTCAAAATCAATATTCCGAAAGTCCGTATTGGGCTCCAACTTGGGATAGTCAGGATAGCAAACCGAATCCAAAATAATCTCATCGTCTTGCTCATAAGCATTGCAATGATGAAATACAAAACACGGATCAGTTTCTAAAGTTTTCAGATTACCTTGGCGATCAATCAGCAAAAACTGGCTTGGTGCTTTTGGTTTTAATTCAATACATTCACCCGCCGATGCTAATCCCAGCACAAATGGCAATGGATTAAAAGACACAGGATTTTGCATAAAAATCCGATAGTTTGGCGTATAAGCAAAATCATGCAAAAAACAAAATCCTGAAACCTTGACTTGCGACTCAGTTGATAATTTACCTTGATCATTTACCTGATAAATCGAAATCGTAGATTTAGGTCCCGGCTGCACTCCAAAGCCCCACAAATCACCAGTGCGATCATCTCGTCTAGGATGCGCTGTAAAAACCTGCCCTGCCGTCAATTTGCCATCAAAAGTTTCTAAACCCAAAGTATCTAAATTTTTTGGATCGAGTGAATAAGGACGTGCAGCTTCCCACAGAGCCAATAACTTACCGCCTTGATAAATTACATTCGTATTTGCGACATTTTTATTTCGCAAATCAAATATATTGTTCAGCCAGCCCCCGACTTTTTGTGTCCCGAATACTCCTCGATATAAAATTTTTCCTGCTTTCTGCTCGGCTAGAAATTCAGGTGTTTTTACAAATTGATTTACAAAATGCGCCTTACCTTCTTTAAAAGCGATCGCGCAGATCATGCCATCTCCATCAAACGGATGACCATAACTTTGCCCATTAATATCAAGCTGTCCAGGACCATTACGAAATAAAGTACCCTCTAGCTCTAATGGTATCTGCCCTTCAATATCGTCAATCCAATAAGATTGCTCAGTACGCAGCGACTCATATCCCTTTTGCCAATCTTTACCTGAGAAAATAGGCGATACAGCCTGAACCATAAATTTTTACAAATAACTTTTTTAACATTGTAACAATTTCGTCACAATGTCGAATCGACATCGTATTTTCTACTTTATAGATGAGAAAAGTGCTTGACGCTGTTCTGAACTTATAAATTTTGTGGAGGACTAGAAATCTCTTTTAACGGTTTTCCCATTTCTTGCTCCGATTCGCTCAAAGACCAACGATAAGAAACTTGAATACCGTGATATTGGCACGTATCTTCAACTTGTTTTTGTAAAGAAAAAGCCTTTCGTAAATTAATAATTGCCGCCTGAAGATGTTCTCGAGAAACATTTAGCTTTGCTGCTAGATGTGGCTGCGTCATTTCATTATGCAACGCTGGTAAAGTCTGACGCTCTAGCAACTGAAGTAAAAGTTCATAATGAATATGAGATGGAACAGGAAGTGAACTCACAGATACCTCGATCAATTTGAAATCAAAACTAAGTAGAACCAAAACTAAAGCTTGGCTGTATATTTGTTAGAGATTTTGAATCTAATATCCAAAATCTCTTAAGAAACTATTTAATGCACTTCGCGTCAAACTGGAAATATCCAAGACTTAGCTAAATTTTAAAGGATAAATTTATGTCATCTCTATTGAAATTCTCAAGGACATCTTTGGGGCTTGCATTTCTTTTTATCTTTAGTTTACCGCCAATTATCACATCAACAGAGCCTGTGATGGCTCAAAACATCAATTTAGATAGCTCAATATCACCAAATAACCTGCAACTTGCACAAGCCAATACAGTTATATTTGTTTCGCCAAATGGTTCAGACACTAACTCAGGTATATCTGCCGATCAGCCATTGCGATCGCTCACTGCTGCTATCAAAACAAACCCTGCGATCGGCACGACCATTCAACTAGCTAACGGCAACTATACAGATGCCACAGGCGAACAATTTCCTCTGACGATTCCTACAGGCGTGACTCTCAGAGGAAATCCTAGTAATCAAGGTCGAGAAGTAATCATCTCAGGTGGTGGAGTTTTTATTAGCCCAACATTTGCCCGTCAAAATATTGCTATTCTCGCAAGTAACAACACCTTCATTGAAGGCATCACCCTCACCAATTCAAATCCCAGAGGTTATGCCCTTTGGGTTGAGTCTGGACAAAACGTTACTATCACCAACAACACCTTTACTAAATCTACCCATGATGGTGTTTTTCTGACAGGTAACACCAGCGCCAATGTCATTAACAATATCTTTTACCAAAACGGTGCCAACGGTATTTCTGTACTAGGCACAAGCACAGGACAAATTCAGTCCAATACTTTTGACAACACAGGTTTTGGTCTAGCGATCGGTCAAAAATCACAAGTTTTAGTCTCATCCAACCGCATAGTCAACAATCGCGGCGGTATAGTCGTCTCAAACCTTTCAACTCCAACATTCCGCAATAATCTTATTGCGAATAATCAAGAAAACGGTTTAGTTATCTTAAAAGACCGAAACGGACAGCCTACAGTTGATCTTGGTTCAACACTTGCTAGTCCAGGGCAAAATATTTTCCAAAATAATAAACAAACTGATATCAACAATGCCTCAGGTGTCAGAGTTGTCGCGATCGGCAACCAAGCTGATCCTAAACGCATTCAAGGCTCAGTTGAGTTCTCACTTCCAACATCTCCCTTAGTAGCTCCTTCTACTCCTGTAGTTGTAGCCGCCCAAGTTGCCTTCAAAGACGTTCCTACAAATTTCTGGGCACAAACTTTCATTAATGAACTAGCCACCAGAGACATTATCAAAGGTTTCCCCGACGGCAGCTTTAGACCTAACGATCCTGTGACAAGAGCCCAATTTGCTGCCATGCTCAGTAAAGCAATGACCAAATCGCCAATACGTAACAGCGTAACTTTTGGTGATGTCCCTTCCAATTATTGGGCTGCACAAGCCATTCAAAAATCTTATACCACAGGATTTATGTCTGGATACCCTGGCAACGTGTTTAGCCCAAATCAAAATATTCCTCGCGTACAGATTCTCGTTTCTCTTGCCAATGGTTTAAACTACGTCCCAAGCAAAGCATCAGAAACAATCTTGCAGGTTTTTTCCGATGTAAGCAGCATTCCCGCCTATGCTCGCAATAGTGTAGCCGCTGCAACTGAAAATCGTATGGTCGTCAACTATCCAAATATCAAACTTTTAAATCCTAATCAACCCTCAATTCGTGCAGAAGTAGCTGCTTTCATTTACCAAGCATTAGTTCGCTCAGGGCAAATACTATCCATCGCATCCCCCTACATAGTTAATCCATAACATCTTTGACTTAACATTTTTCCTGAATAGTCATCTCAACCCAAAATACAAAATCCTTCCCGAAACTTCAAAGATCAACTCTAAAAAGCTCAGAACGTTTATCCAGAGGGTGTTGGAGAAGGATATTTTCGACCCGCCGAAAACTTCTTTAAAAGAAAGGGTTGACAAAAGATAATGAACAAGCTAACTTAGTAAAGCGCTGAAGGGAGAGCGAAGCGAAAGCGAAGCTAGCCCAACCTGAAAGGGAGTGCAAAGAACCTAGACAAAA
>JBBRMK010000087.1:0-20173 GCA_038230875.1 Pseudanabaenales cyanobacterium
CAGTCTGAAGAGTTTGAGCCATATATGAAAGTTTTCCAGAAATTCGGCTTCGGGTTACGTAACCAAGCTTTGCTTCTCTGCCAATGCTACCCGTTCGATCGCTTCTTACTAGATGGCAAAATCTGGGTCGACTATGAGGAGAGTATGAGCAAAGAAGGCGTACCCAAAACACAGAAACGTCATAGGTCATTGCGATCGTTTAGTTTGTTCCTGGGGTTAGGCTACACCGAGAAACAATCAGGCGACAAACGGGTTAAAGCGCTTGGTGGGAGTGAGGTTACAAGAGCATCGCTCTACGCATGGACATTAACTAGCGTTCTACCCGCAAGGTGTGAAAAGACTTGGTTAGGCAAGAAGTTAGCCGAGGCGATCGGCGACGGCTGGCAACTGCAAGCATTGAAAGATAGCAAGATTTCTGGAAAACAGAAAATCATCAGAATCTTATTCAAAGTGGTTCGGATGTTATTCTACGAATTGCACAAGGAAACCAAGATTTAAAAAATAGCGATCGCTAAAATGGCGATCGCTATTTTTTTAGATTGAGAGAATTTATCCTAGAATGAAATGATAGAAACAAAAACATTGAAATATGCCTATTATTCAGGATGCGTCGCCAAAGGAGCTTGTAAGGAGCTACATGCATCAACAACGGCGATCGCCCAAGCATTAGGCATAGAGTTAGTGGAATTACAAAAGGCAACCTGTTGTGGTTCAGGGACGTTTAAAGAAACCGATGAATTGATGGAGGATGTGATTAATGCCCGAAATATTTCCCTTGCCGAAGAATTAAATTTAACCGTAATGACTCAGTGCAGCACCTGTCAGGGTGTGCTTGGTCGCGTTAACGATAAACTTAAAAACTCCGATCCTACCCGCAAAAATGAAGTAAATACCTTACTTAACACTCAAGGACATAATTTTCAAGGTTCAACCGAAGTTTTGCATTTGCTCTGGATTTTGATTCGCGATTATGGACTGGAAAATTTAGCAACCAAAGTAAATCGATCCTTAGCCAATCTCAAATGTGCAGCATTCTATGGCTGCTATTTATTGCGATCTCAAACAGTCACCCGTTTCGACGATCCCTTTAAACCCGAATCTCTCGAAAATGTGTTCCGAACTGTTGGGGCAACGCCTGTATATTACGAAGGTCGTGTCCAGTGCTGTGGTTGGCCGATTTCCAGCTATGCACCCAAAGAATCTTTCTCAATGGCAGGGCGACATCTTAGCGCCGCGATCGCCGCAGGTGCAGATTGCATCGTTACGCCTTGTCCGCTCTGCCATCTTAATCTCGATTCCCGCCAACCTGAAGTCGAAAGCGTGATCGGACAAAAACTTGGCATTCCGATTCTGCATTTACCTCAATTAATTGGTCTAGCGATCGGACTCGACCCTAAAGTTCTTGGTTTAGACCGCCATATTGTTTCCACAAGTCCTGTGTTGCGAAAATTAGCTTTATAAATGCAGCGCAAGGCGATGCCATAAAACCCAGATAATTTTTAAAAAGTGCCGCAAAGCTGCGGCACTTTTTAAAAATTATCTGTATCACTCAAAAACTCAATAGACTGTAAATAATAAAAGTGGCTCAAAAAGTAAAAGCGATTCAAAAAGTAAAAGCGATTCACGTTGTGAACCGCTTTTATTGTTTATGGGCAAAGAGAGAATCGAACTCTCATGACATTGCTGCCGTCAGATTTTGAGTCTGATGCGTCTACCAATTCCGCCACTCGCCCTTTTTTCAAGATTCATATCTTACACCAGTGACGGTAGGTTTTGTCAAATATTTTTTGCTTTATAACAAAGTCATTGGACACGCAAGCGCGCCCCGCGACTTTGCTATACAATCTAATTTTATCTAAGTCTACAAATGGCAAAGTTAGAGCGTCTAATCATGATGGCGGAAGATGAGCTGGTACAGTACAGCACAACTGCTCGAAAAGTTGAAAAATTACGCCAAAAAGTTGGCTTATCACTTACTAGTAGCGAACAAAAACAAGCAAAAGCTGAGTTACTTACCGAAATGTCAAATAATGACATTGGTCAAATCGTAGAAAAAAATCGTCAGTCAGTCTCTCTGCCATTTTGGGGAATTGCTGGGCTAGGGTTGCTATTGGGTATATCGATGGAACAACCATTAGATTTTATTGCCACAGTTGTAGGTACAGGTGCAGCGATCGCTATTCAAAAATGGGGTTGGAAACTTCAAGCCAAGCGCTTAGTTTTGCAAACCCTCGAAGATATCGAAGAACGCAACATCAAAAAATAAAGCAAAGTAGACGTTTTGCCCCGTTCTACTTTGTGAGTTATATTTAGGGACTGTGCTAATTATTTATTGTCAATGTTACAAGTCGCTCTTATTTATCCTGAAATCCCGCCTAATACTGGCAATATCGCGCGTACTTGTGCCGCTACAAATACTCATTTACACCTAGTTGAGCCTTTGGGATTTGAGATTAGCGATCGCCAATTAAAGCGCGCAGGCATAGATTATTGGGAATATGTAAACGTCACTGTACATCCAAATATTGAATCTTTGCGCGAAGCTTCAAGAGGCGGACGATGGGTTTGCTTCAGCGCTCACGCTTCAGATAACTTTCGTGAATTTCAATATCAAGATGGTGATTGGCTATTATTTGGCAGTGAATCAAAGGGTTTGCCAAAAGAAATCATTGCCAACAACTTCTCTGTCGGTATTCCTATGGAGCATCCCAAAGTCCGTAGTCTAAATCTTTCCGTTAGTGCGGCTCTTGGCTTATTTGAAGCTAGACGACAATTAGGATTTTAATTAGGATTTTAGCTAATTAGTGCATCGTAAGTTGCTTTAAATCCTGCTTGTTGTAAGGCTTTAACTGCGCTTTCTTCATCTTGAACCCAGAACTGATTGCCTAAGCGTACTAACTTTGGCATATATTCAAACGAGGCAATTACAGGGACTTTACCAAAATTATCAGGTTCATTTTTGCCATATTTAGAATTGCTTTGATTGGAATTGTTATAGCTAGGGTTAGGATTTAAGGTATTTTTGAGTTGTTGCCAGATTTGCCGATCGCTTGCTTGTTCGCGAGTCAGTTCGACTCTGACCATGCGAACTGACTCAATCGGTTGCATATCGTCAATGATTAATTGCGTTTGCTCATCGCGCCGATCAATTTTGCCCCAGACCATGAGGCGTTTATCCTTTTGCAAGAGATGCTTGACCTTGGCAAAAGTTTTTGGAAATACGACTGCTTCAGTACTACCTGTGAGATCTTCAAGTTGCAAAATAGCCATTTGATCGCCTTTCTTGGTAAGCACTTCTTTGCATTCTAGAATTAAGGCGATCGCTGTAACTGTCTTGGTTTCAGACGATTCAGGAATATCGCAAAGACTAATCGGAGCCATTAATCTCGCAGATCGGCTGACTCCACTAAGAGGATGATCAGAAATATAGAATCCTAAAAGTTCTTTTTCTAAGCTTAGTTTTTCCTGAGAAGAATAATCTGGAACACGCGTAGTAGTTGGGGCTGTATCGAAAGTCTTAGTATTGTTACTATCACCAAAGAAGTCAAAAATATTTCCTTGTCCCGAAGCTTGCTCTTTTGCCCGACGAGAAGCCCATTCCATAGTGATATCTAAGTCATTCATCAATTGACGGCGATTTGGCTCTAGCAAGTCGAGTGCGCCAGTCTGGATTAATGCTTCTAAAGCTTTTTTGTTTAGCGATCGCGAGTCTAACCGACTACATAAATCAGCTAGAGATATAAAAGCTGCTTCTTGGCGACCCTGGATAATGGCGGCGATAGGACCCGCTCCAAGATTTTTAATTGCGGCTAATCCAAATAAAATCTTCTTATCTCGTGGCGTAAAATCTTCTCCTGAACTATTAACATCAGGTTGAACCACGGAAATGCCCATACTGCGACAGTTTGCAATGTATCGCTGTACCTTGTCTTGATCGCCACTGATCGAAGACAGTAACGATGCCATGTATTCGACAGGATAATTAGCCTTAAGATAAGCTGTCTGGTATGTCACATAGCCATAAGCGACACTGTGAGATTTGTTAAAGCAATTTGAGGCTATGTAACCATTATCTAATAAAAAATTGTGATCGTGTTCTAAGCCGATATCGAAAACACATTGTGTACCTAGCGACTTACGACTTACGATTTTCATTTTTATTTCCTGAAAAAGTAACATAATAAAATAGAGGCGGCGCTTTGCGTCACCTCTATTTTATTGGTTTTAATAAAATTTATGGCTCAAAGCCTTCTAATTCGGGTACTTCGGCAACTAAATGTACGCCTTGAATATACAGAGAGCGACCATACTTACCAACATTTTCTAAGCGCAACTTGCCACCTTGCTTTTTGGCTTGCACTGCCATATCGATCGCAGCACCTACGCCCCTGCTTACGATCTTGGTCACTCCTTCAAAATCTAAGACAATCGCTGCCAGTTTACGGTCTATAAATGGTTGTACAGCTTGTCGAAAATATGGGACTGTAGTTACGCTCAAAGCACCATTTAGTTTGAGAATAACTTGATCGCCATCAATCTGTTCGACGATCTTGAGTTCATCTTGTAAAAATGAGGAATGAGTCATGATTGGAGATTTGGTGTGGGGATAGACAAAAATTTACTCATACGGACAGTTGTACCTTGATCAGTAGATTCGATTTCTACCTTGTCAACCAATGCTTTGATCATATGTATACCAAAACCGCCATTTTTGACACCAATCTCGGATATCAAATCAAAATCAGGTGGTGGCACACTGTCAACATCAAAACCTGATCCACGATCATGGATTTCTACAGTTAGGCTAGTATGTGCTGCAATAACTACAACTTCCACATCAAGGTCAGAGGTACTGTAAAGAATCGCATTAATTAAAGCTTCGGTAAGAGCTTGTACGATGTCTTGCACAGAATCAGGACTAAAACCCATTTTTGTAGCAAGTACTTCGACCGCTGCGATGGGAATGTCCTCGATTCCCTCAACGGGTGGAATTGAGATTCGCAGCTTTAAAGGCTTCTCACTCATGGGGAGTCATTCTTTAGCTTTTTATTAGCTTTGCCAGATGTAATATATCACACGTTCTCAACCGTTGTTAGGAAACCAAATTAATTTTACAGCACTTATAAATAAATTGCGTGCAATACCTGCATTTACTGATGATGCCCCCAACTTCTAACTATTTCTGCGATCGCTGCTATTGATGCCGAAGCAATAATTAACAATACACTTAAGGCATTCAATTCAGGAGTTACGCCGCCATTCCGCAGTGATGAAAAAATGGCGATCGGTAAAGTAGTTGAGCCAACGCCTGCGGTGAAGTAAGCAATTACAAAGTCATCCATACTGAGAATGAAAGCAAGAAGGCATCCCGAAACAATGCCTGGCAAAAGCTGTGGCAATAATACTCGCAAAAAAGCTTGCAGAGGTGTAGCCCCGAGATCGAGAGCAGCTTCTTCGAGTTTCGGATCGATACTGGCCAGACGACTGGACACCACAACTGTGACATAGGCTAAGCAAAATACAATGTGTGCAATCATGATTGTGCCAAGACTGAGTGGCAGCTTGATGGCGACAAAAAATACAAGCGTAGCAACGGCAATCGCAATGTCAGGAACGATCAAGGGTAAATAGGTGGCTCCTCGATATAGACTTTTGCCTGGGAAATAATATCGAGCTAAACCGACTGCAGTGAGCGTACCCAATACTGCCGAAACAGATACGGCAACTAATGAGACACTCAGACTATTTTGTAGAGACGCTCGCAATATCGGATTTTGCAGGAATTTAGAGTACCACTCCCAAGTAAAACCAGTCCATTGTGAGGGGGAGGGTGATTTATTAAAGCTAAAGATAGTCAGAACAGCGATCGGCAAATACATATAAAAAAATGCAATCACCGTATACCAAGTTTGCCATCTTTTAATTGGCGGAACCTTGATTTGACTAGCCATCGCTTACCACCCTGCGATCGCCATATTTGACTAGCAATGCAATTACAACAGTTACAGCTAATATCAGCACCATGCTGATTGCCGAGCCAAATCCTCTGTTGTTACCTGCACCCAAAAATTGCAACTCAATAATTGAAGCGATCGTGCGACTACCAGGTCCGCCTAATAGCTGAGGATTTATATAATCGCTAAAACTAGAGATGGAGACAAGTGCGGTTCCCGCAATAATACCTGAAGATACTTGAGGAACAGTAATTTGCCAAAAGGTTTGCCTAGAGTTAGCGCCGAGGTCAGCCGCTGCCTCTAACAGACGTAGGTCGAGACGTTCGAGCGAAGTATATAAAACTAAAACCATATATGGGAGATAAGTGTAAACCATGCCAATAATTACACCCTCTGCTTTATTCAAGACATTGATCCCTGAGAGACCAATTAAGTTAAGAAAACTATTTAAAACGCCTGTCGGTCGCAAAATAGTAATCCAAGCATAAGATCGCAATAGCGATGAAGTCCACAGAGGCAGGACAAATAGTAGCAACAAGATATTGCGCCATTGCTTAGGAATAATCACGGCTAGCCAATAAGCAACTGGAAAACCGCATAACAAACAAAATCCTGTTGTGATCAAGGCGTAAAGCACAGATCGCCAGACTACAGTCAGATAAATGAAGTTACCACCAACGTAATCAATAACTTTGAGATAGTTTTCTAAACTAAACTCAGTTTTACCAGATGGAACTAGGCTTTGAATAAAAATGAAAATTGTGGGAATGAGCAGAAATGAGATCAGCCAAAATCCAGTTGGAAAAAGCAAAACAAAAGGTTCAAGCCACTTAATCTGCCGAGCTGATTGCTTATTAGGGTCAGGGGTAATATTTACAGTCATCGGTTTTAGAAGTAAAGAACCCTTGAGTCAACGCCTTGCGATCGCAAATAGCGGGATACAGATTCCGCCGAGTCACGACTTTGATAAGCACCTGCATGAATATAAGTGCCACGTCCAGAATTTGAGAAAAAGGCATTAGGTACATACTGACGCACTCGTGATAACAAAAACTGATTGTTTACATTTGCGGGTACTGCTGCCACATAACGGAAGTTGGTATTTTGACTTTGTTGAGGTAATAACTGCTCGTTGCTCAATCCAATAGAGTTGTCATAGCTAGTTGAGGCTAGTGTTGCTGTTGGCTGAATAAATCCAGACTGGGGTTGCACATAAGCATTTGGCTGCACATAAGCATTTGGCTGCACATAAGCATTTGACTGCACATAAGTATTTGGCTGTACAGAGGCTGCTTGAATAAATCCAGACTGTGGCTGCACATAAGCGTTTGGCTGAATAGATGCAGATTGAATATAGCCAGTCTGGACAACCTGTGTTTGAGGTACAACTGTCTGCGTCACAACCTGTCGAGTTTCTGGAACTAATACCTGCTGCCAACGTTGTACAAGTACCTGCTGAGTCTGAACTTGAGGGACAACAGTATTTGTATAAGCAATGCTCTGTTGAGGCAAAATACTTTGTTGAGGCACACTGTTAACAAATTGTGACGGCGCTTCTGAAAAAGCTACGGGCTGTTGTGTCAATGCTGCGGGCTGAATGATTACCTGCTGCGGTGTTGTTAAAGGTGTAACTGAAGAAGCGTCAGAGAAAGGAACTTGGACATTACTTTCCTTTCCTCCTGAGGCTTTAAAATATTTTTGGGCTGATAGTCCCGATTGTTGCAGAGCGATCGCTAGGCTATCAGCACTAATCTCGGAGTTAAAAGTACCTGCCTGAATGACAGATTGATCGTTAATTTTTGTCGCAAAAGCTGTTGGTGAGATAGTGCGAACTCGCTGTAAGGTTGCCGCATCATTGCCAGGCACAAAAATCACAAAGCGTGCTGATGCAGATTGGGCGATCGCCAACCATGCTATTGCCGCAGTTCCAAGAATACTGAACTTTTTAATCCAATTCACAGCAGTACATCCCCACACTTGAATGTAATAATGGCTAAGTTTAACTTAACTAGATTAAATGATATTTTCTCTAGTCAAAATTACTTGGTTTATTTAAGCACTTAAGTATAGCGATCGCCAGTAAAGTTAGGATATAAAAACTAAAAAATAGAGAACGTCTATGCACTTTCTATATTTTTTAGGCTTTTAATAAAATTAAGCAATATAAACGTTGACGTATATGGAAAAAATTAAGACTGGTTTAAATATTGCAATTTTTATTTTTTTAGTGGGTTTTATTGGCTTAGAAGCTGTGACATTGATAGTACATTTCTTAAAACCATAAAGTAAGAGTAAAGCTGCCCCTAAGGTAATATCTACCAATAAAAGTACCCGATTTATTAAAACCAAAATGTGGGTGTGCCGCGCGAAGCGCGGCACACCCACGGTAAAATCTTTTCAAGAAATCGTCTAACTTATGATTTTGGGATAGCGCTACGAATTTCAGAATAAAACTTTGAAGATTGTACGCAGCGATCGCTCAGATTATCTCCCTTCACTAAAGTTGAAACTCGAAAACGCAAATTGGGGTTGCCATACCATATACGTTCTATGATCGTATTGTGAGCAATAACAGTCTGGATTGTGAGGGATTCATCTGTCCCAAGTTCATAGCTGCCTTTACCTTGAACGCTTAAAATCAAGCCTTTTTCAGGTGAGGAAATGTCACTGGGTACAGGTACGATTAAGGCGCTTCCTTTAGGCTTGTTACTACTTAGAGAGTCCTCTTCCCATGACATCTTCATTGCATGAATGGATGTATTAGGATCAATGCCATTTTTTTGACAGATAGCAACTAGGTGTGGATCATCAAAATCTAAAACAGTAATCTCAATCAAAGATGTGATGTCACTATTATTTCCCTCCCCAAATTGATGCTCGCTACGTTGCGATCGCCACCGACCAACAAAAAGTTCAAAAAACTGATGAATATCCATTAACAACAAAACGAAGAGAGGGTAAATGAACTTGAAGTAATTTTGACACAAATCTTGATGTTTATAGCAATTTGTAAATTCTGAAAGTAAAGGGGACGCAGTGCGCCCCCTTTACTTTCAGAATTTTGAAGAGAGGTACGTAAAACGCTTACTCTCTCATGCTTGATTTAACGACGACGATAAGGAACAAGGTTTTCGTAATCTATATTTTGAGCAGATACAGTCTTTTGTGCAGAAGCAGTAGCATTAATGCCACGAGCCATGTTCAAGAACAATGCAGGATCGCCTGTCTTTGGGGTTCTGTCAGTAACCACATAGCTACGTACGGTATTTTGCCAAACAAGTTGAGGGAAGCCCAACTGTGCGCGATGGTAAGCATCGTAACGAGGAGACTTGAGGTTGAAAGGCATTTCGCCAATTCTTTGGCTAGGCAGAATGCGACGGCGTTGATAAGGCAAGATATCATCGCCAAAAGCTTCTAGGTATTCGTCGCTGTTAACTAGGGCATCGACAAAGCCTTCGATGCCCTTAGTAGCAACCACGATTGACCAAGAAATTTTTTCGCGTTCACTGTAAACATCACGACCGAGAACACGTTGTACAGTTTGCTCTACAAAGCGATAGTTGCTATTTTTTTCATAAAAACTGCTTCTATAAGTGTTGGAGAGAATTAGTCCACGCACGAACTGCCGTACTGAGATGTTGCCAGAACGTAGTTGCGATTCTAGGGTTTTCTCGCGATCGGCCGCAAAAGCATGGAAGAAAATTTGACGATAAGCAGCTTCAATCAAATCGTCTAGATCACTGCCAGAAAGCATGTTTGCAGTAGTGTAAATGCGTGGTGTGTTGTCACTACCGACTGTAAAGCCAGTTACGCGAGAATTTTGCGATGCTGGAGCGTATTGCAATAAAGGAATCGTCACGTTTAAATCTCCAAAAATATTATCGAAAAGTTTTAAAAAATACTTATTTCTAAATCTATCGCAGTTTTTAAGTTGTTTTAGGCAACATTTAAACTGCGAAACCTATGTTTTTATTGTATGGGGGGCTTCAGATTGTTTAAAACAACCTGAAAAATCAGTATACAAACAGTTTAAGGTCAAATCAGCCAAATAAATTTATGATGAACTAATCTCTAATCAATAATAAGATAGGCGAAATTAGCTAGTTCTATTTGCTTCATATAAGTTTACTTTTGATGGAAATACAAAGCATGAATTGTCGTCTATTTCCAGCTTTAAAATTACAGCGCAAGGCGCTGCCATAAAACCCAGATAATTTTTTGAAAGTGCCGCAAAGCGGCACTTTCAAAAAATTATTCTGTATTACTCAAACTATCAATAGGCTATACGTAATCTCAATGTTTTTTGAATACTGTTACAGCGCTTTGCGCTGTTATAAAACCCAGAAAACTTTTTGAAAGTGCCGCGAAGCGGCACTTTCAAAAAGTTTTCTGTACTACTCAAAGCCTCAACAGGCTGTAAGCTGAACGATTTACTGTAGAAATGTCTTGGTTATGGGATTTGTTATTGAAAAGAAGGATTAAAGGCTTAGAAAATAAGACAATCCAAATTTTAATGTCGGCGATGGGTGACTTGATCAGCGTAGTTACAGATGCTGGCTGGCATAGAAGCACATGTCAAAATAATATTCACTTTAGGCGATCGCACTTCTAGCACTTCTAGCAATTCTTCTTCAGATATTAGCGATCGCGCAATTAACAAATTTGCCTCATCTAGAACTACTAAACCAGCATGGGCTGACTTGATTGCAACTTTGGCAAAGTCCCATAGCTCTAATACTGCAGATTTTTCAATATCAGTTAGCTCAATGTCATTTTTGGAGAGATCTCGCTGTGCATCACAGCGTAGCCATTCCAGATTCTCTACAAGCCGACGTGGATTTCTCAATCCTTGATTAATGCCTGTTTGAAAAAGTTGGACAAGCAACACTTTCGTACCTTGACCTGCCATCCTTAACGCTTGAGCGATGATATCAGCGTAGAGATTGCGATGGGGCGCAATAAAAACTTGAACATTACCTTTAAGTGGGGTCACGAGTGTTGAAGTTTTGGGCGAATTAATATCTGTCGGGTTAGTCTTGGGTAGGTTGGTCTGATTTTGATTAACTTTTGTCTGATTCGTCTTAATCTGAGCCGTCTTAATTTGAGCCACCATAAACAAATCTAGTGTTTTAATTTGCATTAAGCATCATAGCAGACACTAGATGTAGAAAAAGTTCAGGAAATCCACTTTAACAAATATTAAAGAAAACAGTTTAAACCCTTTGCTCTGATGTTTTGTTCTAATGCTTTGTTTTAATGCTAGATAAAGACAGTACTTTGCAATGAATCTAGAGTGATGGATTCATGACAGAAAAGAGCAAAACTTCCTATCGAAAAGTAAACTAAGTCTTCAAGTACTACAGTTTTTTTGTATGAGCCAGTCAACAGCCCCCCAACCTTGGAGTCAGCGTTTCGAGACAGCGCTGCATCCTGCGATCGCGAGATTTAATGCCAGTATTAGTTTTGATATTAATTTGATTGAATACGACATCACAGGATCGCAAGCGCACTCCCGTATGTTGGCGAAAGTGGGGATCATTAGTGCCGAAGAAGGGGAGATGCTGGTTAATGGTTTAGAGCAAATCCGCCAAGAATTTCGTGAAGGTAATTTTAACCCTGGGATCGATGCAGAAGATGTGCATTTTGCGGTGGAGCGTCGCCTGACTGAGTTGATTGGTGATGTTGGCAAAAAAGTACATACGGCGCGATCGCGTAATGATCAAGTTGCCACTGATGTACGTTTGTATTTGCGCGATCAGATTCGCAAAATCCAGACCGATCTACGGACTTGGCAGCAAACTCTTGTTACCAAGGCTGAGCTACATGTTGAGACTTTTATTCCTGGTTATACACACTTACAACGCGCCCAACCAATTAGCCTCGCCCATCATCTCCTTGCTTATTTTGAGATGGGGCAGCGCGACTGGACAAGACTTGATGAAATTTATCAAAGAGTTAATGTTTGCCCTCTCGGTTCAGGTGCTCTAGCAGGTACACCCCACCCAATTGACCGCCATTACACCGCCGAACTTTTAGATTTTGGCTCAGTTGGGCGTAATAGCCTTGATGGAGTGTCTGATCGCGACTTTGCTGTAGAGTTTCTCTGTGCGGCGAGCTTGATCATGGTGCATCTCAGTCGCCTCTCGGAAGAGATAATTCTTTGGTCATCGCAAGAATTTAGTTTTGTGAAACTTAGCGATCGCGTTAGCACTGGCTCTAGCATTATGCCCCAAAAGAAAAATCCTGATGTTCCCGAATTAGTGCGCGGCAAAACGGGTCGAGTGTTTGGACATTTGCAAGGTTTACTAACGATCATCAAGGGTTTACCGCTGGCTTATAACAAGGATATGCAAGAGGACAAAGAAGGTCTCTTTGATGCAGTGGTGACAGTTCGCGCTTGTTTAGAAGCGATGACAATTTTGATCGATGAAGGGATTGAATTTCAGCCCAAACGTTTGGCTGAAGCTGTCGCTGAGGACTTCTCTAATGCCACGGATGTTGCTGATTATCTTGCCGCAAAAGGTGTTCCTTTCCGTGAGGCATATCAACTAGTTGGGAAGTTAGTTAAAACTTGCACCAGCGAGGGGATTTTGCTTAAGGATCTATCGGTTGAGCGTTGGCAGACTTTTCATCCTCAGTTTGAAGCGGATATTGTGGATGCGATCGCTCCTGCTCAAGTCGTCAAGGTTCGTAATAGTTATGGTGGAACTGGATTGGAGCAAGTCAGAAGTCAAGTGGAATCAGCGAAAAAACTAATCTCTTAAAATCTAATTACAGCAATTTGCTTTCAAACCTCAAACAATAATATAAAACCCTTTGCGGGGCTTCGCCCTACGACCCTTATCGTGGTGGGTTTGACCAACAACTGCTGAACAAATTATGAGCTAATCAATGTAGGGGCAATTCATGAATTGCCCCTACGACAAATCAAAGGTTTCAGGCATTTTTTCGTAATTCCTAATTTAGATAACACTACTTTTAAAACCGATTTTCATACTCGATAGACACACCTGTTTGACCATTGGAGCTATAGTTACCACGCAAAAGGACATTTGGATCGAGACGGTAGCGAATTGAGAAGTTAGTTGGTTGAGTGGAGTCATTAATAATCCGTTGTAGCGCAACTGAGAAACTATTACTGACATCGATCGCCACCTCAGCTGATAAACCTAACGTGCCATTTCGGCTAGTACCATTGGTATTAGTGGTAACTGGACTGAGATTAAACTCTGCCAGATTTAGGGCATCGCCGATCGCATCTTGCAAGAAATTTAAAACCGTACCACCCGCAAAATTTGCTAAAGCCGACGCAGGATCAGAGCCACCCTGTTGTTGCAAAAAGCCACCGCCAATTAGGGCAACAATTTCAGCTTGGCTGCGTGGTGGGCTGCTAGAGAGACGAATATCTGGGGCAATTGCAGTACCTGTAACGTTAGCTTGGACTCGCAAGGTGCGTTGCGCTCCCAAATTACTTGCAGGAACTTCATTGGGACTAAATAAATCATTGGGGCGATTAGAATTGATCGGTAAGCGAGTAATCTCGGCAACAGATCCTGTGACTCGGACATTGAGATTGGGATTGAGTCCTTGAGATGGTCTAAATTCTACAAAGTTTTCGTAGGCGCGATCAAGGCGGAATCTTGCCGAAATGGCATTAAACTGACCGCGGGTAACATTGATTTTGCCTTCTGGTTCTGGATTCTCAAATGTTCCATTAACGATTAGGTTTCCTTCGCCTAAGAAGTTAAATATTGGGAAGCGCGTCACCTGCATATTTTGCAGTTTGACTGCAAGGCGATCAAATATAACATCTGGTACATCCTTGTTGGCATTAGCAAGACCAGTACTGCTTGGACTTGAGTTAGTCGTATCATTACCAATTACAAATCTGCCATCGCCAAGGGCAACTTCACCTGTGAGACGTGGGAGTAGGAGCGAACCTCGGACGATTACGCGAGTATTGAAATTGTCAGAACTAAGGTCACGAATACTCAATTTGAGTTTATCGGCATTGATTCTAAGGGCTTGTTGATATTCTGGGCTACCTTCTATCAGTAGGCTAGGGTTACTAATTGGCAAAATCCCACTTAGAACCAATTTCCCTTCGCTAAAGTTGCTAGTGATATTACTAATCAAGCGATCGCGAGTGAAAGCGATATCACCTTGAACTTCTGTAAAGTCTCCTGGCAAGCCAGCTACTCTAACTTTGGCATTATCAACCGTGATCAGTCCTGAGATCTTAGGATCTTTAAAAGTACCGCTGGCGGTGAGATCAATATCTCCTTTGCCATCTAACCAACGTACAGGCTGATTGAAGATATTAATAAAAGCAATACCTTCATTTTTGACATTGAGCTTAACGTTAAAGTTACCAAATATGCCAATATTTCCCGAAGCCACGACTGCATTTTTGCCTCCTGCTTTCATATTGGCGTCAAAGTTTACATTTAACTTGTCATAGTTAAAATTGACCGCAATAAACTCAATGGCTTGACGATTTATTGAGCCTTCAGTCAAGCTCAATTTACCAATAACTTTGGTATCAAATAGATTAGTACCCGAAATTGAGATATTACCGTTAACTTTACCTGTTAAATCAAAGGGAACCGCACTAAAAAATGGCAATGGTCTAAGCGATTCAATTGGGAAATCTTTAAGCTCGATTTCGCCACTTTGTTCGCGAACACGGAGTAATGGATTTGCGGCAGGTGTGAGTCTGAGTCGAGCCTTGCTAATCCGCCCATA
The DNA here is from genome assembly GCA_038230875.1 of Pseudanabaenales cyanobacterium. Lineage (GTDB taxonomy): Bacteria > Cyanobacteriota > Cyanobacteriia > Pseudanabaenales > Pseudanabaenaceae > Pseudanabaena. The sequence goes on from JBBRMK010000087.1 coordinate 14,700, forward strand.
GCTATTGCCTGACTGAAAATTAGCATTGGCGATCGCAAAGACTCCATCAAAATAACGTCCTTCTAATTTAATATCGTCAACCGCAAATTTACCATATTCAAATTTTTTGCCAATAAGATTAAATCCTAGTCGAACCCCTCTACTTTTATTTAGACCAAATGTGACGGTTCCTTTAATATCGCCGCGAAAATCAGTTAGTGGCGGTAAATTAAAGTTACGAGTTGAATTAGCGGTTTCCTGTTGTTCTTGACGGAGTTCAATTTGGGTGAGGTATTGTAACTGCTTGTATAAAGGTTCTCCCAATAGTCTAATTGCTTCTAAGGGTTGTAAATCTAATGCTCCAGTTTTAGCTAGATTGAATACTTGATTAGCATCAACGATGTTTGCCCATTGGAGCGTTGCAAATACATCCTGTATTCTACCCTGAGCAATTTCGACGGCACCTGAGATGGGATCGTCAATATTTGGGTTGTAGGTTAGACGGAACTTGTATTCGTTGTTGGTATCTCCTTGACGGATAATTAAATTTCCATCTTTAACATCAAGAATACCGTTGGCATAAGCGACTTTGGCGACGGCCCGTTCCGCGACGACACGACCGAACCGTGGACGCTCAACCGTAACTTCGCCGATCGCTGTGGGATTATTCGTAAAGTCTACGACTAGATTGCTAGAGAGTTTACCACTGACATCGTTTTGACCCGTAAAAGAAGCAATCAACGGTAAGGGCAAATTGGCGATCGCCACTTGTAAGCGGCTGGGATTATTCTCTAAACGCCGTCCACTCGCAGTTGCTTCACCTAAATTCACATTAAAAGCAATCGGACGAAAAGCAGGATCTAGACGGGCACTGATCCGATCGCGCCTACCCCGCAGATCAACACTTAAACCTTGATTCGCATTAAAAAGGAGCTTACCTTCTAAGCGTGGATCAAAGGCTAATTTATCAACTTTGAGTCCTGTTAGCAGTAAATCGCCTGCTGCTTGGGGAACGTTCCCAATTCCCTCCAAAGCACCATTAAAAGTGAGTTTGTCAAGTTCCACTTGATTGATCTTTAAGCCCGCTACTTGCAGATTGCCTACCAGTTTTGGATCAGCCAAATAGCCATTGACCGAACCATTAAAATCGAGCGAACCTCTTGATGGAACTACTAACCCCCTTTTAGCCAGACTAGAACCAAGCGAAGCCAGCTCAACATTGTTTAGTTGTAATGCTCCTGCAATGATCAGCTTGTCGATCGCGCCTGATAGATTGCCACGGAAGTTCAAAATTCCTGATGCTTGCGGAGAAATTGCATCAGAGAGCGAAGCTAATCGATTGATGTTGACATTGCGAGAAATGAGATCGAGATTAAGCCCTGAAATCCCTGTTGGTAATTGATCAAGTGAATTGTTCGGGAAAGCAAGATCGACTTTTCCATTGGCGGTTAAATAATTGCCTACTTGTAATGAGGGAACAAGCAGATTCTTGCCATCCCAGATTAGATTTGCGGCGATCGCATCAGGAACTTCATTAAGTCCTTGCGGTAAGTTGATCGTGCCATCACCAGTAATATCTGCTAGCGTAAACCCGCCGCGATCGCTACGCAAATTAATAAATCCTTCGATAATTCCTTTTTGGTTTAGCAAAAAAGCTGACAATGGAATGCCATTGCTATTTAGTTGAGATTTCCATGCACCACTGACGATGTTGTAAGTTCCCGCCAAACCAATTTCACCAATCGGAAAGCGGACTTTAGTATTACGGATCGTGGCTAGTCCATCGGCAAGAAAAACTTCTCCTGCTGAGGGATAGGTGGCATTAGGAGCATCAATTTGAGCCAGAATTTGCGGATTGGCTAAATTGCCCATGATTTGTAAAGAACTAGTAACTTGCCCAACCGCGATCGGTAGCTTTGTGCCATAGAGATTGGTAAAATCTTCGGCAACTCCAACGATGTTAGAAGTAAATAAAATTTCCGCAGGTGAATCTTTTTGAGGCAATTTAATTTGCCCTTCGCCTATTAGGGTTGCGCCTGTAGATGCTGCTTGAACTTTTTTGATTTGTAGTGTCTTTAGATCTTTAAGTTCAATCGTTGCTAAAAAGCGATCAACGACAACTCGATCAAAGCTAACTGTTTTCGGTGTAGTTATATTTACCGTCAGGGCTGGTTTTTGGGCTGTTCCTGTAAACTTGCCATTTAGCTTTACCTCACCTGCGATCGCTACAGGTGTTTTGATGCCAAAGCTCTCCAGTCCTTTACCTAAATCCAAGGCGGCACTATCAAAGGTGAGATTAAAACCTTTTTGGGGATTGTAAGTGCCATCAACATTGCCTTTAAGCAACCCATACTGCGCCGAAAAATTAGTTAAATTCGCATTTGTGCCATCAAAATTGAGCAGCCCAGCAATATTGGTGATTGGTTTAGCTAATTGTGGAGATTTAGCTACGCCTTCAGTAAGTTTGGCGGTGATCGCAATGCTATTCGCCGCTAACAAAGAGTCATTTGGAGCTGCCTTTTCGGCATTTACGATGATTGTGGCTTGAGCATCTAGCTTACCTTGCTGAATTTCTAAAGGTAAATTAACTGCAAATCCTTGAATGGCAACAAGCTGTAAATCAGGAGACAGGATATTAACCTTGCCCGCTCCTCTAGTCAGATCCCAATCAATCGTAAAAGCGACATTTCCTCTATTTCCATCTTTGTCAGCATTAGCTGTCTCGATCGCTTTTTTAAGTTGTTCAGGATTTGGGGGCGTTGCGATCGCGGCGAGGTTAGGCAAAGCGACATTTCCTTTACCATTCATTTGAAAGCTTTGATTGTTTAGATCAGCAATTTTCCAATCACTATCGATCTGCACTTGACTAAGCGAAACTAGCTCACCTTTGGCAATAGTTTGAACTGTGATCTGGGCATCTCTAAAAGCGATTGTCCGCAAATCAATGAAGCTATCTCTAGTTTGGCGATCTGGCGGCTTGATTTCAGGAAGTTGCAATAAACCTGTAGCATCCTGCTTGAGAAATAACTGCGGCTGCTCGGCGATCGCATCTAAAGTAATTTGGCGACGGAGCGCGTAACTCCAAATATCGAATTTAACTTCGATCGCCTCAACTACTAAAAAATTTGATTCTTTATCGGTTGGCGGGATAATCGATCTGCCAAACCGCATACTCGAAAGCCCAACTCGTTCGACCTTGCCAAGTTGTAAAGGGCGCTTGAGAGATTTGGTTAACTCGGATTGCAAAAGCGGCGACAATTCCACATTAAGAAAGTAGCGTCCATACCAAAAAGCACCTAAGCTGGTTGCAGTAACTGCGATCGCTAGTCCGATACCAACGCGCCCAAGATTTTTGGCAAGCGAAGAGTTAGCTGGTTCCTGCGGCGGTAGTTGAGCCTGTCCCACGATTTTTCACTCCATTGATGCCCACACGACACTATTTTACATATGTTCGCCTGATCGCGGCTCACAATTTTGAAAGCCTTGTTTAACATGGCTTTTAGGTTAGCCAAAACGATAGCCTTTACCATACACAGTATTTATTAGCGAAATTGGGCGATCGCGATCAATTTTGCGCCGTAATAATTTGATCTGCGCTGCAAGTGCATTGCTCGTTGGCACATCTTCGCCTTCTTTCCAAAGATGTTGTGAGATTTGTTCATGGCTAAGTAATTGATTAGGATGGAACATAAAATGTTCTAAAAGTTGATATTCTCTCTCAGTTAAGGCGATCGCTATTTGTTCTCGATATACGACTTGATTATCGCGATCAAGTTCCAAATCTCCATAACTTAATCGATTCGGCTCGCTAGCGATCGGGATGCGGCGCAGCAAGGCACGGACTCTAGCAAGTAATTCCCGCAACTCAAAAGGCTTTACGAGATAGTCATCGGCTCCACTATCCAAACCCATCACGCGATCGTCAAGGGTGTCTTTGGCAGTGAGAATGAGAACGGGGGTATTATCTCCTTTCTGGCGCAACTCGTTACAAATCTCGACTCCCGATTTTTCAGGCATCATCCAATCCAAAATCAGCAGGTCATAATCGCCTGTCTGAGCCAATTCCCAACCGCGATCGCCACTATTCGCGCTATCGACCACATACCCCTGATTTGTCAAAATCCTTTGCAGAGGCTGAGCCAGTTCTTCTTCATCATCTACTAACAAAATTCGCATAAGTTCTCATTAATCGTCTATAAATTCTGCGTTAACTATACTATTGCGATCGCTTTTTAAGGAATGTAGCGATAATCAACGCAAATCTTAAAAAAATAGGTTCTTGAGATATAATTTCAAAATATCACGCATTATGTTGAGGTTTTATGCCCGTAATTACGATTCGTGAAGGTCAGACAATTGAGACGGGTTCTAAGTCTAGTTTTACGGCGACTTTGAGTTTTGATAGACAGGTGAATTTTCAGGTTGAGGTGCAGAGTCCCTTTGGGCTTGCGGAAGAGGCGAGTTTGGAGTGGTATTTTGAGGATTGGTTGCGGTTTCCGATGTTGGATACGGTGAGGGCAAATGCGGCGGCGGCGAGTGTTAGGGCTTATGGGGAGAATTTGTTTCAACAGATTTTTAAGACAAACTTTGATGCTTATGCGGAATATTCCAAAGTGCGCGGGGATTTGCAGAATTGGCGGATCGAGATTGAGGGGAGTAGTCCAGAGTTTCAGGGTTTGCATTGGGAGGCGTTGCGCGATCGCAATTTGCCGCGACCTTTTGCGGTGGATTGTGTGATGGTGCGAAAGAGTACGGCTCCGAGAGAATCGGAGGCGGTGATGCTACCGAGTCCGACGATTAATTTGTTGATGGTGACGGCGCGACCTTCTCGCAATGATGTGGGGTATCGCACGATTTCTCGTCCGTTAATTGAGGCGTTGGAAAATAGTCAGTTGCGGGTAAAAGTGGATTTGTTGCGTCCTGCGACCTATGAAGCTTTGACGAAGCATTTGGAAGAGGCGGGGGCGGGGTATTATCACATCATTCATTTTGACGCGCATGGGGCGTTGTTGAAATTTGACGAATTTAGCAAGCCCCAAGGGACTGATGCGGGTATTCATTCGTTTAAGCAGCGATATGGCAGAAGCCAGATTGCTGCCTATGAGGGGGTGAAGGCGTTTGTGGCGATGGAAGGGGATGAGGAAGGTGTTGCGGATTTGGTGGAGGCGACGGAGTTGGCGAATTTGCTGACAGGGAAAAAGATTCCTGTGTGCATTTTGAATGCTTGTCAGTCGGGGAAACAGTTGGGGGCGGAGGCGGTGCTGGCGGTGGGACAGGCGGAGGACTATCGCGAAACGAGTTTGGGTAGTCGGTTGATGGCGGCTGGTATGCAGATGGTGGTGGCTATGGGTTATAGCGTGACGGTGACGGCGGCGCAGGTGATGATGGCGCAGGTCTATCAGGATTTGTTTCGGGGGAAGGGGCTGGAGGAGGCGATCAGGTTGGGGCGCTTCGAGTTATTTAACCGCAAGGAACGACAGGCTTATTTTAATCAA
>JBBRMK010000088.1:0-20165 GCA_038230875.1 Pseudanabaenales cyanobacterium
AATAATCCCAATTTTTTCACCCTTCTCTACCGCAAAGTCGATCTTATCAAGTACTAACTTTCTTTCAGGATGGCGATATTTACCTTCTAATATAGATAGTATAGTTTTCTTGAGATCGTAGGAAAACTCTTCTTGAGTTCTACGCCACAAACTAACCTGCTCTAGCCGAATAACTTCCATCTATCGTAAATCCATGATTTTCGATTGTAAGCCTTGAAAATGTAATGCGCAAATCATAATATCAAAGAATCTACTGTTTAAGAATTTTTTATAATTACAAATCTATTTTTTCCAAACTACTAGTATTACTCCAAGCATAATAAAGCTTAAACCAAATAGACGGCTAAGAGGTATTGATTCCTTGAAGAAGAAGTATCCAAGCATTACAGAAAAAACATAGATAAGTGAACCAGAAGGGGCAGCTATACTAAGATTAACTCTAGTAAGAAGGAGAATATAGGTCAAAGCTCCTAGCCCATAGCAAGCAAGCCCTCCAATTAACTCAGGTATTGTAATAATACTGAGGATATGACCAAAAGCGTTGCTAACACTAACTTTTCCTAATTTTATTGCACCTAATTTTAAGAAAAACTGCCCCCCTACACTCGCTAAAACTGACATGAGCAGTAAACTAAACTCTTGTGGTGTCAACGCTTTATATACTCTAGATAAATAAATGTACAAAACTTTAGGGCATCAGCTTAGATTCAAATGTTCCTTACCTAAAGTAAATCCATAAACTGAGATCGAGATCGCTGAAAGTACAAAAAGCCAAGTCCTGAAAAAATCATACCACTTAAGAGTGCAGTCAAGATTAGCGTAAAATCTGGCAGGTTGCCAGAGAGAGTTATTTGACGAAAGCTCTCAATAATTGGAGATAATGGATTTAGATTTACAAATGGCTGAACAGATTTTGGCACAATATCGGCGGGATAAAATACAGGACTGCTAATCCAGAGCATAAAGACCAATAGTTCATAAAAATATGGCAAGTCTCTGTAAAAGACATACAAGGCACTTACAAAAAATCCTACACCAATACAAAATAATACCAATGCAATGAATGGTAAAAATATAGCGAAAACATTAATCAAGCTTTTTGATTTGATCAATGCAACAATCGCTAGAAGAAGAAAAGGTCCTAGAACAAACTGAAAAATATTTGCGGCGATCATGGAAACGGGAAAAACGCTTACAGGTAAGCGGATTTTATTTAGCAAGCTGCCATTACCAACAACACTCACTAGAGCCTGTGATGTAGAGGAAGAAAAGAAATTGATTACTACTAAACCTGTAAATGCAGCTAAAATATAGTTCCAAATTGACCCATAATACTGAGAAAATGTCTTGCCAAAAATAACTGAATATAATGCAGTCATGATTAAAGGATTGAATAATGACCAATATATTCCCAGAAATGAGCCTCGATAACGCACATTTACGTTGCGGCTAACTAAAACATGAAGTATTTCCCAAAAATGCCTTAATTCAGGGCTAACATACTTATTAACTAATGAAAGTATCATTGAAATCAAGATCTCGTAATCGGTTTAGATAATTTAAGATATGCGATATTTTAATGCTATCAAAGGCTACAAAACTTGTATTCAAAGATTGCTTAAAGATCTTTAAACAAGTTCGCGCCAAAGACCTCAATATTAAAAAAACTTTCTGCATAATGGTCGTTATCCTACTGTCGCTTCGCTTTATAGCAGCAGGGGAGAATACATAAGCATCAATCAACCAGCTAGTTGACTGATGCTTATCCTTCACAAAAAAAGCCATCATTCACTATAACATTTTGTATAAGACTATTCATGTCGTGTTTGTTGGAGAATCAAAGATGGTGTTAGTCTTTTGTTTTCTAATGGTTCACGGGAAGCAATGAATATAGCTCTCTGTAAGCGAGACTTAGGATTTTCTTGAATAGTCCAGTCTAGTGGAAATTCATCATGGCATGGCTGGGTTGTTGGAAGATACACATATTCAAAAAGACTTTGCAGTTCCCTAAATAACCATGCCCTTGTTGGTCTGCAACCAGTTCCAGAGTTAGCCTGCGTCGGGTCTAACTGTGTCTCTCCCGTGAGGTTTATTTCTTCGTTTTCGCCAAGTGAAACACATGTTTCGAGGAATAGCATCTTTTTTGTGTTCTGACTGAGGAACGCTAAAGCTTTTTGTGGTGAATTTAAATGATACAGAAGACCATAACAATGAATTACATCAAATGGAGAACTTTCAATGTTAGAAGGAGATTCCATATCAAGAAAATGAACTCGATACCACGGATAGCGTTTTCTTAAATAGTAAAGATTTTCATCTCGTACTTCTGTGATAGTTACACTGCACCCTCTATCAATATAGTAATGTGAATGATCGCCTATACCAGCACCAACTTCGAGTACTGACATTCCTGCAACTGGAATTCTCAAGCTCGCCAAGTGTTCCAGTCGTCGTGCATTATGGTGAAGATAATGATTTGCATGGAATTCGCTAACAGGATCATAACTAATGTTAAACCCCAGCCTCCTGACAATATTTTTTAAATTTGCCTTGACTTTGCCGAGCAAGATCTTTTTTTCTGTAGCAGGATCATAACCAATACCAAGTCCCAATTTCTTGATAATGACATTTTTTACCTTTGCCTTGATTTTGCCGAACACGATCATTTTCTCCGTTTTGCTTGAACTTAACTACATAAAGACTTACACAAAATACTGTGTTTTATGCTAATAGCAATTAATGAATTGCCGCTATGTCCCATTATTCTGCGTGAATCCTAACACAGTATATTATCCCGTAAGTCTAAGTATAAATACCTTTATGATGTTGTCGCGACACGTCAAATCACTTAACATTTAACATATGCATTACGTCAGTATTACTCTTTATCATTAATGTGTAATTACGCCGTTTTCTGATTTTGCAAAGTAATTTCACCATTGCTCAGCTTAATCTAATCACCGCTTTATGGCAAAGCAGCCCCAGTTCATTTCAAATCGTTCTTGGTCTTCATATTCACGTACTACGTCAAAACCAAATGCGTTAAGTAGATGCTTAAACTCTTCTGGCTCAGTTGTGATGTCATAGTGCCCTTCATCAGCAACGCCACGGTGATCAAGGTCGAGCCATAAAAGTAGACTGCATCCAGGCGCTGCATATTGGCTTATATTGCCAAGAATAAATGCCCACTTTGGGGTGTGATCTAAACAATTTCTACAGTAAATCGCCCCATCAATCTTACTAACAAGTTCGGGTATAAATTTTTCAGCCCCATGACGATATGTCTGCAAGCCCTCAAAAACTGAAAAGCCTAAATTGGCGAGTTGCCAGTCTTCAATTTGATCAAGAAGCGGTTCAATAACGTGGCGTTCTTTGACTACATCCCATGCCGCTAAGGGGCTTAGGACAGCGGGGCCGATCTCTAGGCAGTTCTTGTCTGAAATTTCGGTTACAAATTTGCGCCATAAAACATCTTCTCCTGCAAAGAATTCGCGGAGTAATAAATCGTTAATATAGCCAGTAGAGATATTCATTTTGCCGTCATAAACGGACTTTGCAAGAGATCGAAAGTTCGAAGTATCCATGAATGTGACGGCATGCCCAAACTCATAATCCTGTGAGATTTCCCACGTCTTTGGTGGCGGAGCAGTTTCAATTTCAGAAGGTGAATTGTTAACCTCTGCGGCAGCTGGACGGCGGAGAAAGCTCTTTAAAAGTTGGATTACGCGCATAAGAGTAAAAAAAAAAGAAAGGTTTACTGCTGGTGAACTTTTTAGTTGGGGAGTTTCTTATCGATCGCGTTCCCTAATAACTAGGGACTTTACTATAACAAAGCACTGAAATGTAGTATATTGCCCCCTTCCCCTATTGAGTAGTAGACTTAAAGTCACTTTTTCCAATGCTTACAGTGAAGAGATTACTCTAGAAAAAATAATTGCAGTTTTAGCAAGAGTTAGTAATAAGGATGCAAAATCCTAAAAGAATAGCCTAAAATTTAGTAAGATTGTAATCCGCATAGTAAAGTTAGGTAACAAGCTTACTCAAGACATTGTTATATCGTAACGAATAGAAAAAGTAAATAAAAGTTTTTTCTAAATAGATTGATAAAATTTGGCATCATTTAACTCTCTTCAAATAACCATCAGGTGCAACTGTGATCAAAAGTTTATTTTGAATACTCTTATCAATTTCAAACTCTGGATGAGACTTGAGGTATTCCCACACTGCTGTTTTAGGATTGTTGCCTACTCCCCAAGGGCGATCGCTAAAAATATCAGCAGGACAGTCTTCAATAGCAGTGTCTAAGACAACACAGTAACTCCCTAAAGAGGTCAGGGGAGCATAAGCTTTGAGTTCAGCTAGTACATGATCATGAGTATGATTACTATCAAGGCAAATTAGTATGCGTTGGTAGTTATCCTTAATTGCATAAACTTGTTGCACAACTGAAGGATCAATGCTAGATCCTTCAATCATCTGGATACGAGAAGCCATAGGGTGAGACTCTATCTCTTGTCGATTATGCGTCCGAATATCGATATCAATTCCAAGCACCTTTCGCTTTGGCTTTGCTGGGTCTAATAATGTTCCCGTTTGCTGTGCCTCACAGTAATCTAATAGAGCCAGCATTGAGGCACTAAAAATTAGTGATCCACCGTGGGCAATACCAGTCTCAATGATCAGATCAGGCTGAACTTTCCAGATCAGCTCCTGCATCGCACAAATATCTTGTGGGTACTGTATGATAGGGCGACCAAGCCAAGCAAAGTTATAGCAGTAGTTTCCCTCGCCCACTGTCATCATCCACTTGAGCGACATTTGAAATAATTCTTGGTTGTCGCCAAGTCGAGTGATATTATTTTGGACTTGCGTTTGGAATTGCCTAATCGGATCCAATTTATTCTCCTATTTCTATTTTGATTTGATCAACCCGACCACCAATTTGTGTGCCGAAATATAAGTTTTCGTAATACATAGCTGAAAAGCCAGCCAGTTTCATTGCATTAGCCGTACGGTCAATATCATAAGGAATACGAAGCAGAGTTATCATTTCTGCTTCGAGAATAGCATACGCTGCACGACAATCTCCATCACGCGGTTGCCCCACGGACCCTGGATTACAAAAGCTTTTTTGACCAAAGTGCGCCAGATTCTGTACATGAGTATGACCTACAAATAAATTTACTGCACCATTCGGGATAATTTTTTCTGACACTGAGTAAAGATACTGATCTTGAGGATCATCAGGTCCTCCATGTACAAAATAATTTCGCCCTTCATTATAGGAAGATAAAGACTGACTCAGCCAAGTCTTTTGCTCAATATTTATAATAGATATCTGATACTTGATAATACTGGATACAATATTTGAACGCGGGCAGAGTGAACCACTCACCAAATAGCTATCATGGTTTCCCATTATGTTGATTGCATTATGTGCTTTAAGGAGATCGATGCATTCCCCTGGTTGCGAGTAGTAACCTACAACATCGCCAAGAGAGATAAAGCGCGTACATCCTTTGTTCACTGCATCGCTAATCACCGCTTGTAGGGCAGGCAAATTGCTGTGGATATCAGACAGGATCGCAATCATAAGTAACAAAGTCCTCACTATATCGCCAAGCCCTACCATAGAGTATTTGGGGGGATTTGGGGATTTTGTCTAACAGAAAAAAATCTAGAGCCAATTCCGACTCATTGTAGCCAAAAGCCGTTCGTAGTGAATTACTGCTGGAAAAGCGTGGATTGATTTCTAATAGATAAGCGACCTCACCTTCTTTACGAAATTGAAAGTTAGTTGGTCCAAGCGGCTGAAATAACTTAGTAAGCTGCTGCACAGCTGTCTCAATGACTGGTTCATCAACCACTACGGCTGCCTGAGTGCTACCAGATGATGAGAGCCGTCGGCGAAAGATAATAGGGGGCAGTGACTGTCCATTACCTAGACCAAATAGACCAACAGTATATTCCTCACTATCGTCACCAATAATGCGTTGTATCAGCCAAGCATCCTTCAAATGATTGCTCAAATACCAGTAGCGGAAGTCAGTTTCATCGTAAAGACGCACAATGCCCCGTGAGCCATTGCCATAACGGGGCTTTAAGAGTAATGGTGGTAAGCCAAGTTGGGAGATAGCATCTTGCCAGCTATTTACCCTTAAAAGTGTTGGAATGCATGGCAGCCCAATTTTTATAAGTTCCTGTCCCAATAGCCACTTGTCAGCCGAGAGTTCAATCAGGTTTTGGTGATTTAGTACAATACGAGTGCCTGATTTTTTCAACAAGTTCCGATGTCTATTTAGGAAAAATACGTCAATTTCTAATCCAGGCAATACTATATCAACGCACTCTTTCCTCAATATCTCTTCCCAAAAATCAAGGTAAGTTATCTCTGATTCATCACAAGCTGGCTTCTTGTGGAAGACATCACATAGTAAAGCCCCCTGAGATTGATCGCTACGATCAATCCCTATGATGCGTAATGGGTAAAGCGATCGTCGCAGACTCTTGATAATACCCTGACCAATAATGGCACCGACTCCAGTGACAAGTACAGTTACTAAAGCGTCCCGCTTACTTCCGATGATATTATCAGAAATCATTCGGGAACAACCTCCATCAGTAAACCAACGCACAGATCGGGGAAATCAATACCCACTCTTAGCATGGCATCTAAATTAGCTTTAAAGTCTGGCAAAGTTTTGAGAACTGCAAGTGGAAGGGGCTTGAGATAGATCCCTTCTTCATGAGTAATGCGATATTTAGCGTTGTTCAAAACTTTGCGTAAAGTATCGCGGCAGTACTGTCTCTGATGCCCCTGTACAATATCATTGGTATTAAGGCTGTAAATGTCGTCAATCAACCCAAGCTCTAGTCCAATTCTACGGTTAAGAGACATAGCATTAGGGACGGCAACGTATATCTTCCCTCTTGGCTTTAGGAATGATCGATAGCGCATGAGCAAAAATTCTGGGTCATCGACATGTTCCAAAATGAACCCCATCACGATCACATCAAATTTTTCCTGGGGGCTATATGTCTCAAAATAGTCAAGTATGATCTCCCCAGTAAAATCTAGGTGCATCTCTCTAAATTGTTCAATAACGGTCGATGCCCCTTCAACAATCACATGGCGTAAGCATGACTTGGCAAAAAGTTCGGCAGTAAAACCGTGACCCAAGCCCAACTCCAGAAGTGATTCCACCTGCCCACTACGTGCCATGACGCGCTCAGGATACCAATGCAGTATTAGATCGTTCTCAAGTTCAGTTGCCGCATTAGGGCGATATTCTGATGCCACAGCATTTAAGTCTTTCATGCTTTTTTCTCCTTAATTTAGCTGATTAGTAATGAACTCTCGCCAAGGAACTGTCATACCAGAAATCCGTGAAGCTCCTTCCTTTCCACAGTTTGCAACTAGATCAAGCGCAGTTACGTACGGAGTGAACTCACCGTGCTGTTGCGGATAGCATTGCAAACTATATTCAATGTAGGCTACATCAATCCCTTGAGCCTCGAAACGTTCGTGATCCAGATAGTGTCGCGCCCCATGTCCTGTTAGATATGTCTCGGTATTAAGGTTTAAACATAAATCTATCACACGCTGAGAGCTATTTCCTGAAATATAGAGCATTGAGGAATCTTGAAATGACGTATTGTCTCTAAGACCAAAATAGTCAACCAAAGCAAGCATTGATGCCTTCGATAAATCAGCTAGGCATTTAAAATCATTTGCGAAGACTCTATCAACAAGCGCTAGCATATCGCCTAGATAGGGTGTATTGGCATAGGCTTGGTTCAGCAACTCACGATGCTTATGCCGCCAGTTGCTACGGTTATCAATCTGAACTTCGTTAATCAGTTGTCCAAGATGTTGATTACGCAAAGGTACAGTCAGCCAGCGTATACCATCAGACGTTTTAACTTGAACGCGATTAGAAAAAGATCCACGAGAGAACTGCACGTCATCATAAAAGATAAACATATTGCTGAGTCGAATCTGTTCTAACAAACCAACCCATGGAAAGTACATAGGTTGCGAGACGACGCTCACGCTTTTATTGGCAAAATCCATATTTAACTACAAATATCTCAACTTATACATATATTTCAATACAAGCAATTTAAGAGTTTTTAGAGAAAGAGATACTCGTGTTCATAGTCCTTCCAAATATCCATATTGCTTATAGATTCTTGGGCAATTTTAGGATTTAAACCAATATAAAGTTTAGAGATTTTTAATGGTAGATCGCTAGGATGCAATATCGGTTTGCCGAGCATTGTCTTTCCTTTTAAAAGTGGATTTTGATCCACAAAATATTTGACATTGTTAAGGTCTTTAATACAAGTCGCAATGAAATTTCCATAGACACCAGCTCCATAAATAGCGGATTCTTGATTGCCAATTTTCTGCTCAAAATCAGCAATCTTTAATTGAAGACTTTTCCAATAATTGGATATATCAAGACATGTCTGATTAGTACTATCTAAATCTACTTGAGAAATTTTGTAGGAAATGGGATTGTCATCGGAATTTTTGCCAATAACAATAAATGCTGCAAAATGTGATTGAGAATCTACTTCAAGAGTCTGGAGACCTGCTTTTGCGAACAGATATCGTAGAGAGATTTCACTATAATGGTGAACATGATCGGCTACAATAAAATCTCCGATGTTCTCGAAAACATTTGGGACAATACAGTAAAAGATCCCGTTGGGTTTTAAGAGACTCTTAATGGTGAGGAGTTCTTTGATTGGGTTTGGAGTATGCTCAAACGCAAAGAAAGATGTGATTACATCAAAGATCCCATTCCATTCTTTTTTAGGGTAATAGGAAGCGAATTGCTCTAATGGCACAAATTTTTTCCATAAATGTTCATACATTCGACTAACATCAAACAGATAAGTAACCACAGTAGGATTCAAAGCGCTTAATCGCTTCATTACTGTGCCTTTAGCACAGCCATAGTCTAGAATTTTCATTCCAGCCTTAAATTTAATTTTGGATACTAAAGTATCTACTTGATGTTGTTGTCTAAAAATCTTTTTGCTGTCTACCACTTTATACAAAACATCATCTTCTTCACTCTGGTTAAAAAATTGATACTGCTTATCATAGTAGGTCTCAATGTTTTCTATTTCATTCGTCTGCAAGTGTCCTATATCATTATTAAGATAAACGAGTGTAACCCCATTACAAATCTGACTTAACGAAGTAATTGAGCGATCATTCTGGGATTGATAAATAGGAGCCTGTAAGTTTCTGTCTGTTAATGCACATTTGATCATATTGGAACCTTATAGCTTTGGGATGGTTAGTTATCGATTACTAATTCTGGATGAATATCTTTAAGTTTTGTACCATTTGCGACACATCCACTCCAATTAATATTAACTCCACTTGGGTGATTAAAGTTAAAGTATCGAAACTGCATACTCCAACGAGATCTGCTTGCTATATTGATACCTGATGAATGTAAAGTGAGGAAGTCCATCAAAATTAAGTCCCCAGGCTTGGATAGTGGAGCGACGAAACCATATTTTTCTGTTAAAGCTGCTTCATTTTCTAACCGCATCGCAAATGCACCAGTTTTTTCGGGATTTTCTGGATCTCGCAAATAAGATCTGCGTAAGCCTTCATGATGAGATTTTGGGCAGATTTTTATTGGTCCTAAATCAGAAGTAATCGACACCAAAGGACTCCAAAAAACAATACCGTCAATACTTCTTAATTGGTCGCGATATTCATAATGCAGTAAAGTACGATATTTGTCTTCATAGGGATTGTCTATACGAATCCCATAACCTCCTGCTGCAATAGCTGGCATATCAGTGTTACGTAGCAGAGAAAAAACTTGATCGTTTTTCTCTAAACTCACCAATCTTATAAAAGCAGGTATTTGTTTTACTGCATCATATAATTCTCCACCATATTGTCGATCAGTGGCTATGAGTTGCTGGTATCCATAGTCAAAATTGTCAGATGAAAAAGTCTTTTGCTCTACTCCAATATTATACTTCTTCAAAAGAATTCCTATAATTTTCCATATTCCGTATTGAATAGGCTCTATCTGCTTATGATATTCATAAAATTCTTTTATTACTAAATATCCGTGTTCAGCAAAGTCTTCAATTTGAGATTTTGTAAGTAATGTAGGTAGCATTAGTTAGAGAAATTCACTTTACTTAAAAGGCATTCTGAAACGGTCAATAAATCTTGGTTAGTTAAGTCATGATAACTAGGAATATTTATAGCACGCTTAGGAATATCCCAAGCATTAACATTAAGTTGTTTATCTTTAAACATCGTTAGACTTGATAGGGGATGAAAGAAAACTCTTGCATCAATGTTTTCAGATTGTAAAGCAGATTGTAATTGCTCGCGAGTAATCCCTGTTTCTTTATCAAAAACAATAGTTGGCATCCAAGCACCATTCACTATTCCTTCTGGTTCAGGGTTTATTGATACACCAGTAAGACATTCTAAACTATCCCGATAATATTTTAAAATCTCTCGCTTGCGATTAATTAAATCATCAATCCGTTGCATTTGGGCACAGCCGATCGCTGCCTGTATATTCGACATTTTATACTTAAAGCCCACCATATCTGCCCAAAACTGTTTGGTTTGTCCCCTAGCCCGTCCGTGATTAGAAAGAGTTAACACCGTTTCATATAGGTCAGCATCATTGGTAACAAACATTCCCCCTTCACCTGTAGTGATTGTTTTTGTCCCATGGAAGGAAAAACTACCGAACTTACCCATACTGCCAGCCCGTTTACCGTGATATACCGAACCGATCGCTTCAGCCGCATCCTCAATTACTGGAATGTTATATTTCTGTCCGATCGCCAGCAATCGATTCATGTCACATAAATTGCCATATAAATGAACTGCAATAATTGCCTTAGTTCTTAGTGTAATTGCTGCTTCTGCTAAGTCAGGATCGATGCACCAACTATCAGGCAATATATCTACAAATATAGGCTTGGCTCCCAAATGTACTATCGGTGCAGCCGTTGCAATCCAGTTGGTGTCAGCCATAATTACTTCATCGCCTTCCCCAATCCCTAAAGCCGCCATCCCCATATGCAAAGCGCCTGTACAGCTTGAAGTAGCGATCGCATATTGCACCCCTAAATGCTCTTTAAAAGCATTTTCAAAGCGATTAATGTACTCATAACAGCGATCGCCCCAACCATTGCGAGCAGCATCAGTGGCATACTCGACTTCTAGTTCCGTGATCGATGGCTTGGTGTAATAAATGCGCGGTTTAGTCATATTAGATGCATTAGTCAATATCAATTCCAAGCGATCGCATTTTATCTTGCATTTCCTGTAACTTAGCCGCAGATTGCCTTGCTATTTGACGTTGCTGTTCAGCTATTTTGATCTCATTTAGCGCTGATTCTTGAGGGCTTAGCATCAAAGCACCCTCTATCGAAAAATAGCGTAATTGCCCTTCACAAACACCTAAGAAAAAACCTAACATCTCACTCCATAGCCAACCTTCATTATTTGGCGTAATCGACTCATACTTATTAATATTTAGTCTAAAACCAGCAAACTCTAACGTATCGGGAGAAAAATAAAAATATTCAGGTGTATGAAACCTTTCAGCGTACAAATCGCGCTTCAAATGGCGATCAGCATTAGCTGTCGAGTCAGATAAAAGCTCAATGATCAAATCAGGATAACGACCATCCTCTTCCCAGACCACCCATGACTTACGAGGCGCTCTAGTCGTATTTTTGACTAGGAAGAAATCTGGACCACGAAAATCATGATTTTTTAATTGCTGGCGGCTAAAGTAAATGGTCAAATTTGCGCCAACAAAAAAATCATCACGCTCCCGCCATGCCCATTCTAAGCAAGTAACTAGCAAGAGTAACTGCATATAATGCAAAGAACTTTCCATCTCTGGCTCATCACTATATAACTGAGTAGCATCAGGCATCTGTGCCTCTAGCTCTTGGGCAGTTATTGCTGACATACATCAAGCCTCCTGCTACATACTCAAATGATTGTACCGCAATGTTTGAGTATTAATCTAATCTCTGTGTCCATAAAGAATAGCTGAGATCTTTATCGGACATGATTTTATTTGTCAGACTCCATTTTATGCTGAACGCTGGATCATCCCATCTGACTCCCCTTGCTGACTTAGAATGATAAAACTCTGACATCTGATAAAAGACTTCAGTATTATCTTCTAAGGTTTGAAACCCATGAGCAAAACCTTCGGGAATATATAAAGTCTTTCGATTTTCAACACTTAGTTCTATAGATAGCCATGACTTAAAAGTGGAAGAATCAGGACGAATATCAATAATTACATCATAGATTGAGCCTGTAGTACATCTAACTAATTTTGCTTCTTCGTGGGGTTTTGCTTGATAGTGCATTCCACGCAAAGTTCCTTTCTTAGTATTAAAAGAAATATTGCACTGCACTAAGTGAGGATTTAACCCGCGATCGCTAAATTCTTGTTGACACCAAGAACGGGCAAAAAAACCACGATCATCTGAGATTGGCTCAATTTCAATAACATAAGCGCCTTTTAGTTGCGTCTCGGTAAACTTCACGTCAATACCTCCACTTCTGGAATTGGTACAACAAACTTGCCACCCCAGTCCCGAATATAGGATAGCTGCGATCTAATCTCATCTTTGAGATTCCAAGGCAATATAAGCACATAATCAGGTTTAGTCTCAGCGATTTTGTCAGGATGATAGATAGGAATGTGAGTTCCTGGTAAAAATAATCCTTGTTTGTGAGGACTGCGATCGCAAGTATAGTCGAGCAAATCTGTACGAATACCGCAATAATTTAATAGAGTATTACCTTTAGCAGGAGCGCCATAACCAACAATAGTTTTGCCAGTGTCTTTTAGTTCAATCAAAAAACTAAGCAACTTGCGTTTAGTGGACATTACGCGATCGCTAAACTGTAGATAGGCTTCAACGGTGTCTAGTCCTGCCTTTTTTTCTTTAGCTTTTAATAATGTAACGCGATCGGTAATTGCCCACTTTTGATTGTGATCATGCTTTCCATATATCCGTAAGGAACCGCCATGAGTAGGTAACTCTTCGACATCAAATAAAGTCAAACAATGTTGAGCAAATATTTTTTCTACAGTAGTAAAAGACAAATAGGAAAAATGTTCATGATAAATAGTATCAAATTGATTTTGATTAATTAATTGCCATAAATGAGGAAACTCCATCGTTAAAACTCCTTCAGATTTTAAAATGATTTTCATCCCTGCCACAAAATCATTAATATCAGGAACATGAGCTAAGACATTATTTCCTAGCAGTAAATCAGCAGTTTTACCCTGCTCTAGTAATTTTTGTGCAGTTTGCACACCAAAAAATTTAACTAGCGTAGGTATACCCTTAGCTTCAGCAACCTTAGCCACATTTGCGGCTGGTTCAATTCCCAAGACAGGAATACTTTGTGATTGAAAGAACTGTAAAAGATAACCATCATTACTAGCAATTTCAATAATTAGACTAGATTGGTCAAATCCAAATCTGTCGATTACCAGTTCTGTATACTTTCTAGCATGATTTAACCACCCATCTGAATAAGAAGAAAAATAAGCATAATCGCTAAAAATATAGTCAGGAGATTCAAATTCTTCTAACTGTACTAATAGACATTGTTCACAGACGTAAGTATGAAGAGGATAGAACTTTTCTGATTTGTTTAACTGCTCAGGCTTTAAATAAGAGTTAGAAAAAGGCGACATACCTAAATCTACAAATGAATGTTTTAAACTAGTTTTACAAAATCGACAATTCCCTTGGGTCATAACTATTTAGCACTTAAATTTAGTATTTAGATTTGGCACAAAAATTATTTAAGATTTATAAATTGATTAATTTGATTAATAGTAATATCTCGCATGTTTGCTCCAGACTGTAAAGATTTTGTCCAACCAACAATCCAAGCTAATGCTGTTTTTAGATCTAACTTTGGATGCCATTTTAATTGACTACGTGCTTTTGAGCAATCTAATTTCAAATAGTTAGCCTCGTGAGGTTGTGACAAAGTGTCTTGTTCCCAATCTGCATCTTTTCCCCAAAGATTTGCCATTTCCTCAATAATCCAGCTAACTGACTGAGCATCAGATTCTTTTGAACCAAAGTTCCAAGCTCCACTATAAGATGCCCCATCTTTGTATAAATGTTCTGCTAACGTCAAATAACCAGATAAAGGCTCAAGCACATGTTGCCAAGGTCGAATCGCATTAGGATAACGAATTATAACTTTTTGCTCATTCTGCCAAGCTTTGAGAATATCGGGAATCAAGCGATCGCTTGCCCAATCACCACCACCAATCACATTACCTGCTCGGGCTGTTGCAACACCCACTCCATGTCGTTCATACTCTGTAGGATTGAAGAAAGAATTACGATAGGTAGCTGTTACTATCTCAGAGCAACCTTTACTACCGCTATAAGGATCGTAGCCTCCCATTGCTTCGTTTTCTCTATATCCCCAAATCCATTCTCGATTTTCATAACATTTGTCGGAAGTCACGTTAACGACTGCCTTTATACCTCTTACTTGTCGCACTGCGTCTAACACATTGACAGTACCCATAACATTCACTGCATAGGTATCTACAGGATTTTTATAGCCCTCCCGAACTAGAGCTTGAGCTGCCATATGAATTACGATTTCAGGTTGATATTCTGCCATCACCTCCACTAGATGCGCTAAGTCACGCACATCGCCAACTATCGAATTCATGCGATCGCTGACCTGAGCTAAATCAAATAAACAAGGCTGTGTATGGGAAGGCAAACTATAGCCAACAACTTTAGCTCCTAATACTTGTAACCAAACTGATAACCAACTACCTTTAAAGCCAGTATGTCCTGTCAATAAAACTTTTTTATCTCGCCAAAAATCAACAGTCATCACCATACTTTCCAAGGAGCATTACCTACTTCCCATAAACTTTCTAAATAATTCTTATCTCTTAAGGTATCCATTGCTTGCCAAAAACCATAATGATTAAAAGCAGACAATTCCTTTTTGTGAGCGATCATTGGCAAAGTCTCTGATTCCCAACTGGTTTGATCACCTTCTAGTAAATCAAGTACTTCTGGTTCCAAAACGAAGTAACCTCCATTAATCCATCCGCCATCCCCTTGAGGCTTTTCTTGAAAATTTAAGACTAAACCTTGCTCTATATTAATATTTCCATAACGCCCAGGCGGTTGTACAGCCGTAACTGTTGCTAAATGGTTTTGTTGATGATGAAAAGCAATCAATTCTTTGATGTTTACATTACTTACCCCGTCACCATAAGTAAAACAGAAGGTTTCGCTTCCAATATAGTCTCTTACTCTTTGGAGCCTCCCTCCCGTTTGGGTTATTTCACCTGTATCCACTAGGGTTACCCGCCAAGGTTCTGCTTTCTTTTGATGCACTTCCATTTGATTGGACTGCATATCAAAAGTAACATCGGACATGTGCAAAAAATAATTAGCGAAATATTCCTTGATTACATATCCTTTATATCCACAACAAATAATAAAATTATTGATTCCATAGGCAGAATAAGTTTTCATGATGTGCCATAAAATCGGTTTTCCACCAATCTCCACCATTGGTTTAGGCTTGAGGTAGGTTTCTTCACTTAGCCGAGTACCTAAACCACCAGCCAGAATTACCGCTTTCATTGAGTTTTTTACCAACTTTTTTCTAATCAGAATCTACAGCAATTTGATTTCAAACCTACCACAAACAATAATATAAAACCCTTTGCGGGGCTTTGCCCTGCGACCCTTATCGTGGTGAATTTGATCAACAACTGCTGTAACTAAAAACTCTACACTGCTTCCTGCACGTGATCTAACATATTTCATTGGCTACAGAAAGTAAGTAGCTAAGCAATAGAAGCCTTAAAACCCAAAAAGCTGTGGCGCACGTGCAGCGTGCGCCACAGCTTTTTGGGTTCTGGTTTTTATTAGACCTACTTACTTAATCGCTATAAAGCCAAAAAATTAGAGAGAGATGGTTTACGCCTCTTCTAAATTCCTACATTATTTCAAGCTGAGAGTCATCGCCAACTAGAAAGCGTAAAGCTTGAGGGCGTTTGGATGAAACTTGCATTCGCACTCTCTGACCGATCACACTATCAACTATACGCTGATGAATACCTGTAATTTTAGTGTCGCTAAGGATCACGCTATGTTCTAAATCGGTGTCGATGATGGTGACCCGATCGCTAATGCTTGTATAAGGTCCTATATAAGTATGTTCAAGATGGCAATTTTCGCCAATAATCACGGGTCCGCGAATTTTGCAGTTCGTAACTTTGGAACCTATGCCTATTTCCACGCGCCCACTAATATTGCTAGCAGAATCCACTTCGCCGAGGATTTTTGATTTAAGCTGCGCATCAAGAACAATTTGGTTTGCAGCGAGGATATCGTCTTTTTTACCTGTATCTAGCCACCAGCCTTCTAATTCTGATGCTTCAACATTTTTGTTAGTGTCGATTAATTTTTGGATGGCATCAGTGATTTCTAGTTCACCTCTTGCCGATGGAGCAATTTGAGCGATCGCGTTGTGAATTGTAGCGTTAAAGAAATACACACCAACTAAGGCAAGATTAGAAGTAGGATTTTTAGGCTTTTCAACTAATTGCAACACTTTGCCAGTCTCGTCAACTGTAGCAACTCCAAAGGCAGTGGGGTCAATGACTTGCTGTAATAGAATTAGAGCATCTAGCTGTTTTTGGTTAAAATTTGCTAAAAATTTATCCAGTAGCGATTCGATTAGGTTATCGCCCAAAAACATAATGAAAGGTGAATCGCCTAGAAAGGGCTGGGAAATTTTGACAGCATGAGCTAGTCCTGCGGGTTTGTCTTGGAGTATATAAGTAATTTTTGCTCCGAAGCGATCGCCGTTTCCTGTTTTGTTTTTGACTTCTTCGCCTGTTTCAGGACTGATGACGATGCCAATGTCGGTAACTCCTGCGGCGATAATGCTTTCGATGCAATACCAAAGAATCGGTTTATTGGCAACGGGTACTAGTTGTTTTGCGCCTGTGTAGGTGAGTGGGCGGAGTCTTGTACCTTTGCCACCTGAGAGAATTAGGGCTTTCATCTTTTTTAATAATATTTTTAATAATAACTATCTAGCTTGAATATAGGCAGCGATCGCTTCTTGCCAAGGGCGCATTTTAAAAGTTGTGATCTCATCTAGGCGATCGCTAATCAGTGCGGAATTCATCGGGCGAGTGGCTTTGGTGGGAAAGGCTGTCGCTGGGATCGCATCAATCGGATGAGCAATATTAGCTAATCTCAGAATCTCTGTAGCAAACTCATGCCATGAGCAACTGCCTGCATTTGCTCCATGAATAATTCCTGTTGTGTCTGACTTTAATAATTCGTCTAAAAGTTTAGCGGCATCGTAGGTATAGGTGGGAGACATAAACATGTCATTGACGACCTTAATTGGATCGCCTGCTTTCGCTTTTTTGATCATCGTTTCCACAAAGTTGCCACCTTTGCCGCTTGCGCCTGCTTTGCCAAATACGCCAGATATTCGCAAAATCAGCGATCGCTTGGTAGTTTGCCTCACTAGGTATTCACCCGTAAGTTTGGATGTCCCATAAATGCTGATCGGATCGGGAATATCAGATTCGGTATATGCAGATGTATGATCGCCTCGAAACACGTAATCAGTGCTGATATAAACACAAAGTGCTTCAATTTGGCGGCAGGCTCTAGCGATATTCAGTGCGGCGATCGCATTGACATTAAAAGCCGTCTCTACTTCTTGTTCACAATCATCAACACGAACATATGCGGCGCTATTGATCACGATGTCAAATTTTTGACTGGTCAAAACACGATCCACTACTTCGGGTTGGGTAATGTCAATATCGGCACGAGTTAATGCGGTGAGTTGATAGCGATCGCATTGTGAGAAGTGATCAACAATGTCTGTGCCTAGCTGACCATTTGCACCAATAAGAGCAACTTTAAGTGGATTACTCATCGGGCATACCACTGGTTGTAATGTTCTTGAAATACTTTCTTATCTTTGACCGCTTGCCACCAATCAGTATTTTGTTTATACCAAGCAACGGTTTGCGCCATGCCGCGTTGAAAGTCCCATTGACGCTCCCATCCAAGTGATTCGGCGGCAATCGGATCGACAGAGTAACGATAGTCATGCCCTGGGCGATCGCTAACGTATTGCATTAGTGATTCGGGGCAATCAAGTAAATCTAAGATAGTTTTGGCAACTTCAATCCCATTAACTTCCATTCGGGCACCAAGGTTATAAGCACAGCCGCTTTTACCTGCATGTAAAACAGTATCAATCCCAGAGCAATGATCTTCTACATATAGATAATCGCGGATAGCGGAACCGTTGCCATAGATCGGAAGAGATTTTGATTCTAGAGCGTTGGTGATGAATAGAGGAATAATCTTTTCGGGATATTGATACAGCCCATAGGTATTGGAACCACGTGTAATTACGACATCTAAGCCGTAACTAATTCCATAGGAGAATACGAGATGTTCGGCACCTGCTTTTGACGCGGCGTAAGGGCTACGCGGTGAAAGCGGATCTGACTCAAGTGAGTGGCGATCGCTGCCGACTAAATCACCATAGACCTCATCGGTTGAGACATGAAGGAATCTTTTGATTTGATGCTTTCGCGCTGATTCCAATAATAATAATGTGCCTTCGATATTGGTGCGAATGAAGGGTAGAGGATCTCGCAAGCTGCGATCAACATGGCTTTCGGCAGCAAAGTTTAAGATGCAATCTACTCCATTTACGGCGCTTTCCACATCTTCTGGATTGGTAATATCGCCTTGAATGAAGGTAATCCGATCGCTGACATCTTTGAGATTATCTAAGTTACCCGCATAGGTGAGCTTATCTAAAACTACGATCTCCCATGTTGGATGATTGGCGATCGCATAATGTACATAATTGGAGCCGATAAATCCTGCTCCCCCTGTGACCAGAATCTTTTGAAATTTTTCGACTAGACTCATGCAAATAGCTCCGCTTCTTTTAATAATTTGCCAATCGCATCTTTAGGAGACAAAATCGGTTGTCCGTCAAGTTGCCACGCGATCGCTATTTCAGGATCATCCCATAATAAGCAGCGTTCCTCACTTGGGGCATAGTAATCTGTGGTTTTATAAGCTACTTCTGCTACGTCCGACAAGACGACAAATCCATGAGCAAATCCGATAGGAATCCACATTTGCCGACAATTTTCGGCACTTAAAATGTAGGTAACTGATTTACCAAAGGTCGAAGAACTCTGTCGCAAATCTACAGCTACATCCTGAACTGTTCCTGCTAAAACTCTAACTAATTTGCCCTGCGGTTTACCAATTTGATAATGTAATCCTCTCAAAACATTTTTTTGCGATCGCGAATGATTGTCTTGGACAAAGGCAATATCTAGCCCTGTTTTTTCGACAAAAAGCTTATGGTTATAGGACTCATAAAAAAATCCTCGCGCATCGGCAAAGATTTTTGGTGTCAGTAGTAAAACATCAGGGATGGCGGTGGTCTCAAATTTCATGCAATTGTTGCTTAAGCAAAAAATTAATAATAGCGCGATCGCACTTTACAGTTAAAAACCACAGTTAAAAATAAAAACCAAAGAGACGACGCAAAGCGTCGTTTCTTCTTTCTGGCTTTTCTGTAATGACCGCGATATTATCAGTAATTATGGCTCAAAATAACGAACTTGATGAACTTATAGCGATCGCTCAAAAATTTGCTTGGCAACTGGCACCTGAATGTCAAATTGCAAATGGTCAAATTGCAAATGGTCAAATTGCTAATGTGCAATCATTTGGGAGTGGAAATATAAATGATACTTTTTTAGTTTCTTTACAAGATATAGAAGTTAAACCTTTTATCTTGCAACGCATAAATACTAATGTGTTTAGTGATCCGAAACTGGTAATGCAGAATATGCGGATTTATGCAGATCATGTTCGCGATCGCCTCAAAAAAGAACCACTTGATCGTCGATGGGAAGTTCCGCAAGTATTGCTAACTGAGCAAGGTTTAGATTATTGGCAGACTGAGAATGGTGAATTTTGGCGATCGCTTAGTTTTATTGCAGGTTCTCAATCTTTTGATGCGATCGCAA
>JBBRMK010000089.1:0-19840 GCA_038230875.1 Pseudanabaenales cyanobacterium
AAAGTTGGCTCCATTGAACCAGAGGGAATAAAGCGCGGCTCGACAATAAAAGCTCTCAGAAAGAAGGCGATCGCAAGGGCAACAATAAAAATCCGAATAGTTTCCCCATGTTGCTGCCACCACGGCTTGACGGTTACTTGCGGATCTAACTTACTTTCTGTGGACATGTATCAATCTTTGTGAAACTACAAAATCTTACTCCCAATCTCCCTTGGGGAGAGGAGGCTAGGGGAGGGGAAGGCTTAATATTTAGGAACGTTTAAGTTACCAGCACGATTATCAAACGGCCAATAACGAAACATTGCTCGACCAACGAGATTCTCTTCTGGCAGAAATCCCCACGCATGTGAGTCCAAACTATTATTGCGATTGTCGCCCATTACCCAATATTTACCATTTGGCACAGTAAAAAATGGATAATCTTTACCTGCTTGAACATTATTAGGGCGAAAGCAGTTGGGGCAGAGAGCATCATCTTGAGTTGGCAAAGTATAGTTTGGTGGTGATGCAATGTATGGTTCATTTAACGGCACATCATTTATAAACACTTTGCCATCACGAATACTAATTTGATCTCCAGGTAAGCCAATCACGCGTTTGATATATACCTTAGTAGCATCAGGGACAACAGGATTATTTGGCGGATTGAACACAACGATTTCGCCGCGTTCAGGTTTGCGCCAACGAAAAGATAATTTATCGATAATTAGGCGATCGTCGATTAATAAAGATGGCTCCATTGAGCTAGAAGGAATATAGCGTGGCTCAGCCACAAATATTCGCATGCCCACGGCTAAGAGGATTGCTACTGTAACAGTCGGCAGATTGTCAGCTAAGAAGGCTTTGATTGAACGTTCTTGTCCTTTTTCTGGCACAGGTGGCGATTTTTTGGGATCGGATGGAGGATTGCTGGGGCGATCGCTAGAGTTATCAGATGACATAGAAATGCTCGCAGGATACTTATTTATCTTAAAGCTTGCTTAGAGGATTTTAGGAAATGGAGCGGAAACGCTGTAGATCCTAACTTTTCAGCGCACTTTTCAGCACACTAGGAACTTCAATCGCGCGATCGCCTGACAGGTTAAATTCTTGATGAATGAGTTTAAGCGCTTGTTCAGCTTGGCTATCGCGCACCACACAGCTAACTTTAATCTCAGATGTGGCAATCATCTCAATATTAATACCTGAATTAGCAAGGACGCTAAACATTCGCGCGGCAATTCCTGATTGATGGATCATACCCGAACCAACGATGCTGACTTTACTAATATCCGCATCACACGACACTTCACCATAGCCCAAAATTGTCGCCATCTGGTTGAGGGCAGTTTCAGCTTTAGCCATGTCGGCGATCGCCACCGTAAAAGCAATTTCGTTAACATTGCGATCAGATTGTGACTGCACGATCATATCTAAACTAATATTTTGAGAGGACAATTGCTCAAAAATTTTCGCTGCCATACCAGGACGATCTGGTACTTGTTGGACGGCGATTCGAGCGCGATTTCGATCTAAAGCTACACCACGCACTGGCGGGCTTTTCGTAGTATTTTCAGTTGTAACAGTATCGGATAGATGTAATTGCAATGGCACATCAAAGGTTTCTTGCAAAGCTGCGATCGCGGCTTCTCCGTCAGTTGCGGCAATTACACAACTAATTTTAATTTCGGAAGTTGAAATCATTTGAATATTGATCCCTGTTGCCGCTAATGCAGAAAACATTTGCGCGGCCACCCCCGGTCTGCCAATCATACCCACACCAATAATGCTAATTTTGGCAACATTTGCCTCAACAGTGACCGAGCTTGCACCCAACTTAAGGTTACGGGTGACTACTTCCGCTAATTGCGATTGATCTTGGCGAATCGTGAAGGCAATATCATTTACGCCTTCAGTCTCTTGCACAGCTTGAATAATCAAGTCGATGTTGATACCTTTTTCAGCAAGTGTTTTAAATAATTGAGAAGCGATTCCAGGGCGATCAGGAACTTGTAAAAGGGCAATTTTAACTTGATCGTAATCAATTGACACGGCTTCGACAAATCGGCTAACTTCCAATGCTTTAAGATTGCCAGTACCAATTCGTGGTGAAGTAATTACTGTACCTGCATCATCAAGCCAACTTGAACGCACACACATCTTTACGCCAAAGTTGCGAGCAATTTCTACAGATCGGGGATGCAAAACTTTTGCGCCCAAACTTGCCAGCTCTAGCATTTCATCGCAAGTAATTTCGGCAAGCATTTTCGCTTTTGGCACAATGCGCGGATCAGTGGTCAAGATTCCTGGTACATCAGTATAAATTTCACAGATATCAGCATTGAGCGCCGCCGCGATCGCCACAGCCGAAGTATCAGAACCGCCGCGCCCTAAGGTCGTAATTTCGGTACTTGGCAAACCAGTTATTTGATCAGTTGCCACACCTTGAAATCCTGCAATCACAACCACTTTGCCAAGATCAAGTGAGGCTCGAATGTTTTCGGGTTCAATATATAAAATTCGGGCGCAAGTGTGATTTGGTTCGGTGACTACGCGAACTTGAGAGCCATTCATGGCGATCGCAGGTTGTCCAGCTGTTTGCAAAGCCATGCTAAGCAATGCGATCGTCACTTGTTCCCCTGTAGCCAAAAGCAGATCGATCTCACGCTCTTTAGCAACAATTTCGGCAAGCGTCTGTGAATGAGTTGCTGATACTGATTCGGCAAGGGCAACCAGACCATCAGTGGTTTTCCCCATCGCTGAAACCACAACTATGACTTGATTACCAGCCTCAACTGTCCGCTTGATTCGGTCGCATACTGATTTAATGCGATCAGCATCGGCTACCGATGAGCCACCATATTTCTGAACTATTAACGCCATTCGTTAGGAAAACTTTAAAATTAAGCCTGAAAGATTTTTTTGCAATGTGTTGCTCAATAACCTAGTTTTAGTAAAAGCTAGTTTTAGTAAAAGCAATACAGCCTATTTATCATACATTCCATATAGCGATTGCTATAATCAAAACTAGGATTGCTTGGGATTATTTTGGATTGTTTTTGTATACAGGAAGCTTGTACTACGATCTTTAGGTTTTTACAAAAGTTTTTTATATACATTGCACTCTCAGGGAT
Organism: Pseudanabaenales cyanobacterium; assembly: GCA_038230875.1. Lineage (GTDB taxonomy): Bacteria > Cyanobacteriota > Cyanobacteriia > Pseudanabaenales > Pseudanabaenaceae > Pseudanabaena. Next base: position 3,114 of record JBBRMK010000089.1, read on the forward strand.
TGCCAAGTATTGTTAAGATAATCCGTAAATTTGCTCTGATGGTATGATTGCCTAGTGAGGAGTGAACGTGTAATTTAAAAAGGAACTATCTTTTATGCAAACGGGGTCTGTTTCTCCACTGGTTCTGATTATTTTAGACGGCTGGGGATATAGAGAAGAAACTGAGGGCAATGCGATCGCTGCAGCAAATACTCCTGTCATGGATAGTCTGTGGAGTACCTACCCTAAAACTCTCCTCCAAGCCTCTGGCAAAGATGTTGGCTTACCAAAAGGTCAAATGGGCAACTCAGAAGTTGGACATTTGAATATTGGCGCAGGTCGTGTCGTCCCCCAAGAATTAGTTAGAATTTCTGATGCCGTAGATGACGGCTCATTGTTATCAAATCCTGCTCTAGTTGCAGTTTGCGAAAAAGTTAAAGCGAATAATAGCAAATTGCATCTTTTAGGGCTTTGCTCTGATGGCGGCGTACATTCACATATAGATCATTTGTTGGGATTGCTAGATTTAGCCAAATCTCAGGGAATTCAGGATGTCTGTATCCATGTAGTTACTGATGGACGTGATACGTTGTCACATTCTGGGATCAACTTTGTCAATTTTTTACAAGCATATATAAATAAAATTGGCACTGGTCGCATTGTGACAATTAGTGGTCGTTATTTTGTCATGGATCGCGATAAGCGCTGGGATCGTGTGCAAAAAGCATACGAAGTCTTCACAAATGACCAAATCACAACGGAGCTGACTTCGGCGGCTGATGTCCTTGAGGCAGCCTATAAAGAAAAAGTTACTGACGAATTTTTACCGCCAACTAGAATTGCTCATGGCGCGATCGCTTCTGGCGATGGCGTAATTTGCTTTAACTTCCGCCCTGATCGTTCCCGTGAGATTACCCAAGCCATAGTTGCGGAAAACTTTGTTGGTTTTGAACGCGATCGCATTGAGCCACTTACCTATGCTACCTTTACGCAGTACGACAGTTCTTTACCCGTCCCTGTCGCTTTCGCGCCTCAAAATTTGTCAAACTTGCTTGGGCCAGTAGTCGCAAGTCATGGACATAAGCAGTTACGCTTGGCTGAAACTGAAAAATACGCGCATGTTACCTATTTCTTTGATGGTGGTTTAGAAGAACCAAGCGAAGGCGATGATCGGGTTTTGGTCAATAGTCCGCGCGTGTCTACTTATGATCAAGAACCAGAAATGTCTGCTACTGAGGTGACTAGAATTGCCGCTGGTGCGATCGCTAAACGTATTTATTCGTTAATCGTGATTAACTATGCTAATCCTGACATGGTAGGACATACGGGCAACTTTGAAGCCACAATTAAAGCTTTAGAACATGTTGATAAATGCTTAGGTGATTTGTTGTCAAGTATCGCTAGATCTGGTGGGACTGCTTTAATTACCGCCGATCATGGCAATGCTGAATATATGTGGGATGAGCATGGCAATCCTTGGACAGCCCATTCCAATAATCCTGTGCCATTTATTTTGATAGAGGGTGAAGGACGTAAGATTCATGGTCATGGTGGGGATGCTAAGCTCAAGCCCTCTGGCGGTCGTCTTGCCGACATCGCGCCAACGATTTTAGAGGTTTTGCAATTGCCTCAACCCGCAGAGATGACAGGAGTTTCGCTCTTGGAAAAAACAAATTACGAAATCAAAGTAGTCAAAACCCCAGTCAAAATTGGCATGTAAAAAAGAGAGTAGATGAGCGCAGATCTCACATTAGTCCACCAGTACAGTCTGTTAAGGCTTTAAGTGGTACAGAGAAATTTTTGAAAGTGCAGCGAAGCAGCGCTTTCAAAAATTTCTCTGATGTTTTATTCAGTGAAAATTGCTGTAAGCTTTGCCTAGGAAATTTTAATGTGGAACATAAGGAAAAAACGATATATATTGCTCTTTATTACTACTTTCTTAGCCTTACTGGCTATTTATGGTTTTAGTATCGAGCCAAATCTTCTTGTGGTTTCACGATATCGTCTCAACCCAGAAATTGCTACTAATCAAGACAGTTTAAAAATTGTTCAAATTAGCGATCTGCATCTGAAAAAATTTAATCATCATGCTCAGCAAATCGTAGATCAAGTAAATCAACTCCATCCAGATATTGTTGTGTTGACTGGAGATTCTATTGATAAAGCTGACCAAATCAATGGATACGATCGCTTTTTATCTCTTCTTGATCGCAAAATCACCAAATATGCAATTCTCGGAAACTGGGAATACAAGTCAAAAGTTGATTTGGCAACTCTAGCCAAAATATACACTACCTATGATTGTCGTTTGTTGGTTAATGAAAGCACTTTATATCAAAAAGGTAATCAGAGCCTACTGATCACAGGTGTTGATGATTTAGTTGGTGAGCCTGACTTGACCAAATCACTGCAAAATATTAGTCCTAATTCTAATCATTTATTACTTTCCCATTCCCCCGCATATATGGATCAAGTCTCCACCAATGAATTGAAAACACTAGCAGAGTACAAGCCGCGATATATGATTTCTGGGCATACTCATGGTGGTCAAATATCATTGTTTGGCTTTACACCTATGCGTCCGCCACGTAGTGGTAATTATGTTAGCGGTTGGTATCAGAAAAATTCAATTGATATATATGTATCAAGAGGATTAGGAATATCAGTATTACCGATAAGAATTGGCACAGTACCTGAGATTAGTTACTTCGAGTGGTTTTTAAAATAGCGTTATTGTCAGCTATAGCAATGTAAGTTTTGCCTAAGCGACAAAACCCAAATAAATGAAGGCGGCGCTTTGCGCCGCCTTTATTTATTTGGGTTTTGTGGCGACACTCATTTCTAGTTTTAGGTTACAAAATATAGATGGCGGTAAGCACAGCTTATCGGCATCTATATTTTGTAAAGGTATTTTGTAAAGGTTTATTTGCATGTCAAAACTTACCAGACGCGAATTTATCGCAGTTACTACTCTCACGGCTGGCTTTGCGATCGCCGTACAGCCAATTTCTGCCAAAACAATTACCACTGATAGCAAGGGGCTGATCGCAGGAGAAGTCAAAATCCCTGTCAAAGATGGGACAATTCCTGCATACAGAGCTATGCCATCGGTGGGCAAAGATTTTCCTGTGATTTTAGTAATTCAAGAGATTTTTGGCGTTCATGCCTATATCCAAGATGTTTGTCGCCGCTTAGCCAAATTAGGTTATTTAGCGATCGCCCCTGAAATGTTTTATCGTCAAGGTGATGTAAGTAAGCTGACTGATATTGCTCAGATCCGTCTCATAGTTGCGAAAGTTCCTGATGATCAAGTGCTGTCTGATCTAGATGCAACCGTAGCATGGGCGGCTAAATCATCGAAGGGAAATATTCAAAAACTCGGCATTACAGGCTTCTGCTGGGGCGGCAGGATTACATGGCTATATTCGGCTCATAATTATAATATCAAAGCTGGTGTGGCTTGGTATGGCAGACTGGTGGGCGACTCCACACCACTTACACCCAAACATCCCCTTGATATTGCCAAAAACTTACAATCGCCAGTGCTGGGTCTTTACGGCGGTATGGACACGGGCATCCCTCTTGATACAGTCGAGCTAATGCGCGATCGCCTCCAAGGTTGCAATAACAATTCCAAGATTGTGGTTTATCCTGAAGCTCCTCATGCCTTCCATGCTGACTATCGTCCTTCTTATCGTCCGAAAGAAGCTGAAGATGGCTGGAAGCGATTACAGGCTTGGTTTAAGAATAATGGAGTTGCCTAAAAGTCAGAATTGCAGATTAAACAGATTTAAGGATAACGCGGATTTTATTTAAAAAAGTAAAGATGACACCATGTGCCACCTTTACTTTTTTTTGAGTTTATAAAAAATTCTGTGAAATCAAATAATTTATTTAATCCATGAATGAGACTTTTACACTTTATTATGTAAAGTATTGTAAAGAGATTGTAATTATAAAATGAAAGATAAAGTTGTTGTCATTGTCGGTGCAACAGGTGGAATCGGTTCGGCACTTGTCCCGAAATTAGCAGAGTCTGGAGCAAAGCTAGTTCTTGTGGCAAGAAATATTGATAAGTTAAATGATCTTGTTGATGTAGTTGAAGAATATGATGCGGAAGCGATCGCTATTTCTACAGATATCACTAAGTATGATCAAGTTGAAGTAATGGTCGCGCAAGCGATCGCGCAGTTTGGACAGATTGACGTCTTAGTCAATGCCGCAGGTGCGGGTGTGATGAAGCAATTCCTTCGCATTGAACCACAAGAACTTGACCAAATGCTTGATCTAAATCTCAAGGGGAATTTTTATACTAGTCAAGCCGTTGCTAATGTGATGAAGGAGCGCAAGATTGGACATATTTGTAATGTGATTGGCATTCTCGGCAAGCATCCGATGGCGATGGCGGCAGCTTATTGTGCTTCTAAGTTTGGAGCAGTTGGGTTTAGTAAATGCATGGCAGATGAACTGCGCCGCTTTGGGATAAAGGTGACTTTATTTTATTTTGGTGGGATTGATTCACCATTTTGGGATAACGTTAGTCTGAAGGTTGATCGCAGCAAAATGCTTTCTCCAGAAACTGCTGCAAATGCCATCATATTTGCTCTCTCTGCCGATCCTCAAGCAGTGCCGATGGAAATTAACATTCAACCCGAAAGCCATTTATTCTTTTAATTAACTTTCACTCTGCATCCCAAAGTAAAGCAATTTACTTTAACAACTTGTCTCAATTAAATTTGATCATGAGTTACTAAATTACGCTTTAGGATAGAGATACAAGTAATTAACCACAGAAATCCGATTAAATAGCCTGCAATCACATCGGTTAACCAGTGAACTCCTAAATATAAGCGACTGAATCCAATCATCAAAATTAATCCAATCATGGCTACATAAATTAATCGAGAAAAACGAGGGAACTCTGTGGCTAGTAAATATGCTAAAAATCCATACATTATGCTCGACCCCAGAGCATGACCACTAGGAAAACTAAAAGTGGTCTCTACAATAAGTTGATTCCATAGATGGGGACGAGTTTTAGTAAAGACAAGTTTTAATCCCATGTTAAAAGCTATCCCTCCTATACAAATAAGTGCAAAGACTTTCAATTGTAAATATTTACGCTTTTTCCAAAGCCAAAATGTAGTGCCAACAATAATGGAAATTACCATTGGCGGATTTGCTAAACCTGTAATCGTAACCATTATCGAATCTAAAAGTGGGTTCGCTGATTGATGAATCCAGAGCAGAACATTGGTATCAAAACTAAACGCTTCTTTTTCCCATACCTCTTCAAATAACCATCCCAAGATCATTAAAAGTATTAAACAACCAACTAAGCTGGCTATAGCAACTGGGGAGCCTCGAAAATTGATCCAAGAATTTAGGTGATCAAGGGATTTTTTAACTAATTTCTGCATGGGAAATATTTGAACTGAATTACAAAGATGAGCGATCTAAGAGCATTTGGCTTTTTTAACAAATCTTTTATGGTTTGTTGCAAATTGCTGAGAAGTATTTCTGTCTCACTCAAATCAAGTTTAATGATAAAGGGCAAAGGGTATTATTGAGACTTCTGTTAGCTGGACCTGTTTAGAGATAGTTTGAAAATCATGAAAAAGCATCATTTATATATGTTGTCTGTATTTGTTACAGTTTTCTCGTTTGGTGCGGCGATTAAGGCGACAGAAGTCTTTCAATCTCGGACTGTTAAAATTCCTAGCCCTGCCGAAATGTCGCGACTAGCTGATTCCTTCAGTCCTAAAGAAATTTCCCAATTAGAAATTGATGATGTTCTACGCGATCGCTTACGCTTCGATCCGCAATGGCAAGAAATTGTGCAAGCAGTCCGCCAAGATATTATTGTCGCCAAATGGGGAAAAGATCCCGTGGCAAATCCAGTCTGGAAACGCTATGGAGCTAAAGCTTATCCCTTACTTAGCTACTATGCGCGATCGCGTGATCAAGCTCGACAGAAGTATGGGCTTGAAGGTATTCGCAGTCTTGGTAAACCTTACACAACGCTATGGTTACGCGATCAGATTCAACGACGGATGACACATCCTAATTTTTATGATGTTGCTCCCTATGAGTCAGATGCTCAGAGTAAAGACTGGGAAAAAGAATTTGGATTAGATGATCCCAAAGTACGCGCAGAGCTAATTAGTCTAGCGAAGTCGAATCTTGAACCCAAAAATTCTCCTCAATACTATAGTCAATTCAATCTAGATTTTTTAGTTAAGCTATTGGGATATGAAGCTGCTTATGGCAAATCATCTTATGAAAAAGACAAAGATTTTGCAGGACTCCCAGAATGGGTACAACTTGAACAGCTACAACAACCAACAGATAGCCAAGTAAAATCGGCGATCGCACTCTATCAAAAACTATCGAGTGATGCTCAAGAACATATTTTAGTTGAGCGCCTAGGTGCCCTTAAAGCAGGAGAGATTACTCCGTTCGGGCGGGCTTTTTTTCGCTCTTTAGCGGGTAAGCAAGATGCTAACGATCGCATGTGGGCGATCGCGGAACTAGATCGTCATGGAGACGCACAAGGGACAGAACTCCTCAAAAATATTTTAAATAATGACTTATCGCAACTTCACTCTCTGTCTAGAATTGTTAGTTATGAAAGTTATGCGCCTAAAGGTAACTACGCCTATTACTTACTGTTGGGAATGGTAGAGAAATATCCGCAATCAAAATTTACAATGGCTTGTCGCGAATATGGCGATTTAACAGGGCGTTCTTATTTTGATGGTCAACCTCGTAATCAAGCAATTTTAGATCGCAATGCTAAACGTACTGAAACAGAACGACTCAATGCGTGGCAAGACTGGCTCAAGCGTTACAGCGATCACTCAGGTGCAGATGATGCTAATTACTTCCTTGCTCTGAGTCTACAAGATAACAATGATATTGTCGGAGCAATGCGCCTCTGGATCAAAATTATGGCGCAACCAATGGGCGATCGCGATGCCCTTTATCTTGCTTTCCCCCATATTCGTACTCTGCTTGATGTCGGTCTGTCCATCGACCAGATGCAAACCCTCTTGCAAGAACCTGAAAATCAATCTTTTGCCCCTCTTTTACAATATGCGATCGCCATTCAATATGCGCGATCGCACGACTATGCTAAAGCTCTAGAGATTTCCGCAAATGTCCAACTGGAAGCCATTCCTGAGCGTATTCTCACCGCTTATTATCAGGGTGGTTGGTATAAACCGAATGAACAAGCCGTAAATTTCAGACAAAATGCTCAAGCGCTGCTGAACGAACAAAAACTACGTTGGCAAAAATTGCGACAATGGCAAATCGAAAATACTCCTGAATCTCGATATCAAATCGCCTCTGATTGGGCGGGAATGGGAGGATGGAAAAATGGTTATTTACCAGTTTGGGATGGTAGCCGCCTTTATCGATTGCCAACTGACTGGAATTGTCGCGAATGGTGGGTATGCGATGAATCAAAACGCAATAGAGCCGAGATTTTGGCTAGCTATCAAGGCGGCAGTCAAAATGCGATCGCCATTTCCCTCTATCAAAAGTTGCTCGAAGATAAAAGTCTCTCTCCAACCCTTCGCGAAAAATCTTTATACATGATTGCCATGACTTTACTTTCCCAGTGGGAAAACCACACTTTCTCAGAAACCCAACGTATCCATCCCCCCGCAGGATTATCCGCCAGTGGACGATATCGCCAACTCAGTAATAGTCGTAATAATTATTTTTATCAAGATTATGAATTGCGAGAAAAGAGTCTCCAATCCGACTATCAACGGCGTATTGATGGCATTATCACTGAGTTACAGGTTAGATTCCCTCAGAGTCAGTACATAGATGACTTGTTGTTTTCTAGCTTCTTTCTTAATGAACAACCTAGCTATTTGCAAAAACTGGTAGAGCGATATCCCAATAGCGATCGCGCTGCTGAAGCAAAATTCCTCCTAGATTTAAAGAAATAACTAGGGAGAGGGGAGATAAATCACACCGCTCTCCTAAAAAAATTGATAATAAAGTAGTTAATGGTGAGAATTCTTTCTAAACTATTGCGAGTTCTCTCAAAACGTGATAGAACAAAATGAAGTGTTTCTTCTATCATAAGAAAAAGTATGAAGAAGTAAACTAATCAATCAATCATTATCTCTTTGGTTTCCATAGTATGAGTATAGATATTCCTGTAAGTTTACAGCCAGACGGTTTTGGCGCGTCCCTATTAGCTTTGCAAAGCCATTTGCAAGGTTTTCTCGCCGAATATGAAGATAAAGTTGCTCAGGCAAAAGCTCAACTCCAACACGTTGAAGCATTGATCGGAAGTTTACCTGCTGAAGCTCCTAAAGCTACAGGTAAAAAGAAAGAAACTGTTGCACCCGTTATCGCTGAGCCATCTGCTCCCGAAGTCGTAAAAGTTTCACCTGCGCCTACTAAAGGTCGTAAACCAAAAGCGGCTGCTAAGCCAGAAACAACTCCTGTCGCTGCATCTGCTGCTAAAGGAAGAGGAAGAGGACATCGTCGCGGGTCTTTGACAATGCGTCCTTCCTATGAAGGACTTACACTGACAGAAGCGATCGAAAAGATTTTGAATGAACGCCAAGGTCAAGCTGTTAATGCTGATGATGTAGTGAGTATTCTGTATGGTGACCTTGAAGAGACTGTCTTTAGAGTAGCTAAAGAGCGCGTCACTAAAAACTTGTCCAAAGGTAAAGGCGAAAATAGATGGAAGCGTGTTCCTACCCAGCTTGGTTACTACACCCTCTCTCTAGAAAACTTGAAAACAGTTCCTACATCGACTATCAAGAAGGGTCGAGTTGCAGCAGCAGTCAAAACTGAAGCTGTTGCTAAAGTTGAGAAAGCTCCTAAAGCAACTAAAACTCCTAAAGCTGCCAAAGCGACTAAATCTCCTAAAGCAGTTAAAACTGTTGCTCCTTCTGTCAAGTCAGCTCCTAAGCCCGTCAAAAAGTCTGCGCCAGCCGCAACTAAAGCGCCTCAACCTAAGAAGTCTGGTCGGATGAGTTCTTTAGTGATGCGTCCTCTTTATCAAGGCAATACATTGACTGATGCGATCGAGAAGGTTTTGCAAGAACGCAAGGGTGAATTTGTCAATGCTGATAGTGTTGTTAAAGCTCTGTATGGCGATCTCTCAGTTGAGAATTTCCGTCAAGCTAAGGATCGCGTCACCAAAAACTTGTCTAAAGGCAAGCTTGACGGTAAGTGGGAGAGAGTTCCTAATCAGCTAGGCTACTACACCTTGTCGATGTCAGCGGTCAAAGCATAGATACTTTGCTGTTGATCTAAAAAATAAAGGCTTGCAACGCGAGCCTTTATTTTTTTGCTTGTGTTGTGTGTATTGATGATTTAGAATAGCAAAGCTGGAGAGATGGCAGAGTGGTCGAATGCGTTCGACTTGAAATCGAATGTTGCGAAAGTAACCGAGGGTTCGAATCCCTCTCTCTCCGTAAACAAAAAGAAGGACTACCAAATGGTAGTCCTTCTTTTTGTTTAAAACCCAGTAAGTAAGACTAGTACAAAGTGCTGCCTTTATTTACTCTGCCTTTATTTACTAGGTTCTGATTAATCATTTTTGATCATCACTTTTTCTTCGGCGATCGGCATAACTACAGTAGATTCTTGAGCAGACTGAAGATGTGGATCACTGGATTTAGACTCTTGAGGTTTATTGGCGTTGCGCCAGTTGATAAATCTTGGAAATCTTTGTTTGAGCCAGCGAAATGCAGGTGGGGAAGCAAACCATAGCACTACGCAACTAAAGATGATTGAGCTTACCTGCACAACACCCGACACTAAAGTTTCTAGTGGAATTAAAGTCCCTGCAAAGTAAGCAACGCCTGTAGTGACTGCCCCCCAAATTAATGCACCTGTGGCATTAAAAAACAGAAATCTTGGGTAAGCCATCCCTGTTAAACCCGCCATGGGACCTGCAAAGATTCGCAAGATGGCAATAAATCTTCCAAAAAAAACCGCTCGATCAGCATTACCGCGAAATTTTTCACGTGCGATCGCAATTTCATCACTTGGCATCCGAAATAACTTGCCAATTTTTTCTAGTGCTGGCAATCCGCCCCAACGACCTAACCAATAGCCCGCACTATCTCCTAAAATCGCACCCACTACAGCAGATAGCAAAACCAGTGGATAGCTTAACTCGCCATTTCCTGCCAAGAATCCACCTACCAAAGTGATAGTTTCCCCAGGTAATGGGATGCCAGCATTTTCTAGCATGATTCCAAAAAATATCAGCCAATATCCGTACTGTTGTGTCCATTGTTGGATAAGTTCTAGCGAAAAAAACTCAAAATGCATGAGTTACAACTCAAAGTTTAAAGGGTTAAATTATTTATGAAAAATTGTTACTTTTTGTATCATTATAAGCGGTTATAAACAAAAAACAGGCAAAAAGCAGCCAGAAAGCAGAGAAGTGCAGTTTCGGGTTTCCTCTATTTTCATAAGTTGATAGAAATCGCGTTGACTGGACACGCAACAATACATTGCTCACAGACGACACAGCGCGATCGCAAAAAGTTAAGTTGAAAAGTTTTCGGATCGAGAGTAAGTGCTTCGGTCGGACATACGCCAGTACATAAGCCACAATCGACACAGGTCGTATCATCAATTACGATTTCGCGTCCATGTAATGAAACTTCAATGTCTTGCGATCGCATCCAGTCCATCGCTTCTTCAAGTTGATCGATATCGCCTGATAGCTCGATTACCATCTTGCCAACTTTATTTGGGGCAACTTGAGCGCGGATGATATTTGCAGCAATATTAAAATCTTTAGCGAGCCGATAAGTGATCGGAATGCTGATTGCTCGTTTTGGGAAGGTAAGATTAACTCTTTTTTTCATGATTTTTAGCTTTTGATAGTTCCCGCCCAGATAAGTCAGCAATTCTCATTATGAAACCAATTTTAGAATTTTTACAATCCAAGAAGAGAGAAATGCTATTTACACATTTTCTATCTTTGATTTTTTAGAGATGGCTATGCATTGAGGAGAGGGGCAATTCATGAATTGCCTCTTCTGATTTTTGAATCTGATTTTTGATTTTTTATAATAAACATGCAAACAGGACAAAAGCTGATAGACTTACGAAGACTTTTTTGCTTGCTGAAATTGACTCAGAAATTGACTCACAGATAGGGATATGGGCAAAATATTTATTTCCGCAGGGCAGGGTAGTTTTGAAAGTTCGTTTCGCGATCTTAGTGAGATGGCAGGTGAAACAGCTGAATTAGTCGCCACACGGGACTTAGTTATTGCTGAGTTGCGATCGCGTGGCATTGCGATCGCGACACCTAGTGATGATTTGAATTTAGCTGAGGCGATCACTTGGATAAATGCGAGAGCAACGCGTCAAGATATCGCTTTGTCATTGCATATGGATACTGTTAATGTTCCAGAATTACGGGGTGCAACTGCTTATTACATTACAAATAATGCGATTCGTAAGCGTCAGGCGGAAATTATTACTAGTGCTTTGACAAAACGTTTACCAGAATTGACTAATCGCGGGGCAAAGGCTGACACGATCGCGAGTATTGGTAATTTGAGTTTTTGTCGCCATGTTTCGATTCCTTCTATTTTACTGGAATTAAATTTTTTAAATAATTCTCAAGATCGCTTACTAATGCAAACAAGGCGGCGTGATTATGCGATTGGTATTGCTGATGGTTTGCAAGCTTGGATTAATGAAAATGCCGCTACCGTTCCTGTATTTAGTCTAGCTAATCGCCCGACCACTATTAAGCCAATTACTTATCCCGAAATCAACATCAATCTCAATGCTCAGAGTTATCCTGAAAAAGGGATTTTAGTTTCAGGCAATGTGTTTGTACCTGTGGATTTAGTTGATCGCCTCGGCTTTGATCTTGATCAGGTTGCCCATTCATGTCGTCTGCGCTATCAGAGTATTGTTTATGTTCAGGCGATCGCTCTGCGTGAATTGAATATTTCCGTGATTTGGGAAAGCGCTACTCGCACTCTCTATCTCAAAACCATTTTAAAAGTCTTGATCGGACAAATCGATCAGATTATGGGGCTGGGCAATACTTCAGAAGTGCAGTTACAGATGTTCCTTAAAAATAATAATGAAGCTGCACTTACTCATTATGGCGATCTACCACTTATATATCGCGAAGAAGCCGCGATCGAGGGCGTAAATCATGATATTGCCTTTTGCCAAATGTGCATTGAAACTAATTTTTTGCGGTTTGGTCGAGATGTCGAACCTGAGCAAAATAATTTCGCTAGTTTAGGTGCAGCGATCGCTAATTCCATCCCTAGTTCCACCACTAACTCCTCTATAAAAGCATCAGGTGCAAGTTTTACCGATCAGCGGATCGGTGTGCGATCGCATATTCAACACCTTAAGGCATATGCCAGCATTGCTCCACTATTTCAGCCCGTAGTTGCTCCCAGATTCCATTTAGTTGCCAGAGGTATTGCCCCAGTCCTGAGTCAACTGATTGGACGATGGGCGATCGATCCTCTTTATGATCGCAAAATCCTTGCTCTGATCCGTCGATTGTATGAATCCGCAGGTATCTTTTAGAGTAAATCAATACAAGCTAAAATTAGTAGTCTGATGCACGGTCATAAGTGAGTAAAAAAGATAAGTTACTAGATAAAGTCAAACAAAATCCTAAAAGATTACGTTTTAGTGAATTTGAAGCCTTATTAACTCTTTGTGGCTGACTTTGCGATCATCAAACTGGAAGTCATCGTATTTGGTACTCACCAGAAAAAACACGCCTATCAATTCAGCCAACAAAAAATAATGAAGCCAAAGAATATCAGGTCAAGCAATTTCTAACTTTACTGGAGAAATAATATGAACCAAGTTGAAAATAATAATTTTGATGGGTTTAGTGTGAAAATTTTTCGAGATGAAGATGGAGATTGGCTAGCACATTTCATTGAACTTCCAAATGTTTCTGCTTTTGCGGATACTCCCCATGCGGCTTTGGATGAGCTAGAAATTGCTTGGATGGGAGTTAAAGAAAGTTATCGTAAGCATGGCGAAGAAATTCCTACAAAGTTGTCTCGAAATCCTTTAAAAACTTTCTCTGTATTTACTATGAGTAAAGATGGTGTGAAAAAAATCCGTTATTCTCTAAGTAGACCAAATCTCCGTAGAAAATCTAAATCCAAGATTAAGCAGGGGTGAGCGATGACAGTGACACTCGCGATACGGCAGTTAGAAATTCCTGAAGGGCAGAGATTGCGCTTACATGATCTTGACTGGCAAGAATTTGAAGCGATTTTGGGAGAGTTGGGTGAGCATCGAGCCTCTCGTATAGCATATTTTGATGGAACTTTAGAGGTGCGGATGCCTTTGCCAGAGCATGAAGTTGACAAAGAATTAATTGGGGATATTGTCAAACTGATTTTAGATACACTTGGGCTTGAGTTTGAATGCTTTGGTTCGACAACATTTAAGCGCGAGAGCATGAAAAGCGGGATCGAACCTGATACTTGTTTTTATATCGCTAATCATGACCAGATGGTTGGTAAGCGTAGAGTTGATCTCACGATTGATCCACCTCCTGATTTATCTATAGAAATAGATGTAACTTCGTTCACGCAACTCAAAGCCTATGAAGCTCTGAAAGTTAATGAACTATGGTGCTATTGCGATCGCACATTATCGATTTACACATTGCAAGATGATCGCTATATCCAGACTGAGATTAGTCCTACTTTTCCCAATTTAAAAATTATCGAAGCAATTCCACACTTTGTCACGATCGCCCTTAATCAAGGTAGAAGCCCTGCGATGAGAGCTTGTCGTCAATGGTTAAGTGAAGTATAAGCAGCACGATTTATGATTGTTTATTTTTTGCAGAAGCGATCGCCTCGATCAAGGCTTTAGCTTCGACTGCTCCTTCTGATTTTTGGAATTGCCAAGGGTAAGGCATTTTGCCATGTAAAATCATGCGAATACCGAGGGGAAAAATGCTGAGTAATCCTTTTAAATCTCGGAAGTTATCGCCAACTACTCGCACACCGAATTTACTTTCATCGATCCAACCGTCTTCTTTGACTAGCTCGACCATTGCGTGACGATGGCGTTGAGCGGTAGATTCTGGCAAATCTGTATTAGCAAGAATCTCGTGCTTGATTTGCGAAATTCGATCTAAAGGTTGCACTTCCACTGGACAGACTTCGTTGCAGTTATAACAACGTGTGCAATCCCACACGAAGCCTGATTCATTATATTTCTCTACCCGTTCAACAGTACGATCATCGCGATTATCTGCCATGACTCGATATGCCTTTGCTAAGGCATGAGGACCGACAAAGCGATCACTAACTGCCGCAGAATTACATTCGGAATAGCAGGAACCGCAGAGAATGCAATTTGCTGCGGCTTGAAGTTTGGCGCGTTGGGCTGGAGTTTGCAAGAACTCGGTGTTGCTGATTTGTCGTGATGCAGTAGAGACATAAGGATCGACTTTTGCGAGATTATTCCAAAACTTAGTCATATCTACGATCAAGTCTTTAATCACGGGCAGATTTTGCATTGGTTCAATCACAAGCTCAGTATCGCGATCGCTCATCACTTCACTGACATGTTTCTGACAAGCTAAGCCTGATCGCCCATTAATCCGCATTGCACAAGAACCACAGATCGCATTCCGACAGTTGCGCCGAAAGCCGATGGAGCCATCCTGTTCGCTCTGAATTTTAATTAATGCATCCAGTACAGTTGTGCGATCGGGGTCGGCTTCGATTTGATAGGTTTGATAAGTGGGTTCGCTAGTACGCGATGTTTGGCGGCGAAGTTTGACAGTAATATTCATGGTTGAATTTTGATAAATGAAATCGGCGATCGGGCTTTGTGCATCAAATCTAACTTTAACTCAATGTTTGGTTGATAAGACGATCAAGCTACTTAATTACATACTGGAATTCCATACTGGAATTTCGAATTAATTTGACAACGAACAACAACTGTAAATTCTGCACTATCCAAAACGGCTTATATCCAAAGGAGCAGTTAAAACTTAATAGTTAAGACTATCTTGCATTTTTGAGTTTCATAGAAGACTCATTAAATAATTAGATGAAAATTAGAATCGTAGTTATTGATGATTTATCAAGCCTAGCTCTTAAGGCAAGCTTTATAAGTCTTTGTGGCTATTAAGTTCAGAATTCATTAATTTAAAAAATAGTAGAGGATAAAATTATGGAACCTAATTCTTCTTTGCCTTCTAAAGCAGATACTCCAGAAGAGAAAGAATATTTAGATAAGGCAAATCATGCGCCTTATTTAATTATTTTTGCTTGCATAATCGGAGTATTTTCCGCTTTTACTTTAATTATCCTGTTTGGTGTTTTCTAAGAAGTGCGTTATAAATTCTCTTCAGTGTTAAGATTTTGACTCAAACTGTCAAAAGTTTAGTTAAGATACAAAACTCAAAGGTAAAAGGGGGCTCTTCGCAAAATATAAAATGCGCCGCCTTTTATTTTTTGAGTATATTTTTGGGTATATTTTTGGGTGTATTTTTCAAATCTGAATCATGTTGCTGTACTCGGTCAGTAGCTCATCATAGGTAAGGCTATCAGAATCTGCTTGGGGACTCCATAGCAACTCAAATACTAACAAGTGACTAGCAGGAATAGAAGCGATCGCTTCTAAAGCTTTTTGTAGTTCTTGTGTGTTTTTAATTTCGCCAAATAGAGGTTTGTCATGCTCTGTGCCGACTAACAAGGTGACGACAATATATGCGGCGGGGTCTTCATCAGGTGAAGCGATCGCTTCTTGCCGCCTTGCAACTCGACCACCTACATTAGTTAAAGTTTCTTCGCTGAACTTGCTGCGTTCTTCAAACGAAAGCTTGCTAAAAATTTCCTCAGCTTGAGATTTATCTACAGATTGAGAGCTAGTTGAAACATGCGTCCAATTTTCTGGAGTGCGAATTAATGCGAGTGCTGATTCTTGCATTAAGGTCAGTAAGCCATCTGGTGTGTTCGTATCCACTTCAAGGCTCAACTCAGTTAATCTGGATTGGACTTCACGAGCTTGGGATAGGAGAGCAACTTGGAGTTTGCTAATCGTAAATGTTTTATTTCCCAAATCGCTAACAGTGCTCGGCTTAGACCGAAAAAAGATAGCTCGAATAATAAAGTAGATAATCGTACCGCCAATTAGCAAAAGAATTAACCCGACGAACCAAGGGAAGTCTTCACTTGAGCTAGTCGAAGGTGTTGATCGATAAGAATTAGATGGGGAATAATTTGGACGGGACGAATCATTATTGATAATTACTGGGGCAATGATGGTGTTGCCGCCTGATGGCTGATTACGACTAAATGATTCTTGATTAGAAGATGAAGGATTGGGTGAAGATGATGGTCTAGAAGTAGAACTTGATGAAGAAGATGGTTTAGAAGTGCTAGAGCTACTAGAATTTGAAGGGGAAGAACGAGTAAAAGATCCACCACCACTACGACCAGCACTACTTTTTGCGTAAGCTTGCTGATCGATTTGCAGGAGAGTATCTAGTTTGCGATCGCCAAAGCCTAAATTGATCGCCTGAACCATTGAAAATGTAAATAAAGTAGCCGCTAAGAACTGAAATTTTGTGGGAGCATCTCAGTTATGCACTGAGTATAAATACTCAGAATGATTAAGTAAGCCATTGAGATAGGCACAGCGGTGTTTCAAAACTTGAGGGACATTTACTCTGTTCCATTGAGCGCCCGAAATCTTAATGCGACGACCAA
>JBBRMK010000090.1:0-19789 GCA_038230875.1 Pseudanabaenales cyanobacterium
CTCAGCCATATCAAAGGTCATGTTGTCGCCATAAAGCGCCATACCTAGCCCTGCAACTAAAATAAAGATTGAAGCAGCAGCCGTATATAGCAAAAATTTAGTAGCTGCGTACTGTCTTTTTTGACCACCCCAGATTGAAACGAGTAAATACACAGGAATTAGTTCGACTTCCCACATGATGAAGAACATCAATAAATCTTGAGAAACAAATACACCGATCTGCGCGGCGTACAAAACCAACATCAAGAAATAAAACAAACGCGGTTTAATATCAACTTGCCATGCTGCGAATATCGATAGAGTAGTGACAAGCCCTGCTAAAAGCACTAAAGGTGCGGAAATGCCATCGACTGACACTGCCCAGCTAAGCCCTAGCTGTGGTATCCAACTGTACTTTTCCGCGAGTTGGAATGTCGCGCTGCTCGGATCATAGTTCTTCCAGAAGGCGTAGCACATCAAAATGAAGTCAGCGATGCCCACACCTAACGCATACCAACGCACAGTTTTGCCATCTTTGTCAGGCAATATGGGTATCAGGAAGGATGCTAAGAGCGGCAGAAGGACGATCGCGGTAAGCCAAGGAAATTGGTCTAATGTCATGTCAATAAGTCTAAATACTTACCAAGAGAATATTAAGTATTGTACTAAGGTTTACAAATATTTAAACATTATTCTTTTTAGATGACGACTATCAAAGTAGTAAAAG
This sequence comes from Pseudanabaenales cyanobacterium, assembly GCA_038230875.1. Taxonomy (GTDB): domain Bacteria; phylum Cyanobacteriota; class Cyanobacteriia; order Pseudanabaenales; family Pseudanabaenaceae; genus Pseudanabaena. Next base: position 707 of record JBBRMK010000090.1, read on the forward strand.
CTATGATTGGCATAGGCTTTACTCGTTATTTCAACTATAGATTTTCACTCAAGAAGCCAACTAAATATAGTTTTTACAGTTAATTGCAGATCGATCGCAAATGTGGGCATTGGTAAAACTTGTTCGGGGCGATCGCATATTTGTAAAGCTTGATTAGCTCGACAAATAAAGATTAACTCTTCATCAGGATCGAGCAGCCATGCCATTTCAGTGCCATGCTCAAGGGCAAATAATATCTTTTTAATCAATTTGCTCTGACGCTGATCTGGAGACAGAATTTCAATCATCCAGTCAGGCGGCATGTTAAAAAGATTAGCGATTTTGCCGTTTGGGTCACGCACTATGTGTTCCCATTTAAAAACAGATATATCGGGCACAATTGACATGCCGCCAAACGTACAACGTAATTCTGGGAATGCTCTAGCAATACGCCTCCCCCTTAAAGCACTATTAATAAAAGACGTAAAGTCACCTTGGATAGCGCTATGTTTACCTTTGGGCATAGTTTTTTGGATGATTTCATTGTCAAAGTATTCGCTTTCTGGCTCAGTTTCAGGGAGGGCAAGAAAATCATCTAGAGAGACATATTTGACTGCGGCTTGTACCATTTGTGAATATCTCCAAAATCGAGTAGCTCAAAATCGAATATCTCTAAAATCAAGTAGTTATTTACGGCGTGGGCGACGAGCCGATCGCTTAACGGGTGGTTCGCCTTCATAGGGTTTTGATGGATAAATGTCTTGATAATCTTCATTACTAAAATCATCAAAATCATTAACATCACCTTTATAAATATTCCTACCATAAGAAGTTTCGATAGGTTCTTCGTAAGGGCGATCGTATTCGCGATTAAAGTCTTGAGGTGGTCTAGATTTTGAGCGAGGACGGCGTTTTGGCTTAGAACGTGGGGCGCTATATTCGTCTTGATAGGAGTCGCGCTCTTGACGACTTTCATAAAGCTTAGTTGCTTGTTTTCCCGCTTGGTTAAATAATTTCCCTAATTTTTGATCGATCGCAAATCCTTTACGGCTTTGAATCGAGATCGTGCTACTAATGCGATCGTGAAAGGCTTGCCGTTTTTCATTGTCCACGATCGCAAAAGCAGCATCCGCAGCAAAAGGAATCCATGCAAACACAATTAAGGTTGAGGTAATGGTTTCGATCAAAAATAGTGAGCAAATAAATACAAAAATTTCGCGCTTAAGAAATGCGGCAAATCCTGCGGTTTTACCAAAATCGGCATCAATGACCCGAATGCTCATTAGCCATCTGCCAAAGCTTTGACCTTGAGCGCGGGCGGCTACCAACACACGAAATAGGAACCAAGTTACTAAAAATGTGAAGAAGCGCAAAGGGCTAGATGAAGTGATCGATAGCAAAGATAATATCAACTCTGATATAAACCAACAACTTAAAAAGTCTACGATTAGCGCTCCAAGGCGTTGGTTAACCGAAGCGAGAGGATAGCGGCTGTAAGCTGGCTCAAAGTCCATTGGGCAAAGAAAGTATTAATAAGCGAAGATTGCGAATATGATTCTCGCTCACTGATCGTATCCTATGCAAACCCAGAAAGCAAAAGGGACGCTTTTATTACCTTGTACTTTCTAGGTTTTATGATGGGGTGATGGATAAAACTCAAGAATGTTTAGCGATCGCGATCGGTAATACCAGAATTGGGGCGACAATTTTTGGGGGCGATCGCCAAATACTTGAAGAATATTCTTGTATTCATGATCAATTACCAATGCTGGAGACCCAACTCGCCGTTAGAGATTTTGATCGGATTGTGATCGCCTCGGTAGTTCCCCATATCATCACCTATTGGCATAGTTTGCCGCAGACTCAAATTCTGACAACTTCAGATGTACCATTGCAAGGCTTGTATGCCTCTATGGGAGTTGATCGAGCCTTAGCCGCATTTGGTGCAAGTGAAACTTATGGTTATCCAGTATTAGTGATTGATGCGGGTACTGCGCTGACATTGACAGGGCTTGATGCAAATAAAACTTTAGTCGGTGGCGCGATTGTGGCAGGCTTGCGATCGCAGTTTTCTAGTTTGCATCAAAACACATCAGCTTTGCCAGATATTCCGATTCCAGAGACGCTTCCATCGCGATGGGCAACTGATACGATAGGTGCGATGCAATCTGGAGTGGCGCAGATATTGTTAGCTGGCTTACAAGTTTATATAGATGATTGGCGATCGCAATTTCCTGATAGTCAAGTGATTTTGACGGGCGGCGATCGCGATTATTTAGAGAGATGGGGCTTGCAAGTAGATGTAATTGATAAAAATTTAATTTTCTGGGGAATATTGCATTGTCATAAGCTTTACAGCCTGTTAAGGCTTTGAGTAGTACAGAAAACTTTTTGAAAGTGCCGCGAAGCGGCACTTTCAAAAAGTTTTCTGGGTTTTATAGCAGCGCGAAGCGTTGTAACAGGATTTGACTCTAGCAAAGATCCTGATGAGCTTACGGTTTACAAATATATTTCAATTAAAAAAGTCGGTAGTAATGGAAAGTAATGTTTAGGAGCAAAGCGATTCGTTGTAATGGTTTATGATATAGAAGTAAATGTTTAATGATAAAACCTTTACGTTTAACGGGTGCAGCCTTAGTCTTACTCGGTTTTTTCTGTTTCATGTTTATGATGTTGAATTATTTCCTTGATCATAGGCTCAAGTGATATATGCACACGAATAGTTATTGTAGGCTCTAACTATTTCCTGCCAATACCTTCACGCTTTCTGCCGTTCTTTTTTCTTCAGACATATAGTTATTGAATGTGACTTTTATCTGAATAGATCCGTTATTACTGCAAGTTTTCATAATGCAGCGTTTAGTCAGTGAGTTAGGCTGTCTAATCGCTTTATTTGATTAAATATTGCTTAAAGGGTTACTGTAAATCTTGAAACCAAATCGGAATGTTGGGATTTGAACCCAAGACCCCCACTACCCCAAAGTTGGATTCTAAACCTCATAATTTTCTTCACGTATAGATTAGACTGTATGTAATTAATTGTTGTACCAATTTTATACCAGTTTTTAAATTCTATGCTTTTTTATTATTTTGTAGGAAAGTGTACTTGTTTAAATTTTTTATTTTGTTTGATAAAGACCGCAGCTAAGTTTTATTAGGGTTATAAAACGAAATATTTACAATTAGACCTTATAGCGACTTAATCATAGATTAAATAGCCAAATTAAGACAAAATCACAGTCTCAGAAGAAGTGCTTCTAGGGATAATTGCAAGCTTGAGGCTTTAGCATTATTGATCGCCAATAAATTTAGTTTGTCAGTATCCTCTACTAGCTGAGCAACAAAAGCATCATTATCAAGTTTTGCCTTTTCCCCAGTCGTATAGTCCTTGAGTAATTTTTGAACCAGCTTAGAATGTTTACAGGAATTAAGTTTCTTAAGCGTTTCGGTGACATCTTGACGAGATACGCCTTGAGGAAAACTAGACAACATAGCAACGCGCTTTTTAATTTGGCTGAGGCGTTCAGAATTGACAGTGATATTGGCAATAGTATCGATTTGGGCTAAGTCAGTGGATAGGTGTTGTTTTAGTTTTGTTAGTTGTTTGTAAAGATTACTTGCTAAGGTGAGTAACCGATTAGCCGCAATTACTTCGCTAATTTCAGGAGTATTAAAGGCAGTGGCGATCGCCACCCCATAAGCATCACGTTCACCTGTTTGATCGTTCCAAAAAATCTTTTGTTCTTGTTCAGCAATTACTTCACCATTGGGGTCAAAATATTCGACTTTTAAAGCTGCTAAAGCAATTGGTTCCGTTTTCTTATCTCCGACTTGTCCTAAGGCGATCGCATTGGGTTGATAGTCTTTACCTAGCTCAGCAATTTTTTTACTCAAGTCCTCGGCATACAAAATTTCTTGGTGAGTATATAGGTCATGAGAATTTTCTTGCTGGCGATAGACTTCTTCTTGCAGATTTACATGCTCCATGTTTCGAGCCTTGGCAAGACTTTGAATGAAGTCCACATATCCTGGCAAGATCGGATCGTCAAAAAGGGTGTCACCATAAACTGAAGCGCCCAGAGTATTTGCGTCTGTGACATTAGAAATTTCACCATCTGGGTTTGCAAGATCGCCAACGAGTTTTTTATTGAGATTTTTTAGGCGGCTTGCTTGCCTTAATAGCTGACTTTCACTATTGGCATAGTAAATCACAATGTTTTCTGCTTTGTGCTGTTTAGGTCTGTCAATCCGTCCGATTCGTTGCTCTAGAGTCATTGGATTCCAAGGCAAGTCGATATTGATTAAATAGTCAGCATCTTGAAGATTTTGACCGACTGAGAGTGTCTCTGAACCGATTAGCACCATGATCTCATCGGATAGACTAGGGCGATCACTAGGATTTTTGCAAGTGGCGACAGGGGCAAAGAGTCGAAATAGCTGTTGACGCTTAATTCCGTTGGTTTGGCGATTGTATTTGATGAAATTGTGGGGCGCAAAGTTCAAATGGCTTTTGGCATTTTCTGGGAAATAGGATTTTGTGGAACCGATCGCCATGCCGATACCTTGACTAGCGATCGCACTGTCCCTAGACATATGCAGATAGTAATCAAGGACAGTATCGGAAAATGTGGAGATCAATAATACTTTTTTGCCTTGGCTAATTAAGGTTTTTACCTGCTGTGTGACCTGTTCGCGTTTGTGGTCTTTGAGAAATTCATCGACAAGCAGGTTCTGGATCTGCTCCATCTGTAGTAAATCCTGTTCACAGGCAGCAAGCATCAGGGCATAGATTTTTTGAGCCTTTTCGGGATGCTCGATTAAAGCATCAGTTGCTTTATTAATTTGGGTGCGAAGTTGTTGGCGCTTAGTTTCTTTACTGGTTTCAGGATCGGTATTTTCATCTTCCTCTTCTTCTTCATAGTCTTCATCTTCCCTAAAGAAATCAGCCTCATAGTCAAGTTCAATTTTGGTTTGGACTGGTTTACTAAATTCATAATGTTCAAGAAGAAAGCTTTTCAATCCCTCAGCATCGGGAGCAATTGCTTCTAAACGCGATCGCATTAAATCTATTCGCATCTTGAAGTTGACAATGGTGCGACGTAGAGCATACATACTTGATTCAGCACGTTGTAGGAAGAATCGCCTCTGATTTTTGAGTAGTGATCGCTGTTCGGCTGTACCCGTGAAATAGCGCAATGGGTCAGCAAAGGGGATATAGAGATTCGTTTCAAACTGAGTGAAGATTTGCTCTAGGGCTTGCTCGGTACTTGGTTCAAATTGGACAGGAAGCCATTCGGCAAGGCGTTTAGCATAGACATTCATTTCTGGCATTGCTTCGCGCAACATCTGGCGAGTACGTTGCAGAAATAGTTGCTTATAAACGCGGCGAAATAGGTCAGTGCGATCAGTGAAATTTTCGACCCCACTTTCACGACTTTCAAACCATTGTGAAACTTCCGCAGGAAAGCCTACTTCTTTAAAGCCTTCCAGACGGGTTAAGAAGGGGCTGAGAATGTTGTAAATATCTTCGCGGCGGTTATTCCAAGGCGTAGCAGTTAGTAATAAAAATTGTCGCTGTTTGCTATTGCGTTGATCTTGCTCACGGATTTGTAAACAAGTCTTATGGATGCGGTTGTTAAAGTTGCGGATGCCTTCGTGAGCCTCATCAATAATTACGAGATCCGCGCCTTCAAAGCGATTAAACTCCTCTACAAATTTGCTACCCTTGCGACTCATCAAGTTTTTATTAAAAAGTTCATAATCCTGACGGCGAAATCCTAATTCGGACATTTCCCGCTCCCAGTTTGACCATAGCTTTTGAGCCGCCACGATCGCAATTTTTGCTTGCGGATTTTGCTCTCGGTAGAGATAGGCAACGGCGGCAGCTAAGCGGGTTTTGCCAAGTCCAACAGCATCGGCACAGACAGCAACTCCAAAGTCTTGCATTACCCTTAGACAATGCTGTGCGCCTGACTTTTGATGTTCGTAGAGAATTTCTTGGTTGATAAGCTCATCGAGATAGCTGTCCTGTTTGACCCGAAACTGATTGGGACGTTGTTGGGCGATCCAATAAAGAAAGTCATTAGGTGCGCCATATTCACCTGCGAGGATTTTTTCAATTGCTTCTTTAAAGCCAATGATTTCAGGGAAAGCTGGAACTTTGACAACATTGCTAACTTTGGGCGCGATCGCAGGATTAATTTTATATTCTTCTCCTTTACTATCTCTAACTCGAAAATCATTCAATGTCTGGGGTGGATGATTGGGAGAGACTTCAACTTCCGCTTTAATTAAATCCTGAGTTTGTTCTGTAATCGTGACTTCGACTAGCGGATCGTCAATGACTGTAACTTGAGTAACTTGATCGAGGTTGTCCCCTGTAATCTCGACTTTGGTGGTTTCACCAGAGGGAAACTGATCGGGGCTAATGGTTTTAATATTTGGTTGTTGGAATTGGGCGCGGCGATCTCTTTCGGCTCGGACTTGTTGCAAAAATTCTAAGCTGATGTCAAAGGCAAGATCTTGACGATGCCATTCTTGCTCAAATTGTTGAATACTTTCGGCGATCGCTTCACGGTCGAGGTCATCCCAAGAATATAAAAAGGTCACGCTCTCAGCATTGCGAGAATGGGCAGCGCGGGTGAAGTTGTCAGAACCCTCATGGAGAATGTGATTGTCGAGGGAATCGCTAAAGATGCCTGTTTTTTTGTGATAAATGGCGCGTCCCTGCTCCATTTTGACTAGCTTGATTTGCAAAAATTCTAATCGTACAAGCTCCGCCAAAATCTCAGTATGGCTAAAGGTTTTGTCAGCGAGTCCTTGCAAAAATTCTTTTAAGGTGCGTTGAGCAAATTGGGCGCAATAGTCAGGGTCTTGTAACTTTTCGAGTTCATTAATATCAGATTTTTTTGTAAAGCCTTGCCAATCCATTAGTAATAGGATTTTGCCATCAGTTTGAATGATCGATTGCAGTGGCTCTTCATAGAACTTGAGAACACCACTATCAAAATAGGCTGTGGATCGGCGATAAATGACGCTCCGCTCTAGCATCTGAGCGATCGCCATGTTGTATTTCCTTAGCTCATCGGGTAAGTTATAGCGGCGTTGCTGTCCTTTGATGGCTCTGAGACTGCCTTCTAGTAGTGATGGCTCTTTGGTGACGCGATCACGTTTGAGAAATTTCTCGATGCTCTTTACATTGCCAATTCGTAGTAACCCAGTGCTAGGAATATCGTCTGGCTTATTGGGAATATAGTGATAAATCTTCGCATTTTGTAGATCGATACGAATGATATGGTGTGTCTCTTTTTTTCCCCCCAGTCCAAAAAACGAGGCGATGTTTTTGATAATGCTGTCAGAGTCACGGTGCTTAAAAACTAACCAATATTGGTTGTCAATGCCTTTTATTTGACTACCTTGAAGCAAATAATATGGACGTTCTTTGCGGGTTAGTTCGGCAATGACATTTTCGAGCATAATCTGGAGGACTTTTGGGGATTTACGGACGGTGATAAAAATGTGATAATTACAGTCTATGCCTAGCTCTTTAATTCTGAAAATAGTTTTCAAAAGAACAAAGACTTTCCTAAAATTTAGCATTCAGAATATTCAAGCATTACAGGTTGGGAGGTTGCTATGACACAAACTCAGCTTCAAATGTCAGACCTATACGATCGCTTAGATGCGATCGGGTTTTCCAAAAAATATATTAAAAAGCAAATATTACCTGATTGGTGGACTGATGAAGTCGATGCCACTTCAGGGGTTTTGGTTGAGGGAGCGATGTATCTCTCCCGTCGGTTGAATATCGATCTGCGATCGCTACTAGGTGCTGAAACTAAGCCCGTATTTGAGCCAAGCTGTCAGCCAAAATTTAAGCTCAAAGTTGGTACAAAAAAAGAGCAGCTTACGATTCCGCGTGCTTTGTCGGCAAGGATTGCGGAAATGGTTTCCTATGGTTGTTTGTCACCTTATCAAGCAATTGACGAGCTATCGGTGGCGGAAATTCGGCAGCAGATCTTAGCAAAACAAGAGGTAGTTGATTTAGAAGGGGTATTAGATTTTTGCTGGCTACATGGCATTCCAGTGATTCATTTTTCAGAATTTCCGTCTGGTGTGCATAAGTTTCATGGCATGGTTGCCTATTTCTCTAACCGTCCTGTGATTTTGGTTAGTCTCAAAGAGCTTTCACCAGCGAGGCTTTTGTTCATTATTGCCCATGAGTTAGGACATATTTTGAAGGGGCATATTGATCGCGATGGGATCTTGGTGGATGAGGCAATTGAGTTAGAAAGCAGTGATAGTGATGAGTCTGAAGCAAATCAGGTTGCTGCTGAACTATTGCTAGGTAAGTCAGGGATTAGCTATGACCTTTGGCAAAAGTTTTTGAGTGGTGAGCAGTTAGCTAGTAAGGCTGAAGAGCTAGGGGCTAGAGATTGTGTTAGTTCGGGTGTGGTTGCCTTAAATATTTCTTGGAATCGGGCTAACCGCGCTAAGGATCAAAAGGATAAAAATATTATTTGGGCAACTGCCAAAAATGCTCTAAAAATCCTTGAACCAGAGGCAAATGCACCACTGCAAATTAATCGCTATCTTGCTAAAAATATTGATTGGGAGAAGTTGGGAGAGGAAAACCAAGATTATTTGGCAACGATGCTGGGATTGACGCTTGAGGCGGTTGGGTGAGTCGCTTGGCTAAAGTTTGCTTCTTGGATAACGATATCACTTACAAATTAGTAGCTTTTCAGCTATTTGATGAGGCGATCGCAACTTTACAAATCGAGAAAACGGAGATGCAAGTTTTACCGACGGCTAAGTTCGTTTTCCAACGGATGCAGAAGAAACAAGGGGATAATCCCGATCTGATTTTGGCGCAGGTAATTGACTTGGTTAGAAATTGCATTCCTGTTAATCCTGAATTGGATGCAATCAGTACTGAAGAATTAATCCTGTTAAAGCAGGTTGAGGGGATTCATGAAGGTGAGGCAGCGTTAATTGTGGTAACGCGATCGCAGGCAGATTTTTTGTTGTTGACTGGGGATAAGAACTGTATGCAGGCTCTCGCGGCAATTCCAGAGTCAATTTATAAGCGGTTATGTGGGCGAGTTATTTGCTTGGAGCAGATCGTTTTGAAATTGATTGAGGTGAAGGGTTTTGAGTTTGTGCGCGATCGCATTTTACCGATGGTCAGTTGTGATAAGTCTCTTCAGATTTGTTTTGGATACTCAACACCTGCGACTGAGGAGAGTGTGGCTTCGGGATTAATCAGTTATATCAATGCAATCCACAGAAACGCGCCAAGTTTATTAGCAGATTTGTAATAGCGATCGCTCAAAACATCTCTTTAATTAAATCATCTCTAGTGATTTGCAGATATTCTGCCACTTCTTTAAGGATGTTATTTAACGTGCCAACTTTGATAGGGGAGTGATTGGGAAGAGTAAGTAATATGATGCTCTCCTTTAATTGTGGTTGTTAAGCGGATATGGCTACCTGTTTGACGTGTTTTGACGTAACCATATTTGGCAAGTGCTTTTACTAATTGTTCTCCTGAGAGGTTTCTGGGTATTTTCATGCTGCAATCACCTCATCTCTAACAATGTGGAGACGAATTAGTTTTGGGCGTTTTGCTTCATCTTCAAAATGGCACTGCACTGAATCTCGCAATAGCTCTTTTAAGCTTTCTAGATCATCGGCTTGGGTGAAAATTGGCTCTCCGATCGCTTTGGCGGTATAGCCTCCATCAATGTAGTCTTCTTCTACTAAAAATATGATTTCTGTCATGGTGTTTTTTTCTTAATTTATTCAATGGGAAAGCTGGGTATGGCAGCATCGATCGCTTTCATGATCTCCATTGTCTCGCTGAGGGCAATGACAATTTTTTGATAGTGGGTTATGTCTGCGGGGCTGAGTTGCCGACCTTTGCGGTCTTTTAGCCATTTGTGACAAACTTGATAACCGCCGACATAGAAGTTCCAAACGCTTTCGGGTATGTCTGTAAATTTGTCGCCTTTTTTGTTAATCGTGATGTTGCCATCGGCATATTTGGGATGTCCTGCATCAACTAGAGAGTCACCGCCGTTTTCAATAAATTGGGTGATGGGTTGATCGAGTTTTGGTGATTTCATCAGATGGAGGGCAACGAGGGCTTCGCCATGCTGTGCTAGTTGTCTGAATAGGTTGTCATCGCTGGTGAGGGGAACGCGAGGGAAGTCGATTTTTAGAAATTCGGCGTAACGGGTGCGATAGGTTGGAGAATGGAAGATCGCATAAATGTAATAGAAGATTGCTTCTGGGGTTGGGGTGTAGTCTAGTTTGTTGGTTATTGCTATGAGAAATTCTTCAGAGAAATTTGGGCGGCGTTGTTCTTTTATTGCAGAGGTTTGAGGATTGTTTGCGTCAGGGTATTTATAGAGAGGAAAAAAACTTGTTCCTCTATCATGAGAACAAGTTTTCATTTCAACTGGTACATTAGAACAAAGAACATGGTAGAACTCCGAACCAGTAAATTGTCTAGTTGCAACTAATCCTAAATTTACACCTGCGAGCATATGTCCCATAACCTTCGTTGCCGCCCCTCCTCTACCTATTTCTATTAAATTTTGTTGGTAAAAGAAACTTCTAACATCAAAAGGACGATACAAAATCGATGTAAAGTTTGTACGCCAATCTACTGCTCTAATTTTCTGACGTTCTCTATCAGTATTCCAATAGTCACTATCTATAAGGTCATACAATTTCTGTATTTCATCATTTGAGATAATTGTTCCTGCAAGATTTTCAATACGCTCTAGCAAATTAAAAAAATCAAAATCGATCAATAAGTGATCTCGATTAGTTTTTACCCCTGCGGAACTAACTGGCATTGCATCAGAGATTTTCCATCCCTTCTCATACTCTGGGAAAAGCTCATTATTTTGAGGAGTAAAGAGAGAAAATGGCAAGCGTGGCTCTAGTTCTGTCCATGTTGTAGACGAAACATCATGCTTCAATAGCCAAGCATACTTAGCTTCTCTCGTTCCATACAAATGCGCGTGTTGAATATCAGACATTAGTTTCTCAAATAGTCGCCAAGAAATAGAATTTGATTAGTCATATCTTCAGCACTCTTAGAAGACATAAGCCTCATCAAACCGCGCAAATAGTCACCGATTGAAAATTGCTGCTGTGCAATCATAACAATCCCAGCATGATTTTCATTTGCCTCAACAAACTGAATATGTAATTGCACAAAATCAGCAATATTAGCCGTACAAATAACCCGCCTTTCACGCTTTGCCCATAAAAGCTGAGACTCATCAGACAGCCCTTCTCGCCTCTCTTCTAGCACCGTAGTAACATCAACCCCACGACTTCGCAGAGCATTAACTAAAGCATGAGACATCATATCTTCATCTATATAAAAACGGATTTGTGTCATGCAGTCACACCTTGTTTCTGAGCAAAGATCTGACGATATTTTTCATAATCAGCCAAATCCTTAGCCAAAAGCGTCTCAATCTCAGCTTTATTTGCATGATAGTAAGCCAGAGCCGCGTAAATTTGCTCTAGCTTGAGATGTGAATATTCTTGCTGAATCTGCTCAGCACTTAACCCTTGATTCCACAAAGTTGCGATCCGCCCAACAGTCATCCTAGTACCCGCAATACGCGGACGATCTCCGCAAATATCAGGACTGCGAACAATCAATGTACCAATATCAACAATAGTTGCTGTCATAGCTTTAGACTCCTTGATCTTTAATCATTATACAAACCGCCACACCCTGCTGAATATCAAACACATTTTCATCCTTAGACTTTACCTTTGTCTCAGGATCGATCGCCGTTTCCTTCTTCTTAGAATTACCATGCAAATCTAAAATCCTAATCCAATTAAAACTCCTCGCTAAACTCTGACGCATTCCCCTAAAAGTGGGATTATCCAAATAACCGTGATTTGTCACAAAAGCCAGAATCCCTTTCCCTGTCTTATCAATCCGCCATTGTGAAAAACGAATAAACTTCACATAGTCATCCAATAACAACTTAGGATTTTGTTCCTTTATCTCATCCTTTGGATAATAACTATTTTGCACCAAACTCTTAGCCCAAGCGCCACTATTAGCCGAATTTGCTGAATAGGGAGGATTCCCAATCACCACCATCACAGGCTCATCATCTTTTACCTTTAATGACTCCTCAGATTCTCTAGCGATAAATTCTTCAAAGGGAATTTTAGGCTTATCAGGTAAAGCATTTATTAAAGCATCTGTCAGATAAACATCTAACCTTCGGGAAGAATCAAATTTATAGCCAGTCTCCTCCAAAAACAAACCCAACTTCAAATGACAAATCGCATAGGGAGCCATCAGCAACTCAAACCCAAACACCCGCGGCAACAGATGATCGCGCACATAATCTGACCATGAAATATCACCCAGTTTTGGATGTTTTTGAATCAGAGATTTAGTTTCAGCATTCTCAAAGCGATCATGAATCTCTTGAAAAATCTTTAACAAAAACGTCCCCGTCCCACAAGCAGGATCAAGAATTTTTATATCTGGATCAGCCAACCCAAGCGGCTTACCAAACTTCTCCCTAATCAAAATATCAACCGATCGCACCATATACGACACCACAGGCTCAGGCGTATAGTAAACCCCGCGCCGTTCCCGCATTTGCGGCTTGTACGCCGTCAAAAAATCCTCATAAAACCGAATCACAATATCCTCGCGATTCATTTTCTGCTCAAAATCCGACAAAATCGCATCCATCTGCGCCGCCCTGAGAATACTAAATATCTCAGCGATCGCATCACTCAACTCATCCCCCAACTCCGCCAAACTTTGCTGCGAAACGTCCCTAAACAACTGTTTCAAAAATGGATTAGTTTCAGGCAAATATTCCCAAGCATCCTCACGCCTGAAATAAGTCGAACTTGTCGGATTATGCTTCTTATCCCGAACTTGTAAAAACACCCGCGCCGTAAACAACCCATAGGCGATCGTCTGAGCATAAATATCCGCAAAACTATAATCCTTCTCATTGTCCGCCGACAGCTTTAAATTCGGCAATAACTCCTTTTTAAAGCTCTCAAATAACCGATGCAAATAACCCGCAGCACCTTCGCGATCGTGAGCATTAGGAATCTCCTGCTCCATCCGCCGAGTGGCGATCGCCAACCTTTGCGCCAACTCCTTAGCCGTCTTAATCGGTTCATAAAAGACCCAATCCACCACTGGCACAAAATCAGACAAAGCACTCTGAGCAATTTTATTCGCCCCCAGCATCGTCTCCAGTTGCAACCGAACCAACCGCGCCTTGAGTGCATCACTATCCCAAGCAAAAGTCTGAATTTGGCGTTGACGTAACTTGCCATCGGTCGGCAACACCAAAGCAACCCGCCCGACATTCACATCTTTAGGCAATAGCAAATACATCAGAGGCTGTTGATCGATATCTTGATTGATGTAATGCCCATAAATCATCGGCTGCTGTTCAGTCGCCGTCAAATATACCTTAATTTCACTATCAGCTTTATCATTTAGTTCTGCATAAAACCCCACAGCGATCGGTGCAGTCTCCTTCGCCTCATCGTGATCGCGCCCCGCCCGCAAATACCAAAACCCCGAACCAGTCTTATCCCATTCCTGCAAGGGATACCCCAGAAACTCCTTCAAAGCTTCAACCCGAATATCCTCAGAGCCAAAGGCGATCGCTTCAAACCTATACAAACCTTCAGACATCTTCAAATCCTTATCGACAAAATTATTTACAGGACAGCTTCGTTTGGCGATCGGCTAAAAACATTCAAAGCTAACTTTATAATCTAGCGCCTGAAATACAAAGTTTTTCAGAACACTTACAAGCATAGTCTGAAATACAATAAATCACATCAGAGATTTTTCGTATTTCAGACTACCAAGTTCCACTGTAACAACTTATGACTAAATCAGAGAGCTTATAAATTTAATGTAACAACGTTACGATGTAACAGCTATAATAAGTTTGTAACAGCGTTACGGTGTAACAATGAGAGAGAAAAGAGGTAGCAGTCAAGCTAAATATGGAGAAGAGACTAAAGTTATTCGATTGCCAATAACACTAGCAAATTTCTTACAGCAATATCCTAGCGTCATCACTGAATTAGTAAGTCAGATTAATGACGGAGCAATTATTTTAAACGTTGATGTTACAGGCTGTAACACTGTAACAAGTCCTCCATTACTTGATATTCATTCAATGATCGAGAAAGCGATCGCTGCTTGTAAAGAAGAGCTTAGAGAGGATCTAGTTGCAACTAAGAATGAGCTTAGAGAATTTATCATCAACTCGACTACTTCTATTCTTGCCCTCCCTACTAACACAAATGGCGGCATGAGCGAACCTGTCGTAGTTTTATCGATTGAAAAAGCTTTACCTGATGAAATCTTGGATGAACCGATCTCCGAGTCTGATGACAGCACAGCTTTAATCAAATTACCAGTTAAAGAAGTTGTGGCGATCGCGACAGTGGAAACTTCAAACGATAAAACTGGCATGAATACTCAAGAAGCTTTCTTAATCGCACAGCAGCGCGGTTACAAAGGCAATAGTAAGAGTTTTCGCGATCGCTTCAATAAACAGAATATGGCGAAAGATTTTGGGCTAAGGAGAATACCCCATGATGGAGGGCGGGAAAAGTGGCTTTACTTCGATACTCGCTCTAAAACCCAGTCATAGCAACCGTTTTAAGCCTATAGCCTAATTTAAGCGCTGTAGGCTTTAGGCTTAGCTAAGGTAGAATAAACACCAAAGCTATAGCTATCGTGGTTTCTAGGCATATTCTGGAACATGAAATTTTAAAGATACACCTAAAACACGCTGAAAAACTGTTAAACGCCTTCAAAAAACTTAGCTAGGATGTGGTAAGCATTACTTTTTAGTTGAATTTGCAGGTGTTTGAAGGTCACGCAGATGTTGATACTGAGATTAGCGCTGTGCAGGGGTTTGTAGGTTTTAACACCTGTGAAACATGGTGATTTTATCAAAGGAACAAGGAACGAACTGTATGCCAATATCTGAATCTGAAAGAGAGCGCCGCCGCCAACAATGCCTTAAAACTAAGCCGTGGGAAAAATCCACTGGCGCACGGACTGAGCGAGGCAAAGCGATCTCTAGCCAGAATGCTTTGAAGACTGGCTTGTATTCCAGTTTTGAGCCGTTCCGCGTATTGGCTAGATTGGATATCGAGAATGAGGCAATGGCACGAATCAGGGCGATCGTACTCAAGCAGAAGCAAGCGTATGAAAATAGCAATGCAAAGCCTCACCCATTTTGGGAGCAAGTTTTTGAGGGAATCGATGATGACGATTTTCTTAAGGAACTACGAAACTCCAAATGCTAGGCGATCGCTAACTCTGGAATATCTACCCATAGCTCAAAGCCTTTCCCTCATACCTTTTTCCAATGGATAGCGGTTTTAGGCGGTTGTGTGGTTTTATTTGATGGAACGACCTCATGCAAGAGGGGATGTTGTTTGGACTAGGTGCGCTGGGTGTTTTTTGTGGGGTAGGATCATGCTGAAAATGGAAGATGCTTACGAAAATAGCGATACACCGCCGCCCCAGCGTTGGAGCAAGTATTTAAGAATATATCAAGGAAGATTTTATGAGAGAATGGCGCAAGCTCGAATAGGCTAGGCGATCGGTAAATACTGATGTGGAAGATTAATCGGTGCAATGACATGGTTCGCGATCTATGGGTTTATCAATTTGAGGCGGTGCGATTGGCTTATTCGTCTTTAAGCTATAATCAAGCGATTTATTAGGGGGAATTAGCCATGTCAAATTTTCAAGCTGAGAAGTCAGGAACAATAATAGTTAGTAATGCAGAAAATCCAATAAACTTATACGAGCATTAAAACCAAGCCATACAGGCTCTCAACAAGAAAAATTCGTCACCATTTAAGGGTTTATTGGGTTTACCTAGAGGATGGGGGAAAACATTAACAGCAGGTCACTGGCTGCTAATGTTTTTTATTGATAAAAAACAAAAAGTTTTGTGGATTGCCCATCGCCATGAATTACTAAATCAGGCTCTTGAAACCGTGAATTCAAAGCACGATATTCCAGTGAACATCAAATCTACTAATGACATTATTTAAAGGTCATCTTGCAAGTTTTTACACGTATCCTGTACTGTAGCTACTCCGACTAGAGCCTGCAACCCTTGATTTCTCGTGGGCTAGGCTACTACTAAGTTAGGATTATTTTAAAATCATATATTTTTAACTTTGGAGATTCAAATGACTTGCGGTATTTATCAAATAGTAAATCAAGTAAATGGCAAATCTTATATAGGGCAGTCTCGCAATATTGAGAAAAGATGGAGACAACATAAATTTGGATTAAATAGAGAAGCTGCACTTCAGCAAGGTAGTTATCCTCTTAGATCGGCTTTCTTGAAGTACGGATTAATCAAGTTCAAATTTGAGATTATCGAAGAATGTTCTGAAAATGACTTACTGATTAGGGAGCAGGATTGGATTGATAAAATTAATCCAGAATATAACTGTAATATCTGGACTCCAGCAAGAAAGAAAAAATCAGTTGACAAAATAGAACCAAAATTTTGGATACAGTATCATAACTGTGACAAATTGGGATATATACCTAATGAAGGTATGTTAGATGATTCTAACAATGTAGATGTAGCCATTGATGATACTTTCCCAAGTATATCTACAGACAAGAGAGATGTTCTCAGTACAAAAGGAGACACAGTATTTTTAATTGCTGGTATAGGGAAGAAGCCAAAGCAATTTTATCTCATGTCTAGATTTATTATTGAAGAAGTGGAAACTATATCTAAAGAGACAAAAAGCAATCAGGAAGGGGAGATGAATTACAGCGCATATGGTAATGGTTGGGTAGTTAATCCTCCTCAGTTATTAAATTCAGAGGATTTCAATGTATTCAAAGAATACTGTGGTAATTTTGGATTTGGTTTTATGTCCGCGTCCAAGTCTGAATATTTAAAAACTTTAGTCAGATTGTCAGAAAAATATAGAACACAAACTGTTAATTTTTCTGAGTATATAGAACAGTTCTATACCAATGTACTAGCAACTAATCCAAAAGAATTATCAGTTCGTGATAAGAGAGGAGTTGCCAGACATTTAGCCCTATCTCTTTATCCAGATGATGCTATTTTCCTCTTAACTGGTGAAAATACTAAATTTATAACTTTCGGTATGACTGAATTTGGAATTAAGTATAGAGATAGGCTTTTGATTCATACTCTTAGCTTTTATGAAGATTACGAAGATATATCACCAGAATTTGCCACTAAATTGAGACAGGGAAGCTTAGAACTTCTAGGACAAATTGGTCTTGATGAAGAAAATTTTCCTGCTCATGCGCTTCAAGGATGGATTAATGTCGATAATATTTACAAGTACGATCAAGATAGCTTTGCTGCTGATAAGGAATCTCATGGTAGGGGAGATGACCTAGATGCATACAGACGGGAATGTGGTTTTTCAGAATGTGATGCTTGGTGTATTAAAATAAGCAATCCCATTATACTTGATAAACCCATTCTTCTATATGAGCCAGAAGACACGGGAGATGGAGATTTTTGGTTTCCAGATTCAGAAAAAGAAATTCAAGCTTTTAGGCTAGCTCTTGAGTATGTCGCTTCTTAGGAATAAACGCAGAAATGTTAATCAATACTTCAGACATTTTTTGAACGAGGTCATAAGCATTACAGGGTAGCGTTTCTAACAACTGCGTGATGTAATTGGCTGTTTGCCTAAACGCTAACGGCTAATTAAATCACAAGCAGGATAAATCTCTATAGTGGATAACCGATACAAGCTTTTAAAAATGTCCGAAGTATTGTTACTACTACCAGTAATTAAGTTGCCACAGCTTCCGCAACTGGCTTAGGCTTTTTTTCAAAAACTTGAATATTTGGATCTTCAAGTTTTATTTCGTAAAGCTCATACCGAGAAAACAAAAGAAGAAAACAAGAGTAGTCATTAATAACGGCTAGAAGAACCTCATATCTGCTTCCCAATCGTCAGCGATCGCTAAATATGGAATATCCATGAGTTGCCCAACTTCATTTCTACAGATTTTGGCTATAGAAATGCCAACTACCCCATAAACCAGCTCGTCCCTTTTGAATTTAAAAACTGCTTCAAAAGTTTGCGTTACATAGAAACGCCACTCATGCCACAAGCACTGCTTAGAATCTAAGTATCCCTTGCCTGAAGTAGTTTAACAAACACTATTACAGAATATTCAATTGAGAACCTAATCTTTGAAAATGCCACTATTAGGTTGAGTTCCCCTTGTCAATTCTGCAATGCCGCTAAAAAAACTCATCATTATCAGACGTTTGTGGCATTAGAGGCGTTTGTGGCGTTAACTTTACTTGCTTTTCAAGTTCAATAAAGCGTTTACCATTAGTTCCTTTGTACTGATGGACAGTAATTCCTATACCCCTTAAATCTGGCGCAATTCTAGCAATTATTTTTCCAAGCGATTTCGATGAGCTAGACCAAGATCTGGATTTGACAGTCTTTTCATCAGTGAATTTCTCTAACTCTTTTAATAGTTCGGTAGCTGATCCTTTCCAAATGTCTCTCGATGTCATAAGCCTTTGAACGGCTATGGCAACTGGTGAAGCTTCTAAAACTTCCTCATGCCCGATCGCCCGATTGAGCTCGTATGCCTGCATAAAGCAACCAGCCTCAAAACCTAATGCCGTTTCAACAGACATTGCCCATTTAGCAAAATCTGCCATTCTAGGTAAGGCTAGCGGTTTTACGGTTGGCAAGTTAGAAATTCCTTTACTTAAAGCAGTTAATAATGATCCAAACACCCTAGGCAAAACTATATCTACCTTTTTCTGTAGCTCTTGCTCTGTAAGTCTTGAGTCCACAGAAATAACAGGTAAAGTTACGAGCAAGGATCGTTCTAACAAGTCCGATCGATGGGAGCATCTCAGTTATGCACTGAGTATAAATACTCAGAATGATTAAGTAAGCCATTGAGATAGGCACAGCGGTGTTTCAAAACTTGAGGGACATTTACTCTGTTCCATTGAGCGCCCGAAATCTTAATGCGACGACCAA
>JBBRMK010000091.1:0-19015 GCA_038230875.1 Pseudanabaenales cyanobacterium
TATAAATCATTTAACTGAGATTTTGATGCAGTAGCTTGTGTCATTTTATTTATCCCTTTTTATTGATACCTTTCCTGAAAAGCTAAAAACGAATCCAACTGTGAATCCATCAACAAACATTGCTCCAAATGGCTAATATCCAACTCAGGCAACCATTCACTGAATGCAACCTCTGCATACTCAGCATCCTGCAACCGATAAATACTAATCTTGCCATCCTCCCAAAACCAAACCTCAGGCACACCAATTAATTGATACTTTCTCAGCTTCTTCGTGCCACCACTTGTCACCACAATCTCGATACACAAATCAGAAATATCCTTTTCTGTCTCAAAGTTATAAGACAAATCAGCCTGAAATTCAGTACTGCCCTTTAATTGCTGTGTATATGCCCCTGTAGCTACAAAGCTTATACGCTTGAGACCAAAATACATTCCTAGCAATAGTCCGAGCAGAGCCGTAATCTTTTCATGCAATCGCCCAATACCCACGATTTCTAAAACTCCTTCACAATAAGTCATCTGTGTTCCGCCAATCTCGTCAAAAGCGGATTGCAAGGTTTTAAACTGTTCCCAAGTTACAGCTTGCTTAATCAGATACTGATTTTCTGCCTTACTTTGTACGTTAGTTAAAGTTTGGAGCATAGCTTTTTTTTCGCTGCTGAATATTATGAGTATAGCTTGTCAGCTAAACAGACATTACGTTTCTGCGAAACTCCCGTACAGTTTCAAGGGGAGAACTCATCAAAAGACAACGGCATAACAACGCTAAATCCAAATTTGGTAAAACATGACTCTGGTTCATTCTCACATATTGATGATTTTGTAAGCAGTAAACTGCGATCGCCCCATCTTCCCAAAACCAAACTTCTGGCACACCGCGCAATTGATATTTGCGTAACTTGCTAGGGCTACCGCTAGTAATTACAACTTCAATGCAGAGATCGGGAACATCTTTATCCGTACCCAAGCAATAGGAAAGATCGGCTTGAAATTCTGTGACATTAGGAATAATTTGACTGTAGGAACCGCTAGGGAAAAATTCAATACCACAAATCTCAAAATACGCAGTGAGCAAACTGCCTAATAAGCTGGTGTACATCTCATGTGCCTTGCCAATCCCCATAAGTTCTAACATTCCTTCGCAATAAATTAAACGCAGATTGGGGACGTTCTCAAAACCTATCTGAATCGACTTAAACTGTTCCCAAGATATAGCTTCATGGGCAAAATGGCGATCGCGATTTCTCTCTAAGGCTAGAACCATCACAGCTTATTCCTTAAGTACTTATCAAGGGCTTATTTACTATCATACACTTTCCTTATTTAAAACTCTCTCAGCCAACTTAGCGATTAATGCTTGTTGCAAGCGATCTTCCTCTTCAATCATTAAACCGTTCAAGATTTTATCAACCAATACTTCAAGGCGATCGCTATCTTCATGATCGAGCCAAACTAAGCGATGAACCTCATGACCATCAGGACGAGAAATCGTAATTCTCCGCGCATCAAAGCCCTGATGTTGAGATACTTCCATGCCCTTTGTCAAAGCTTCAAGATTAATAAATCGTCTTGCGAGATCGCTCAATTTGAGTTCAAAGCTATTCATATCTGCATCTGTCCAAGATTCCGCAGGCTTATCCGCCACAATCATCAGCAAAGACTCTAACCATTGGCGATCGCTTACGGCTTCATCGGCAGCAGCCATCACAAAACTCTTTAACATCCGTTCCGAACAATTTCCTGTTAAATAACTTGCCCTCACGCGCAAATCTTCACGCAATTTTTCATCATCACGCCGCACCGCAAAAGCATCATGTAAAAGACTCTGGCAATGCGCTAACAAGCAATCGTAAGAGGTTTGCACCTCTTGTAAAACATGGACTAACTGGGTTTTAAATTTTTTGGCAGTGGTTCCATCATCAGCCTGATTGGGAGCGATCGCCTCCAGTCCACATGCGATCGGTAAAGTCTTAAACAGTAATACATCTGGTTCTTGAGCCATTTGCAAGGTTTTGACAACGGCTTGAGCTTCTTTACTAATGCGTGTTGTCTTGGTGGTGTAAGCAGGTAATTTCTTCACAAATTGGAACAAGGGCTTCACCACTGATAGCATCGTGGCATTGCGAACATTGGCGGGTGCTTTTTTGTTCTGATTTTGATTCTTGTTTTGAGAATTTGTCGATCGCAAGACATTTTCTAGCTCACGGAATACTTGCGATCGCAAGCCCACAATTTCAAAATACTTCACAGAAAAGCGTTGGGGATGCTTAACCAATAGTTCAAAATGTTCGGCTCCCAAAACAGGAATAAAGGTTCCATCCTTATAGATACTGATATCATCATTATGATAGAGAAGTAAAGCAGCCAGCAAAATCGGAATCGCCCCACGCTTTACACCGTAAGGAGGGGCTTCGAGTTCTTGATAAAGGCGATCAAAGGTTTCAGGCTTCTCAGCCGCGCCAGAAGATTTACCAGTACAGAAGTTTTCCATGGCATCCCATACCGCTAAGACATTTTCTGTCTTTGGTGGATAAAAGCCTAAAATTCCATCCTCATTGCGATGAAGACCCGTCTCTCGCAACATCGACTCGTAGATACTTGTTTCAGGACCATAGCCTTGAAGTCCTAGACGCTCTAAATCGCTACAATCTAACATTGCCTCAATCAACAGCCTCATTGCTTTTACAGCTTGGGAGGTAAGTTCACGACGATTGATCAGTTCATTCCAAACTTTTAGGCTGCGATCGTATACCAGATCGCAAACATCTGATAGTTGGGCATTGAAATCTTGGATACTAGCGATCGCTTTCTGTTTACCTACCATCCAGCAACTGCTTTCGGGTTTAGAAAGATCGAAAGATCCAATTAGCTGGGCATCAAGTAACTGCTCGGCTTTACCCAAGCGATAGCGCACCTCCTGTCTTGCCACGACATCATTTCCCAACTCAGGACGCATTTGTAACTTTTTCAATGCAGAATATTCTGCTGCCATGATTTTTAATAAGTTCAAGTTCCCTGCTGTCAAAACAACCAAGGGCTTGTTGTCTCCCGTGCGCTTAGGAACTTTTTGAGGTACTTGAGCATCTACCCAGTAGCCAATCAATCCATCGTAACTATTGTTAGTGCAGTTAAGCTTTGACCAGTCCACCGTACTATCTAGGTAGCGACGCTCAAAGTAGCGCACTGTCCCTGTTTGATAGCTATGACGCTGGGCGATTACGGGTTTGAGAGAAAAAGTTGAAGCAAGCATGGTCACAAGAGCGGTGCGGTCTTGCTCGATCAAACCATTCAGTTCTACTTCAATATTAAAATCTGTTCCTTCCCAAATTCGCAGTTCGTCAACCTGCTTGCGATAATTGAGAATGCCTTTATTTTTGGAAAAATGCTCGATTAGAACTTCGATGCGCTGATGATTAGCGGTATCAAAGGGGCGATCGCAGAGAGCTAGTTTGACTAAATCAAGTGAGGCACGCAGTTCGCCCGTTGAATCAATTAGATTGAGGATACCAATAGTTTTAAGAAGCGCTTGCTCTTCTGGTTTTAGCGATCGTGAATTGCTAATCTGGTTATGAATCTCTACCCACTTATGCAGTTGAGGACGAGACCCAAATCCTGCTCCAATAGCTTCAATGAAATAGTCATAGATTCGATCGAGCTTTAATAATGGCATCTGACCACCATCAAATTCGGTTTCATCTAGATACTGCTTGAATGAAAATGGCTCTGAACTAGTGAGAAAAGTAAATAGAGAGCGATCGTTCTGAGCATAGTTTGTACAAAGAACTGGCAGCACTAATGCTGTAATCGGATGCAATGGATAGGTAGCAGCTAGCAAGTCGGGGGAAATATCGCTAATCCCAATCGCTGTAAGTTGTTTGCACCAATCTTTTGCCTCCGATTTTAGACGCTTTGACAGTTTGTCTGGCAGCGAATTCTGGATTGCTTGTCCAATCAGTCTAGCCATCTGGCGAGGTTGATTACTAAAAGCGATATCCTCAAATCGCCCCTGAATTTTTGACCATTCATTTCGTTGCACAGTAGCAAGGCGATCGCCATAATCGGCAAACGCTTGATGCAGCATTCCTACAAGATAAAAAGTCTGTCCTTTAGCTGGCTTCAACTCGGCTATTTGTTGGAGCAGATAAAGGTCTTCTGTCCTTTGATGCATTGAAGCAAATTCAAGGGTTTTTCCTAACTCATCAATTAATAGAATGACTGGGGCTTCAGCTTTTTGTAATACCTCTTTTAAGAGGGCTAAAATATCAATATTGGCAACTGACTTACCTACCTCTATTTCAATCGAGAGATCCCTAAGTCTTTTTGCTAAATCAGGTTTGTTGCGCTTCTTTCCCCAAAATCTATCTGCGCCAAAGTCTAAAGCTCGAATAATCGTATGTGTCAGCGGTTCGCGTTGAGCAGTGGCGATCGCTCTAAAAAATCCTTTCTCTGGTAAATTAGCAATCAAAGTCTCATAGTCATTTGGTTCGAGAGATTTTTGGACGATCTCTAAAGCTAATTCTCGAACAGGGTTTGATGCTGGAGCGCAAAGACTAGATAAAAAATCAGCAAAGGCAGACTTGCCAGTTCCATAAACACTTGTAATGGTCTTAGCGCGGGTGATATTTGCATCTGTCGGATCGACCAAGATACGTTTGAGCGCATAAAGCGATCGCTCCGTCAGGATATACCCCTGCACCGCTTCAAGCGAGTCAAAATCTCGCTCTAGGTTGACTGAGCGCGCATAGCGACGATTTAGGCTGAAATATTCTGAGAGCAATTTGACCATAATTGATATTTGAGCTTATCCATAGTACCTATTCAAGAGCGTTTGGCATAGTTTTGCAGGGTCTTTAGTAAACGACATTTGCAGTAATCCTGAGCTATCTGTAAAAGAAATAGATTTTTCCACCTTTGCTACCTGCTCGATCGCGTCGCACAAAGCGCTCTCTGTCAACTTAAAAGCCATACCTGGGCTACCCACTTCGTACAAAAGACGGGATATAGAAATTGTTTGCTGCCCTCCCCCGCTTGCATAGTCTAGGCAAACTGCCACAATAATTTCAGGCGGCAAGTTTGGCTTTTGTCCGATCCGAAAGCCTAAATGTCGCGAGTCTCCTACAATTAATCCCAATTCAGCAAAGGGACAATCGAGATTATCTTCGTTCAAGCTCACCCCTGTCTCCTGCTTTACATACATCCGCAAAAGGCAAGTCACATCTTTTTTGAGCGATGACTCAGCGATACGGTTACTAAAATGGCGATCGCAATAGTCTTTGAGTCCATTCAACAGGCTTTCTTGCGTAAACTCATTTTGTCTCAACAAGAAAAATGTATAATACCAAGCCGTTGCCATACAGGGCTGTCCAGACAGATTTTTTAGCAAATTCCAATGCAGCAACCATAGTGAAGCGGGATCTTCCATATAAGGATCGAATCCATTTTCGCTAAGCAACTGGCTACCAAAATCAATTGCCTGAAGATCGTTAACTAACTTGAATGCCCCACACCAGTAGCGAATTGACTTTGCCATATTTTTGCCCACACCAAGTTTGATATGTGCATCCTCATCCAAGAAAATCTTAGGATTCAGGGAAATCTGATCAAATCCTTTCTTGAGCCAGCCAAATCGAGGGTGAAACGTCTCATGTCTTGCAAAAACTGGCGATAAAACTGGATTTTGGGTGGTATTTTCGAGAACAAGTTGGCTGATCATAAGGACAAAAACTATTAGCCTCAACATTTTAGATGCTTTTCATGTTTAGACTTCTCTGATATTTATAAATAATGTTCCAGATATTGCACTTATTACAGTTATTGCACTTATAGGGGGTTGCTATGGTATAAGTGTAGGATAATCACAGTTGACCTTGATCAACATTTGATTAAACAAAGCCATTTTTGGCTCGTACACTTAGATGGTGTAATTATGATAAGAGATCTAATTTTGAATACTTCCACAATCAAGCACATGCAGGAAGTGGCTTCTACAAGAAGGCTACAAGAGCAAATAGAGGCAAACATTGTACAGCCTATGTTGATAGGTAGTAATGGACAAGAAATTGCTATACCTGAACCAGTTTTTCTGATTCTCAAGCAGACTGTGCAATTAATGGCAACTGGGCAAAAGATTTCTCTCTTACCTAGTGATTGTGAGTTAACACCGCAAGAGGCAGCAGATATTTTGAATGTTTCACGCCCGTTTTTTATGGGCTTACTCCGAAGCAATGATATCTCTAGCCAAAAAGTAGGGACGCATCACCGCATTCGTCTTCAAGACGTTATTGACTACAAGAGTACAAGAGATCGTAAACGTGCAGGAATTTTGGATGAATTAATCCAGATGGGTGAAGAAGAAGGGGCTTATGACGCTTAGTCTTTAGCTATTCAGTCATACCGTAGCCTTTTACAAATGTATACTGGGGTAAATTCTAAACTCGCCCTAGCTTTATGTCCAGAATTTCTGCTGTTCTCGACTCATGCGTCTTGTATCCTTTTTACGTACGCGATACTCTTTTATGCGCTGCTGAAGAAGGACTATACCGACCTATTTGGTCAGAAAAAATTTTTAGTGACGCTACATCTAATCTCGTGAAGGATGGAAGGATGTCGTTAGAAAAAGCTACTAGTTTTGAAAATAAAATTAAAAAAGCTTTTCCTGAAGCAATGGTGAGTCCGCCTGATGAATTGGCACAGATTATGACCAATTCTCTAGAAGACAGGCATGTTATGGCTTGTGCTGTATTTGGCGAAGCAGAAATTATTGTTACAGATAATCTAAAAGATTTCCAACCAAAAGATATTGACATTTGGCATAAGAAGGCTATGAGTGCAGATAATTTTCTTACTTATCTTTATGAGCTTTTTCCAGATCGAATGATTAAGGTTGTTCATAGACAGGCTAAAGCAAAGACAAAGCCTCCAACTACTATATCTGAGCTTTTAGATATCCTTGATAGATCTACATCTAATTTTGCTAATAACATTAGGTATCACGAGAAGAAATGGGAACTTGCAAAAGTTATTCAAAAAGTCGTTCATATCTTTGGTAGAGAATCCTCAAATGGTAAGAAGTATCTTGAAGGAAATCAATATTGTATTTGGATAGATAAACAATCTGTAGGGATTACGTCAAAAAGTTGTGGGAGAGATATTCTTCGCATCTGTGGGAAGCAGGCTAATTCTTATCTTGCACTAAAAGATATGATTATTTTTGAGAAATTTATGAAAGAGGTGGAAAGTTCTGAATGTAAAGTAGAGAGATGAATCTCCATTGCCCTAGCCCAACGGTAAATATTTCATCTATCTGCAAGCAAAGTAGAATTGGCAAAAAACTTCCTGCTGCCCTTTATGTTCATATCTCTGCTCTTAATCATCTTGATCGCGATCTACAAGCTTACGAGCAACCAGCCAGAATTTTATTGCCTAGCTGTTATACCTTTACCTTAATTAAGTTCAGCTATGATCAGCCCAAAATATCTTACTTACTTTACCCCGATTTTGATAACGATCCGCATCCTGCTTTACATACCAGCATTCAAGTTAATTTAGAGTTACGAACAACTCAGCAACGAGATTACAGCACTTCAAATAACCCTCCAATCCTTCATCGTAAGGACACCTTTATCACACCCGACTACCCCAAATATCAAGAATTTGCTGAACTGACCCGACAAGAAGAAAAGATCGGACTGCTTAGAGAAACTCGTACCATCGGAACTCGAAATGGATGGGAGCAACGCTTACAAGAATTCAATGTAAAAATTGAAGGACATACAGTTATTCGCAACCCGCAACTTAAATTTGAGCCCAAAATCGATCGCCACAAAGCTGCTATTCATCGTCCCGACTTATCAAAGCCAGTCCGTCTAGCTTTAGAGGCAGGATTATTTACTGAAGGTTCGATTTTCTTTGACTATGGCTGTGGTCATGGCGAAGATATTAAACGCATTAGCGATCGCGGATTCACCAGTACAGGTTGGGATCCATTTTATCGCCCCCATACAGACAGAACAACAGCCCATATAGTCAATTGTGGTTATGTTATTAATGTCATCGAAAATCCTACAGAACGTAGAGAAGCACTAATTAAAGCATGGGAACTATCTCAAAATGTTCTTATTGTCTCTGCCCAAGTTCTAATCAGTGATATTGGGCAAGGTCAAATTGCTTATAGTGACGGCATAGTTAGCAGTCGTAACACATTTCAAAAATACTTCGAGCAAGAAGAACTAAAGCTCTATATTGATCAAGTCCTAGGAGTAGACTCTATTCCTGTTGCACTCGGCATATATTTTGTGTTTCGTTCTGAAGATCAGGCACAAAATTTTCGGGCATCACGTTTCCGCTCCCGTGCAATCACTCCCAGAATTAGACTAGTTTCTAAACGATTTGAAGATTATCAAGAGATGCTTACGCCATTAATGGCATTCTATACCGAACGTGGTAGATTACCTCTTGGGGAAGAATTAAGAAATTTTGAACCTTTGATCGCTGAATTTGGCAATGTTCGCCGCGCATTTACCCTAATTGTGAAGGCAACTAATCAAGACGAATGGGATGCGATCGCTGATCGACGACGGCAAGATATTCTGGTATTTCTTGCTCTAAGTAATTTTGATAATCCTTACAAGCGACTCAAACTTAGCCAACTTTCGCGAGAATACCAAAATGATATTAAATCGCTATTTGGTTCTTATCAAGCCGCTTGCACCACTGCTGACCTGTTGCTTTTTAATTTGGGTCGCGAAGGTTTCATTGCAACTTGTTGTCAAAACAGTAAAATCGGAAGACGCGATCGCCAAGCGCTTTATATCCATGTCTCTGCTTTAGAGCGTCTCGATCCGATGCTGCGCCTCTATGAGGGCTGCGCCAGTCGCACCATAGGTCGAATGGATGGAGCCACTCTGATTAAGTTTCATCTTCATAAGCCCAAAATCAGCTATCTATTTTATCCAGATTTCG
Organism: Pseudanabaenales cyanobacterium; assembly: GCA_038230875.1. Taxonomy (GTDB): domain Bacteria; phylum Cyanobacteriota; class Cyanobacteriia; order Pseudanabaenales; family Pseudanabaenaceae; genus Pseudanabaena. The sequence continues at coordinate 8,964 of JBBRMK010000091.1, forward strand.
ATCTCGACCCGCATCCCAAGATGCAAGCATCTATGCAAATCGATCTCCGAGATTTGCACGTTCGCTATCGCGACCATCATAATTCTGATAATCCCCCTGTACTCCATTACAAAGATGCTTATGTCTTGCCTGATTATCCACAGTATGAGAAGTTTGCCAAATTAACAAAACAAGAAGAAAACTGGAGATTATTAGATAATATGCAGGAAATTTCTCATTGGCAAAGCTGGCAACAAAGGTTAATAGAATATTGTGCAGAACTACAAGGGCATCGCCTTATCTGGCGTAAGGATGCCGATCCAGAGACAGTTAAATTATTAAAAGCGCGTCACCACATCAAGAAATCTTAAGTTCTGCTCAAAGGTCATACTCCCTTCCCAGTGAAAAATCAGACTTTGCGGCGCTTTGCGCCGCAACGCTAATCCTTGTTTTTGTATGTCTATTTCTATAGTGGGAAGGGAGTAGTTAGCAGTACAGATTTTTATCAAGCCTGATTAGTTACAATTTAACTAAGGCGATTTATTAGAAAGATTTTACGGTGGTTGTGCCGCGCGAAGCAAGGCATAACAACATTTTGGTTTTAATAAATCGGGTACTTTTATTGTTAGAGATCACCTAAACTTTAATTAAACATATGCCGCTTACAGTTGTGTGGTTTCGACAGGATTTACGCATCTACGATCATGAACCTCTATATCGGGCAACGTGTAGAGGACAGGTAATCCCTGTTTATATTTTTGAGCGATCGCTTTTTGATCATCCTGAAGCTTGTTCCGCCCAAATCGCCTTTATTTTGGAATGCCTGAAGGCTTTAGATTTAGATTTGCAGAAATTAGGGGGAAAATTAATTTTAAAGATCGGCAATCCTGTCGAGATATTACCGAATCTGATTGCAGAAACTCAAGCAGATGGAATATATGCTTATACAGATTGCGATCGCATTTATAGCAGAGTACGTGATGCCCAAATTAACGCAGCTTTGTCAGAGCGCCAAATGAAAATCCGTTGGTTTGAGCCATCTGCAAGTATTAGCGAACTGATTGCTTATCCTAATTATAGAGAGCGATGGTTTGAGGATATGAGCGCGGCGATCGCACCGATGCCTCAGAGAGTAGATGTTCCAAATCACATTAACAGCAAAAATTTACCGACTTTAGAAGAGCTTGGACATATTCCAGATAACAAGACGATTCCCGAAGGAGGAACGGAAGCAGCGAGAGTACTTTTAAAGGAGTTTTTCGATACTAAAGCGGAAAATTATTATTGGCAACTTTCATATCCCAGTGCCGAAGTCACTACTGCTCTAAGTCCATATATAAAAGTTGGGGCAATTTCTATTCGGGAATGCGTACAGTTTGCTCAAGCATTTACTAAGGTTCGGGATATTCGCATTCAGCGCAGTAGCAAACAGTTAATTTCACGACTGCGCTGGGGAAGCGGCTTTCATCAGAGATTTCGCTATATGCCCCAACTAGAAGTGCGATCGCTCTATACAATTTTTGATCAAGACGGTTGGGAATTTAATCAAACGCATTATCAGCAATGGCAGCAAGGATTGACAGGATTTCCGATTATTGATGCGGCAGCCAGATGTCTGCTCGCAACGGGCGGATGGAAAGAGTTAAACTTTCGGAGTCGGGCGATTTATTCCAGTTTTCTAACTAATCTATTGGAAATCGATTGGCGTTACGGAGCATTACATTTTATGCAACATTTGCTAGATGGAGACTGTGCGATCGATCATTATCAATGGGCTATGCAGGCAGGCGTAACCCACTGTGTAGATAAATCTTGGACACGAATTTATAATCCTGGAGAAGTAGCGATCGCCCGCTGCGATCCTGAAGGTAAATTCATCAAACGCTGGTTACCTGAATTAATGGATGTCAAGATCGAGAAATTAGGCGGGAATTTAGAAATATATGATTACCCACCACCGATGCTTAATTACAAACAGGCTAGACAAAAGCGTGTTAAGCAATTAGAGCAACAGCGATCAGTATTTCGTAATCAAGAAAATGTTTTACCTTATTTAGCAAGAATGCCAGATTTCCCAATTCCTTTTGGGATCGGACGGGCGGAATGGATAGTCGAGCGAAATCCGCCGTTGTTTCCTGAAGCATTAAATTTAGATGCCCTAGATAGTTTGCAAGCAATTAATTTAAGGACATGGTTAGTTGCTCATGTAGAAATTCAACCTCATAAATCTACTTCCCCCAAATCCAAAAAAGAACAGTCTCAAAATAAATCTTCCCCCCCAAAAAAAAAGCCTCCCAAAGATTTTAAAAAGGAAACAAAAGCTGTTCAGTTATCTCTTTTTTAGACTCTTGCCTAATCTCATCAACTAACTTCTCCACGCTGCCGCGTTGGTATAGTTTTATTTTTCTATAACTAGATAATCGAGATTTTATCGAAGCATTTGCCAAAAGCGATTCCACCTTACTCAACGGAAGTTGTAAAATTATCGCTATATCCTTTAGTGACAGCCACTGTTGTCCAATCAGATTTAATATTTCTGCATCATCTGACGTTTGAATTTGGATCAAAAGTTTTTCTAGCAGTAACCAACAAGCGATCGCATCAGATTCAGCCCGATGCGATTTTCCTACATTAAAACCGTAATATTTAACTAAATTTGGCAGCGATCGCGATGGCAAATGAGACAGCAAAAGCCTAGATAGTTCGACAGTACAGAGTTGAGCATGAGGGGTAAAATCAATTCCTAATCGAGAATATTCAGCTTGCAAAAAGGAATAGTCAAATTTAAAGTTATGAGCGGTGAGAATACCAGTTTGTAACAATGGCAAGTAATTTGGCAAAATTTTGTCGCTACTAGCAACATTCTCGACCATAGGTTGAGATATACCTGTAAATCTAACTATTTGCTGAGGAATCTGAATTTGAGGATTGATCAGATCAGTTAATAAATGATCAATTCCACTCTTGAGGGTAGCTTGTAACACCGAAATTTCGATAATGCGATCGCGGCTTCCCAAGCCCCCTGTTGTCTCTAAATCAACCACAGTAAATACTTCTTTACTAATTTGGCGGTAGTAGGCAAGAATTTCAACAGAGGTCATCGTCGTTGATTTCATTAATTTGACCTAGTTAAAAATTATTAAAGCTCAAGATAAAGATCAAGATATTTTCAGTATAGTTGCCAAGGTCAGCTCTAAATTTAGGCTGAGTAATTAGCGATCGCCATAGACTTTCAGATCAAATAAATAAATTTAATTAAAATTTAATTAAATTTATTTATTATCTTCAATTAAATTTATTAATCAAAAGTCACTAATTCATATAAATTACATAAATTTTTTTACAGTTTATTTAACTATTTGTCCATCCTTAAATCAACATACTCCCACTCTGCCTGTGGAAAACCTGTGGAAAACTCAAATCTACTTGTGGATAAGTAGGCAACTTCTGGGGATAACTTTGTGTAAAATGTGGATAACTTTTAATAGGTATTTATACCCTGTGGAAAACTAGCCACTTTTTCCACAGGGTTTTCCACAGGTAAAAAATGCTATAAGACTGATTGCATATACTTTTCTTAAAGTTATCCACATTTTCCACAGCCCCTACTACTACTATATTAGATTTTTTATTCTTTAAAGAGTAATAAAGAGTTGAAACGAAAAAATAACGAAAATTAAGATTTTATTTGAGCATTACAAAAATTTCCAACGATGGTATGATTGGCTTCCACAAATCAAAAAACTAAAAAGCTTTAATTAAAAAACTTTTAGAGCCTTACACCAAGAAATATTTTTTATATCTTTTTTCATTTTTTAAAGGTTTCCAAAATTCAAATCTCTTAAAAATTTTTATCTGTGCTCTAAAACACAAAACCCTAATCTCGAAAAGTTTCTCAAAATTAATCGAATGTTTGTAAAATTTATAAGTAAAATTTGTAAGTAAAATTTGTAAGTAAAATTTGTAAAATCTCAACTCTCATCGCGCAAGTCTAAAGCTTAAAATTGCCACTTAATTTCTCAGAACTTCAGCTAAAATCTATCGCTGTCTCATTAGTTATCACCCATCACTTAGCTTAACTTTCCTCAAATTATGAGACTAGTCTGTCCTCAAAACCAACTCTCTGCTCATCTTGCCCTTGTCGGTCGAGCCGTCGCATCTCGTCCCACACACCCGATCTTGGCAAATATTCGATTAGATGCTGATAGTTCCAGCCAAAGCTTAGGCATGACTGCTTTTGATCTAAATCTGGGGATTCAGGTTTCTTTCTCGGCTCAAGTCGTAGAATCCGGGGCGATTACTTTACCCGCGAAGTTACTAAATGATATCGTTTCGCGTTTGCCTGACGAAGACATCACGATCAGTGTGGACAAAGAAAACACGATGGTGTCAATCGTTTGCGGTTCGGGGCGTTACCAAATGCATGGCTTACCTGTTGAGGAGTTTCCTGAGTTACCCCAAATTGGTGAAGATGGTCAAACTACCTATTTGCCAGTTGAGTCGATGTTAAGTGGGCTTGCCTCGACTTTATTTGCAACTTCAGCGGATGAGAGTAAGCGGATTCTTACAGGTGTGCATCTAACTGCAAGCGCCGATCGCCTTGAGTTTGCGGCAACTGATGGACATCGATTGTCGGTGGTGCAGACAGGCTTTTTAGATGCCGATGAGCCACCTGTTACAGGTGATACCGTAACGACGGATTTGGAAGTAACTATCCCTGCCCGAGCTTTGCGTGAACTGGAGCGGATGCTTAATCAACAAACGGAAGGGGCGATCGCCGTTAAGTTTGATCGTGCAAATATGATCTTCCAGAGTGCTAATCAAATCTTGATTTCACGGTTGTTAGATGGCACTTATCCTAATTATCGTCAATTGATCCCTAGTCAATTTGACCGTAAAGTGACTTTAGAGCGCAAATTATTCCTATCGGCTCTAGAACGGATCGCTGTTCTTGCTGACCAAAAAAATAACATCGTCAAAATCACAATCGACTCTACAGGTCAAGAAATCTCGCTCTCTGTCGAAGCGCCTGATGTTGCCGCAGGTCGTGAATCTCTGCCCGCTCAAGTTTCGGGTGAAGACGTAGAAATTGCCTTTAATGTCAAATATTTACTTGACGGCTTAAAGGCTCTACCTAGTAATGAAATTCAAATCCAGCTTAATAATCCCACCAGCCCTGCGGTGCTTGTACCAATCGGCGCAACCAAAATGACTTATTTACTCATGCCTGTTCAAATTCGCAACTAATTTTTCGGATTACTTTCGCACTATTTTCGAGCCGTAGGCTGGAATAATTGCCATACTAAAGTCCGCCAACGGCGGACTTTTATCATTAAAATCGTTGCTAAGCGATCTCCTCCCTTTTGATCTCAGCGAAAAATCCTGTAGACTTAGTTGCGTATGGAATTTTTATCATCACCTTCATCACAACTGCCGCCTAGCAACTATGCAGAGGTGCGACAGGCTCGCTCTAATCAAACGTTGGTATCACCTCAGCCAACGCTCAATAGTCGTATTCTAAAATCGCCTACAAAATTGCCAGAAAAATTGCCGATTAAGGTGCGATCGCAATTAGAGCTTTTTTTAGAGGCCTTGCCTGATCCTGGTATGATCGCTCGTCAACTAGTCGAATCGACTTTAATTTCTCAAGCAGGTGCGATTAAGCCAAATAGTTTACCAAAGCCAAAGCCTAAAGATAAACCACGCCCAATCCTGCCGCCACCAGTTGGCGATCCGCTCAATGTCGTCAGCGATCGCCAAGAATATGACATCAATACTAATGTGTTCGTGGCTGAAGGTAATGTTTTTATCAAGTACAAGAAATCAGAATTAAAAGCCGATCGCGTGCAATTAAATACGAAAACACAAGAAGTTATTGCCGAAGGGAATGTGTTTTTTACACGCGGTGATCAAAAGATCCGTGGCACAAAGCTTACCTACAATTTCCGCACTGTTAAAGGTGAACTGCTCAATGCTTCAGGTTCAATTGACCTCGGCACTATCGTAAATTCAGAAGTATCGCGATCGCCTTCCCAAATCGCCACTAACTCAATTACTATTTCGGCTACAGGTACGGGGGACACTGCGGAGGGACAAGTGCGTCGCTTTGGATTTATTGCCGATCGTTTGATTCTTGACGGCGATGCTTGGACAGCCGAAAATTTGCGCGTTACTAACGATCCATTTACGCCGCCTGAACTGGAACTCGTTACTAGCAAAGCGACTTTAACACCGATATCACCCACTCAGAGCCGCATCGATTTAGAATCTCCTACACTTGTATTTGATCAAGGATTTTCGCTGCCATTGCCAGTTAATAGCATTACGATTGATCGCTTCCAGCGCTTTGCACCTGCTTTAATTGGCTTTGATCGACGCGATCGCGATGGTGCTTTTTATCAACAGAGCTTTGATGTAATTACTGAACCCAACTTGAGTTTTCAAGTATCCCCACAATTGCTGCTGCAAAGGGCTTTTACTAGTCAGAAGGGTATATTAGCCTTTGATCTTTTGGGCGTTGTTGCTACTTTAAATGGAGCCTTTGAGAATGGGCAGACAGTATCTGCTAGAGCTAGTTTGGCAGGTTTGGACTTTACTAAACTTGATTCAGTCTTACGTGCTAATGCCAGTTATCAGCTTCCATTGTTTGGTAATCATACTTTGCTCTCACAGTATGCTTTTCGCGATCGGGTGTTTAATGGATCATTAGGCTTTCAAGAAGTAAATAATATTTTGGGAAGTACTTTGCTATCTCCTAATTATGTTCTAGGTGATTCAAAAGTTTCCTTTAGCTATCAAGTTGCTGCTCAGGTAATTGGAGCAATACGGGATGACTTACAACCTAATACAATCGGCACATTAATTCGGCTACAAAGCGCGGCGGTACTTAGTCGCGCGTTTCCTTTGTTTCGAGGTGAGCCAGCGCCAGCCGAAAAAGAAACAGGCTTGCGCTATTCTCCCAAACCAATTGTGCCTAAGCTAGATGCTTTTGTGTCATTGCAAGGTGTAAGTTCTCTCTACTCAAATGGAGCCAATCAATCTGCTTTATATGGAACTTTAGGATTATCTGGGGAAGTTGGCAATTTTGTGAGAGATTTTCTTGACTATACAGGTTTCAATGTCAGTTATACTCAAGCGTTTTCCAGTGGCAAATCTCCTTTCTTATTTGATCGCATTGCCGACGCGCGATCGCTTACAGCAGGGATAGTCCAACAGATATATGGGCCAATTCGCCTTGGCATCCAGCAGAGTTACAGTTTGGATAGTGGCACTTTATTTGATTCGGTTTATTCCTTAGAATATGCAAAGCGAACTTATGCTGTGGTTTTGCGGTACAACCCTAATCAAGGACTAGGAGAATTTTTGATCCGCATTAGTGACTTTAACTGGACACGCCCTCCCGCTAATGTGACGACTATTCAAAATGGAGTAGAACAGCGTAATTAAACCAAAGCAGTGAAATCGTCATGAAGCGAGACTGCTGCTACTTTGGTTTTTATAGAGTTGCCCAATTTGCCATATCTACTTCCTTCCCAGTGAAAGATTAGACGGTGCGGCGCGGAGCGCCGCTAATTCTTGGGTTTTAATGTCTATTTTTCTACTGGGAAGGGAGTATCTATTAAACAGGAATAAATTTAAGAGAAACTCCGTTCATGCAATAGCGATCGCCTGTTGGTTTTGGCCCATCATTAAAGACATGCCCTAAATGCCCACCACAGCGACTGCAATGTACTTCAACGCGCTTCATAAATAATGAACTATCAGTCGTTGTCGCGATCGCCCCTTCAATTGGTGCAAAAAAGCTCGGCCAACCCGTGCGGCTATTAAACTTAGTATCTGATGTAAATAATGGCAAGTCACAACCAGCACAGTTATAAGCACCTTTCCCGTATTCCTTATCGAGAGGGCTAGTAAAAGAGCGCTCAGTGCCATGCTTTCGCAAAACATTAAACTGCTCAGGGGTAAGGATTTGTTTCCACTCATCTTCGGTTTTCATGATTTTATATCTCTTAGTTGCTTTACTTGAGTCTACTGCGATCTCTGAGTCTATGGGGGGCGAATCTATGGACTGCGATCGCCAAAACTGGTATATCCAAGCGCCACCGATGACCGCGGCTCCAGCTATTAACAAGTCTCTTCTTTTCATTTTTAATGTTACAGATTGATGCTACTAATTACTTTTTGCTTCTTAATTGCTCTAATTAAATCTACGAAAGTCGATGACTCTATGGATGTGGAATTTTATAGATAGCGATCGCCTAAGGTGATATCTACCAATAAAAGTACCCGATTTATTAAAACCAAGATGTGGGTGTGCCGCGCTTCGCGCGGCACACCCAAGGTAAAATCTTTTTAAGAAATCGCTTAAGTAAAATATTTGAGAACCTCTGATTATGTTGATCTATATACAACTAGGTATTGCTAATAACGTTAGAAGGTGTAAAGCCTTGTCTGTTATAGTTTTTAGATCGATTTTTGCCTAGTTAAGCCCTAGTTAATATAGAGTTGTAACAGTGATTACGATTTATAATTTAGCTTATAATCGTAACAATACTTAAAGCTAAGAAAATCACTTCAAACTTTATTTAAAACTTTAAAAGGTTAAACAACAATGGCATTTGAACTCCCATCTTTACCATACGCCCAAGATGCTCTTGCAGATTCGGGTATGTCGTCTGATACCTTATCCTTTCACTATGGTAAACACCATAAGGCGTATGTTGATAACCTCAACAACCTAATTAAAGATACCGATCTGGCTGACAAAACTTTAGAAGAAATCATTAAGATTAGCTACAAAGAAGGCAAAGCTGGAATCTTCAATAATGCTGCTCAAGTTTGGAACCATACCTTCTACTGGAATGGCATTAAACCTGCTGGTGGCGGTGCTCCTACTGGTGCTTTATTAGAAGCTATCAATGCTAGCTTTGGCAGTTTGGACAATTTTAAAACAGAATTTAAAAATGCTGGTGCAACTCAATTTGGTAGCGGTTGGGCTTGGCTGATTGCTGAAGGCGGTAAGCTGAAAATTACCAAAACTCCTAATGCAGAAAATCCTCTAGTTCATGAAGGTCAAGTTCCTTTGTTAACTATGGATGTTTGGGAACACGCCTATTACCTCGACTTCCAAAACAGCCGACCTAACTTCATGCAGAACTACGTCGAAAAACTCATCAACTGGGATTTCGTCGCTGCTAATTTCGCGGCTGTCTAGTCACAATAAAAAAATAGACTAACGACTTTTTTTTAAGAGAATCCTCGGATTGTGAGGATTCTCTTTTTATTTCTCTTTTTATTTAAGCGATCGCCCTAATAATCTTGATATTGCATGAAAGTAAAATCTAAGTAGAATGAGACATAAGCGATCGCATATTTGCGTTCTTAGGTGAACATCATGACCTTACTGCAAACCAAAACTCAACTAGATAATTGGCTAACTTCATCTTGGCAAGAATTTGTCAATATTGCTGATAACCCTGACTCTGCCAAACTTAAGAGCTACTACTACAACGGTAAGATGAGGTTTGAACCAATGTCAACAGGCTCCGATCATTCCAATGACCACGCATTAATTCTGTTTGCGCTCTCATTTTTTGCCGCCAGTCAGCGTATTCCCATGACCGCTAAAGATGGCTGCTCTTATCGCCAAAAAGGACATACTGAGTTTCGACCCGATGTGTCCTACTACATTGGCGACAAAGCCGATGTCATACCTTGGGGAACAAGAATAATCGATTTAGATCAATATTCACTTCCCGATCTAGTTATTGAAATATCAGATACATCCATCGCCGATGACTTAGGGACAAAACGTTTGCAATACGAAGATCTAAGGATTTCGGAATATTGGATTGTGAATGTCCAAACTATGCAAATATTTGCCTTCGCTAATGGCAATGATGGCAGCATTCGGCGAATTCGTGAATCGTTAGTATAGCAATCCTAAATGATTTGTGAGAAAGTAGAAATAAGAAATATATTTTTAGAGGGCATAAAAATGACAAAAGAACTGCAAGAATTTATCGAGACAAATCGGGATGCAAGAGAATTAAAGAGAGGTGTATCGGTACAGA
>JBBRMK010000092.1:0-18756 GCA_038230875.1 Pseudanabaenales cyanobacterium
GTTCTGTTCTAGATTGTGGTGATGGCGCGATCGCGGTATTAGTTGAAACAGCGATCGCAAAGTGAAATGTTGAACCTTGAGTATTTGACTCTGATTGCCGATTTTTGGGCGTATCGCCGCCAACTTGACCGCAACTCTCTGCCCAAATTGTGCCATGCATCAACTCGACTAGACGCTTGCTGATCGTGAGTCCTAAGCCAGTACCTCCATATTTGCGACTTGTAGAACTATCGGCTTGGGTGAAGGGTTGAAATAGTTTGTCAATGAGATCGCTTTGAATGCCGATACCTGTATCGGCGATCGCAAATTGTAGCTGATACTTATTTGATTCGGGTAAGGCTTGACCATTTATAGCGATGTCAACTCCTCCATCGTGAGTAAATTTAATCGCGTTCCCGACCAGATTTAACAAAATTTGACGTAGACGGTTGCGATCGCCGATCACATTTGTGGGGACATCAGAGGCGATCGTATATTGAAGATTAATTTGTTTACTATTGGCTTGGTTTTCTAATAATTTACAAACTGCGATCACAACTTCTCTTAAGTCAAAATCGTGAGCTTCGATCTCTAACATTCCTGATTCGATTTTCGAGAAGTCTAGAATGTCATTGATGACTGTCAAAAGTGCATCGCCACTTTCTTTAATTATTTTCACAAAATCCTGTTGCTCTTCGTCAAGATTGGTAGTTTCGAGCATCTCCGTCATGCCCAGTACACCATTCATCGGCGTGCGGATTTCGTGACTCATATTTGCCAGAAACTCACTCTTGGCTTTAGTCGCCGCTTCTGCGGATTTTTTGGCTTTGACTAATTCTATTTCTATTTGTTTGCGATCGGTGATGTCTAAATTTGTACCAACCAGTCGAGCGACCTGCCCTTGACTATTCCATTCGATTTTTGCACGTCCTTCGCTGTAATGAATAGAGCCATCAGGTTGGATAATGCGGTAATCGATTGTGTAACCTTTTCCATTAATTGTCGCCTGTTCTATGCACTGTTGCATTAATGCTCGATCATCAGGATGAATCCTTTGCAGATAGTCGGCAAAAATCGGTTCTGGTTGGTTTGGATCTAGCCCATATATATGGAAAAGTTCTTTTGACCAAGTGATTTTCTGGGTTTGGATATCAAATGTCCAATTGCCAATATGCCCGATCGCCTGAGCTTCAACTAAAGCCGCTTCACTTTTTTGTAATCGTTCTTCAGATTGTTTCAGTGCAGTCACATCTAAAATCACGCCGTACCAAGCAATATCTCCATTATCACGTTGAATTGGGCGTGAGTTTGCCAGTAACCATTTCAGCTTGCCAGATGGGGTGATAATTCGCCACTCGTGGTGAAATGGTTGTAAAGTCTTCTTAGTATGGGCGAAAGCTTTGTAGTAACCATCGAGATCTTGGGGATGAATCTGAGCGCGGTAAAGCGAAGCATCTTTAAGCATTGATTCAACCTTGATTTCATGGATTTCCTCAAATACTTCATTCATATATTCAAACTTTATCGACCCATCCGCACGGGCGATCAGAATGTATATCTCTCCTGAAGAGGATTCGGCAATTGATCTAAATTTAGCCTCACTATCTTGGAGTGCTATTTGTGCTTGTTTGCGATCGCTAATATCTAAAGAGATAATCGTCACAAACCAAGCCTGTTCAGTCTCATCCCAGCGCGAATGATTGGTTTGATTAATCCAACGCAATGAGCCATCTTTGTGGCGTATTCGATAAGTATATGAGCCAGTTCGTTCGGCAAAAATATCTGCATAAACCTGCGCCTCTAACGGTTGCCAGTCTTCAGGCAAAATCAGACTTAGCCACAAAAACTTATCAGCATTAAATTCAGCAACAGTATAACCACAAATAGATTCGCAGCCCTTGGAAATATAATCATTCTCCCAACTTCCATCTTTTTTAACTAGCAAGCGGGCAATCACAGCTGTTGAGACATTCAAAATGTCTTTAAACTTATTTTCGGAAATCCGTAAATATTCAGTCTTTTTAGCAACCTGACTATTCAAATCCTGCTCATAATTTAAATGAAGTTCATTTGCGGATTGAATAGCGATCTCCATCTGTCGAAATGATGTCGTCAAAAGCTCTATTTCGGCAATACGAGTAACTTGAATTTCTTGATTAAAATCTCCATCAGCAATCGCTTGGGTCGCTTTGGTCAAGCGAGTTAGCGATCGCGTAATTCGGCGAGATGTCCAAATACCAAAACCTGTAGAAATAAATAGAGCTAATCCGCACAATAAAAAAGTCTGAAATAAACTTGCCTGAATCTCTTGCGTAAAATCTGAGACAGGTAAAACCACGACCGTTAACCAGTCCAATTCTCCTTTGGGATTGAACGGTATAACCTCTACAAAATATCGATTATTGTTCCACCATAGTTGTAAACGTTGCGGCTGAGTGATTTGATCTAGCGGAATACTTTGTTGTGCTAAAAGCGCAGCCGTGGCAGCAGTTAAGGAGTTTTGGCTTTTAGCTGCTGCTAATCGACGATTCTTTACCGTCACATTTTCAGCAAAAATATTACGAGGAGTGCTATCAAATGGGACTTCGCCAGTGGAAGTAGCTAGCAATAAGCCATTTCGCTCCATCACAAATACTTGACCATCAGTACCTGTGTTTAAGGTACGCAGAAAATCGCCCATTTGAGTTAAATAAACACCAGCAGCCACCACACCCTGAAACTGCTTTGCATCATTGTAAAACGGCAGAGAGTTCACCAGAATTAGCATCGGCTTGTCCTGTCCTTGAACTAAAGTAACAGCCAAATGCCAAATTCCATCAGGAGCATTTTGAGCTTTGCGATACCAAGGATCGTTAGGTGGATCATTACGGGGATTGTAGTTATATTGAGTTTCTTGAAGTACCCGATTTTGCCCATTTTGATCGGCGAGATAACGATAAAAAGCGCGATCGCTTGATAAGCCTTCCAGTTTACGAATAGTCACACCCTCGACTAGAGGACGACCAATCGCCAAAAAATCACCATTTTCATTGGCAAGTGCTACACTACTAAGCTTAGTGAAGACAGACATTTGTTGCACAAAGTACGACTCTAAACTAGTTAGATCACCCCCATCTAATCGTTTTTGTCGCAATAATCCCGCGTTAGTCTGAGTAACTATCTTCGGTATGGCAAAGTAACTGTCAAGATTTTGCTTAACTCGATCGCCAGTTTTTTTCATCAACTGATTGGCTAGTTTCTCTACGGTCTGTTGTCCGCTCTGATAGGACAAATAGCCAACTAACCCCACTGTCCCGACAATTAGCGACACAAACGGAACAACTAGCACCAAGCTAAGTGAAATTTTAGGAAATTGCGATCGCTTAACGGTCATTGAAATTAATTGAAACCATTTGTTTAGATTACTCTAGATTAGTTACTTAGAACTTGCCGATTACCAAGAACTAAAGTTCTTGGCTCAAAGCTAAAGTCATTTAAAACTGACTAACTGAGGTTCTGTGGAGCGAAAACTACCCCCCGTCCCCCAACCCCTTCTCCCGCAGGAGAAGGGGAGCAAAACCTAAATTATTTTCTTGTTCCCCTCTCCCGCGGGAGAGGGGCTAGGGGTGAGGGCTTTAGAAACTTCCACGTAACATCAGTGACTAATTACTTTTTGATTAACCCGTTTCAACGGGTTTAAGTTTTCAGCCCGCAATTTATGGCAGGGCTTCTACTATGCATAAAACCCAAAAGCGTAGGTCGTCTGCTAAGCGGGCGACCTACGCTTTTGGGTTTGGTTCTTAATTGTGCTGAGCTACTTACCAATACAAAATCTACTAAAAATCTGATCTAAAACTGATTCTGTAACTTCTTCGCCCGTAATCTCGCCGATCGCACTAATTGCAGCGCGTAAATCGATTGTCCAAAAATCAAGCGGCAACTGATCAGCGATCGCAATTTGGACATTATCTAAAGATTGTACAACCCTTAACAAACAAGCTTTCTGGCGCTGATTAATCGCTACATCAAGATCAGCCGCCGCGATCGCATCTTGGTGAATACATCGCAAAATTGCTGCCTCCAAATCTTCGATTCCCTGTTGTTGAGAAGCAGCAGTTTTAACAATGGGAACTCCCTCACCCCCCAGCCCCCTCTCCCGCAGGAGAGGGGGAGTAAATTGTTCTTGCTCCCCTCTCCCAAAGGGAGAGGGGTTGGGGGTGAGGGCAAGATCAATTTTATTGATCACCAAAATCACAGGGCGATCGCGTACCGTTTCATAGATTTCTGCATCTTTTTCAATCCAGCCCACACTTGCATCGATTACCATTAGCACTAGATCGGCTGATTGGGCAGCTTGACGCGATCGCTCCACACCAATTTTTTCGACCACATCTTCTGTCTCTCTAATGCCTGCCGTATCGAGAACTTGAATTGGAATCCCACCCACCACCAATTGTGAATCCACTACATCCCGAGTTGTCCCTGGCAAATCAGTAACGATCGCGCGATCGCTACGACTCCATGCATTAAGCAAGCTTGATTTACCAACATTTGGACGACCGACAATCGCCACTTTTAGCCCTGTTCGTAACAGTTCGCCACGATCCGCTGTCGCCAAAATCTGTTGTGACTCTCTAGAGACAGTCATAACTTCCGCTTTCACCCATTCCCCATCAAGCGGTGGTAAATCATCTTCAAAGTCGATTCTCGCTTCTATCTCTGTTAACACATTTAAACATTTGCCACGCAAATATTTGAGAGATTGCGCCAGTTTGCCTCGCAATGATGCGATCGCTAGTTGAGCTGCTTGGGCTGACTTGGCTCCCACTAAATCATTAATACTTTCTGCTTGAGTTAGATCAATTCTGCCATTGAGAAAAGCCCGTAGAGTAAACTCTCCAGCTTCCGCCAGTCTCGCTCCTTGCTCTAAACAAAGATTTAAAACCTGCTGGACTGCCATAATCCCACCATGACAATGAAACTCGACTACATCTTCACGAGTAAACGAACGCGGCGCTTTCATTAATAAAAGTAAACTTTCATCAATGATCGCATTGGTTAACGGATTTTTGACATAGCCATAAAGAATACGATGACTTTCCCATAATTGTTTACCACCCGCTTTAAAAATTTGCTGAGCGATCGCTACAGCGCGATCGCCTGATAATCTCACAATTCCTACACTTCCCTGTTGAGGAGAAATTGCGGTAGCGATCGCCGCGATCGTGTCAGATAGACTCATGTGTAATTTTTCTAAATTAAAATTGGAGAAAATTGGAGAAAATTGGAGAGAGCTGGAAACAACATTAAAGCAAACTTTCGTAAATTTTTTACTGACCTTTGCTTCATTAGAATCAAAATCGAACTAAAATGTAAGTAATGACCTATACAAACTATAGCTAAAATTTTTTACCTTGTATTAAGCAGGCTAAAGGATTGGGGGGATTTTCAAAATTGTTAAATCAATCTTCAATTTAACAATTTGTCGTAGTTTTAAGTTATTTTTTGCATTTAGTGTTTCTTAAATCATGTCTATATCTACAGATGGTAACTTGCCAGCTTATTCAAAAAAGCAAAAAAACTCTTCCAAGGGAAAAAGTATTGTCAAAAAAATTCCGAAAAACAATATTAAAAAGTCGTTAGGATTGCATCAAGCAATTTTAGATAGTGCCAACTATTTGATTATCGCGATCACAGTTGATGGGGTGATTTGTGCTTTTAACGCAATCGCTGAGCGTTGGCTAGGGTATTCAGCATCAGAAATGATTGGGAAGCAGACTCTTGAATGTTTTCACGATCCTCTTGAGATTCAAAAACGGGCGATCGCTCTAACTGAGGAGTTAGGCTATCGCATTACCACAGGATTTGAAGTATTTACAGCCAAAGCGCGATTAGGACAAATAGAAGAAGGCGAGTGGACGTATATTCGTAAAGACGGTTCGCGATTTCCTGTTATGGTTTCCATTTCTGCATTGCGAAATGAAGACTTTCAGATTTCAGGCTTTTTGGGCATAGCCCGCGACGACACAGAGCAAAATAAATCTGAACAAAAGTTACAAGAAACTTTACGAGAGTTAGCATCGGCTGGAGAAACCCTGCGTTTGCAAGAACGGTCAATCGCTGCTAGCCACAACGGTATTGTGATTACTGACTGGCGCTTACCCAATAATCCAATTGTTTACGCAAATGCAGCTTTTGAAAAAATCTCTGGTTATGACGCAAGTGAAGTGATGGGGAAAAATTGTCGTTTTTTGCAAGGAAATGATCTATACCAAGCCGAAAAGGACGTTATAAGTACATCACTCAAAACAGGAACTGCTTGTACTGTTGTGATCAGAAACTATCGTAAAGATGGCAAATTGTTTTGGAATGAATTAAATATCTCACCAATATATGATGACAGTGGTAACGTGACCCACTTTATCGGAATTCAAAATGATATAACTGAACGTAAAGAATCAGAAAAAGAATTGAAAAGGCAGATGCGCCTTACAGTTTTATTAAGTGGGATTACTGATCAGATTCGTCAAAGTCTTGATGTCAATAACATTTTTCAAACAGCTGCTCATCAAATCCAATCAGCTTTCCAAGCTAGCCGTTGTTTGATCTACAAATTAGAATACAAACTGGACTATAAAGTAGATAGTAAAGAAAAAGAATCATTTTCTCAACCGCAAATTTCTTTAATGTCAGAGCAATTAGCTGACAAGGTTTTTTCTGTAAAAGATATCGAGTTACCTTTACTAAATAGTACTTTTGGTCAAAAAATTTCTAGCCAAGATCAAGCGATCGCGACTACAAATGTATTTACTGAACCTGACCTAGAGGATTTTAGTGACTTGTTCTATCGAATGCAATTGCGATCATTACTAGCGATTCGGACTTCTTCCCATGGTGTGACAAATGGAATTATTTTATTACACCATTGTAGTAGTTTTCATGAATGGACAATTGAAGAAAAAGAATTACTTGAATCTGTAGCCAATCAAGTAAGTATTGCTCTCTCACAAGCAAATTTACTAATTAAAGAAACTAGTCAACGTGAGCAACTAATTAAGCAAAATGCTCAATTAGAGGAAGCCCGCCTTGTTGCTGAAGCGGCTAATCGTTCTAAGAGTGATTTCTTGGCAACAATGAGTCATGAAATTCGTACGCCCATGAATGCGGTGATTGGAATCACGGGAGTTTTATTAGATACTCATTTAACTAAAGAGCAGCGTGAATTTGTAGAAATTGCTCGCAACGCAGGTGATACATTACTGACAATTATTAATGACATTTTAGATTTTTCTAAAATTGAATCAGGGCATCTGGATTTAGAAGAACAAACTTTTGATTTAAGAACATGTTTAGAAGATACCATTGAGCTATTAGCAGCCAAAGCGATCGAAAAAAGAATTGAACTAAGTTACTGGATTCATCCTGATGTAGATTTGATCATAATCGGCGATATGGCTCGCTTACGCCAAATTTTAGCGAATTTAATTGGAAATGCCATTAAATTTACTAGTCAGGGTTCTGTTAATATTGCAATCACGCAATTACCGATTTCGCATTATGTGCGTTGCAATCTTCGCGATCGCCAAGAAGAAACTCAGTTATTAAGCACATTAGAGTTTGCAGTCAAAGATACTGGTATCGGCATTCCTAGCGATCGGTTACATCGATTGTTTTTACCCTTTAGTCAAGTAGATACTTCAACAACAAGACAATATGGTGGTACTGGGTTAGGGCTTGCCATTAGTAAGCGGCTATGCGAACTTATGGGCGGCCTAATGTGGGTTGAAAGTAATGTTGATCAAGGCTCTACTTTTTACTTCACAATTACTATTCCCGCTCACATTTCGGATCAACTTCCCTCCACAAATATTACAGATTTGCAATTTAATAAATCTGCACAACGCATAAATCACATTGTCGTTCAAGGCTCAGAAGTTCAAGGCTCAGAAGTTCAAGGCTCAAAAGTTCAAGGCTCAAAAGTTCAAGGCTCAAAAGTTCAAGGCTTAGCAACTCCATCAGATATCAATCAAGTTTCTAACAACTTGCATCACAATCGGCAAAATTATGCGTTTGATCCACGCATGGCAAAAAATCATCCATTACGGATTTTGCTCGCAGAAGATAATGTCATAAATCAAAAAGTGGCCATTCATATCTTGCAGCGTATGGGCTATCGCGCCGATGTTGCTGCTAACGGATTAGAGGTTTTAGCGGCGCTCTCTCAGCATACCTATGACTTAATTTTTATGGATATGCAAATGCCACAGATGGATGGACTGGAAGCCACAAAACAAATCTTTCACAATTGGCAAAATGGTAAACTTCCTCACAAGCCGAGGATTGTAGCGATGACTGCCAATGCCATGCAAGGCGATCGCGAAATTTGTCTAGCCGCGGGTATGGATGACTATCTCAGTAAGCCGATTAGTAACTCTGAACTTGTGCGAATATTATCTGAATGTCAGCCAGTTACACCAAAAACTTATGTAAATTTATTATCGGTAAATAGAGTTACTCTTCATGAAGTTGCTAATGATATAGGGGGCGAAGATCCAGAGTTTTTGAGGGAATTAATTGATAGTTATTTAGATAATACGCGATCGCTCCTACAAGATTTATATACTAGTTTTGCACAGCAAGATTTTGAATTAATGCAACGTACATCTCACACCTTGAAATCCAGTAGTGGTGTCGTCGGTGCTGAGGATCTATCTAATCTATGTCGTGAGTTGGAGACCGATATACGTAATAAAAATTATAAGGATTTAGAACTCGAAATCAGTAAGATCGCTGATGAATATGCAAATGTTAAATCTGAGTTAGAACATGAAAAATACAGCTAGAGAAAGCGCTGTAAAACCCGCCATAAAGCATCTTCTTTCCCTATGGTTTTTGTGTGTTATTTTTATAAGTATTGCTATAAAAAATCTTAAGATTAGCTAATTACTGTTATATCGCGTCCATGTTGAAGTCCATGTTGAAAACCTCGGTTTTCAACATGGACGCAGAAGAAACCCGAAGCGGGGCTTCGTCCTGCGACCCTCTAAAATAATAATGGGTTTCATCCTAAAAGCGGTATAGTGATAAATTTAAAATCCATCCAAGCCTAATTATGTCCAAGGCTGTCCAATCATCTGATGACAATCGACGATAACAGCGATCGCAATAAGCATCCGACCCCAGAAGATATCTCGGAAGATATCTCAGAGATAGCAGTATCCAAACCTGCGCTGATTTTGATTGTCGATGATGACTTGTTTATGCGAAAAATTTTAGTGCGTTATTTAGAACGCGAAAACTATCAGGTGATTGAGGCCGCTAATGGCATGGAGGCTTTAAAGATTTATCAAGAAAGCCAACCAGACATGATTTTGCTGGATGCAATGATGCCAATTTTAGACGGATTTGAGTGTTGTTCACGTTTACAACAACTTCCTAATGGCGATCACACACCTGTTTTAATTATCACCGCGCTTGAAGATCGGGAGTCTGTAGATCGCGCTTATGAAGTGGGCGCTTCCGATTATGTGACTAAGCCAATTCACTGGGCGGTCTTACGGCAAAGGGTTCGGCGCTTGCTCGATCAAGCAAATTTACGTGATCAACTTGAAGATGCCAATCAACAACTTGCGGTGGTTGTCAAAAAACTTCAGCGATTAGTATCGATCGATGGTTTGACCCAAGTATCTAATCGTCGTCACTTAGATGAATATCTTGAACAAGAATGTAATCGTTCCAAGAGAGAACAAATTCCGATTTCATTAGTTTTATGTGACATCGATTTTTTTAAAAACTATAACGATAATTATGGACATCAAGAAGGCGATCGCTGTTTGCAGGAAGTTGCCCAATCGATTGGTAACGCTACAAATCGTCCTGCGGATTTAGTTGCTCGCTATGGTGGAGAAGAATTTGCGATCGTCTTGCCTAACACCGATATGGAAGGGGTCATGAATGTAGCGACAAGAGCCATAGAAATAATCCGAGCGCTGCAATTACCTCATAATCACTCTAAAGTTGCGAACCATGTGACAATTAGTTGCGGTGTTGCTACGATTTTACCGCCTCAACATTTTCAAACAATTGACCTACTTAAAGCGGCTGATCGCGCGCTATATGTAGCTAAAGCCGAAGGGCGAAATTGCGTAAGGCAAAGTTATGTGAATAGTAATTAGTTCACTTTAACTATAAATATTCAATTAAGATATTCAATTAAATTTACAATTTTAGATATTGATCGCAAAACTCTATGGAATGGCACATTACGGACGCACAAAGCTTAGCAATAATCGATCAAGAATTTGGCGAACATTCGCTCTCACCAGCCGAATATGAAATTGTGCGGCAAGTAATTTATGCAACTGCAGATTTTGAATATAAAAACCTTGTCAGGTTTTCCGACCAAGCTCTAGAGGCAGGAGCCACAGCCCTTGCGACCCGCGCCACAATTGTTGTTGATGTGCCAACCGTCCAAGCGGCGATCTTCCCCAAAATTTGTGACACATTTGCTAATCCAATTTATTGTGGCGTTGATGCAATAACCCGTCCTCAAAGGGGTAAAACTCAAGCGGCTTGGGGAATTGAAACTTTGGCAAAACGCTATCCTGAAGCAATATTTGTGATCGGTGAGTCCCAAACAGCTCTAGCAACTCTAGTGGACTTGATTGAATTAGAGCAGGTTAAACCCGCCTTAGTAATTGGCACTCCTGCTGGTTTTATTGATACTGATGTGATTAAATCTCGGTTAAGTGATACGCAAATTCCTCATATTCGGGTTGATGGACGCAAGGGTAATGCGATCGCTGCGGCTGCAATCTTTAATTCACTTGTCAATTTGGCATGGCAAGCTTACGGCAACAAATAAACCTTTTTCAAACATCAATGGCTGAAAAGTAATTAAGACCAAATAATGCCTGTTAAATTTGCTTCTTGCGTTTGCATTCCCTCAGTAACAGCATCAGCCAGTTTAGATTTACTTAAGTTCGCCTTATAAAAATTCACGCGACTAAGATCAGAGCCTTGGAGATTAGCACCTGTTAGATTTGCTTCGCTAAGATCAGCATCGCAAAGACTTGCACCATAGAGACTAGCAAAACTAAGATCGACCTCAAACAGCATCGCTTTATTGAGGTTTGCCCCATTGAGGCTAGCACGACTGAGATCGGCGCGGTGCAAAATTCCTTCATTTAGGTTTGCGCCAAACAATCTCGCATCTTTAAGACTTGCCTCACTAAGATCGGCTCGATTTAGCTTGGCTTTTTCCATACTTGCCCCATTAAGTTTGGCGCGAGGTAGTTTGGCTTTACTTAAAATTGCTTTATATAAATTCACTCCATATAGCTTTGCTTCACTGAGATTTGCTTCACTAAGATCTGCTTCACCTAAATCTGCCCCACTAAAATTTGCCCCAATTAGAGTAGCGCGATAAAGTTTAGTGCCATTGAGGTCTGCCCCATTGAGTTTGGCATTACTTAGATTTGCGCCATAGAGACTAGATTCACTTAGATTCGCTCCACTTAGATCAGCATTACTCAAATCGATTCCATTCATATCACTTCTGCTGAGATTGACTCCCGCAAAGTTGCGGCGACCTGCTTGGTAGCTATTGATTACGTCACTGACTTCCATTAGTTTTTAAATAGGTACATTTGGCTTATAAAGATTTGCAAGTATCTCTCTAAATCTTGATCTTTATACATCTTCATTTAACTCAACTTCCATTGCTTCTAAGATTTCTTGTTCTTGAGCCACAAAATCTTCTTCGCTAAGATCACCTAAATCGAACCGTAGTTGTAAACTAGTGAGGCGTTTTTGAAGATTTTCTTGTTGTTCTAATTCTTCAGTAGCTCTTTCTTCGATTTGCTCTGCAATCCACATTAGTCCATCGAGCGGTGCTGTCAGTAGTTGCCATATCATTGAAAAATGTACTCCTTATAAAACTTATATACACTTATATACGTTGGTATTTCGAGTAAAGTCCGATATACCGATCATCAAACTTATGCTAAACGTTGCTTACCAGTATGGGGTACGTCCCCTATTATTTTCACTTGATCCTGAAGCAGCCCATCATCTGGCGATCGCTATTTGTCATCAAATTAGTGAGTCATCTTCACTCAAGGCGATCGCTAAATCTATCTTTTACTATAACGACTCGCGGCTATCACAAACTCTTTGGAATCTAAAATTTGAGAATCCTGTGGGCTTAGCAGCAGGTTTTGATAAAAATGCTGAAGCGATCGGGGCATGGGAAAATCTTGGATTTGGCTTTGCAGAAGTTGGAACTATTACTGCCCAAGCTCAATCTGGCAATCCGCAGCCACGTTTATTTCGCTTGCCAAGCGATCGCGCTGTACTTAATCGAATGGGTTTTAATAACCATGGTGCAATCGCGACGGCGGATTATCTCAAAAGCTATTTACAAGCCAATAAGCTGAGTATTCCTCTCGGCATTAATCTCGGCAAATCTAAGGTTACGCCACTGGAAGCTGCCAAATTTGACTATGCAGAAAGTTTGCGATCGCTTTATGATTTTGGCGATTATTTTGTTGTCAACGTTAGTTCTCCCAATACGCCGAATTTACGGGATTTGCAAGCGATTGATCAGCTCAGCGCAATTCTGGCTGAGCTAAATCCGATTAATGTAGAAAATAAACCAATTCTAGTAAAAATTGCCCCTGACTTGGACGATGCTGACATTATCGAAATTATTAAAACCAGCCAAACTTATGGTATAGCAGGGATTATTGCGACAAATACGACGATTTCGCGGCAAAATTTGAAAACCACCCATTTGTCAATTACTGGTAAACTTGTCACCGATGAAGCAGGTGGTATTAGTGGTCAACCCGTTCGCGATCGCTCTTTGAAAGTAATTCGCCTAATCTGGCAAACCGCACAAGGAAGTTTACCAATTATCGGCGTGGGCGGCATTTTCACAGCAGAAGATGCTTGGCAAAAAATCATCGCAGGTGCAGCGATCGTGCAAGTTTATACAGGATTAATTTATGAAGGACCAATAGTCGTCAAACAAATTTTGAAAGGTTTAGTCGCCAAGCTAGAAGCTCATGGCTTCGATAATATTCAACAAGCGATCGGGCTAGCCCATCGCTAAATCAAACCCATAGTTATTTTAGAGGGTCGCAGGGCAAAGCCCCGCTTCGGGTTTTTCTGCGTCCATGTTGAAAACTTCGGTTTTCAACATGGACGCGCTATAGCTTATAAAAACAGAAAAAGAGAGTTGGCACTTTGTGCCAACTCTCTTCTTTTTTAGATTGTGACTCAAAGTGCAAATCTTAAGCTGCTTTAGCAATTACGGTTCGATGACGCGGAGTATTAGCGGTGATGCTAGGAGATTCAAAACCTGCGGCAACTAGTTCTGATGCTAGGTCGAAGGCAAAATACTGATCGAGATATGGCTCTGTACTTTTCAATAAAGTTAAAATATATGGGGGCATCTTGACATAAATATCGGAATGGGGATTCATATCCATTAACGCAAAGTAACCGTTGGGACGCAAGATACGACGAATCTCTCGCAATATTTGACGAGTCGCATCTTGAGGTAACTCATGAAATAGTAAAAAGCAAGAAACAATATCAAACGAGTTATCAGGTAATCCAGATTGCTCTGCAGTTGCATGAATCCATTGTAAAGTTTCCGCTAATTCAGGATATTTGGTGCGCGTGGTGTAATTAGCGATCGCCAAAAAATGTGGAGATAAATCTAAACCTGTAATCTTAGCAAGTGGATAAGCAGCTTTTAGTGAGAAAGTACTCATACCGACACTGCAACCAATATCGAGAATATCTTGAGGTGGAGTTGGCAGCTTTTGTTTCAGAACATCAAGATAGCTCTGACGTAGACGCGCATCACCTTCGATTGGTGGTTGCTGATCATTCCAAATTCGTGAATGTACAGCAACCGCCGCAACTTCCACTTCTGTTGCAGGGTTCCAACCAAGATTACCTTCTTCATAAGCATGGAATGGTTTGAGATAATAATCTGGATACTTTAAGTTGAGATTTTGAACCTTTGTGAGTTCTGCTTCAAGATTTTGTTTTTGCAAGTCAGCAGCAATTTGCAACCAGTCCACTCCCATAGAATTGGCCCGTTTGATCATCATTTTACGTGCGCGTTGCTTAGCAATATTGAATAGAGGCGCGATCGCTAAAATCCCATTAACTAATCGAGAAATAAAACCTATTTTTGGAACAGTAGTAGCGGTCATAAGATTAATTAAATTTTATTAAAAGTGTAATGCTTATTTAGATGATAACTAAGCTCCAGCCGCTACGCTAAAATTCTACCCGTATCCGCCTTAGAGGAAGGGCTTATGCTTTGCTTGCATTCGCAAGAGCGGAGAAGAGTGGTGCGAGAAAGAAGTTGATGATCTGGTTGCTGATAAAGCACAAACAAATATCACTACTCAAAACGCCGCTTAGGGGCATCTCTCTATGGATAGCGATCGCTTACTCCCAGAAATCAACATTTAGCATTGAGTCAATATCACGGTTAAATTGCCATGTATCAGGGAATTGATAGCCTTTTTTAGAGTACTCACCTCTAACATCTTTTAAGGCATATCGCCAAGCCGAATCAAAAAACTCATACCAAAGCCTTTTTAGACTTGGCGAGTCTTCTAGTTCAACCTCAATGTCAGTCCGTTGCGTTCTGATAGTATTCTCCCACCCTGAAAAGCAGTCAGGCACATCGACATACATTCGTTTAAGTAAATGCCCTAGCAACGTTCTGAGACGATTCCTAACTTCTTTTCTTTGAGATAGTGTCAACCCTTCAATTTCCTCTATTAAATTTTCTAAGTCCACATGGTCAAAATCTCTAGCCTTTAATTTGGCTGTAGTCTCTTCTGTCCATGCGTGAAAGTCACGATCATACAAAGCCGTTGCTATTGTCATTTTGATTTTGCTCCTTTACTAGTGGTGCGATTATTCAGGATTATTTAACAACCATTCTTTTAGTCTACTTAGTAGTTCACTTGGTGTAGAAAGCGCCTTCTTTAAATTTGGGGTATTCGTGATTTAATGGCGATCGCAGGATTGCCACTATAAATCGTCATTGGTTCTAGCGATCGCGTTGCCACACTGCCTAAAGCTAAGACTGCACCCTTACCCACTCGCACTCCAGCCGCGACCGTCGCCCGCGCCGCAATCCAGCTTTCTGATTCGATATAAATTGGCGCAGTACGCAGACTAAAGTCGCGATCGCTCCAGTCGTGATTGCCAGTACAAAGATAAACATTTTGAGAGATGCAACAGTGGCTCTCAATGGTAATCAGGTCAAGATTATCTAGCCAAACATCTTCACCAATCCAAACAAAATCTTTAATGATTAAACGCCAAGGAAATTTGACTCGCACTCCTGTCTTGATCCGCACGCCTTGACCAATTTCTGCCCCAAACCAGCGCAAAATGTTAACTTTAATAGTCGAAAATGGAATTAAATAACTCCGCAAAATCGGCGCTCCGATAAAATACCAAAGTAGTTGTTTCCAAAATGGTGCACCTGCGGTGAAAGCACCTGTTGTGTAGCAATCAAGACGCAAAGTCGTAATTCCTCAAATTAAGTAACAAGTAGCGATGTTATACAATATTAAAGCTTTTCTAATGGTCGAGTTTTTTCTATGCAAGTTTGGGTATTGCTATATAACGCACGCACTGATAACGAAGGTATTTATAGTCTGCAAATAGAAAGTAAAAATATTATTGTTGCTTTTGAACAAGAGGACGATGCGATTCGTTATGCAGGTATGTTGGAGGCCCAAGATTTTTTGTCGCTGACAGTTGAAAACATTGACAAAGAGGAATTAGAAGAATTTTGTCAAGAGGCAAACCATGATTTAAATATTGTGGCAACCGATGCTTTGTTGGTTCCTCCAGAGCAAAATGTTGAAAAAACTGGTTGGTCTAGCGATCGCGACAAAAATCTGTCAGATCTAGAAGAAGAAATCGAGGTAGAAGATCCCGTAATTGCGATGATGCGTCGTCGCCTAGAGAATTTACTTTAAAAATTTGTAGGTACAACCACTATGAGAGATTTACCTTCCAATGCTCTAACTAACGTCATTACTAAAGTCGAACCGACTAATCCAAACGAAGGTTGGTTTAACTATCCTGTGCATGTTTATCCTCACCATACTGACTATTCGGGCTTAGTTTGGCATGGGACTTATCTAACTTGGATGGAAGCAGCTAGGGTAGAGTGCTTGCGCTCAGTACATATAAGCTTTGAGGATTTAATCTCGGCAGGTGTGGACTTGCCCGTTGCAGAAATGTCTCTGCGCTATCATCGTTCAGCGCGGATGGGTGATGATGTGCTAATCATGACAAAGCTTGTACCAGATAAAGTGCGTCTAAACTGGGAATATCAAATTCGTACCGAAACAGACTTATGCGTAACAGCAGTGGTTACGCTTGTAGCTGTAGATTTTGAAAAGCGTAAGTTATTGCGATCGCTACCAAGCTCTTTAGAAGGGGCGATCGCTAAACTTACAGGAATTTAAGAGTTGAGCATATTTACAGCAATTTACTTTCAAACCTACCACAAACAATAATACAAAACCCTTTGCGGGGCTTCGCCCTGCCACTCTTGTCGTGGTGAGTTTGATCAATAACTGCTGTAGTTATGCAAATTGTTATGCAAATTCCCAGAGCAAATCAGTAAAATTATGGCAGAAAAATTATGGCAGATTGGCAAATAATTGCTGGCGGTGTGACCGCTGCAAAGGGCTATAAAGCAACAGGTATCACCGCAGGACTAAAACCATCAGGCGCTCCTGATCTAACTTTGATTGCCTCAGATGTACCTGCGATCGCCGCAGGCGTATTTACTAAATCTTGCGTCAGAGCCGCTTGTGTGGACTTTAACCGCGCGGTATTAGCAGAAGCATTAGCAAAAGGTGGAAAGATCAGCACAATTCTCTGCAATGCGGGTCAAGCTAATGCGAGTACAGGTGCAGAAGGATGGCGTAATGCCGTGGAGTGTGCGGAAATAGTCCAAAAAACTCTAAATACCAAAGATGGCGTTTTGGTAGCATCGACAGGCGTAATTGGTAAGCAATTGCTGATGGATAAGATGCGTGCAGGAATTGCTAAAATTGCACCTTTGATTTCATCCGACGGTGGCGAAGCGGCTTCGCGATCAATCATGACCACTGACACTGTGCCAAAAAGTATTGCCTTAGAAACAATGATTGACGATAAGCCAGTACGTATTGGCGGCATTTGCAAAGGTTCGGGCATGATTCATCCCAACATGGCAACTATGCTTGGTTTTGTCACCTGCGATGCCGATGTTGAGGCAAAACTCTGGCAAACCATGTTATCGCGCTCAATTGATGCGAGTTTCAATCAAGTTACGGTTGATGGTGATACTAGTACCAATGACATGGTGTTAGCACTATGCAATGGACAGTCAGGCGTATCTATTAGCGATCAAGATTCTCCTGCCGCTCAGCAGTTACAGGCAATGTTGCAAGAAGTTTGTATGAGTTTAGCTAAAGCGATCGCTCGTGATGGTGAAGGTGCAACTTGCATGATCGAGGTAAATGTTACTGGCGCATCTAGTACTGAGGCAGCTCGCCAAATCGCCAAAACAATTGTCGGGTCATCACTGGTCAAATCTGCAATATTTGGCAACGATCCCAACTGGGGAAGAATCGCGGCAGCCGCAGGGCGATCAGGTATTGATTTCAATCAAGATGTTTTAAATATCCAACTAGGCGATTTTGTAATGATGAAAGACGGCACACCGCAAGAATACGATCGCAACTCTGCTAGTGACTACCTCAAAAACGATACCGTAATCATCAATGTCGGCGTGGGTGAGGGTAATGGCAATGGCACGGCTTGGGGCTGTGACCTCAGCTACGATTACGTCAAAATCAACGCTGAATATACAACTTAAATTAAAAAAACAGAGAGAACGTTTTACGTTCTCTCTGTTTTTTTAAGCTTAATTATATTACAGATCGAACCTTTGGTTCATTACCAACTCAAGGCTGGGAGAGGAATAGCCAAAGGACTGTAATATCTTGATAACCATATTAACATATTTATTTTCAGGATGAGCCGAAGTTTTTTTGCATCATTGCGTACATCACTTTCAGACCAACGTCTTGATGCTTATCAGCAATTAGTTACAGATACAGATATTGATTTGCTTGAACGTCATTTTTGGAATACTGCTATTTGCGAGGCTCTATACCCGACCTTACAAAATCTAGAGATTGCATTGCGAAATAATATTAATGATGCGATTACAACTTCTTTTAAAAATTCTCATTGGCTTACTGATCCCAGTCCTCTTGATAAACAACAACGTTTTACTGTTTCAAGTGTAATAAAAAAAGCTAAAGAGGATGGAAAGGCTTTCAACACAGGACAAATTATTGCAGAGCTAAATTTTGGCTTTTGGACAGGTTTGTTTGACAGAAAGTATGACAAAGTACTTTGGAATCGCAAAGATTTGATTAGATCTGCTTTTCCTAATATGCCAAATCATCTTCGTACCCGTTTGACACTCTCAAGACGCTTTACTGAGATACGAATACTTAGAAATCGAGTATTTCATCATGAGCCTATCTGGAATAAAGACAAATTGGGACAGCAATACGAAGATCTGGTAGAAGCTCTTGGTTGGGAGCATCTCAGTTATGCACTGAGTATAAATACTCAGAATGATTAAGTAAGCCATTGAGATAGGCACAGCGGTGTTTCAAAACTTGAGGGACATTTACTCTGTTCCATTGAGCGCCCGAAATCTTAATGCGACGACCA
>JBBRMK010000093.1:0-18159 GCA_038230875.1 Pseudanabaenales cyanobacterium
GCAAGTAACCGTCAAGCCGTGGTGGCAGCAACATGGGGAAACTATTCGGATTTTTATTGTTGCCCTTGCGATCGCCTTCTTTCTGAGAGCTTTTATTGTCGAGCCGCGCTTTATTCCCTCTGGTTCAATGGAGCCAACTTTACAGGTAGGCGATCGCATACTAGTTGATAAAATATCGCGGTTTTGGCAAGCGCCACAGCATGGCGATATTTTAATTTTTTATCCACCAGCATCACCTGCGATCGATGATACTAGCAAAGCTTATATCAAACGCTTAATTGGACTCGAAGGCGATCGCATTGTCGTGAGAGATGGCAAAGTCTATCGTAATGGCGAAGCTCTAAATGAGCCATATATTGCTGAAGCTCCAAAATATAGGATGCGTCCTGTAATTGTGCCAAAAGGTTATTACTGGATGATGGGCGACAATCGCAACTATAGTAACGATTCTCATATTTGGGGTTTTTTGCCAAAAGAAAATGTAATTGGGAAAGCGGCTTTGCGATTTTTTCCATTTGGCGATCGCTTAGGTGCAATTACAACGAGTAAATAACACCTAAATTTGTGTTTGGATAATCATCAGAAAATCTGAATGTTAAAGTACTAATAAACATACTCAAGAAAATCCATGACGCTAACCCTTAATCTACCGTCAGAAGTTGAGGAATATCTTTTACAGGAAGCCAATCAAAAAGGGCTTTCCATTGAATCTGTGACATTGGATTTATTAACAAGCTTTATTCTTTTAAGACAAAAACAAACTAAAGCGATTAACCTAATTCAGTCTTGGATCGATGATGAAGATATTGAGGAACAGCAAGAGACAGGACAGTATTTGCTCCGTGCGTTGGATGAGGATCGTCTTTCTGAGCGCAAATTATTTCCTGTTGAGATGAAGGGTGTAACTTGGTGAGTCGCGTCATAATGTTGGATTCGGGACTACTTGGTCTGATCACCAATCCAAAGCTGTCTCCTGAAAGTGTGGCTTGCGCCCAGTGGATACAAACTCACATCACATCAGGGAGTCGAATTATCATTCCAGAAATAGCAGATTATGAGGTTCGCCGTGAGTTGTTGCGAGCAAACAAAGCTAAAGGGCTTTCTCGTCTAGATGATTTAGCCAAGTTGATTGAGTATTTATCGATTAAAACGGTTGCCATGCGTCAAGCTGCAAAACTTTGGGCGCAAGCTCGTCAGCAAGGGCAACCGACATCGGGTGATCAGACGATTGATGGCGACATGATTTTAGTTGCTCAAGCTTTGACGTTTGGAGTTGCAAATGTTGTAATTGCGACAACGAATATAGGACATCTATCAAGATTTATTGCCGCCGAGTTGTGGCAAAATATCTTTGTTGATTGAGTTTCAATCGATTGGATTTAAGCTTTTGTCCGTTGGAAGATCGCTTAGGCGCACTCACTACAGATAAATAAATAATATCTGTTCGGTCGCGGCGAACAGCATTGCAGCAATTGATACTTTTAGTGGAACAGAGGAAAATAATAGGAAATGGCAACCGAAACGGGAAACAAAAAATATGAGCTTTGGTCTTCTGTCAGTGAAAGCTCAGACACTTTCTTCCCTGCTGATAATGATAGCGCTAGAGATACTTTAGCTCCCGATGCCAAACTGGTTTGTATTATTGAAGCAACTTCGTGGAATAAGGCTCAACAAAAGCGATATGATTTTATGGGCTGGGGCTATTACCGAACAATTGAAGAAGATGAAACGGGTTCAGCAGTAAAGATGTAACCGAAATTGACCTAGCCGTCGCTGAACAAACAAGGCGTTGCAACCGATTGACTACAGCCCCAAGTTTCGTTCATGCCTTGTTGTAACCCTTTTTGATAGCGGCGGGTGAGTTCAATCGTTATGCCAAAAGTTAATCATTACTAACGATTTCATCTGTCACATATTCAATCTGATAAACTGAAATCATTGATTGGGTTAAGTTGACCTATGACTATTGCAACCGACCGACCAATACAACAGAAGTCACTGAGCTTTGATGAATTTCTTGCCCGTTATAGTGGCGACGACCGCTATGAACTGATTGATGGAGAGGTGTTCGATTTGGAACCAACAGGCTCTCATGAGGAAGTTGCAGCTTTCATTACTACAAAGCTCTGTGTCCAAATCGACGGAACAGGCTTACCTTGGTTTGTCCTTCAGCGAGGATTATTACGCCCTTCTAACATTGGTATGACTGCATTTCGCCCCGATGTAGTGGTTATTGATCGAAATGAACTTGCTAAAGAACTGCTTTGGGCTGACCAATCGATCTTGACCCTTGGCAGTTCAATCAAATTTGTGGCGGAAGTTGTTAGTAGCAACTGGCAAAATGATTATGCCCGTAAGGTCGAAGACTACGCAGCTTTAGGCATTGCCGAATATTGGATTGCAGACTACGCAGGTAATGGTGGTATTCGGCACATTGGCAAGCCCAAACAGCCAACTCTATCTATCTGTACGCTAGTAAATGGGGAATATGAAATTCAGCAGTTTCGCGGTAATCAGACCATCGTCTCTCCAACATTTTCAAAGTTGAAACTGACGGCTGAACAAGTATTGAGGGCTGGTGGATAGAATTACCCAGATAACCAAGCGATCAACTACTATTTATATACTAAGCAGTCGTTGAACTTATGACATTCAAGCAATATTGACTGGCGCAATTCGCAGAGTTTGTTTCTGCTTATATAAATGATTTTCGGTGCATTACGCGATCTCTGGTGCGATCGCCAATCTTGTAAGGTGCATTAATAAAACGTGAAATTGTAATGCACCTTATCTACTTGCGTCTAGTCTGAAGCAGTATAAGCTGATCGTTCAAGGGTAAAATAAGGAGCTACGATATAATTTGAACCTATGAGCCAGTATACAAGACAGGTAATTTTATATAAAGATGAAGATGGTTATTGGGTTGTAGAGTGTCCAAGTTTAAAGGGATGTAATAGTCAAGGAGCAACGAAAGAGAATCCTCTGTCAAATATCAAGGAAGCGATCGCAGGTTACGTGACTGCCCTAGAAGAGGATGGATTATCTGTGCCAGAAGACAATTTTGAAACATTTTTGGTGGTCGTGTGAGTAAGTTGCCAAGTATTTCGGGGAAAGAGTATATCAAAGTTCTGGAAAAAATTGGTTTCTATCAAAAGCGGCAAGAAGGTAGTCACACTGTCATGCGGAGAGATAAACTCTTTGCTCAAGTTGTTGTTCCAAACCACTCAGAGATCGCTAAAGGAACGCTAAGAGCAATAATTCGAGATGTTGGCTTAAGCATTGAAGAGTTTGTGTCATTGTTGTAGCGCGATCGCCAATCTTGCAGAGCGCATTAATGAAATGTAGTTTGCCTTGTTTTTTTTGCTTAAGTAAATGATTTTCGGTACGTTACGCGATCGCCTTCTTGATTGCTTTATTTAATTCTTTATCATTGGAAACATTGCATCCAAAGAGATCTCCACATCAGGAAAAGCTAGCATAGTAATGCTTACAGTACTATCCAAAATCAATTCTTCACGATAAGTACCATCCTCTGGCTGTCTAAAAATATAAACTTGTCGCTTTTGTAAATCGAGAATCCAATATTCTAAAATATGATTTTTGCCATAAATACGCGCTTTCTGTTTGCGATCTTTTGAGATAGTCCAATCAGAAACTTCTATCAATAAATAGATGTCAGGTGCTTCAGGATGTCTAAATGAATATTCATTATCATCAAACCTTACAACGGCTATATCTGGTTCTGGCTCGGATTCATTTCCTAAGGTTACGGGTAACTGGGCACGAATATAAGCCATATTTCTCAACATTTCGTAAAGATAATTAGCACTACGTTGCACACTTGCAGCATGAAATGGCCTTTGTGGACTCATACAAACAATTTTTCCCTCTAACAATTCTACGCGATCATCCTCATCCAAAACTCCCGCTTCAATCATTTGGTGATAGTTAGCAATTGTCCAAAGATGTATTTGAGGTTCGATTTCTGTTTCAATTTCTGTTTCAATTACAGTTGCTTGCATGATGATATTCCTGCTCACCGCTTGGCTATATTATTTTAACAAAAATGAGAAGTAGACTCTGATTTACCGAGATAACCATGCGATCGCCTCTTTAATCCAAGCTTCAACATCTTGAGTTTTCGCAAGAATAGGTAACCCCGCGATCGCATTTAATGAGTTGCTGATTTCGATAGGCGTATAACCAAGGGCAAGTAAAGTCATTTCTAACTCTTCTTGAACTGCAACACTAACCACATTGCCAACTAAGCTAGTCGTCCCTACTAGAGCCAATCGACCATCGGCAAGTTTAGTTTTTAGTTCTAAGGCAAGTCTTTCCGCAGTTTTCGTGCCAACCCCTGGTGTTAAGCTCAATATTCGCGTGTTTCCTGAAACGATCGCTTTAACCAAATCTTGAATACCTAAACTATTTAGCAACGCTAAAGCCACCTGTGTACCAATTCCAGAAACGCTAATTAATTGGCGAAACAACTCGCGCTCAGCAAGAATGGCAAATCCGAATAAGATCATCTGATCTTCACGAACGATCAAATGTGTAAATATTTGCGTCTCTTCACCAACAAGCGGTAACTTATTGGCTGTACTAGCAGTAATTTGAATATCGTAACCAATACCCTGTACATCAAGGGTAAGCCAATAGGAAGCCGTATTTTTTCGAGAACTGTCTGCTACCTTGCAAGCAGCGATCGCACCACGCAGATATCCAATCATCGACGCGGTAGCGGTGGAAATTGAGGAAGTTGGACAGCCGCTAATGAAGAAACTACCTTACGAGAGCTAGAACTGGCGATCGCTAACTGAGTAGGTTCTTCAGTCTTAGGATTAGCCGAGCTATGCACATTCTCATACAAAGATTGAATAAATTTAGGTACAGCTACTGGAGAAATCATCGTTGAGGTTGTGAATGCTGAAGGTGAAGAAAGCGCTGAGTCATTTGATATTGTGAAATTCTGATCGTTCTGATCGTTATTAGAAATCACTTCCTGCTGCTCTAATTGTGAATTGGTAAAGCTATCGGTTACTTGTTTATCAAAAGGCGCAATCGGTGAACCTTGAGAAGCTTTGTGGGCGCGGACAATCAACGGTGATATCGGTTGAGTTTTTGCAGGGATCGATAACGGCATCGGAATTGTGATTGGCTCAAGTTGCTGTGCTTCAGTGCTCAAAGTCTCTAGCTCTTGAGCATCTGGCAACTCAATAGGCTGAGGCGCAGGTGCAATTTTGATAACGTTTTGCAGAGGAGAGTCACTGATCGCCTCTACGGGCAAAATTTTCTCGTCAGCAAGCTTGGCGATCGACCAAGATTCTAATGCAGAAAGAGTAATATCATTAGGGGCAACATCTTTGAGCGCGGGTGAAGATGTGTCGAGGCAACGTTCAAGGGCAGCTTTGAGTTGTGACGTGTGATGTTGTTGGCGCTTGAGGCGATCGCGCAACTCATCGCAATTAATATGAACATCTTGCAACTCACGTTCTAGTTGGTCGATTCGCGACTGGAGAGTTAGAGTCAGAGTTTCTTGTCGTTGGATGACTAGTTGAGAAAGTTGTAATTGTTCTTGAGCCTGACGCAACAAAACCTGCGCTTGTTGACTACGCTCGTTGCAAAACTGTAGCTCTTGCTCTAAAACTTGTCTAGGCAGAGCATTAAAAAGAGTGGTTGGCTCTGCAAGTATATTTGAAGACACACTCTGAGACTGGGATTGCGGTTTTAGGAGCGGTGGATTGATGCTCTCTTGTGATGATGAATCGCCAAATCCTTCCTGACTCATGACTTACCCTTCACACCAAGAATATTACCTAGTGTCAAATCTTATCTTAAAAATTTGCTTTTTGTATCATTAATTTTTGTGAATTAAGAAAATCTCATGACAATACTGACATAAGCAGGACAAATTATGACATTTATATCAATTGTCAAGTGCATTAGGACATAAAATCAAAGATAGGAGATGTATCAACTATTCTGACGATATTAGCGATCGCTATAAAATTCGCATTAAAATACATATCGGTTACGGTTTAAAAATTTAAATACTGTTGTCTATACTGGTGTCCATGCCATCTCGATCAACTAATTCTTCGCGTATTTACACTTACTGGCAAAATTTTTTGCCCTGGTTAGAATCCTGCGCGATCGCCGCTTGGGGAATTACGCTCACTAAACTCTGGCTATCTGAACAACTATTTCTTTTAGTCCATCCTAACTATATTCCCCTAACTGCCATTGCTGGATTAGGACTAATCGCGATTGGCGTGATCGAAGCTTGGCGCGTATTCCAGCGGAAGCGTTATGCCTATAGCTCTAATAATAAACAGCATGTCACGCTAATCAAGCCATCTTTAAGCAGCAGCTTACTTTTGATCGTGGCAATTATTGCTTTATTGATCAATCCTCGACCATTTACTAGTGAAAAAGCAATCCATCGTGGTGTAATTGATAATGTTGCCGATGCAAGAACTATTCCTAAATCATTTCGCGCTAGCAACCGCCCCGAAGAGCGGACTCTTGTGGAATGGGTTCGCACCATTAGCGCTTATCCTGAGCCTGATGCTTATAAAGGACAGAAGGTAAAATTTACAGGCTTTGTCGTCCATGCTCCTGACCAGCCTGATAATGAGTTTTTAATTACGCGCTTTGTGATTACTTGCTGCGCTGCCGATGTTTATCCCGTTAGTCTTCCGATCAAAATTACTGAAAGCCGTTCTAAATATCCGCCTGATCGCTGGTTACAAATAGAAGGTCAAGCTGATGTAGAAACTACAAATGGAAAGCGCCAAGTTGTAATTGTAGCGAATAATATTACAGCGATCGCTGAGCCGAAAAATCCTTATGATTATTAGAACTGCGTAAATCCTGCAATTTCTGCATTGCGGCTCCATTAATAATAATTTCTTTAGCATGGGCGATCGCTTTTTCAATTTTACTATCTAATCCATAGAGCCAGAGATAGAATCCGCTATTCCACAAAACTGAGTTGAGATATTCGGAAGGTTCAGCTTTGAATGCAGAGATAATTTTTGCCCCGATTTCGTAAGCATCAGCGATCGCCGTATCTTCAGAACTAAATCCATATTGACGTGCCGATAAGGTCAAGCGCTCAAAGTGATCGCCGTGATTAATACCGATAATTGCAGTCCGCGATCTTGGCAAATCGACACTACCTTCCCAACCTTTAACCGTTGTAAATTCCGTAATCTCATGGCTAGCAAATGCATCACGAATATTTGTTTCTGTGGGCGGATGCACAAACCCTGACACAATTGATTGATTGCCTTGATAGGGCGACCACATTAGTTCAAGAGTTGCGAATGGTGGACGTTTGCCGATTTGGTCGCGATAAGGAACGAGGGTTTGAGCAAGGGGAAAATGCTTTGGTAAATAGATAAAACCGAGATTATGTAGATCTAGATTTTGCTGCACTTGAGTGATCTCTAAATTTTGCCAATTTAATCCTAATGCTTGCCAAATTTCGATAAATGGCAATCCTTCCTTAGTAGGCATCCGATCACCACCATGCATTAGTACAGGAATCCCCGCCGCCGCTAACACGATCGCAGTTGCAGGACTAATGGGAGCCGTCTTCGATCTGCCATCATAAGGAGATCCTAGAACTAATACTTGCTTTTTAGAAGCGATCAGTGCAACCTTTGGACCCAGAAATTTATAGGCATCAAGCATTCCTGCTAATTCTTCACTAGTCGGACGCTTAATCCGATGCGCGATCATAAATGCTCCAATCTGTGCAGGAGTCGCCTCTCCTTGCAACATCATTATTGTTGCTCTCTGGGCTTCTTGGCGCGTTAAGCTTTTGCTGGTATGTGTACCACTACCAACTTTACGCAAAAATTCGCGGAATTCGTTGCTCATTACTGTTAGGTTGAATTTACTGCAAAAGTCGGTTAAACATTGAATTATCTCATAGGCTTGCAACTAAAGGCTAGAGCAAAACTTCATACTGCCCTAGTTTTCAGGCTTTTAAGACTCTTTTCAGGATTACGGGAAGTTCCTGTTGAATCATCTCCGCCGCAAGCTTGCAAAAATATTGGATCGGTGGTATTTGAATGCGATCACTAGTTGTAACTAAGACAATTTCGCGTGTCAAATTCGGCTCACCTAGCGCTCGCACTACTAATTCTGGCTCGTGAGTCAATTCTACCAAAAATGTTTCGGGTAACAGAGCCACCAAACGTCCTTGCTTGACCACACCTCGAAAAGCTTCCAGAGAATTAAGTTCAAGAACAGCATTTAAACAAATCCCTTGGCGATTGAACTGGTCTTGCACCATGCGCTGTAATCCATAACCTTCTTTAAATACAGCCTGTGGACAATTGTGCAAATCTCTCCAAGTCAGAACCTCTTTTTTGCTAAGGGGATGATTGGCAGGCAGTAGTAGTTGAATTCTTTCTTCATAAAGTCGCTCAACGACCATTTCCGAACTCGCTGTCAAAAATGGATTATTCATCACGATCGCAATATCAATTAATCCGTCTTTGAGAACCTTGAGAGCGCGATCGCTTCCCAATGTAGTTACTCGCAACTGTACATTGGGATAAGTCTTAGAAAATGCTTGTAATATTGGTGGCAGCTGATAAGCACAAGCCGAAGGAATCCCTGCTACACACAGCTCAGTTTGCTTTCCAGACTGCAAATCAATTAACTCCTGCTCAGCCGTAGCCCAGATCTGACAAATTTTCCGTGCATGGGGTAATAAGCGATCGCCTCCTAAAGTCAACTTTGCATTACCTTGACGATGAAACAGCAACAAGCCAACCATTGCCTCCAAAGATTGTACCTGGCGGCTTATTGTTGATTGACTAACCCCACGTTTCTGGGCAGCTTGTTGAAAGCTTCCTGTTTCCGCAACTGCTAAAAAAGCTTGTAACTGTTCCAAACGCATGAGAAATCAACAATATTTGGTTAAGACTGCAATCATTAACCAACTTCTAAGGTTTTAGAAAAGTAGCATGATTGACACTTTCAGCGAGTAACGCGACTGAGATTCCTGATTCAGCGAGACAACTTACCAGCTAGACTTGCATCTACATAGCAGAGGTCGAACTCTCCACAGGCGTAGAAATTTCCGTATGCCCTACGGTATTTTTTAAACCAATAGCCAAGATATTCAGTGCAGCATTATGATCTCTGTCCAATACACAGCCACATTTGCAAATGTGCGTTCTGGTACTGAGAGTCTTCTTAACCAATGTTCCACAGGTAGAACAATTTTGGCTCGTACAGTGAGGCGGTACAGCAATCGTTGCCTTGCCAAACACCTTACCAAAATACTCAACCCAATCACGAAACATTGACCAGCTAGCATCACTGATTGACTTAGCTAATTTATGATTCTTAACCATATTCCGCACTTGTAAGTCTTCATAAGCAATCAGGTCGTTAGACCGAACTACGCATCTTGCCGTTTTTACCGCAAAATCTTTACGCTGCCTAATAACTTGCAAATGCTTTCTCGCTAATCGCTTAATTGCTTTACGGCGATTAGCAGATCCTTTCTTACGCTTAGAAACCTTACGTTGCAACTTTTTAAGCTTGCGTTCCGACTTTCTAAGATAGCGAGGATTCTCAACTACTTCACCTTGTGAATCAGTATAGAAATGGTTTAACCCAACATCTAAGCCGATAGTTTTATGACTTGGTTCTAGCTCTTCTCTACGATCTACATCAACACAAAACTGAGCATAGTAACCATCCGCACGGTGAACAATGCGAATACGTTTAATCTGCTCAATTTGGTAGAAGTTTAAATCGCGAGAACCAACTAATTTTAATCTGCCAATCTTAAAACCATCAGTTAAAGTTAGGTATTTTCGATCTTCAGAAAGATTCCATCCAGTTTGTTTGTATTCAACTGAGTGACCACGTTTCTTAAATTTGGGAAATCCTTTTTTACCTGATACTTTCTTTTTGCAGTTGTCATAGAACCTAGAAATACTAGACCACGCTCTTTCTGCGCTTGACTGTCTTGCTTGAGAACCTAACTTCTTAGCGAAATCAAACTCCTTCGCCAGCACAGCACACTGTGCAGATAGATCGTATTTGTCTACACCCTTGTTATCCATCCAGTATCGCAAAGCTTTATTACGCACAAACAGAGCAGTACGAATCGCCTCATCAATGAGTGCATACTGCTCTGTTTTACCTTTTAACTTTGCTTCGAGAACTAACATGGATTAATTAAATCTTATTCTCTATCTTATAGCATAAACTTACCATTTGAAGTAACCTAAAAAAGACTAAAGCGAATAAATTCGCTCGTCCGATTTTCATCTCAGGGCTGAAGACGCTGAGCTTTCAATCTTTCGTATTATTCTGTAACGTCTATAGTGATCTACTTAAGTGTGATCCCCTTAAGTGCATTTACAATAAGTTAGTGGCGATCGCTCTAAATCTATTAACTCTGACCTATGAAATTTAAATCTCTATGTACGATAACTTAAAGCAACTTTTGGAGACGGTAGCAAAGGGAGAGATTAGCCCAGAAAGCGCTTTAGAAGAATTAAAATATCTTCACTATGAACCAGTAGGAGATTTTGCCAAAATTGATCATCATCGCACTTTGCGGACGGGATTTCCTGAAGTGATTTTTGGAATTGGCAAAACGCCTGAACAAATCGTGCAAATTATGCGCGTTATGGAATCCAAAAGCCCTGTGGTCATGGCAACCAAAATCTCGGAAGCAGTTTATGAACAGATTCGTCCATCTTTGAGAAGTTTGAGATATTTTCCGATCGCTCAAATTTGTTGGCTCGGCGAATCAAGCATGAAAAAGCAAGGCACGATTACAATCATCACCGCAGGAACTGCCGACTTGCCGATCGCTGAAGAAGCGGCTGTTACAGGCGAGTTATGTGGATTTACAGTCAAACGCCTCTGGGATGTTGGCGTCGCAGGGATTCATCGCTTACTTAGCCATCGAGACTTGATCAATGATGCGGAAGTAATTATCGTTGTCGCGGGAATGGAAGGAGCGCTAGCGAGTGTAGTCGCAGGTTTAGCAAATTGTCCAATTGTCGCCGTCCCCACCAGCATTGGTTATGGCGCAAGTTTTAATGGGCTTGCTCCATTGTTGACGATGCTCAATTCTTGCGCGACAGGCGTGGGAGTCGTGAATATTGATAACGGTTTCGGGGCGGCAATGCTAGCAGGACAGATTTTGCGTTTAGCTCACAGAGATGCATAAAGCAGCGCAATAATCAGGTGGACTATCTAAAGTTTGGAGCTTCCAGTTTCCAAGCTGCAAAGTCCCGCCAATTGCCATCTTTATCAATAACGAAACATCTAAACTATCAAGAGTATTTGCAATACCTTGACCTGTCGCTTTACCATAAGCTTCCTTTAGCGTCCAAGCCCGAAAAAAAGCCAAATACTTTGCGCGATCGCCTAATCTTTCAATAAGCTTTTGTTCTGAAGGCAAAAAATAATTTTTCGCGATCGCATCAACATCACATTTGGGATCGATATATTCCAGATCAATCCCCACCTCTCGATCACTGCTAATTGCATAAATCGCTAAATCTTGAGAATGTGCCAAATTAAAATAAACCCCATCAACATAGGGCTTACCGCGATCACCATAAGAAAACAAAATCTCGTTTGGTTGACAAGCTAAATACTTAGCCAGAATCTCACGCAAATTTCCTCTTGCGGCTACAAAACGCTGTTTAAGATGTCTGCGTTTGAAATTATTAGCACGCGATCGTTCATCTTCTGAAAGAAATTGCCACAGACGCTCAAATTCTATTGGTGAGACATCAAGTTTAGCTTGGCAAAGTTGCAAGTCTTGAGACATGATCATGCCAAAATTTAATAAACGTATTAATAAGCGCAATTTTAGATTGAATTGGAAATAAATTTTATGAATCTGCCCCTAGTGATCGGATCATTAATAGTCTCTTTGCTGCTGTTGTGGTGGTTGCTCAGCATTATCAAGGCAAGTTTTAAAACTGCATTTTTAGTAGTTGCAGTTGTTTTTATAATCCAAGTTTTAACTGGCGTGGGACCTTTGCAAATTCTCGCGCAAGTTGAGAAATGGTTGGGTGGCTCGATGGGAAGTTTAGGGAAATGGCTGCAAACTTGGGGTGACAAAAGCAAAGTTAGTCCAGATCTTAAAAAACAGTCAGTAATTTGGATATTTCAAATCGCTAGCGAACTGATTTAAAAAGTAAAAGACTTGCTTTGCAAGTCTTTTATAAAAGTAAAAAATACAAAGTAAAAACTACAAAGTGCTATATACTTTCTGAGGTTTAGCCTCCTGCGATCGCAGGAATGATACTCACTTCATCTCCATCATTGAGAACAGTATTTGCTCCATCGAGAAAGCGGATATCTTCACTGTTAACATAAAAATTAACAAAGCGGCGGAGATTGCCCTTATCATCACAAATGCGAGCTTTGATGCCAGGACAATTGGTTTCGAGAGAGTCAATCATCTCTTGCACCGAAGCCCCAACGCATTCTACAGTGGCTTGGTTATTGGTCAATTGTTGCAGTGGAGTAGGAATTAAAACTTTGACAGCCATATTTTTATATCGATTCAGAGAATTCTAGATTGAGATTTTGCCATACTGAATGACCTACATCTTAACGCGATCGCATGTTAGTTAGAATCAGTGCAAAGCGTCGCCTTTAAATTACATATCTAAAGTACATAGGTTTCATTAACGTCTGACTTTGCCTGCAAATCCTGAAGCTTTAAATTGTTTAAGCTCTAAAGGTTCAGGCTGCTCAGCAGGAATTGCTACCATAATTTGAAAATTACTTTTGCCTGTAGGAATTTCCTCGACTGCACCTAGTCTTGCGCGCTCAGGCATAGCATCATTGCCATTTGCATCATAAATTCTCCCAAAAATGTCAGCATTGTAAACAACTTTGCCCGACGTATTATTGGTATTGCCTTTAACTAAATAGCATTTAGCAGACATAACTCCGCCACCTAATACCATATTTTTGCCAGCCTCACCCATACATGGTTCATAGACAACATTAGTAAGTTTTATTTGAATATTTGCCCAAGCAGGAGAGCTAAACATCCAGACCGAGATCAGGAGAGATAAAGCACTAATTTGTATGATTTTTAAAAGATTTTTTGCGATCGCCATAAATAAACCTAAATTAATAAAAAATTGCTTGATTGAGCTAAGTTAGGCGCTTTGTCCCGCCTCACTAATCCCTAAAATAAATTCTGAAAAAGAATGTCTTCTTTGACGTGGTAAAATTCATTCTAGCTCTTGAAGGAGGTATGTTTTTTTATGCAACTTAGTTTATTGATCGCAACATTACCAGAAGCGTATAGAATTTTCGATCCACTGGTAAATGTTCTTCCCGTGATTCCTGTATTCTTCTTGTTACTTGCTTTTGTTTGGCAAGCAGCAGTTGGTTTTAAATAAATTTTAATTTAATAAAAAAATTTATAAAAAACTTTTTAGTTACATTTTTGTACATTCATTTGTACATTTATTTGTATATATAAAAGAAAAACGATATGAGCGATCGGGGTAACGGCAACGTTGCCCCGTTTGTTTTAAAAGTGATGCTCGCGCTTATTTAAACTAAATAATTAAAAAATTTTCATATGGAAACAATCGGACGGTGGACGAACAAATTTTTGATGTTCAATTTGTTCTTAGTATTTTTCTTTTTTGTATGGTTGCTAGTCGGGCTTGGTGGCGAAAGCTTGAAAATAAACCTCGGTCTAAATTTGTGGCGGCAACTTTGGGAGCCATTGATTCAGCCTATCTTGGGAATTGTCATGGCTGGTGCGATCGCGAGTGGCGTAATCTCCAAAGTCAAGCAAAAGCTAGCTAAATAAAACAGAAAGGACGCTTTGCGTCCTTTCTGTTTTACTAATTGAACCAACTTGGCATTAATAAAATAGGTGGGTCATAATTGCCTGATTGCAGATTTTGTCCAGCTAATTTGGATGTTAACTTCTCTGCGATCGCTCCAGTACCTGCTAGATCAAAAAATGGTAGAGCGATATTCACACTACTTTGACTTAGCAACTGGTCTAACAGTCTTTCAAAAGAGGCTGGTGATTTGCGAATTGGTAATTCCTTCTCGTCAGGCAAATTAAATTTCTTTCTAGATAAAACGCGTAAATCTGCGATCGCCTGTTCTAAAGTCCCTAAAGCATCAACAAGTTTATTATCTTTAGCTTGCCGCCCTGTATAAATCCGAC
Organism: Pseudanabaenales cyanobacterium; assembly: GCA_038230875.1. Lineage (GTDB taxonomy): Bacteria > Cyanobacteriota > Cyanobacteriia > Pseudanabaenales > Pseudanabaenaceae > Pseudanabaena. Next base: position 14,216 of record JBBRMK010000093.1, read on the forward strand.
CATCGGCAAGTTTACGTACTACTTCCAAGTCCATTTTGCGACCTGTAGAGACATCAGTAATAAATTCTTGATAGGTGCTTTGTAACAGTTCTTGTAACAGTTGACGTTCTGGCTCTGATAGCTCACGGAATGGCGAAAGGATATCCTTATATGGGCCAGTCTTGATAGTTTGAGATTGGATGCCCACGCGATCTAATAACTCCTTAGCATTAAATCCACTTAAAATTACGCCGATACTGCCTGTTAAGGTGCCGCCATTAGCATAAATCTTGGTGGCTGGACTCGCTGCATAGTAACCACCGCTAGTAGCCTGATCGAGCATACTCACGACCACAGGTTTTTTGGCACTCAAGTCTTTGACCGCTTCGTATAATTCTTTGCTGGCGCCAACGGTTCCACCAGGGCTATTGATCGATAGCAAAACTCCCTTTACGTTGTCGTCTTCAATTAGTTCACGAAGGCGATCGCGTACTCTCATCGCTCCAGATGCGGAAGCTCTTGCACCTGAAATGGCCCCCTCTAAGGACACAAGTTCGAGGCGATCGCGATCAAGTGCTTTTTTAAAATTTAACGACTCATCCATTTGGCGACGTTGGATGCCAAATGTTGCCGAAATAAAGCAAACTGCGACTAAGACGAGAGCAATGATGCGATTGAGTTGCATAGAAAATTTTTATGGCGGCTTCTTTAGTTTAATTCAGAAAGTGGATATGGCGCTACTGCATCTACTTTCTAGGGTAAAATCATCACCGATAAACAAACTCAAAATCATGACTAATAAAGCTCTTACCAATAAACAACCAAAAGACAAAGAAATAGTTCGCGATTATTTTAACTCGGTTGGTTTTGATCGCTGGCGGCGAATTTATGGCGAGGGCGATGTTAGTAAAGTGCAACGCGATATCCGAACGGGTCATCAACAAACAGTCGATTATGTTTTGAATTGGTTTAAAAACGACAAAAACGTAGCATCTCAGATAGTCTGTGATGCAGGTTGTGGTACAGGCAGTTTGAGCATTCCCCTCGCCGCAATGGGTGCAAAAGTATATGCAAGTGACATTTCCGAAAAAATGGTCGGTGAAGGCAAAAGCCGCGCCATTGATCATGAAAATCCTATTTTTGAAGTCAAAGATTTAGCCGCATTGTCTGGTGAATATGACACTGTAATTTGTTTAGATGTATTGATTCATTACCCCGATCGCGAATCTGAAGCAATGATCGAGCATCTGGCGACTCTTACTAAATCGCGTCTGATTATGAGCTTTGCACCCAAAAATCCTTATTATGTTGTGTTAAAAAAGATTGGTGAGCTTGCCCCAGGCTCTAGCAAAGCGACTCGCGCCTATTTGCACAAAGAGTCTGATGTCTATAGAGTTCTTAAAAAGTTAGGCTTTACAATCAAGCGCAAAGAGTTTACTGCGACTTCCTTCTATTTCTCACGATTGCTCGAAGCAGTCCGCAATTAAAGAAATACGACTACAGCCTATTGAGGATTGAGTAGTTCAGAAAATTTTTTAAAAGTGCCGTCTCGCGGCACTTTTAAAAGTTTTCTGGTTTTTATAACAGCGCTTTGCGTTGTAAAGCTAAAATTGAACAAATCTAGTTATTGCAAATATTGCACCTAAAAAAGTAATGGTCGCCTTAACCGATCGCCTCTTAATGAGCTACGAAGAATATTTCGCTTGGGAAGCAACCCAAGAAATACGTCATGAATATATCAATGGCGAAGTTATCGCGATGGCTGGCGGCACACGCAACCATAATCGAGTGACAGGTAATATCTTTAAAATATTAGATGATGCTTTAGGCGATCGCCAATGTGAAGTTTACATCGCCGATGTGAAGGTGCAAGTCGAGCCAAGTTGCAAATATTTTTATCCCGATGTCGTGGTTACTTGTGATGAACGCGATCGCGACCCGCAGTTAGTATTATTCCCTTCCCTAATTATCGAAGTGCTTTCACCATCAACAGAAGCCTATGATCGCGGCTTTAAGTTTTCTCAATACCGTAAATTTGATAGCCTACAAGAATATGTACTAGTCCAAATCGAGCAACCAGTAGTAGAAGTGTTTCAGCACAATCAAGATGGGAAATGGTTGTTTTCTGAATATGGCATAGGCGATCGCATTTTCCTAAAGTCTGTAAATGTTGAGATTACAGTTAGCGATTTATATCGATACGTGCAGTTTGAGCAAAGCCTCAGTTAATCGCGGCAGCATGATGTAAGAATTCTTTACATTTTACAGATGGGCGATCGCATAGAAACAGTAGCAAAACCTGTTTGAATAGAAAATAGTGCTTTTAATTAAGTAGGGGCGACGCAAAGCGCTGAACCTACAAACCTTATAAACTCTCTTATTTTTTATATTATTTAGTCTGTCCTATGGTTGCATCCTCAACAGTTCGCATTAGTTCTCGCAAAAGTCAGCTAGCACTGGTACAAACCCATTGGATACAAGCGGAACTAAGCAAAGCACACTCTGATCGTCAGTTTGATGTCGTCACCATGAGCACACAGGGCGATAAAATTCTGGATGTGCCACTTGCAAAAATTGGTGATAAGGGCTTATTTACCAAAGAATTAGAAGTCTCAATGCTGTCTAAGGAGTCTGACCTTGCAGTGCATAGTCTTAAAGATTTACCAACTCATTTACCAGAAGGGCTGATACTTGGTGCAATTACCAAGCGCGAAGATCCTGCCGATGCGCTAGTTGTCCATGAGAAGCTGAAAGACAAAACTCTGGAAACTTTACCATCAGGTACTGTTGTTGGTACATCTTCACTCCGTCGTCTAGCTCAGTTGCGTCATTATTACCCACACCTCACTTTTAAAGATGTACGCGGCAACCTGAATACACGTCTCCATAAGTTAGACTCTGGCGAATATGATGCGCTAATTCTTGCCGCCGCAGGTTTACAACGTTTAGGAATGGGCGATCGCGTACATGAAGTAATCAGTGCTGAAATTTCGCTCCATGCAGTCGGGCAAGGTGCATTAGGAATCGAATGCCGTGCTGAAGATCCAGAAATTCTCGCTTTGTTTGCGCCGATCATTCACTATCCCACTACTCAGCGCTGTCTTGCTGAGCGAGCATTTTTGCGTGAATTAGAGGGCGGTTGCCAAGTTCCCATTGGGGTCAATACTTCCATTGATGCAGATAAACTGACATTAAAAGGAATTGTCGCTAGCCTTGATGGTCAAATTATGATCAAAGGAGAAGTGACTGGTGATTTGACTAAACCTGAAACGATCGGTGTGGAGCTAGCACATCAACTCAAGGACAAGGGCGCTCAAGATATTCTCAATAAGATTATTTCAGAATTTCGTTCTTAAGATCATTGGATTCAAAGATATAGCGATCATTATAGAAATATTTAATTAGACAAAAGGAAAGTAGTAAGAGCGAACTGTTCTTGTCTACTTTCTTTTTTTATATGAAGATTGTAGCAAATTCACATATTTGATTACCATTAGGACTTACGCAAAATGCCCTGAAAACCTCATTTTACAGTAGGGGCAATTCATGAACTGCCCCTACATCTCGTTCTTTTGCGTAAGTCCTAATCATTTATAGCTGTAGGCAATATATTTCCTGTATATTTAATAATAGAAAAAACAAAGCTGAATTGCCGTATTTATTTCTGATGTTACGTGGAGCGAAAACTACCCCTCATTCCCCAACCCCTTCTCCCGCAGGAGAAGGGGAGCAAAACCCAAATTATTTTCTTGTTCCCCTCTCCTGCGGGAGAGGGGCTAGGGGTGAGGGCTTTAGAAACTTCCACGTAACATCAATTATTTATAACTGATGTTACGTGGAGCGAAAATTACCCCTCATCCCCCAACCCCTTCTCCCGCAGGAGAAGGGGAGCAAAACCCAAATTATTTTCTTGTTCCCCTCTCCTGCGGGAGAGGGGCTAGGGGTGAGGGCTTTAGAAACTTCCA
>JBBRMK010000094.1:0-17975 GCA_038230875.1 Pseudanabaenales cyanobacterium
ATCCCTGACACGATTCCTAGATGGTCTATATTTTCTACTCTCATCTCCGTATTTATAGTATTAATATTTACCTCCTGCTTTTTGCCTTTGCGCTTGCCTTTCACTATTTATTTTACCCTTCCATTACGAGCGGAATGTGGGATGTAAAGGATGTACGCGGTGAGTACTCAAAACAAGGCTATCAATTCCCTGATACATGGCAGTTTAGCAATGACATTGACTCGATGCTCAATGTTGATTTTTGGGAATAGTCGATCGCATATTATGTAATTATCACAAACCAAAGGAGCGAAATCGAAATGGCGATCGCAGTTGCACCAAAAACAACCTTATACGACCGTGACTATTTGCTATGGACTGAAGAAACTATAGCAAAGTTAAAGACTAGAGACTTTGAGCATCTAGACATTGAAAACTTAATCGAGGAGATCGAAAGCTTGGGAACGTCTGAAAGAAGCGAAATATTAAACCGCTTGGCTACCTTACTAGAGCATTTACTTAAGCGAATGTATGTTGGTATGCCTCAAGAGTTCAACGGCTGGGAATGCACAATTAGAGAGCAGCGCAGACGGATTAAGCGATTGCTTAAAACATCTCCTAGTCTAAAAAATTATTTCGCTGAGATTTTTGATTATGCTTACGAAGATGCTCTTGATGAAGTTCGGGCAGAAAAAGGATATAAATCCGTCAAGTTCCCTGATACATGGCAGTTCAGCCACGACATTGACTCAATGCTCAATGTTGATTTTTGGGAATAGGCGATCACATATTATGAAACTATCACGAAATAAAGGAGTGAAATCGAGATGGTGATCGTCTGCTGTTTTGCCTGTTTTACCACTAACGCAGGTGAAACGCTCGATTCCCATCTTTCTTTTATTTCCCGATGTGTCTATGCAAAGCAAATGAAAAAGCAAAGGTGACGTTTTGTCACCTTTGCTTTTTTGGGTGAGTATGAGACTTAGACAGCTTCTAGATCTTTTTCACCAGTACGGATGCGGATAATTCGTTCTACAGGAGATACGAAAATCTTACCATCGCCGATTTCGCCAGTACGCGCCGCAGTGATAACGTTATCTACCACCATGTCAACTTGGTCATCTTCTACAACAATCTCGATTTTGAGCTTTTGTAGAAACTCAACCGTGTATTCAGAGCCACGATATCGCTCTGTTTGTCCTTTCTGACGACCAAACCCACGCACTTCTGACACGGTCATGCCTACTACGCCAGCATTGACGAGAGCAATTTTGACTTCGTCGAGCTTGAACGGACGAATGATTGCTTCAACCTTTTTCAACTTAACTCCTCCACTGATTCTTGAACTTTAATACACTTGAACGGATACTCAATTTTGTAGCCTAGCATACTATTCGAGATTGTTATGACGATTGACGTTGCCACATCCACCAACGAATTACCAGTTTTTCTAATTCGATCCACACAAACATCAATGCACTAAACCCAAAGCAAACTGCTAACTCGGTTGGTGTAAGTAAATAGGTACCAAAGAAGCGGCGAAAAGGTTCTGAATAAATTAGTATCATCTGTAAAACTGTGGTCATAATTACTGATCCCCAAATATAGGGATTAGTTCGGGGATCGAGTTCGATTGTCAGTTGTGTATTAGAACGAATAGCGATCGCATGACCCATTTGGGCTAGACAAAGCGTCGTAAACACCATGGTTTCCCAGCGCTTGGGTGAATAAGTGTCACCAAATGTGTGCGTTGTTGTGTAGCCGTGCGCCCAAACCATGAGGGTGATCGTGATAATTGCTAAGACGATCCCGATTCTGACCATGTACAGCCCCATACCCCGCGCAAAAATATTTTCGCGCGGATCGATAGGTGGACGTTTCATGACATTTGGCTCGGCTGGTTCGACAGCAAGCGCAAGCGCAGGTAAGCCATCGGTAACAAGATTCATCCATAAAATCTGTAAAGGAATCAAGGGAACGGTAAAGCCAAGCATAGGAGCCGCAGCGATCGTGATCACCTCACCAATGTTGCTGCCGAGGATGTATTTGATAAAGCGACGGATATTCGTATAAACGACACGCCCTTCCTCAGTGGCGGCGACAATCGTGGCAAAGTTATCATCGAGCAAGATCATGTCACTGGCTTCTTTAGATACGTCAGTGCCCGTAATGCCCATAGCGATACCAATATCAGCTTGCTTGAGTGCTGGGGCATCATTGACCCCATCACCTGTCATCGCTACGAAATGATGCTGTCTTTGTAAAGCTTGTACGATTCGCAATTTATGCTCAGGAGAAACACGAGCATAGACGTTGACCTGATCGACATCGCGATCTAGATCGGCGGGACTCATTAGTTCTAGCTCTCGACCTGTGAGCACGCGATCGCCTGTTCTCGCAATCCCCAGATCAACCGCGATCGCTCTAGCGGTCAGTTGATGATCGCCTGTAATCATTACAGGGCGAATACCAGCATCGCGACAAAGTTTTACGGCTTCGCGCACTTCGGGGCGAGGCGCATCAAGCATTCCTACCAAGCCGACCCAGATTAAGTTGCTTTCATCTTTTTCAGTAAGACCCTCTTCGGGTAGATAAGAGATCGTCCGATATGCAAAGCCTAGTACACGCAAACCACTACTAGCAAGTTCGTTATTTTGCTCAAGAACTTGTTGTCGTTGATGATCAGCAATCGTATGGATCTGATCACCAATTTGAATATGAGTGCAGCATTCTAAAGTTAATTCTGGCGAACCTTTGCAAAAGAGCACGTTACCGCCATGTTCACCTTGTACCAGTACACTCATGCGTTTGCGTTCAGACGAGAAGGGAACTTCAGATACACGCGGCATCCGGTGCTGCCATTCGGAAAAATCGCACTCACCTTTTGTTGCTAATACTAACAATGCGCCTTCAGTCGGATCGCCGATAATAATCCATTCACTATTTTTTTGCTGCAAGATGGCATCGTTGCAAAATATGCAAGCCATCAGCAATTGCTGCACTTCAGGAAGGCTGGTAACCACAAAGTTAGAATCTGCTTGAGAATCCACCGATACGATAAATTCTCCAATCGGCACATATCCGTCGCCTGTGACTTGTAGCGAATGTTGCGCTGTGCGAATACTCTGCACAACCATTTTGTTTTGAGTTAAAGTTCCTGTCTTGTCAGAACAGATTGTCGTGACTGAGCCAAGCGTCTCGACGGCTGGCAAACGGCGAATGAGGGCGTTTCTTTTGACCATGCGTTGAGTTCCCAATGCGAGCGTAACTGTCACCACTGCAGGTAAACCTTCAGGCACTACGGCAACCGCCATACTTAGAGAAGTCTTAAGGAGTTCGCCAAAGTTCCCTTTATTGAAAAGTCCAATTAATATGACCAGTGCCACTAGAGCAAGAGAACCGCTTACCAGTACATTGCCTAACTGCGTCATCCGTTGTTGCAAGGGCGTATCTTCTGTCTCCACATCTTGAATTAGAGTGGCGATTTTCCCTAATTCGGTCTGCATTCCCGTCTTAGTAACGAGCACTTTTGCTCGTCCCTGCACGACCTCAGTACCTTGATAGACACAATTTAGGCGATCGCCTAAACTAGCATCTTCCTCTAAAATTAATTTCGCTTCTTTATTAACGGCTTCTGCTTCTCCTGTTAGAGCCGATTCGCGTACTTGCAGATTTTGTTCTTCTAACAATCTTCCGTCAGCCGAGATTTGCACCCCTGCCTCTAAAAGCATAACGTCTCCAGGCACTAGCTCTTTGCCATTAATTTCAATCACTTGGCTATTGCGGATCACGCGCACTTTTGGTGAAGAGAGTCGCTTGAGTGCAGCAAGAGCTTTTTCGGCATTGCTCTCTTGCATATAGCCGAGAATGCCATTCAGAATCACAATTGAGGAAATAGCGATCGCATCTTTAGGAAATTCTTTAGCCTGAATATCTAGGAATGCTGAGACCACTGCTACTGCCATCAGCATGATCAGCATGATATTTGTAAACTGATCGATAAAAATTTGTAGCGAAGATCGCCCGACTTTTTCGACTAGTTCATTTGCGCCGTAGCGCTCAAATCTAACTGAGACTTCTTGAGAGGTAATTCCTTGTTCTGCATCACTTTGTAGTAATGCAATCGATTTATCGGCATCAATGCTATGCCAATGTATGGCAGCAGGATCTTTTGTGTCTGTTTCCATAGATATTTACGGATAAACGGCTATGACCATAGTACTAAGAAATAGTACTAGTTGCCTTAAATAATCTTGAAGTTTAAATTACTTTTGGCTGAATCAAAATCTAAAAAACAGAAACAGTGTGAATTGCCGACTCTGTTTCCCAAGTTACAGCAAATCCCGAACAAACTCACCACTAAGTTTTTTGTAAAAGCCCTGCTTGTCGAGGCTTTTACAAAAAATCTAGGTTTGGTTTGTTCTCAATCTGCTGTAATTTATCTTAAGATTGCTATACAATTGTGGAATGATCAACAACCCCTTTCTGCCTCAGCAACTGGTGGGCAGACAAAAAGAATTACATCAGATTAGTCAGATCTTGTTAACAGATGGCGATTTGTTAATCGCAGGGGTTGCAGGGAGTGGGCGGAGAACTCTAGTCAAATGGGCAGCCAAAAAATCTGGTGCAAGAGTAATCACAGTAGATTGTTTGAGAGCAACTGATGGCGATCGTTTTTTGAAATTATTAGCGGAAAGTCTGCTCAGTGCTTTTGATCGTCCTAAAGAACTGCTCAAGTTACAACAATTACTTAAAGAGCAGCCAGTTGCCTTTGAAGTGAGCGAACAGTCGAAGCCTCGGATTATTTGGAAACTCTCCTCCACATCAATATGGAGTTTATTTCAAAATTTGCTAAGCTTGCCGCAACAGATGGCAGAATGGCTCGACTGTCGAGTCGCAATTGTGCTGCATAACTTTACGCATATTCGCTCATGGGATCGCAAAGGAGAATGGGAAGAATATTTGCGGCGCGAAATTCAACTTCAAAGTCGGGTGAGTTACGTCTTGATCGCCACAGTTCCAGAACCTTGGATGTATAAGCTAAAATTAGATGTGGTGGAATTACCGCCACTAACTAATCTAGAACTTTGTGAATGGCTAGAACCGACAATAAAGGAAAAAGGATTGAAATTTGATCATCATACTACTGCCTTAAAGCTATTTACAGAATATATTCAAGGGAATCTTAGCGATGCGATCGCTTTAACTAGGCGTATTTGGCTTGATTCGTTGACGCAAGGAAATCAAGAATTTCTGATCCAGCCTGATCATGTGCATCGTAATATGCTTGCTTTGATCGAAGACCTAGCGCCAACTTTTGAGTCATTGATCATGCTCTTACCACCATCTCAGGTGCGGGTATTAGAAAGCCTAGCAATTGATCCAACTGTCAGCCCTCATAGTCGGGAATACATCCAAAAACATCAACTTTCTAAGGGTGGAAGCTTGCAAGGCGCATTGGATAGTTTGGAACAGAAGGGATTAGTTTATGGTGCAAAATATGGTTATCAGATTGCTCTACCAAGCTTACAATTTTGGCTAAAGCAACGATTAGCATAATCTATTTAGCACTAAATCAAGACACCAGATCAAGACATTAAATTCTAGATTCATGCAAAATATCCACACTCTTCCAATTGAAGTCGTTCATCTCATCGCCGCAGGTGAAGTGATTGATTCATTGGCAGCAGTGGTGCGTGAACTTGCGGAAAATGCGATCGATGCGATCGCCACGCGAATTGTAATTTCGATTTGGACAGATACGCTTTCGGTGCAGGTGAGTGACAATGGCTGTGGGATGGCGATCGCTGATTTAATTCAAGCCGCAACACCACATACAACTAGCAAAATCGCTAATGCGGAAGATTTACGACAAATCAATAGTTTAGGCTTTCGAGGGGAAGCCCTCTATAGTCTTGCCCAACTCGCCGATCTAAGCATTTGTAGCCGTCCAATCCTAGAGCCAGTAGGCTATCAAGCTAATTACAATGAATATGGTAATTTGCAAACAAGTCCCAAAGTAATCGCGATCGCGACAGGCACTGTAGTCACAGTTCGCAATCTCTTTTCGCGCTATCCTAGCCGTTTGCAAGCTTTACCAAACAATTCGCAACAAGTTCGTAAAGTGCAGTTGCAAGTGCAGCAATTGGCGATCGCTAATTCTCAAATTAACTGGCAAGTCAATCTAGATAATCGAGAATGGCTGACAATTTGGGCTGGAGAAAATGCTAGCGAGATTTTGCCACAAATTATCAATTCTATTCAACCCTACGATTTGGTACATAAAGAGTTTCCCCTCATCTCGATTACACTTGGTCTGCCTAATCGCTTATCGCGCCGACGTCCTGATTGGGTAAAAGTAATTCTCAACGGTCGCTTGATTAATTTTCCTGAATTAGAACAAACTATTTTTACTAGTCTAGAGCGGACATTACCGCGCAATCGTTTTCCTGTCTGCATTATCCATTTGAATTTGCCATGCGATCGCATCGATTGGAATCGCCATCCCGCTAAGGCTGAAGCTTATATTCAAAATTTAGGAGAAATCCAATCGCAGTTAAAAGATTGTCTTACGGACGCACTCAAGTTTCCTGAGCCAAGCTCTAAAGCTATTTATAATAGTAATTATAACAGCGCTTATAACAGTGCAACTAGTGATTTATTGCGAACTGCCGAACGTAAAACTTCTTATTTAATTCCTGCTAAGCGAGAAAACTTTAATCAGCCCAATTCTTCTGTAAAAGTGATCGCTCAAGTTCTTGACACTTACATTCTTGCCGAACATGCAGGCGGGCTATGGCTAGTCGAACAACATGTTGCCCATGAGCGCGTTCTTTTTGAAAAGATTGAGACTCAATGGCAAGTGGTGACGGTTGAACAACCGATTTTATTAAAACAGCTTAGTGAGGATCAAATTGAGCGTTTACAGGCATTAGGATTAGAAATTGAACCCTTTGGTAATGGCTTATCAGCAGTGCGATCGCTACCTGAGATTTTAATCGGACATGAAGATTGCGCTACAATTTTACGAGAGATGAGTCAACAAAATGATCCAACTATGGCAAGAGCTACAGCAGCTTGTCGTAGCGCCATTCGTAATGGCACAAAACTAGAACAAGCGACAATGCGGGATCTACTCTGCCAATGGCAACAAACTCGCAATCCGCATACTTGTCCCCATGGTCGTCCCATTTGTCTAGCGATCGATGAGTCTGATCTCGCTCGCTTCTTTCGACGCAATTGGATCATCTCAAAATGAGGTTGTAGTATACTTTACAGAATAGCAAGTTTGAGATCGCAGGTTTAGCCAAAATGGATGATTCAAAAAGCATAGAAAATATTTACAGTATTCCATTTAGCTATCGAATATCGATTCCAGAACCAGAAAATCATCTTTTACATGTCGAACTGGCGATCGCTGATTGGCAAACAAAATTTATTGATCTAAAATTGCCAGTATGGACTCCAGGCTCTTATTTAGTGCGTGAATATGCTAAACATCTGCAAGATTTTGGGGCGGTTGATGAAACTGGAAAATTACTTGAATGGAAAAAAATCCGTAAAAATCATTGGCGGATAAATTGTAGTGATTGTTCTCAAATCAAAATTCGTTATCGCATCTTCTGTAATGAATTAACAGTTCGCACCAATCATATTGATACCACCCATGCTTTTTTTACAGGTGCGGCTGTATTTATGTATATTCCTGAGCATTTAAAACACGCTTACAATATAGAGATTGATATACCCAAACAGAATTGGAAAATTGCCACAGCTTTACCAGCCTTAGCCGATCATCCTCATACTTTTTATGCCAAAGATTTTGACACTTTAGTTGATAGTCCTTTTGAGATTGGACTTCACGATCGCTACGAGTTTACTGTGCAAGATAAACGGCATAGCTTTGTAGTGTGGGGGCAACATAATGCCGATATGCAACGCATTGTTAAAGATACTGCGTCGATTATTGCTGTGGAAGCAGAAATGTTTGGTGGACTGCCATATGATCGCTATGACTTTATCCTACATGCTAGTAATGGATATGGTGGCTTAGAGCATAAAGACTGTTGCGTACTGCTCTACAACCGTTTAGGATTTCGCAAAGAAGATAATTATTTGCAATTTATTAATCTTGTTGCTCACGAGTTTTTCCATACTTGGAATATCAAACGGATTCGTCCCAAAGCTTTGGAAACTTTTGATTATGATCATGAAAATTATACAAGTTCTCTCTGGTTCAGTGAAGGAACCACCAGTTATTATGACCAGATATTCCCTCTCCGCGCAGGAATTTACGATGCAAAGCATTATCTAAAACTAGTTAGTAAAAGTATCATGCGCTTGCAAACAACCTGTGGGCGCAATGTCCAATCTCTCTATGAATCCAGTTTCGATACATGGATTAAACTTTATCGCCCTGATCCGAATACTCACAACAACCAAATTTCTTATTATCTCAAAGGCGAATTAGTGTCGATGTTGCTCGATTTATTGATTCGTCATAAGACTAGCAACCTGCGATCGCTTGATCGGGTGATGCAGATTATGTGGGAGCGCTTTGGCAAAGATGAGGTTGGCTTTAGTGAAGCAGAACTGCATGAAGTGATTAGCTCTGTTGCAGGTGTTGATCTATCAACTTTTTGGAATGATTATTTATATGGAACTAAAGAACTTGACTATAATTATTACCTTGAACCTTTTGGGTTAGAGTTAAGAACTGCTCGTCAAAATATTCCATTTATCGGCATGACGCTCAAATCTAAAAATGGAATAGCTGAAATTGAGAAGGTTGAGTTTGGTTCCCCAGCTCAAAAAGCAGGAATCAGCACAGGCGATATATTGTTAGCGATCGCGGGTGTCCGCGTTACAACCGAAAACTTTAGCGATCGCCTCTGTGACTTCTCCCCTAGTGATGCAATTACTCTCACTATTTTTCAACAAGATCTATTAAAAACTGTTGAAGTTATTTTGCAAGAGCCAATCAATAACTATTTTGAGCTTGTCCAAAGTTCCCATGCTTCAGCAAGTCAAGAACTAAACTTAAGCTTATGGTTGAGCATTTAGTAATAAAGCAGAGGTAATAAAGTAGAGATAATTCCTGAATTGCCTCTGCTTATCCTACTACTTATAATTACTGGGCTTAGTTACTCCTTGCGCTCTTAACAAGCCTTCAATCTGCTCAGCAGGTAAAGCTTTATGAAAGAAGTAACCTTGAATTTGATCGCAGCCTAGCGATCGCAATAAATCAACTTGTTCGCATGTCTCAGCTCCTTCAGCGATCACGGTCAAATCAAGACTATGGGATAAATTAATTAGCGAAGTTACAATTGCTTGATCTTGCTGATTATAATTAATGTATTCAATAAATGTGCGATCAATTTTTAGGGTGTCAATTGGCAACCTTTTGAGATAGCTTAGGGCTGAGTAGCCAGTACCAAAGTCATCAATTGATAATTTAATGCCCATTTCACGGAATTGCTCTAAAAGAATAATCTTCTCTTCAATATTATCCATCATGATTCCTTCTGTGATTTCTAACTCTAGATAATGTGGATCAAAATCTGTTTCACTTAAAATCTGCTTTAAGGAAACTAAAAAATCTTTTTGTTGAAGTTGCTTAATCGATAAATTTATACCAATTTGAATCGGCGGCAGCCCCATATTTAGCCACGCGATCGCCTGTAAGCAACTATGTCGCAATACCCAGTTTCCAATCGGAATAATTAATCCTGTTTCTTCAGCAAGCGGAATAAATTCACTTGGCGAAATAGAACCTAAAACAGTATTGTGCCAACGCAGTAAAACTTCTAGACCAACGATTTTACCTGTATTTATATCGACTTGCGGTTGATAATATGTTTCTAGTTCTTCATTTTCTAACGCTCTTCGCAAGTTGTTTTGCATAAGTAATCGTTGAAAACTTTGCTCTTGCATATTTGGAATATAAAACTTAAAGCAATTTCGCCCTTCTTCTTTAGCGCGATACATTGCCATATCAGCATTGTGAATTAGCCCTTCAACTTCAGTATTATGATCGGGGTAAATACTTGCGCCAACACTCGTAGTGATATGCAATTGATGACCACCGCACCTAAAAGGTAAAGTCAAAGCTTGAATTATGGATTCGGCAATTTGAACAACTGCATCTGTAGAGTCAATCACTTTAGTTATGATCGTGAATTCATCTCCTCCCCAACGGACTAGCAAATCATCTTGGCGTAACAGAGTTTTTAAGCGATCGCCAACCGCTTTAAGCAACAAATCACCAATCGTATGACCTAAAGAATCATTAATTAATTTAAAACGATCAATATCAAGAAATAAAACTGCAAATTTTTGTTTTTTATCTTTTAATTTTTCTAGAACTTCTCTTAAGTATTCAAATAAGTATTTCCGATTTGGTAAACCTGTAAGAGAATCATAATGAATTTGATAAGAGATGATTGCCTCAGATTTTTTTTGTTTTGTAATATCAGATACATGAATACGGATCACTGCATTCCAAGGCATAAAACTAATAACTTCTTCAAACACCTTTCCATCTATTTCCACCTGACGCAGAAATAGGTTGCGAATCGGATTAACCATCGGCACTATTTGGATCAGTAACTCTTGAAGCAAAGGATGATCAACTTGCATATCATCAAGATCAGGGAATTGATACAAAGCGGCCGGATTGAGATATAAGATTTTTCCTGTTAAATCTAACTCAATAACTGGCTGCGGATTAATCTCTGGTGATGAAATGAATTGGTTTATCGTTTCACGAACATTTGCAGATAAATCAGCATCGGAAATAGATATTAAAGGAGAAAATTTGACAACCTCAATATCATTTAATGACTGAATATTTTTTAGTAGATTATTATCATTGGAAATCTTGTTTTTAGGTGTCTTAATTAGAGAGCTAATCACCTGATATACAATCTTCGTATCTTTACTAAATGTAATTTCATCGGCATGCGATAGTATATGTGAAAATCGCTTTTTACCATTAATCAAGATTCCATTAGTGCTACGTGTACCATCTAAACTTCCATCAATTATCCGAAAAAAGTAGGAAGATTTTTTTTGGTCAGCGACTGCTAGCAAGGTAGCATGTTGGCGAGAGACAAGGTTAGAACGGAGAACAATCAAATTTTCTAAACTACGTCCTATTGAGTAAGTCATATTTTGCAAAAGAAAATTTCGAAATCCTTTTGGATCTTCAACCGTAAGTACGTGATGAAGCATATCTTTCTTTGCAAGAGTAGATGACTCTTCTGATCTCACCTGAATATTTTTCCTTTAAAACGATTCTTGGACACGATTTTCGAACATTTGAACTTTAATCTGATAATTTCTATGTTTTTTAGGATTATTGATTTAGCCAAGTGAATTTCAAGCAAATATATTTTAAGCAAATATACTATATAGATCGGATTGTGAAGTTATATTATTCATCACTATACATTACGACTATAATTACCTTATCTTACCTATCGACAGTGTGGCAATATTTTAGAACACAAATAACTAAATTAAATGCAATAACACTCTAAACAAATTAAGTCTCATCGAATAGAAGGGGAATAAGGCACTCTTGTGAGTTTTATTTATTAACTAGCTGTTAATCCACTCTACATTTAGAGCAAAGTGATTTAGGACAAAATGAACTTAAATTTTATAATAAATGAGCGAATTACCTAAAGAATGGACAACAGTTCAACAAACCTTTCAAAAGATTTGGGGGTATAAAGATTTACGGACATCTCAGCGTGAAATAGTCACGAGCTTATTGCAAGGGCAAGACAGTTTGGCGATTATGGCAACAGGTGGAGGTAAGTCTATTTGTTTTCAGTTACCTGCCATCCTTAATGAAGGATTAACTTTAGTCATTTCTCCTCTATTAGCATTAATGGAGGATCAAGTTCGAGATTTGCGAACACGTAATTTGCCTGCAGCAGCTCTCCATAGTAACTTATCGCAAATGGAACGACGCGAAACATTAAGGAATCTATCAAATACTCGTCTGCTTTATATTTCACCAGAAACGCTCTTGAGTCCACCTGTCTGGGAAAAGCTTAGCGATCGCCAACTAAAAATTACAGGATTAATGCTTGATGAAGCACATTGTCTAGTGCAATGGGGAGATTCATTTCGACCTAGTTATCGCCGCTTAGGCGCAGTTCGAGACGCTTTGATCCAAAATAAGCCGGACCGTCATCCACGGATTTCTCTAGCGGCTTTTACCGCTACAGCCGATCTTGATACTGCCGCCGAGTTACAAACTTGTTTGCATATGCAAAATCCCAAAATTGTGCGTACCAGTCCTTACCGTCAAAATCTGACTCTCAAAGTGGCGATCGCTTGGACACCTGCAGGGCGTAAATCACGTACGCTCAAGTTTATTCGCGATCGCAAGGGACAGTCTGGCTTAATCTATGTGCGCAGCCGACGTGATGCAGAGACATTAGCCACATGGTTGCAAGAAAATTCTTTTGCTACTGCTGCCTATCATGCAGGATTAGCACCTCAAGAGCGCCGCTATATCGAGCAACAATGGTTAACTAATCAATATCCTTTTGTAATTTGTACATCCGCCTTTGGTCTCGGAATTAATAAGCCCGATACACGTTGGGTATTGCATTTTCATCCACCTTTAACGCTCTCAGAGTATATCCAAGAAATTGGCAGAGCAGGTCGCGATGACAAGCCTGCTGAAGCTTTGATGCTTGTTAGTGAACCCACAGGATTACTGGATGATAGCGATCGCCAAAGGGTAAATTTTTTCTTGCAGCAACAACAAAAACTGCAACAACAAGCGCTCGCACTTTTGCCCAAATTACCACGCCAAGGCACTTTCGCCGAAGTCTCAAAATTGCATGCCGATGCGGCGATCGCTTTAGGGTTACTCCATCGAGCTGGCCATCTTACATGGCATACACCGTTTACCTATGAAATTATCAACTTGCCAAAAAATCAACAAAAGTTAAAGCAGCTAATCGGCGATCAAGTGGGCAATCAGAATGCGATCACGAAAATGCAAGCTTTTATTCGCACAAATGGCGATCGATGGGCTTTTTTACTCAATGCATTTAATTTCGAAAAATAGGCTAAGTCCCTGCTAAGATTTAAGTATTAACTTAATTTTTCTTAACAACAGGGAAATATACGTGTCGTCTACGACTATTCATCGCATTAATCTCGACAACCCTCTTACCGATAAATTTTCTACATCTCAAACTGAACTTCCGTTTACTTTTCAAGATGTAAAAGCTTCTATTCCTAATCAATATTTTACCCCGAATGTATGGCGATCGCTCGCCTATTTTTTTGCAGATACGGCGATTATTGTAGGTTTATATGCCACAGCCGCCTATTTAGATGCATGGTGGTTTTATCCAATCTTTTGGTTTGCAACGGGGACAATGTTTTGGGCTTTCTTTGTAGTCGGTCATGACTGCGGACATGGTTCTTTCTCTCGATTCAAATGGCTAAATAACCTGGTTGGACATCTCACGCATATTCCGATCCTTGTGCCATATCATGGTTGGCGCATCAGTCATCGCACTCACCACCAAAATACAGGTAATATTGATACTGATGAGAGTTGGTATCCAGTTACCGAGAGTCAATACAAAGAATTAGATTGGTTGGGGAAATTCATTCGCTTTGATGCCCTGTTGTTTGCTTATCCTCTTTATCTATTTAAGCGATCGCCTTCTCGGGTGACGGCTTCGCACTTTGTTCCTAATAACGATCTCTTCCGCAAATCAGAAACTACAGATATCATCACCAGTAGCACTCTTTTTGCAGTAATGATCGCATTTTTAGGTTGGTTGGGTTTTACATACGGTTTCCTGTTTTTAGTTAAGTTTTACATCGTTCCCTACCTTGTATTTGTGATATGGCTCGATCTAGTTACTTACCTTCATCACACCGAAGCTGATATTCCTTGGTATCGTGGTAAAGACTGGTATTTTCTTAAAGGTGCGCTCTCGACTATTGATCGTGATTATGGAATCTTTAACGATATTCATCATAATATCGGTACTCACGTTGCTCATCACATCTTTATCGGCATTCCTCACTATCATCTCAAAGCTGCGACTGAGGCGATCAAGCCAGTTCTTGGTAACTATTACCGAGTTTCCACCGTTCCAATTTGGAAATCCTTCTTCACTTCTCAAAAAGTCTGTCAGTTTGTCCCTGACTCAGGTAGCGCTGTGTATTATCAGACTCAACAAAGCAAGTAATTAACTTCTATTTGCAAGAATAAAGGGAGCGCGTAACGCGCTCCCTTTATTGTTTTGGACTTAAATTACTGCGTGGATATTCAGCAAGTACTTGCTTGAGATATTTGCCAGTATATGAACTTGCAACTTCGGCAACCTGTTCAGGAGTTCCCTCAGCAATAATTTCACCACCGCGATCACCTCCTTCTGGTCCCAAGTCAATAACCCAGTCAGAGCAACGAATCACATCAAGATTATGCTCAATCGTAATAATACTGTTACCTTTATCGACAAGACGCTGCATCACATCCAGCAACTTATGAACATCGTAGAAGCTTAATCCTGTAGTTGGTTCATCGATTAAATACAGAGTTTTGCCTGTAGCACGGCGTGAAAGCTCGGTGGCAAGCTTGACCCGTTGAGCTTCACCGCCTGAAAGTGTCGGTGCAGACTGACCCAGCCGAACATAGCCTAAACCAACATCAACTAACATTCCCAATTTTGTATGTGCCGAGGGAATGTTCTCAAAAAAGTGCATTCCTTCTTCGATAGTCATATCCAGAACATCAGCGATCGTCTTTTCTTTGTACTTTACTTGCAGCGTCTCGCGGTTATACCTTGCCCCTTTGCAGACATCGCACTGTACATATACATCTGGCAAGAAGTTCATAGAGATGATGTTTACGCCCTGCCCAGAGCAAGCTTCACAACGTCCACCTTTGACATTGAAAGAGAATTGTCCTGCTTTGTACCCTCGAGTTTTGGCAGCAGTTGTGAGTGCAAAGGTTTCGCGAATCACATCAAATAGTCCTGTATAAGTCGCCGCATTAGAACGTGGAGTACGTCCAATTGGAGATTGATCGATCACGATGAATTTATCTAAGGCTGTGAGTCCTTTGATTTCGTCAATACCTTTGGGAGATGACACTTTACGCGAGAAATGATGATTGAGAGTGCTATGCAGAATGTCATTAATTAAAGTGGATTTACCTGAACCTGATACACCTGTCACACATACAAGTTTTCCTAATGGAAGTTGCACATTGATATTTTTGAGATTGTTTAGGTAAGCGTTACAGATTTCGAGATGTTTGCCATTACCTGCGCGGCGTTCTGCGGGTGTAAAAATTTGTATACGCTTGGATAGATATGCACCAGTCAGCGATTCGGAATGATTCTCAATATCCTTAACATTGCCCTGAGCAACGATCCTGCCGCCATGCACGCCTGCTCCTGGCCCAATATCAACCAGATAATCGGCAGCGCGGATCGTTTCTTCATCATGTTCCACCACAATCAAAGTATTACCAAGATCGCGAAGTTTGGTTAAAGTGGCAAGTAGTCGGAAGTTATCGCGTTGATGAAGTCCAATGCTCGGCTCATCAAGAACGTAGAGAACTCCTGTCAAGCCTGAACCAATCTGAGTAGCAAGGCGAATGCGCTGAGCTTCACCGCCTGATAGGGACATGGTAGAGCGATCCAGAGTAAGGTAATCTAATCCCACATCAAGTAAAAACTGAAGTCTCGCTAAGATTTCTTGTAAGACCCGATCAGCAATTTGACGAGTGCGATCGCTTAGTTCTAAGTTTTTTAAGCGCTCAAGACAAGTTCCCAGTGGAACTGATACAAACTCAATAATGTTGTAACCACCAATACGCACAGCTAGAGATTCTGGTTTCAATCTCATTCCTTCGCATATAGAACAGGACTGCTCAATCAGATAGTTTTCTAGCTTTTGTTTTTGTGATTCTCCAGCTTCGGCATATTGCTGTTCCAGAATGGCGATCACGCCCTCGTAACGTTTGTAATACCCTTCACTGCGATCGCGATAAAGCGAGTCTGGCTTAATCAGAATCTTTTCAGTTGTGCCATATAAAATAATGTCAATTTGAGATTGCGAAAGCTTTTCCCAAGGAGTGGTAATCTCAAATCCTGCATATTCGCCAACACTAGCTAGCAATGAAATGTAATAAGTATGGGTTTTGTCCGCCCAAGGTGCGATCGCTGCATAAACTGGCAAAGCGGGATCGGGAACAAACAGTTCAGGGTTAAAAGTTTTGACGCTACCCAATCCATGACAAGCTGGACAAGCTCCGTAGGGCGAGTTAAAAGAGAACATGCGTGGCGATAGTTCTTCCATCACAGCGCCATGTTCAGGACAGGCAAAGTTTTCGGAGAAGGTGAGCAAATTACTGGGCAAATTACTATCATTCTTTTGATCAGCATCTTTCTGATCGAGAATCTCGACCATCGCAATCCCTTCCGCTCGTTTTAGACAAGTCGCTAGCGAATCAGTTAAGCGTTCCTGAATATCCTTTTTACGAATCAGGCGATCAACAACAATTTCGATATCATGTAACTTGTTCTTTTCAAGTTCGATATTGTCGCTCAGTTCGCGTACTTCTCCATCAATACGAACTCGCGCAAATCCTTCGGAAGCGAGACTAGTTAATAATTTTTTGTGAGTTCCTTTCTTGCCACGAATCACTGGAGCAAGTAATTGAAAACGAGTGCGATCGCTTAACTCCATGATCGAGTCCACCATTCGATCAATCGTCTGAGGCGCAATATTGCGATCGCAGATTGGGCAGTGCGGCGAACCTGCTCGACCATAGAGCAAACGCAAATAATCATAAATCTCGGTAACTGTACCAACAGTTGATCGAGGGTTGTGCGAGGTAGATTTCTGGTCAATCGAAATCGCAGGACTCAAGCCTTCGATATAGTCTACATCGGGCTTATCAACTTGTCCTAAAAACTGGCGTGCATAAGCACTTAGCGACTCTACGTAGCGACGTTGTCCTTCAGCAAAAATCGTGTCGAAGGCGAGCGATGATTTGCCAGAGCCAGAGACACCTGTAAACACGATCAGGCGATCGCGTGGAATCGTGAGATCGACATTTTTGAGGTTATGCTGTCTAGCACCCCTGACGTGAATATGAGTATGGTCTGGCATACGAGCGAAATTTATGCTTTAGCTAGCGTAAAGATTTGTTGCTATTGTAGGCGATCGCTGGAATTTTTGTGGGTTTTACGATTCGGCTTTCTTGGGAAATGCACATTTAACCGTAATCTTCAGATTGGAGCTTGCGCCACCTGAGGCGATGAAGGGTACACCTGCCTTAGCATCGAGGCTCACGCCAAACTCTAGGGTAACTTCGGCGACTTCGGCATTGCCTAAGTTGCGAAAAGCGTTGAGGGTGTTAACGGTGTAGCCACGCACAAGGCTTTGCATTGCCTGAAAGCTCTGGACTGCCCGTTCTTTGGCTGCGGCTTGGGCATTAGGATCGAGAGTAAAGCCACGAGTTGTTGAAGTGGGAATTCCCCCAGTTTCTTCGACTTGAAAATAAATGATGCTGCCGTCTTCGAGTTCAGTGGGAATAAGTTGGGGCATGGTTAATTATTTTGTAGAGAATAAAGTCAGAATCACGGATTAAACGGATTTAAGGAGTTCGTTGACTTTTTTGGGATGGAACAAAAAGTTTAACAGGTTGAAAAAGCAAAAATCTGTGCAATCACATAATCCGTCAAATCCGTGATTTAGATTTTTTTCTTAGCGCAATGCCGCACATCGCTCGCTCCTCATCCGTCGCGTTGGGATTGGTGGTAAGGCAACTGATCGCAATCCTTTGTTATGAGTTGATGTTACGTGGAGCGAAAACTAACCCTCATCCCCCAACCCCTTCTCCCGCAGGAGAAGGGGAGCAAAACTCAAATTATTTTCTTGTTCCCCTCTCCTGCGGGAGAGGGGCTAGGGGTGAGGGCTTTAGAAACTTCCAC
>JBBRMK010000095.1:0-17973 GCA_038230875.1 Pseudanabaenales cyanobacterium
ATCGCGCAACGAATCATCTAATAAATGGTTAATTGTCAAATGTGGGCGATCAGCATGGCATTGAAAATCTTGGGTAGCATTATGGAGTTTTGCTAATGTTTCTCCCAATCTCTGAGCCTGAACTTTATTAAGATCGCCAACTGCTATTTTGCCTGCGGCATATGTAAATAAAGACGCGTAGCGCTTGCCTTCAAGGGCCGGAATCTCGATCGCTAGCTGTCCATCTTGCGTTGAGAGCGGATGCGCTACAGGAATATAATTTTTGTGCAAAAATGCTAATAATTCTAATTCAAATTCGATTTCTGTTTTAGAGCGCCAATGGGCATGAGAAACTCGCAACACATAACGGCGATCGCTAGCTTCCACAAGATAAATATCACTTAGCCCACGCATCCAAAATACACAACTAGAAATTTCTCCTATTGCATAACGAGACAAGACGCGCTCTACCAATGCTTGTGGTGCAAGCGTTGAATATGTAATGGGGAAGATATGGTCAGACATACTGCTAACACACTGTGGAGATAAAGCTACAGCAGGCATGGCGATCAATAACTTTGTGAATTTTTTACATTTGTTTAGATATATCGCAGAGACGCGATCAAAAGTGTTTATCAAAAACCAAAAGATATTTTTGTTAGCTAATTTGCCATCGTAGAAAGGAGGGTGTAAAGCGCTGTCTTTATCTATGATGGTTTTTATTTTCAGGTACTCTTGAATACTATGCAAAACTTCCCAACTCCCCAACCCAATAACTCTAAAAACGAGATTATCGTCAACGTTATCAATGAAAATGTGTCACGAAGAGCGAGAGTTCGTGAACACGTTAACCCATTAGCAAAAAAATATAGCGTAGCGATCGCGCCACCAGTTTGGACAGAAATTTATGCAGATTGGTCAAAGCCGCTCAGTTTGGATATTGGCAGTGCGCGGGGGCGCTACATTTTGCAGATGTCACAGCTAAAACCCGATTGGAATTTTTTGGGTTTAGAAATTCGGGAGCCGTTAGTTGATCGCTGTAATGAAGTCCGCGATGAACTTGGGTTAAAAAATCTGCATTACATTTTTTGTAATGCCAATGTGTCGCTAGCAGGATTATTAACGCAAGGCTCATTGCATGAAGTAACCATACAATTTCCCGATCCTTGGTTTAAGCGCCGCCAACAAAAGCGTCGTGCCGTTCAACCCGAATTAGTCACTACTTTAGCGGAGTTATTGGTTCCTAATGCCGATGTATTTTTGCAGTCCGATGTTTTAGAAGTAGCTGAAGATATGCGTCAACATTTCGATGCAAATGAGAATTTCATTAATCTCGAGGGTACGGGGAATTTTGCAGATGATTCAATTTTTCCTACTCATATTCCCACCGAACGCGAAAGTTCGGTAATTTCCCAAGGTTTACCAGTTTATCGCGCTTATTTCAAGCGTAAATAGGTTGTGTATTTCGATTGTTTACTTTACAAATATGACTGAATCTATTTTAAAGAATCAGTTTGAATAGTTTGAATAAGCACGATCGCAGTGAATTCTATTTCACCTAGTTGAGCAGTTAATGCGTCTAGAGCTTGTCCCGCAGTTTTACCTTCAGAGTGTTTATCACCTGCAAGAGCGCGATATGATTTTTCACCTTTAGGATCAGAAATTGGCAAAATTGATACGGTAGCCATACTTTCATCTCAAAGTCATTGAACTAATTATAGGTTACTTAACATTTACTGTCATTTTGCAATGTTTTGAGGCTGTCTTTTGTATTTAGATATGTATTGTAGAACTGTACAATCCATGATTTTTTACTTAATCTTTTTAAAAGATTTTCAAATCTTCCCATAAGTAAAGTCTTGAAAAGCTGTTTAGAATAATTTACAAAGGTGGTAAATAACCCATTGCATCTTTGACAGCATTTAGAGTTTTAAAAGCAGTCTCAGATGCTTTTTCGCGACCTTCTTTTAATACGCGATCGAGATAGCCTGACTCTTTTACTACTTCATCATACTTAGTTTGAATTGGCTCAAGATGCGCGATCGCTGCATCAGTCAAGACAGTCTTAAAATCACCCCAACCGCGCCATGTTGACGCCTCAGCTTGGACTTGTTCCTTAGTTTTATTGGCAAAAATTGCGTATAAACCAAGCAAATTATTTGCTTCAGGGCGATCGCTATTATCAAATGCTAATTCTCGAATTGCATCGGTTTTACACTTCTTGATTTTCTTAGAGATCTCATCGGGCTTATCTAGCAAATGAATACGACTCATTTCCGATGGATCGGACTTAGACATTTTTTTTGTGCCATCAGTTAGGCTCATTACCCGTGCACCTTCTTTACGAATCAATGGCTCAGGCACCTTTAAAACGGGCTTAAATTGATCATTAAACCTTCCCGCCACATCTCGCGTTAATTCTAAATGCTGCTTCTGATCTTCACCAACAGGTACTAAATCCGCTTGATATAGCAAAATATCCGCCGCCATTAGTACAGGATAGTCCAGCAGTCCTACGCCCACATTTTCGCCTTGCTTGATTGCCTTCTCCTTAAATTGGATCATTCGTTCCAACCAATTAAGCGGCGTGATGCAATTGAGTAACCATGTTAGTTCTGCATGAGCTGACACATGAGACTGCACAAAAATAGTCGAAACCTGTGGATCGATGCCACAGGCAATATATAGAGCAGCAATGTTTCGAGTGTTGCTAGCTAGAGTCGCAGGGTCATGTGGCACTGTTATTGCGTGTAGATCGACAACACAAAAGAAGTTTTCGTAATCAGCCTGAGTCTCTACCCAGTTGCGAATTGCCCCCAAATAATTGCCAACATGAAGATTGCCAGTCGGTTGTACGCCAGATAGAACTCGTTTTTGCATGGAAAATGGTAAGCGGTTTTTAAATTAAGTGTGATGCCTAAAAATTATCGAAAGAGCAATTTGCACTCTATCTACATGTTTAGATTACACAGGTTGATAATGAATTTATAGGAGCAGGTGAGGGAAAAACAATCGCTCGACAAAAAGGTAAATTAGTTTGTCCTAAGTCCCCTTCAAAAGCCTTTGGTATTGTACCAATTAGAGTTTCGATTATGCTCTTATGTGGATCAGATGGCGCAACTTGATAAATGACGCTCAGAACATCATCGGGAAACCATGCTCGGACTAAAGTTAATAGTTCTGGTGCAGTAAGGGCGCGATCGCGATTATCGGGAGTTAGTCTAATGCCGACTAAGCGATCGCCTTCAAAATAGATATTGGCAATGAATCCTCTTACATATACAAGAGTGCGGTTAGGCAGAGCATACAAACCTTCACCACCTGGTTGCAGTCTGTGCATGGTATTTTGTTCGCGATGCATCGTCGTGATCGCTGCCCAGTTATTATCTTTGGCATATTCAAAAAACTGCGTCTCGAGCATACCAAGATGCAAAGTCGAAGGCTGTAATGGTGGACGCGCTCTTGTCTGCAAGCTAGGCAATGTCCTAACTGTACCTAGTTTTTGATTAGTAGAATTATCTGCTTGCGCTGCAAGCGTAAAAGCGATCGCATTAAATTGAAATGCAGCGATCGCTAAAACTATGCAGAAATTAACTCTAATAGCCATATATTTGTGGATACGGCGCGGACTTTTATAAGTATTACTTTAGCAAAAATTCTTGTTCAGTGTCTTAGTTACAATTTATAAAAGATGACAGTCTATGACGATATTCTCTAATTGGAAACTCTAAATACTAGAGGCAGCAAGGCTTACCGTCTTTGCTATCTGGGTTTTAGTTAAAGTAAATAACGAGCCTTAAATCTTTACAATCTTTGTCTTCATCTCGTAAAATAAGGCGGCGTAGCAGTTTTATGCTATAGGTAATAATTATAAGTTTTTTTGCAATTTTTGTTAGTTTATGTCCCTTAATCCAGAGTCAGATCGCGGAAAAAACAAAGCTTCCTCCAGGAGTTTTGAAGCAATGCGGAAATTTTCCGAAAAATACGCAAAAAATACAGGTACTTTCTTTTGCGTCGATCCTAGCGTAACCAATGCAGTTATTGAAGGTTTAGCTAAGCATAAAGAAGAGTTAGGATCTCCTTTATGTCCTTGTCGTTATTATGAAGACAAAGAAGCTGAAGTAAAAGATACCTATTGGAACTGCCCTTGTGTACCAATGCGCGAGCGCAAAGAATGTCACTGTATGCTGTTTCTGACTGAAGACAATCCCTTTGTCGGCACAAAACAGGAACTTGAAGTAGTTGAAGTTGTTTACGATGCCTAATAAAAAGTAGAGTCGGCGCTAAATGTCGTCTCTACTCTTTTGCCTTCTAATATCTTTCCTTCTAATATCTTGCTTTTTAAGAGGCATTAGCTTTGAGTTGCGATCGCTCCCAACAAACTTTTCCAGATTTCGCAAGCTCCAAAGATTTTAATATTCCTTCACTCAGGTTTTGCCACTTTATTTCACGGTTAAGTAGTAATTTACTAGCTTTGATTAGAGATTTCTCTCTCTCATGGCGAATTTTGTAGAATAACAAATTATTTGTTTTTTGATAGTTTTCATTGAGAACTTCAAGCATGGACTCATGGACAATGATGGAAACTTCAGAACCAATATTCATCTGAGCATGATGGCGTAAATAATTGAGTCCTTTGTCTGAGGTTGCATATAGAGAAGGCAAACGATTTAAAGTTTTAGCAAGTACATCTTCTAGGCGAATAAACCTAAGTTCAGATGGCTGAAAATTTTGTGCTCGGTTTTGCGCCATTCTGATTGCAAGTCTTTCCAAAGAATGTACTAGCTGTCGAGACTCGAGCATATAAATGTCGTATTCCTTTTGCTTAGATTCGGTGGATGTACTACGTTTTTGAGCAGACTTACCCAGATACATTTGCGAGTTAAACTGTCTCCGTCCCAGCGATCCATATTTATTTATACGCGGTGATAAATTTCCAGAATGATATTTTGCGATCGCACTTTCTAGAGATTCTTCCAAAGCTTTGGGGAAATCACACCACATAAGGTTTTCCCACCCTAATAACTCTTGACTCCTTAGTAAAGCATAGGGTGCATTTGCTAATTCAATATCTGCAAGCGGTGATGGTTGTCGTAATGGATCGCGCCGTACAGCTATTAGTGCTTGACGAGTGATCTTGATAATGTCAGTCTGCATAGCAATACATTCTTGCCTTTTGATTTGCCAACCCATATCTGTCGAAGCAAACATTGGTGGTAATCGATTTAACGCATAAGTAACTACCTCATCAATATTATATTTATGCCTGATCCCACTGCCTAAGTTCTGGATTTGAGCATTGGCTTCCCTATAAACAAATTCAATTAGGGCATTGCGGCAGGATTCCATAAGATTGACTTGACTTAATGTGTATTTACCAAGGTGTCTAAAGTGAGGATATGGCGCTTTGTGTTGGTCTATTTGGTAGCTTTAAGAAGCTATGAATGTAAGATTGTTGACCGTAAAATACTTTCCGCTCGCAATAGATAAAAAATCTGCTCTCGTTCGTTAAAATATCCCTTCAGGTACGGTTTAAGTGGCGATGGTATAGAAAAAATATCGTTCTCAAGTTGATCGCTAGGAATACGTACAACTCCTAAAATGCTAGGAACTATTAAAGCCAAAGATAATTCCTGCACTGATGTAAGAATTACTTCATAAAGTCCAATATGCTGATCTAACGGTTGCAACCCTAGCAACATCGCCAGATCAATCGACCAATACACTCGACGGCGGCGACTTAAAATCCCTAAAATACAAGATGGCTTGTTCGGTACAGGCATAATCTGAGTTGTTTTGACGGTCAAAACCTCTTGGACAAATTCACTTTCCAGTAAGCCAATAGTTTGAGGATCGAGCGCAAATTTCAGAAATGTATCAGATTTTTCCTCACTCTCCATACCCGTTTTGACATTCTGAATGCAATTAACATTCTTTGAAAATGTGTACATAGAGATAGGTCAACTGTAGTAAACATTAATCATATATAGCGATCAGTGAGATCATTTGTATACAGCATTCATGCTGATATTCAGAGCTTAGGTAATATCTTTTAGCCCCGTAAAATTGAAGCGCTGCTTTGAACGGTTTCAACTTCATTGGTTTAACCAGCATAGCGATCGCTATAGAATTAAGAGGGTTTCGATTTGCTCTGGCTGATTTGATCTTTGTAAAATTTTTACAGGGTTTGCCTTGCCATACATTGATTCGATGTTTTCGATAAATACTTAACTAGTACATAGTGAAAAAATATGGATCGCCGTAAGTTACTTTCTTGGTTTGGTTTAGGCTGGGTGGTTAGTATGCTTCCCACATCGCTGGTTGGCTGTAGTGACGCAAAGTCATCTAATGAATCCGCGTCAACAACTGCCTCTGCACCCGAAAATGTGGATGCTGCGCCGATAGGTAATTTTAAAGCGATCGGTACGGTTGCTCAACTCGACAAAGATGGCCAGTTGGTATCTGACAAAATCGCAGTAGTGCGCGATCCTAAAGATGGGAATAAGGTGTTAGCTGTTAATGCCACCTGTACTCATAACGGTTGTACTGTGAAATGGAAATCTGATAAAAAACAGTATGTCTGCCCTTGCCATGATGCTAAGTTTGCTTCTAATGGCGCAGTTCTTGAAGGACCTGCCAAAAAACCATTGCCACGCTATGCTGCCAAAATTGAGAAGGGACAGGTATTAGTTAGTACATAGAGATTTAAGAGAGAGATTTAAAAGGCAGAGAGAGATTTAAAAGGCAGAGAGTGAGCACTAGTTACTTTCATGTCAATGAGTCTTAGAAAAAATTTACCTCAGAAAGAAAAAGAGCAGCGGCATTTTTTCTTTCTAAGGTTTAGTCTTGGTTGTTGCTATATGATAAAAAATAGCCATGGAGGACTTGAGATTAAGGTCTTGAATTAATGAAAAAATTTCTGCTCTCGTGCTTGTTTTTTGCGGGTTTGTTTTGGGCACTATCAACCTATCAAGGGTTGGCAGTCGAAGGTGAATATGACTCAATGGTATTGAACTTTCGCGATAGTTTGTCACCTGCTCAAGTTGATCGCGAACTCAAGGCGATCTCTAAACAATACGGAATCGAACCAAAGTTTAATAGTGCCTTTTCCAAATCTGATCATCTTTATATAGTCAAAGGCGATACTCAAGTCCTCGAACAGCTAAAGCAGTCTAAAGAACTTCGCAACTTGACCGAATATGTCGAGGCGAATTATGTTTATTCGATGAACTTTTTTGGCGGTACGATTCCCAACGACCCCATGTACATGCAGCAATGGAATCTCAAAGCGATTGAGGTTGAGAAGGCTTGGCAAAGTACTAAAGGTAAGGGAATTACAATCGCTGTAATTGATACGGGAGTTAGCCGTGTTGAAGATTTAAAAAATACTAACTTTGTCAAGGGTTATGATTTTGTCAATGATCGCGAAGATGCTAGTGATGACAATGGACATGGAACTCATGTTGCAGGCACGATCGCTCAATCGACTAATAATAATTTTGGTGTAGCAGGAATTGCTTACGAAGCGACCATTATGCCGCTCAAAGTGCTGTCAGGCTCAGGCGGTGGTACAGTTTCCGATATTGCTGAGGCAATTATATTTGCGGCGGACAATGGCGCAAATGTGATCAATATGAGTCTCGGTGGCGGCGGTGAAAGCAAACTTATGCAAGATGCGATCGACTATGCCTATAAAAAAGGTGTAACTATCGTGGCTGCCGCAGGTAATTCCAATCGCAATGCGGCCTTCTATCCTGCCCGTTATCCTAAAGTAATTGCTGTATCTGCAACAGGTTCTACTGGTGAAAAAGCGCCGTATTCTAATTATGGTGCTGGGGTGGATGTGGCGGCTCCTGGTGGGATAATCGTAAGGGGAAAAGATGGCAATGGCGATACTTCTGGCGGCATTTTACAGAATACGATTGATCCAAAAACTAAGCAATCAGTATTCCGTTCTTTTCAGGGAACGAGTATGGCTGCACCTCACGTTGCGGGTGTAGTAGCCCTGATCGAAGCTTCAGGAGTTAAAGATCCTGACAAGGTTTTTCAAGTTCTTAAACAGTCGTCTCGCAAAGTGACGGATGACACGCTTAACTATTATGGTGCGGGTCATTTGAATGCGGCGGCGGCGATCAAAGTGGCTTCTGTCGGTCAAATTGGGGTTAATGATTTCTTCCGATGGCTACGTGACAATGGCTATTTGAGTCCGAGATTTTGGATTGACGGTGGCGCTGTTGCCCTGATTCCCAAACTGATTATGGTGATTGGTTCATATTTACTAGCAATACTACTCAATCGCTGGTTTCCTTTCCGTTGGAATTGGTCATTTTTTAATGGAGTCTTCTTTGGCGGTGGCGGGTTATTCTTTTTGCGAGGGTTCTATGTATTTGACATTACGCAACTGCCATTCCGTATTGCAGGAAGTTCTTTGCCAGAATTAGGCAACGCTTTCTCAAATACTAATGCTCTTAATCCAATTACAGCGAGTGTATTATTACCACTTGGATTATTGCTAGTTCTACTCGGTCATCCTAAGTGGAAATGGTTTGCGATTGGTTCAGCGATCGGTACTTCTGCTTGTTTAGCCACAAGTGCGGTGCTTGCGCCTCAAATGATGTGGATTGGTGATGGAGTACCAGCGATCGCATTCCTCAGTGTTAATTCGCTTCTTTGCTTCGGTTGTGCCTATCTATCGATTAAAGCAGAAACTGCTAGCATCTAAAATCTAAAAAGTAAAAGAAAAGCGCAAAGCGCTTTTCTTTTACTCACATTAAGTAGGGACACATAAGTAAACTGAACATAATTAAAGAGTTGCGGGGCGAAGCTCCCTGAGCATAGTTAAAGAGTTGCGGGGCGAAGCTCCCTGAGCATAGTTAAAGAGTCGCGGGGTAAAGCCCCCTGAGCATGATTAAAGGGTCGCAGGGCGAAGCCCCGCTTTGGTTTTTACAAGTTGTTATGGGCATAAAGTATTTACTTTTATTGGTCACGTCTAATTCTTTAAAATAGCTACAAAAATATGAACATTAAAATTGTCGGAAAGGTAGAGTATATCGATATTGGCACAGGAACTTGGGCGATCGTGACGGATTCCGATCAGCAGTATGAGATTTGGCAACCTGCGCCTGAAGCAATTTTGCAAGAGGGATTGAAAGTCAGCGTTACTTCCAAAATCCGTGATGATGTGATGTCAATGGCAGCGATCGGTGATGTAATAGAAATCGAAGATTTTCAAATTTTATAAACAGAATAAGTTCGTTTTGCAAATTTATGTGAGGTTTATGACTATAGATATTACAGAAAATCCCGAACAAACCCACTACTAGATTTTTTATAAAAGCCCCGCTTCGCGGGGCTTTTATAAAAAATCTGGGTTTGGTTTGTTCTCAATCTGCTGCAATAAAGACATTCTCTTGATTTATGGAATGAGATCGAGAAACATTCCTGCGATCGCTGTTTCCTCAGCTTCACAGATACCACGCTCTGTTATCAAACCTGTTACTAAGCGCGCAGGAGTGACATCAAATCCGTAATTTAAAGCTGTAGTCTCTAATGGTGCAACTCTCACTTTACCGATCGCGCCATCATCTTGTAGTCCTTGCATATAGAGAACTTCATCTGCACTACGAGTCTCGATCGCAATCTCTTTCACGCCATCTGAGATTTGCATATCAAAAGTGGAACTTGGTAACGCTACATAAAAGGGAACTTGATTGTCATAGGCTGCAAGTGCTTTGAGATAAGTACCGATTTTATTGGCAACATCGCCGCTACGAGTAACGCGATCAGTTCCCACAATACAAAGATCGACTTTGCCATATTGCATCAACAATCCGCCCGTATTGTCCGCGATCAGCGTATGCGGAATCTTTGATTGTCCAAGTTCCCATGCAGTTAAATTCGCACCTTGATTGCGCGGACGGGTTTCATCTACCCACACATGAATATTAATCCCCCGATCGCTAGCTTCATAAATTGGGGCTAAGGCACTACCGCGATCAACGATTGCCAGCCATCCTGCATTGCAATGCGTAAGAATATTTACAGGTTCGCCTTTGGTTTTAGTTTTGGCGATCGCTTCAATTAATTCACAGCCAAATTTGCCAATATTGCGAGTACCAATCACATCTTCATCGGCAATGGCGATCGCTTCTTTGAGCGCAGTTTCGACTAAATCTTGTTTTTTAGCTGCGGCTTTTTCTAATCCAGCAATCATCCGATCAACTGCCCACATTAGATTTACGGCTGTTGGACGGGCGCGACGAATTACTGCTGAGAGGGTTCTAATCTGGTCTAAATCGCCATTGCTTTCTCTAGCAGCTAAGTACACACCAAAAGCAGCAACATTACCGATTACGCCCGCACCGCGAACAGTCATATCTTGAATCGCAAGTGTAGCATCGGCGCTAGTTTTGAGAGTTTTAGTCACTAAACGAAAGGGAAGTTGGGTCTGGTCAATCACAACAAGATCGCCGCCTTCTAACCAAAATGCTTTATATGTAGAATTCATAATTTCTCCTCGGATATCCTCGGACAATAGAGCGATCATTTCTCAATCATGCTCTAAGTCAATCCTAAGTGCAAATTTATTTCTCACAATGCGATCTCTTTTCACCCCATCTAGCGCAATCGCGTTATTTTTACTGATCATTTTGCTGATAAATACGGATGCGCCCACGTTGAATTATCCAGAGATTGCCTGTGATATTTTCGCGTTGCAAGCCTCCCATTAGAGTTTGAATCGCATCAGTTAAGTCATCTATTGTTGCTCTATTTGGAAGTCTTAACACAGCAATTCCTTTGTATTCAGAGGGAACCTATTGCAGAGGATTACTGAAGTCTAGGTCTAATGTAACAAAGCAGCGATCTTCTGCTTGACATACTTTGATGACAGTTGGATCGGATGCTGATGTTAGTCCTTGTTCAAGTACTGTAGAAACATCGTAACCCGCCTGTTTTAACTGATTTATTCTTCTTTGACCAATGTTCTCGTCTAATTTAAATTTCATGCTAATTGCTCGATAGGAATATCAATATAGCGATCGCTTGACATGTCGGCTCCGTAGGCAATGCAAGCATAAATGTCTTCTGGTTGTAGTTGAGGATATTCTTCTAATAATTCAGGGATGCTAGTCCCACTAGCCAGAAAGTCGAGAATTAAAGACACCCAAATGCGATGCCCACGAATACAAGGTTTTCCAAAACAAATATTAGGGTTAATTGAGATTCGGGTTAGCAGTTCTTTTTGTTTCATAACTTTAGTTTTTGGTTATTCTACACATCAAATGCGATCGCCATAATTATCCTCCTCTTATCGTAGCTATATTTTATATCGCTTATCTCTACATTTAAAGCGCGATCGCCCATGCCCAATATCTAGCCAAATATCAGGTAGAAAGCGATCGTACTAACGCAGTAAAGCAATAAACCCAGCTTGCTCAAAATGTTTATCGTATGCCAATGCTTCTAGAATGTTTTGTTGTTGCATGATGCAGAATGATGAACAATCGGTATGACTCCATGCTTGATCGGGACGCTGTTTGTAGAGAGTGAGCGCTTGTTGAAAAATACTATCAGTTTGAGGAATAATTGTAACTGAGGGATTCTCTTGTAGGCTTTCAATCAAGTTTGCGGCAGCGTATCTCAGAAAATTTCCACGTTTAGAAACATGATTAAGAATTTCTGTAAGCACCATTTGGCTGGTGTAAATTTGCACTTGAGTTAATGTGATGCTTACATTTATAGCTTTTGGGTGAAGTGTGTCTTGAGGATCAATAATGCGATCCAGTATCCTGTGTCAGCAAAAACATTTTTCATCCTTCAACCTTAGGGGAGCCATAAAGGTAATGATCGTGGTTGATTGAGCCATCATGGGGGAGTTTGTCCCATTCTTCGTGGGGAACTTGGGCTTGAATTGTTTTGATGCTCTCTAACAGGTCGAGAATACTATTTGTTTTTGGCTCAATTGCCTGATTATTTGCCTTAGTTTGCTGGCGTTGTCTAAGAAATAGACAAAAGTCAAGAATCTCTTCAACTAAGGATTCTGGAGCTTGTTCTAGTTCTTTGCTAAGTTGCTCTCTAACTGTCATTTGACTATCCTTCAATTTTAATTGTTACTCTAAATAGTAAATGGCTCTAAATTATCTTCTACTCTGTAATGAGGATAGCCTTTTAGGTGCTTAAATTGCGATCGCCTATTTCCAATATCAAGCCAAATATCAAGTAGAAGGAGATTGCCCCCACAAATTTTCTGCTTTACCCAGATTTCACCTCATGCTAGAATTTTGGCTGGATGAAAGAGCTAAATCTAGTGAAAGAATACCGTTGGAATGATGATAAAAATCAATTATTACAACAAGAAAGAGGTATTTCTTTTGAAGATGTTGTTCAAGCAATTAGTGATAGAAATCTAATCGATGATATTAAAAATCCTAATTCCGAACAATATCCTAATCAATTAACTTTTATTGTTGAAATTAGGGGCTATATATATTGTGTACCTTACATTGAGAGCGATTCGATAATTTTTCTAAAGACTATCTTCCCTAGTCGGAAAATGAAAAAAAGATACTTAGGAGATTAAAAACTATGCAAAATTTAGATTTTGACAATATGAATATTAATGAACTTACTGTCGCTCTTAAGTTAGATCAAGAGGAGCAAGATTTATTGGCAAGTATCGAAAATGATGATTGGGTAAGTGTTTCTAATGTCGATCAGGAAATTCAACGTTTTCAGGCGATCGCTATACAGCAATTGGCAAGGCAGAAAATCGAATTTCAAATTTCAGGACAGGATGCCGATCGCATTTACGGCTTGGCTAATCAACTTGGTAAATCTGTGTCTGGCTTTGCTCAAGAGATCATCCATAAATATTTGCAAGGTGAATTAATCGAAAAAACTTGACTAACAAATATAGCTTGCGATCGCCTATCTCAAGTATCAAGCAAAAGGCGGGCGCCTATCACCACAGCTACAATGCGATCGCAAAGTATATCAACCTGCGATCGCCTATTTCCAATATCTAGTCGAAGCTCAAGTAGAAGGCGATCTCATCATGTTATTCTCTTGAGTCTTTTGTAAATCTCGTCATCTTGCTTAGCCTGTTTATCTGGCAATTTTTTGAGATATTTGGCGGTTTGCCGAGATAGATTGATTTTAAGCATTTAGAATCTCTGATAGTAGAGATTCACTTTCTGCAATGCCAATAAACCCTTCTTGGCGGTTTTTTTCGGCTTTTAATCCGAGAAGTTGATTTTCTATATCTGAAAATCTCTCAAATTCTTCAATTGATAGAACAACGGCAACACTGCGCCCTTTTTTGGATATCTGTATTGGTTCTCTACGAGCTAGGTCTAGCATTTCACCAAAGCGGTTTTTGGCTTCTGATGCGCCTAATATTTTCATGATTAGTAATCTTATAAGTGGTATTAGCTATTATAGCTATTTTAGGTGCTTGCATTGCGATCGCCTATCTCAAACATCAAGCCAAATATCAATTAGCTAAGTGCCAAAGTATTTAGAGGTTGAATGGTCTTTAGTTCGTCATTCTCAGATTGCTGAGCATGATAGAGATCCCAAGATTGTTGAAGATTCATCCAGAAATCAGCTGAAGTGGAAAAGAATCTAGATAGGCGTAAGGCGGTGCTGGGAGTAATGCCACGACGACGATTCACAATCTCATTTACCCGTTGATAGGGAACGTGGATCGCGTCGGCTAGGTTGCGCTGTGATAAGCCAAGAGGGAGTAGAAATTCTTCTAATAACATTTCGCCAGCGTGGGTTGGTGGTCTATGGGTTGGTATCATAAATCAGTTTGGTTAATGGGTAGGAGTAACATAGGGATTTTGACTGTATTATTCTACAATTAAGCCAGTTTTTAGGTTAAAGCATCGTGGTCAAGAAACAACAGCAGCTATGGCAAGGACTTCGAGTAAAAAACAAATATTTGCTATCAGGTTTATTGGCTCTTAGTTTGACTGTATGTGTATGGGCTACGCCTGCTCAACAAGTATCTTCGCCAAAATCTGCGCTTTCACCACGAGAAGAATTGGTTGCAAAAATCAAAAGTGCCGCTGAGCGCCATGTGGAAACTGATAGCTCGATACAAACATCGACTGTACTGAAGACTTTTGAGATAAATACTGTTGGTTTAACGGCTACTGATATTGTTCAAATTTATGAAGAAGAATATTCTCGCTTAAAAAAGATTAAAGAAGCTGATCCTTGGGAAAAAATATCTCCAAAAATTGGTTGGATTGCTGCTGGAATTATTTTGGTTCTCCTCATTTTTAAGGAGGCTTTGAAGAAAGGTCTTGAGAAAGGATTTGAGGCTATAGTTTCTTTTGTTTATAACAAGTTTGCTGGAAATAAATTTTTTCAGGGTTTTTCATTACGTCGTTATCAGATAGCCTTGATTGATAAGCATAAGGAGCTAAAGATTCCTTTTCGGAGTAAGCCTTTACAAATGGAGGAGATTTATGTACCGCTTAAGGTGATTGGGGTTGCTGAAGAAGAGGAAGGTGTGATTGGGACTGCTGAGAAAAAGAAAATTGATGCTTATAAAGTAATTTCTGAGTCGCGTAGACTAATGGTGAAAGGAAGTCCGGGGGCTGGGAAGTCAATGTTACTCAAACATATTGCTTTGAGTTCTGCACAAAATGGCTTTGCGGCTTCGGGGCAATCTGTGCCAATTTTGTTGGAACTCCATCGCTTAAATGATCGCGCTAAAAGCATCCAACAGTACTTAGTCGAAGCTCTGGAAAGGGATGATTTTCCTAAGGCTGAGAAATTTGTAGAACAGGGGTTGAAAAGTGGAACATTGTTACTGCTATTTGATGGATTGGATGAGGTGAATAGTGGGGAACGGCAAACAGTAGTTCAAAGGATCAAAGATTTGATCGATAAATGTCCGAAATGTCGAGTTTTGATTACTTGCCGTACTCAAGTTTATAAAGATGAATTTAATGAGGTTGTTGAAAACATATTAGAAGTTGTAGAGTTTACGGATCAACAGATTCAAAGCTTTTTACAGCCTTGGAAATCCAGTATGCCTTTGGATAAATCCGTAGAAAATTTGCTGCGAAATTTGCACGATCGCCCACGCATTATGACATTGGCTCGAAATCCCTTGATGTTGACGATTATTGCCTATCTTTATACAGATACGCCCTTTGTATTGCCACATTCAAGATCGGAGTTCTATCAAAAGTCTACAGATATTTTGTTGGATCAGTGGCATAAAGAACATAATCAATATCAAGCTAGAGATAAGAAGTCGGTATTGCGACATCTAGCGTTATATAACCAAGATAGCGTCAATCATCAGCAAAAAGATCGGCGGAGCATTGATTACCAAACAGTTATTGCTGAATTGAAGTCTGTACTTCCTAATCTCAATATCGACCTAAATAAAGCGGAATCTTTTCTGAATGAAATTGTCGAGCGAAGTGGTTTGCTATTAGCGATCGATGGAGGAGAGCGCTATCAGTTTGCTCATTTGACTTTGCAAGAATTTTTTGCTGCGGCAAAATTGCTTGATGATGAGCAAGGTTTATTCACGCGCTTTGCGAAAGATCCTGATGTGTG
The DNA here is from genome assembly GCA_038230875.1 of Pseudanabaenales cyanobacterium. Classification (GTDB taxonomy): domain Bacteria; phylum Cyanobacteriota; class Cyanobacteriia; order Pseudanabaenales; family Pseudanabaenaceae; genus Pseudanabaena. Next base: position 15,565 of record JBBRMK010000095.1, read on the forward strand.
GCATGAGGTTGTAAAGCTCTGGTGTGGCTTAGCTGATGATAGTACAAAACTAATTGAGCGGATTTTTGATATTGATAAAAACACAGCATTTGAATGTCTTGCGGATGCTCAAAGAGTAGATGAGTTATTGACAGATAGAGTTATTAATCATTTCAAAGTAAATTTAGGAACTATTGGACAAGAGGATGTAATTGCAAAAGCTTTTGGAGCTGTGGCGGCAGATATTCGACCTAGAGGTAAGGCTGTCTTCAATTTCTTGGCAGAAACTCTGGCTATAGATACTGATAAAACTCGTCGTGAGGTTTCTGCAAATTCGCTTTCTATGACTAATTTGCCAGAAGCAGCAAAAGTATTGGCTGAGCAATATCTGAGTCATCCTGAAGCGGGTCAACCATTGGTGAGGATGGGAGATTTGGCTATCGATCAACTTGGAGTACTTGCTAATTCTGGTCATTTTCATGTTCTTGATGACTTGAATCAGATAGGAACTCCTAAAGCCGCAAACTATTTAGTCTCGTTTCTTCGACATGAGGACTCAAAGATCGCCAAGCGTTCTGCGTGGCATTTAGCCTCTTTGCTTATGCTGCCTACAATTGAAGATAGTTTGGACAGCTGTGAAAATGAATTTAGGAAATCACAATTAATAGGTGCATTGGGATATGCACGTCATATCAATGATAAAGATGAACAAGATAGATTAAGCTATCAGTGGATATGGGAACCTTTTGAAAATGAAAAGATTATAGACTTACTTTTTAGAGACACTTCCGATTCAACATTACTGTCAATTGTGTGTTCAATTGCTTATCTTATCCAGAATTCATCAAGAACAGATGCGCCGAAGTTTGTCTCCAAAATTGATCCAAGAATAGTTATCCCTCTTTGCTCAATTCAGATGATCGACAAAATTAGTCTGCCTGAGAAGTTTAGTACAGATATAGATGGTCTACTTTATTACACAAATGCACTTGTGGACGATGAATTAAACGAGAAAATTCAAATTATCAAGCTGATAGATGATACGCTTGGCGCTCCACAATCTCGTTCTCACTGGCGATTTTTACTTTCTGCGCTTGAACCGAAGCTCCAACTCAAGTTGCTTTATCGTTTGGTTAACAATCGTCGCCCAAATCAAAAAGACTGGAAGAGAATCTTTCAACCTATAAAATATACTTTCAGCACAGGTTGGCATTATCGAACTATTCTTACTTTTGCTGGGATAACTTCCCTGATTGCTTTATTTCAAATGTTTTATCCTGTGGCGACTGCATCACAAAACTGGATAGATTGGTTTGTTGTTTGTATGTATCCAATAGTGCCCTATTTTTGGATTGCGTTAAGAAAAGGAATTAATGAATCATGGGAACCAAGTTTTTTCCTCGGTTTTGGATTATTCGCCCCAATTACATTTTGGGTTGAGTTATTTCGATTATTTCGCGATCGCATAGTTTGGGCTGGTGCTCAAGTTTTATTTGATATTGTCGCCGCTGAGAGTGCTGTTGCTTTTGATGTTGATGTTGCTGTTGCTGTTGCTGGTGCTGGTGCCGTTGCTTTTGCTTTTGCTTTTGCTGGTGCTTTTGCTCGTGCTGTTACTTTTGGTTTTGGTTTTGCTCGTACTGATGCTGTTGCTGTTGCTGTTGCTGTTGCTGTTGCTGTTGCTGGTGCTTTTGCTGTTGCTTTTGCTTTTGCTGGTGCTTTTGCTGTTGCTTTTACTGGTGCTGGGGCTTTTGCTTTTGCTGTTGCTTTTGCTGGGGCTTTTGCTTTTGCTGTTGCTGGTACTAGTGTTGGTGCTGTTGCTTTTGCTGGTACTAGTGTTGGTGCTGTTGCTGTAGTGTGGTTTGGATGTGGAATAGGAATAGGGCTTTGGGTTTCTAAAAAGTTTGACAACAAAATTGCCAAGTTATTAACATTACTCTCTTTTCCATTCTTCTGTTGGTCACCCTTAGTATTCTACTTCTCGACAACAGCTTTACTACGGTTTTTCCCTTGGCAGAATGTAGCGCTTACATGGTTAATCATCATCACAACTTGCACAGCACTTTGGTTTCGCGGACAGCACCTCGACTACCAATCTCGCAACCCATTACAAGGACTGATCCCAAATCCCAAAGAGGCTCAAGGCATTTCTCTCAAAAAAACCAGAAAATGATTTCCTTACAAGTAAATAGTTCTCATTATCTCGGTAACTTTCTATTTGTCAACCTGTAGATCTGCACGAGTGGACACTTTTAGACTTTGTGAGTAACTACTCAGCTTAAAGTGAAGTTGGGTTAAACGGATGTAAAAGCATACTATAACTGCCTTGCAAGCATTTTGACTTCAGAAATATATTCTCAATAACGGCATATTATTGAGAATATAAGGCTCAGTTTGATAGATATCAATTCTCTTCAACACTGCCCGTAGTGG
>JBBRMK010000096.1:0-17603 GCA_038230875.1 Pseudanabaenales cyanobacterium
ACTTGCCCTGCAATAAATTGCGGGCTAAAAGCTTAAACCTGTTGAAACAGGTTGATTTGAGGCTTTTTTTAGTCAGTTTTAACTGACTTGAGCTTTGAGCCAAGAACTTTAGTTCTTGGTTGATTTGCGTAAGTCCTATTATTGTAAAACCGATATACTCAAAGTTCGTAAAGCGCTAATTCTACTATATTGATTTTAAATGAGTAACTAATGCACGTAGTCCCAAACTATAACTCTCTGCACCAAAGCCACAAATCTGACCAATCGCGATCGGCGCGATAAACGAATGATGACGAAATTCTTCGCGTTTGTGGATATTACTGAGATGCACCTCTACGGTTGGGATATTTACCGAGGCGATCGCATCTCGCAGAGCTACACTTGTATGGGTCAAACCGCCTGGATTGATTAAAATTCCTTGCTGCACCTGAAAAGCCGCATGAATTGTATCGATCAGTACGCCCTCATGATTTGATTGAAAAAAGGTCAAATCGGCATTTAACTCCATCGCATCTTGAACTAAACGATCATTAATTTGCGTTAATGTCATGGAGCCATATACCATTGGCTCTCTCAATCCAAGCATATTTAGGTTTGGTCCATGCAAGACCAAGATTTTGATCATTCGCCCTTACTTTTAAGATTCTTTCTTTATCGGCTCAGAGTAGGACTTTAGCGAAATCGTTCAAGGGTATCCTTAAAGCCCATAGTTTTAGTAATCACTTCGACGTTTTCGTGGGGACGTGGAATCACAGTCGCGGACAAAAATAAAGCTTTGTCTTTAGAACTTAATACCTCAATTTGTTTAGCAGCTTCAATCCCTGCGGCTACGGCTTTTTGGACATCGCCAACGGGTCCGCGCACGATGATGGTTAGGCGAGCACCGCTAACTTTTTCGTAACCAACAAATGTAACGTTGGCAGCTTTAACCATTGTGTCAGCGACAGAAAGTGCGGGAGGATGTCCTAGCACTTCAACCAAACCAACAGCGATTCCCATAAAATTTCCTAAAGTTCCTATCAAACACAATCATAAATCTCAATGGTATCGATTGGATGATATGCATAGTTTATCTGCGATATAACTAGACTCCGCATCTGCTCTACTTCTTATTGATATATCGCGTCTAGGATGAAATTCATATTTATTTTAGAGGGGCGCAGGGCGAAGCCCCGCTTCGGGTTTCTTCTGCGTCCATGTTGAAAACCGAAGTTTTCAACATGGACGCATTTTTCCAACCTGCATAAGCACTATAAACACATCTATCACCAGAAGTTTGACCAAAAGTTTGAACTGTAGTAACCCGATCGCTTACAAATACATGAGTAATTTGCCATGAATTTGTCCATGTCCATAGCTTTGAGCCATCTGGATAAGTCTGAACAACCTTGGCATATCGAAAATTTTGGTTATTAGTTTCAGTAAGGTCTAGCGATCGCAATTTGGCGATTAATAATGAAGCAGTGTCAGTTAGGCTAGGCGCGATAATTGGCTTTTTCCAAAACTCGTGCACGGCGGTGACTACTTTAGGATGATTTTTCAGCGTGGCATGACGCAAACCATCGATACGCACAAAAGTTGCTTGGGCAAACTGGGAACAGCCCATCGGCACAGTTCCATCAGTATTGTTACCAATATCACCAACAATTGATAGGGTTGGAATTTTTGAGGCGATCGCTTCGGCAATAGTGCGGCGATTTGTGCCAAGATCGCGAGCAATTAAAGGGAACCAGCCAAATGGGTCGAACAACCTGCCCAAATCCGAACCGCCAATGGGCGATGCAATTAGAACTAAGCTATGGACTTTAGTTAGCCACTCAGGATGACGAGCTAAAACTTCGAGCCAGATTAATCCCCCCATAGAATGCCCAATTATTCGCAATGGTAAGTCAGGAGATGTGGCGATCGCTTCAATCGCTATCTTGTCAACTTTGTCAATTAATGGGGCGATCTTCAGCCAAGTATCAATACGACCCAAGTTAGGAACGTAGACTGGTGTAATTGAATCTAGCTTTGCTAATGATCGGGCTAGTTGACCAATATCGTAATCTGTATCTGCCCAACCGTGCTGTGCAAATAAAATGAAGTCTTGATCTTCTTGGTAGGAATTTTGATGCGCTGACTTACTAGACATTTTTTATGACCATTATCGTCTAACCCTTACACCTCGATACATTACAGAGTTTCCAGCATCAGATTTAGGATCAACTTTAGAATTGTTTTGAGGTTCAGGTTTTGAACTTATTTTACTTGAATTACTCTCTTTTGTAGTTGCCAAATTCTTCTCTTGAGCTTGGATAGATTCAGAGCCAGCACCTATACTTTTAGCTATTTTTTCTAAAGGTTGAGAGATTAACGAGCACCCAATTAAGGCAGTGACTCTGGCTACTTCAGCCATTAGATTTTCTGGCGATAGACGGGGCAATACATCGGCTGCCCCACGTCTTAATGCCCAGCTATGTTCAATATCTTTGATGCGGGCTTGTCTTGGATTGAACAATACAACTTTTATATCAACCTGTTGCTTGTTGATCCATTGACAAACTGATGATGATTGTAATGTTTGCGAAGTTGAGCTTTTAAGCGCCATATCCATCAGTAACAAATCTGGTAGTCTTTGGCGATCGCATTTTTCTAAGTACTGAACTAAGTCAAATTGAATGTTTTCCCAAGTTACTTCCAATTGCTGAGTTGCCAAAGCTGTCTGCCACAATTGCCCTTGCTCTTGGTCGGTGTGCATCATTAAAACAGCTTTTTTTTGCTCAGCCATGTACTTTACTCAGGTTCCCCATCAATATCAATTGTCATTTTTAAGTTTTAATTTTAAAATAATCTAACCGATTTAGTAGATTCATTTTGTACTGTAGTTAACTAAACCTAGAGAATAAAGACAGCGATCAGCCCGCCTCTATTTTCTAGTTCTATATCTCAAGATCGTCTTAAAATCGTGTCTACCATTTCTTAAATGTTAATTGTTGCCATGCCTGGCTGCCAATCTACAGGACAAACCTCTTGGTCGTGAATTTGGGTATATTGAATCGCCTTGAGTGTGCGGATAGTTTCGTCGATGCTACGTCCAAAGGCGAGATTATTAATCGTCGAGTGTTGGACAATACCAGCTTTGTCAATGATAAATAATCCGCGCAAAGCTATGCCAGCAATAGGATCAAGCACATTAAAAGCAGTAGCGATCGCCTTAGTCAGATCAGATACAAGCGGACATTTGATATTACCTAACCCACCATCAACGAGAGGTGTTTGAATCCAAGCAAGATGAGCGTATTTACTATCAACCGAAATGCCGATTACTTCTGTGCTTAGTTTGACAAATTCTTCGTAGCGATCGCTAAAAGCAATAATTTCGGTAGGGCAAACAAAAGTAAAGTCGAGAGGATAAAAAAACAGAACCACATATTTGTTGCCCTGATAGCTAGAGAGCTTAATTTTTGTAAATTCCTGATCGACCACTGCTTCTGCTTCAAAATCTGGAGCAGGATTGCCAACCCGTAAAAATTCAACCATGGCGCGCTTAACCTAAATAGCCTTATTAAAGGGGCGTGAAAAGAGGCGTGAAGCAAAGAGGCGCTTCACGCCTCTTTAAAATAATATCAGTTGCGATTATTGAGCTTAGTGTTATTCTAAAATCAATCAGCTTTCTAAATTGTACCTATGTCACCAGTAAAAGAAGCTTCTGTGGCGATCGCCAGCCTTGCGAGTCTAAATGGGGAAACACTACATAGTCAGAGTGCTACTGTAGAAAGACCTTGGGGTTCATTTACTACATTAGAAGAAGGACGCGGTTACAAGATTAAGCGCATCGAAGTTAAATCAGGGCATCGTCTTAGTCTGCAAATGCACCACCATCGCAGCGAACATTGGATTGTGGTTTCAGGGACAGCAAAGGTAACCTGTGGCGACAAAGAAACGATGATTAGCACTAATCAATCGACCTATGTCCCTAAATGTACGGCTCATCGTCTAGAAAACCCAGGCATAATTCCCCTCGTATTGATTGAGGTACAGAACGGCGAATACTTGGGTGAAGATGACATTATTCGTTTCCAAGATGATTATTCACGTCACGAAAAAAATAATAAATAAATAATTAAATATAGATGACCATCTGTATTTATAAAATTTAGGACAAAAAATAAGCGCTTCTATCTGGAGGCGTTTACTTTTTTTAAGGGTTTGCGTGATAGCGTCTAAAATAGTTGAGGCAATCTAGAATCGTTTCAACGTGAATAAAATTCCTCCCTTTGATGTATCGCAGCAGTATCAACAAATTGGCGATCGCCTAAATCAAGCTGCTTTAGCAGTACTAGCATCAGGGCAATATATTGGTGGGCAAGCTGTAAGCCAGTTTGAGACTGAGTTTGCTAATTATATTGGCGCATCTGTTGGTTCAGTACACGGCATTAGTTGTAACTCAGGTACTGATGCTCTTTACTTAGCGATGCGAGCTTTAAATATTGGAGAAGGGGATGAAGTAATTACTTCACCATTTACGTTTTTTGCCAGTGCCGAAACAATCAGCATGACGGGGGCAACACCAGTATTCATTGATATTGAGGCGCATAGCTTCAATATGAATGTAAATTTAATTGAATCAGCAATTACTGAGCGTACTAAGGCGATCATGCCTGTACATTTGTTTGGGCGCTCTGTTGATATGACTAATCTAATGGCGATCGCTAAAAAGCATAATCTCTACGTGATTGAAGACTGCGCTCAGGCAACAGGTGCAACCTCCAATGGGCAGAAAGTCGGCAACATTGGTGATGTTGGCTGTTTTAGTTTTTATCCAACCAAAAATCTTGGAGGCTGTGGCGATGGGGGAATGATGATCACTAATAATGCTGAAGTTGCCGAGAAGTTACGAATTTTGTGTGAACATGGTAGCCCAAAACGCTATTACCATGAATATATCGGCATGAACTCACGCCTTGATTCCTTGCAAGCTGCCTTATTACAAGTGAAGTTACCCTATCTCGATAAGTGGAATAGTCAGCGTCGCGAGATTAGCGATCGCTATACTCATCTTCTTAAAGACGCTAATATTCCCAATCTTATTTTTCCTCACCATTGTTCAGGAAGTGTATGGAATCAATACACAATTTGTATAGCTGCAGGCAAACGCAATCATGTCCAAACCCAATTGCGAGAACAAAATATCATCACAATGATTTATTATCCTTTGCCTTTACATCTGCAAACAGTTTATAAAAACTTAAGCTATAAAAAAGGTGATTTCCCAATTACTGAAGATATCTGCGATCAAGTATTATCATTGCCAATGTTTCCTGAACTGAGCGAAGAACAGCAAAATCGAGTTGTTAGTACTTTGCAAAAGATTTGCTCATAGGTATGAAGCACGGCTTCTATCTAGCAACCAAAAGCCAAAACTTCAGATGCAGTTAGCGCTTTTACGAGGCTTTTACGAGATAAATCGCTACGTGACTTCTTTAATTTCTGTTACGATCATGAATACATTTGAAATTATTCCTCAAGATTTATTAAGTATCTAATGACCTTGCAAACAGACATTAACAGCGCCGCTGCACAACTTAGAGGAAAAACTCCTCAAGAAGTTCTCACATGGGCGTTAAGTAGCTATCAAAAGATTGCGCTCGCTTCTAGTTTTGGTGCAGAAGATGTGGTGCTGATCGATATGATCGCAAAAATTCAGCCAGAAGCTCATGTATTTACTCTCGATACAGGTCGCTTAAATGCTGAAACCTATGAAGTCATCGCGAAAATACAGCAAAAATATCCTCAACTACACTTAAAAATTATGTTTCCCCAAGCTGAAGCAGTGGAACAAATGGTCAGCGAAAAAGGGATCAATTTATTTTATGACAGTGTTGAAAATCGCAAGCAATGTTGTTACATTCGCAAAGTTGAGCCACTTGGTCGTGCTACGAATGGTTTAGATGCATGGATTACAGGGCTGCGTCGCGATCAAACGGCTAACCGTTCTGCTATGGAAACAGTTGAGTTAGATGGCGATCGCAACATAGCAAAGGTAAACCCTTTGATCGATTGGTCAAATGATCAAGTTTGGGAATACATTCGTGAGAACAATGTTCCTTACAATGCTTTGCATGATCAAAACTTCCCAAGTATTGGCTGTGCACCTTGTACTAGAGCCGTCCAAGCAGGGGAAGACTTGCGCGCTGGCCGCTGGTGGTGGGAGTTGAGCAATCAAGAATGTGGCTTACATGTCACCAGTGACGGTAAATTAGTACCCGCAAACCGTTAAATGATAAAGGTTCGCTAAGCGAGCCTTTATCATAATCAATAGGAATATTTAAAATTATCAAGCACGATATTATCAAGCACGACTATGCAACTAGAATACGGCGACTGGGACTTTCAGGGGTGGCGATCGCATTATGGATTTTACCAATCACGCAACCCTGCTCAAAACAAGCCACCAATTTTGTTAATTCATGGATTCGGAGCGGCGCTTGATCATTGGCGAGATAATATTCCTGCTTTAGCAGAAAACCATACAGTATATGCAATTGATTTATTAGGCTTTGGGGGATCGGAAAAACCACGTACTCGTTATTCTATCTATTTGTGGGTGGAGCAAGTTTTTCAATTTTGGCACAAATTTATCGGAGTGCCTATGGTGATTATTGGGAACTCAGTTGGTTCTCTAGTTGCGGCGATCGCTGCTAGTCATCATCCTGAAATAGCTTCAGGAGTGGTCACGATTAGCTTACCCGATATCGATGCTTTCAAAGATTTGGTTCCTAAATATTTGCGCCCAATTGAACGGTTTGTAAAAGCGATCGTGGCGGCTATATTTATCAAACCATTATTCTGTTTAATCCGACAACCATTTATGATTCGCTTCATTCTCAAACGAGTTGTCTACTGCGATCAACGTCGCGTTGATGATGAATTGATCGAAATTATTGCCAAACCTGCCCGCGATCGCCAAGCTGCCGAAGCTTTTGCGAGACTTAATCGCAGCCTCAATCGAGCAAATTATTCGCCGAGTTTGACTCAAGCTCTTTCACAATTGCAAGTTCCATTATTAATTCTATGGGGAAGTTGCGATCGCTTAATTCCACCATCTGAAGGTAATCGATTAGTAAAGTACGCTCCAAACGCTACCTTAATGTATTTGGAAGGAATGGGACATTGCCCCCATGACGAAAATCCTGAGCGTGTTAATTATGAAATTTTACAGTGGCTAGCTTAAAACTAAAATCATGTTTATATAGTGCTTTAGATTTTTTAGTCCTTATGGTAATTGTCAGGATTTCAAATCTAAAGCTAAAATGAAGAGAGAGGAATACTACGATAAAATTCTTAAAAGATTTTTATCGAATATATGCATATATAATTCTTAAATGAAATCTGAGACTTAACTTATTCGAAGTAAAATTATTTTATAGGTTTCATTTAAGGATGAATCAATTAATCATATCTCAAGCTTATCAAAACCTTGATAAGTTATGGCAAAGAGCACTTAGCAGTCCCTCAGATGTTGCCTTATTTATTAGTAATCTTGAGGTTATTGAAAAAAAAGTTCTTTATCCGCGTTATCAAAAATTTATTCAAGAATATCAACCTTTACTGCATAGCCCGACAATTGAAGAGAACAAAATTGTTCAAGAACTGGAACAGTATGGAATATCACTAACTTCATTAGATGATCTAGATATTTCTCTTAGCGATCGCTTTTTTAAAGCTGCTCAAAATATCTCAGAAGAACTCAAACATAATGCTGAGCTTCCTCTCGATAAAGGTAAGCACACGCTAACAGCTAATGCGGAGCAGATTATGCGCTACCCAGAATTATTCCTGTGGGGCGCAGATACTAAACTTTTACGGATCGTTGAAAGTTATCTCAAACTACCTGTTGCTTATGATGGCTTGTCTTATTATTACAGTCCTGCTGATGCCAAAGAAACTGGTCCCCGTAAATGGCATCGAGATAAAGAAGATTGGCAAATGATCAAGATTGGCGTTTACATCAATGATGTAAGTGAGGATGGTGGTCCTTTTGAATGTGTCACTCCAGCCGCTAATGAAGTATTAATAAAAGCTTTAACCTCTGAACATATACGCAAGTATAAGACAGCATTTCATCAGGAAATGCTGGCTATACTACCCGAACATATGCATGACAACTGGCATAAAAGCTGTGTTGGTAAAGCAGGAACAGTAATTTTTGTTGACACTGCTCGATATTATCATCGCGGCAAACCACCAACTAAACTTGGGCGGTCAGCGATATTCTTTGGCTATTGTAGTCGCCGACCTAGACATCCTTTTTTCTGCGGGCGATCGCCTCTCTCTGACGCAGAATTACAATATATGGCAAGCCTTTTGCCTGAAGATATTGGCGATTGTGTGACTTGGCGAAGTCAATTAAGAGGATTAGGTCAATGGATTCCCAAAAACCGCTTGAAGGTTTAGCCCCAACGAAAAACCGCTGATCCCCAACTTAAGCCAGCACCAAAACCTGCGATCGCAATCAAATGATCGGGCTGGATTTTACCTGATTGCACCCACTCATCAAGCGCGATCGGGATCGAGGCAGCGGAAGTGTTGCCATATTTGCCCATGTTGCTAACTGCTTTGGTGGGATCAATACCAAAGCGATTGACCACAGCATCGATAATACGCTGATTAGCTTGATGCAAAATCAGCCAATCAAGATCATGGACTTCAAGATTGGCATAATGCAATGACTTTTCGATTACTTCAGGGACACGTCGCACCGCAAACCGATAGACTTCTGGCCCATTCATCGTAATTGATTCAAAGGTGCTGCGTCCTGCATAATTGATGTTGAGTAAATCATTACCTTTACCATCACTTCGCATCTCAAAGCCTAATAAATTATTTTGGTTGTTACTAGCTTGCAAAACCAAGGCGCCCGCGCCATCACCGAATAAAATACAAGTACGCCGATCTTGCCAGTCTACCCAGCGCGAAAGTACATCTGCCCCGATCAATAAGATATTTTTATAAGCTCCTGTGCGGATATATTGCGAAGCGGTGACTAAGCCAAACACAAAACCTGAGCAAGCAGCAACTAAATCAAAAGCAACCGCCCGCTCTGCTCCTAAGATTTTTTGAACTCGTCCTGCAGTACCGAATAAATCATCAGAGGTCGAGGTTGACAAAATAATTAGATCGATGTCCTGAGGAGTAAGCCCTGAGTTTGCGATCGCCTTTTGTCCTGCTTTAGCAGCGAGATTAGCTACCGAATCTTGCTCTCCATCAGCAATATGTCGCTCTTTAATACCTGTACGCGATTCAATCCACTCGTCATTAGTATCCACCATCTGGCTGAGATCAATATTAGTGAGTACGCGATCAGGTACGGCTGAACCGCTACCAATAAAACGTACTCCAAGAAGAGAAGATTCAGTATTAATCATTGGCTATATTTTGATTCTGAATGGCTGAATAAATTTTTGTCATAGCGCTTTGCGCTGGTATAACCCCTATCTTGGAGCTTATCTACAAATTAAGTTGGTGGATCGTTGGGCGTATCATCAGCAGTGACAGCCACTTTGGGCTTGATTTGACCGCGAATGCGATCTAATACTTCGTTGTCAACGGCATCTTTGGCGACACGGATGGCATTGCGAATGCTGGTAGCGTTGGAACTGCCATGACTAATTACGCAGACTCCAGCAACTCCAAGCAGCAAAGCTCCACCATACTCATCGGCATCGATCCGTTCTTTAACCTTCTTAAGATTAGGCTTAAGAATTAACGCGCCGAGTTTACCGCGCCAACCTTTTGGCAATTCTTCTTTGAGAATTTGCATTACTACACTGCCAACACCCTCGGCAAATTTCAGCACAATATTGCCCGCAAAGCCATCGCATACGATTACATCAAACTGCCCCTTGAGAATGTCGCGCCCTTCGGCATTTCCAGCAAATAGGATCTGGGTATTATCTTGAAGAATTTGGTGAACTCGAATGGCTAGTTCATTGCCTTTACAGGCTTCTTCGCCAATATTTAGCAAGCCGACTTTTGGCTCTTGGATACCGATCGCATATTTACTATAAAGCGATCCCATAATCGCAAACTGTTCTAAGAACTTAGGGCGACAGTCCACATTTGCCCCAACATCAAGCAATAATACTGGCTTATGAGGAACCTGTGTGGGAAATAAAGCACCGATCGCAGGTCTATCTACACCTGGCAAGCGCCCCAAACGCAATAGAGCCGCCGCCATCGCCGCGCCAGAATGCCCTGCCGAAACCACAGCATCAGCGTCTTTTCGCTTAACTAAGTTCATAGCAACAGCGATCGAGGAGTTAGGCTTACGGCGCAACCCTTCGAGGGGTTCATCATCCATTTCGATGATTCCTTCTGATGGCACGATCACTAGGCGATCGCCTTCTTTATAGTTATGTTGCTTGAGGTAATTCGCGAGAATATCGCGATCGCCAACTAGCGCTATGTCTACATTTAATTGAGTCTGAGCTAATATCGCTCCTTCAATCACTTCGCGTGGGGCAAAGTCGCCACCCATCGCATCTACGGCAATTCTCACTATTTGCGATCCTATTTAAGCTTTATGACTAAAACCGTAAAGAACGTATTTAAACCTTGCAAAATTTTAACAGTTTGAGTAGCCTAACCTATAAGGATGATCTAAAATATCTTCAATCATTTGCTAAAAAATAAAAAAGACAGCATCACAATGCCATTTAATCGCTTATTTCGGTTTCTGATGATATTTATCGTCTCGGCAATCATTACATTAGTTAGCTGTCAAGCGAATCTTGCCATTTCACCAAGTAAAGGCGAAGTTATCCCAAAAAGCTCAATCGACTCAGATTCAGATAGCAATAAAATAAAATCAGCATCGTTTACTGCAGATCTAGGCTTTCGTCCTGAAACCAATGGTTTTAGTTTTGAAAACTACGTCAATGTAAATGGCATTCAAAATCTTATCCCTGCCGAAATGCAACGGATGTTTGGCAACAAAGTATGTGCTACCACAGGTGATACTTGCATTCTCACGCCTCCAGCAGAACAATGGATGGAAGAAACCAACAAAGGCATGGATGGAGGGCATTGCGAAGGAATGGCAGCTCTCAGCCTGATTTTGTATGCGGATAAAGCTAAATCAGGGGAATTTGGCAGAACTCCAGATCTAGCTTTGCAGGGAAATGAGAAGCTCCAGCATGAGATTGCCTATTGGTTTGCTACTCAAGGTGTTTCACCTACTGACACTAATGAAATTAAAGGCAAAGCGCCAGCCGAAATTCTGGATATCCTTCTGTCTTCGATGAAGCCAAATGCAAGTATTGATCAGACCTACACTATGGGAATTTATAAGCCTGAGTTTAAAAGCGGACATGCGATTACACCCTATGCGATCAAAGATATGGGTGATGGCAAATATGCAGTGATGGTCTATGACAATAATTCTCCCAAAATAGAACTTCAACTCGAGATTGATCGCAACGCGAATACTTGGAAATACACTGCATCCACGAACCCAGCAGAAGCAGAATCGGTATATGCAGGGGATGCTGAGACTAAAACCCTCACTCTCACTCCTACTAAACCCCGTTACGAGAAACAAGACTGTAGTTTCTGTGGTACTGCTGACGATAGCGCTGAAAGAACTAAGGGCAATGCGATCGCCACAGGTAAATTTAACCAGATTTTTCTCGAAGGTGATGCTACTCTACTGATCAGTAATGGGAGTCAAAAGATTGGCTATGAGAATGGCAAACTTGTGAATTCTTTTCTTGGTGCTACCTTCATTCCTATGAAGAGCAGCGAACTCTGGAAAGATGATAACGAACCACTTTACAACATTCCTGTTGGCGTTCCCTTCACGATGACTTTGCAATCCAGCCGTGAAACCAAGGGCAAAGAATTGACGGATGTTGTGATGATTGGACCTGGCTATGACGTCGGCTTAGAAGGCATCAAAGTTCTGCCAGGACAAAAAGACTCAATCAAATTCGATGCAAGTGGTCGCAGTCTGTCTTATCAACCCAGTAATTCTGAAGCGCCCAACATTCTATTTGGTATCTCCACGAAGAACGATGACTACGAGTTTGAACTAGATGGAGTGGAAATTGATGCAGGTGGTACGATCAGCAGCAATCTCGATACTGCCAAAGGTCGTCTGGGTATCAAAATTGCTGATACTAAGCAAGAAGCTATCTTCAATTTAGTGATTAGCCGTATCGATGAGAAAACAGAACAGAAATTTGAGGGCGAAGGGCTGGCTCTGGCTTCAGGGGATACTCTGTACTTAGACTATGCTAAGTGGACTGGAAATGGCGCAAAGCTGACTATAGAACTCGATAGGGGAAGTGATGGCACAATTGACCAGACCACTACTCTAAACGATAAGAAGTAACAAAGAGAGAAGGTTCGCTATGCGAACCTTCTCTCTTTATGGTTGTGTTGGAGTAACTGCTTTATTTGCTTCTCTGTCAACTGGCAAAATCAATGGTATGTTTTGGCTGTTACCTAAAATAATAATTTTAGAATTAGGCGATAGCGATAACTTTTCATTTGCCTCGATCTCGCGTAATTGTAAAACCGGAGGTGTCAGTCCTTCAGCTAAGATTTTCTGAGCATCCGCCCGCCCTTTAGCTTCAATCCGCTTGCGATCGCTTTCTTGAGTTTCTTTTTCAAGCACAAACTTCATTTGTAAATTTTCCTGCTCTGCCTTGAGGCGTTGCTGAATAGCTGCTTGAAGAGTCTCAGGCACTTTCACATTTCGCAATAGAGCTTCATCAACGATAAATCCTAGTGGAGCAAGTTGCGATCGCAATTTCTCAGCTAGTTTTAAACTAACTTCTTCGCGCTTAGTGGCATAAATATCTTCGGCGGAATATCCAGAGATGATTTCGCGTGAGATCGACCGAAACCGAGAAATGATGATTTCACGTTCTTCAGTGCCGATGCTCAGGTAAATGCTTGCCGCCTTAGCAGGATCGATTCGATATTGAATGCTGACATCAATCCCTAAAGCCAAGCCTTCCTTTGAGGTTGCTGCAATTTCTTCTTTGATATCACGCAATCTTACCGAAAACTGCACTATATCTGCAAATGGGTTAATCCCATGGATACCTGCGGGCAAACTGCGATCGCTAACTTTGCCCTGAAAATCTTCTACCCCAACATTTCCTGCAGGAATGACCACGACTAAACGCGAAAAAGCAGTAAGTGCTGACAACACACCGATCAAACCTGCGATCGCTTTGATTGACAGTTGAGCGGTGCGGTTTTCAACGAGGCGCTTACTATTGAAAAATACTAATATCGAGACGAGTGAAGCGATCGCAGAAACAATAAACGACATTTATATATTCCCTAAGATTTGACAGTTGTACTTTCTAATTTAGTTTGTTTAGTTTAAGAAGTCTTTAAAGAGAGTCCGCGTTGCCAGCTTTAAAAATCTGTTCTGCGGTTAAGTTTAATTGGGGAAATGCGATCAAAGTTAGGCGATCGCCACCTCGAAATTGCTGTACTTCATATTCCCCATCGATTAGTCGATAAATTGATAAAGTTGGCTGCTTTGGAAAACCGATATAGCGCCTTCCACCTAAGCCTAGATAATCAATAACCCAATATTCAGGAATATTTAAAGCTTCATAATCGCGTAGTTTCGTCAAATAATCATCCTGCCAATTAGTACTGACAACCTCAATGATCAGACGGATGGTTTCACCTTTAGTAATTGTGGAACGCTTTTTCCAGATTGGTTCTGCCTCTAAGCTAACTTGATTCAGCACAATCACATCGGGAATGTAGCCCGATTTGTTAAAGTCAATAGGCTTTACAAAAGCTTGACGAGGAATAAAGCAATCCATTGATTGGCGATCAATCTCCACAGATAACTTTGCAGCAGTAAAGCCACCTACTTGTTCATGATTTCCTGTTGGCTGCATTTCGACGATCACACCATCATAAAGTTCATAACGACCATAACCATCTGGATACCAATCCAGAAACTTATCAAAGGTGATTTCCCTAGTCGAAGTTTGAAACATAAACACCTCTTGGATTAGGATGAAGCGACACTTTGTGCCGTCTACACTTTAGATATCAGTTTACCTAAATGGCATCGGATATAGCAAACCTCCTTGCTTCCAATTTCGATTTAAACCACGTGGAATATCTAAAGGCAGAAGGTTACGATTATAGATATCACTATAACTACCTACTTGTTTGAGGATTTGAGTTGTCCAATCTGGTGCTAATCCAAGCTCGATTCCTAGTGAATCAGATGTACCAAGAAACTTAGCTACTTCAGGATTTTTGGTATCTTTAAAAGATGTGTAATTATCCATATTAATGCCCAATTCTTCTGCATAAAAAGTGGCATAAATGACCCAATCTACGACATCTCGCCAGCCATCGTCATTGCCCACGATTGCTGGGCTAAGCGGCTCTTTAGATAAACTGACATCGAAAATTTTGTGATCAGCAGGGCGAGGGAGTTTGCTCCTCCAGGCCGCTAATTGGGATTTTTCAGAAGAAATAACTTCACATTCTCCTTTAGAATATGCGCTCAAAACACTATCAAGATCTACCAAAATTAACGGACTCATATCAACATTGGCTGCTTTGAAAACAGATTCTAGATTAGAAGCATTTATTCCTATTTCTACACAGATTTTTTTGCCAGTTAATTCTTTAAGCGCGATCGCTAATTCTTCATTAGTTTTCGGTGTCTGCTTATCAGATTTAGCTTCAGGCGTTGCGGATGGAGTTGAAGTTGCGGATGGAGTTACAGATGGAGAAATGGTGCTTTTTGGAGAAGCTGGACTTGCACCAATCCTGACCATTAAACCCTGACCATCAAAAAAAGTGGTGGGCGCAAAGGAAATATTTGGGGTGACGTCACGGGTCAATGTCCGAGTTGTGTTTCGCATCAAAATATCGACATCACCATTTTGAACTGATGTAAATCGATCCTTGGCGAGCAAAGGTTTAAACTCCACAGCCTTAGCATCTCCTAAAACGGCGGCAGCGATCGCCTTACAATAGTCCACATCCAAGCCACTCCAAACGCCTTTGTCGTCAACATAACTAAATCCCAGCAGTTTTCCATTTACGCCACAGATTAACTTGCCACGAGATTTTACTCGTTCTAAAATACCTTCAGGAGCTTTAGTGAGCGCTGCTATTGTTGGCTTTGTGGCGACAGTCGGCGCAGCAGTAGGACTTGTTACTGATGCTGTATCCTGACATCCTGATAGCAAGGAGATCACTAGGCTAGCCAAAAAATACCATTGGTGGGTAGGTATTTTTTTGAAATTATTTTTAATCTCAATTTTTAAGCGAGAAGCAGTTTTGGAGAAATGCTTGTATATCAAGCTCATGGGTTTAATTATTAATGAAGAAATCGCTTTATGTTTTAATAAAGCTTACATATGCAATGTTACTGCTTTAACACTTTATCCTCTAACTAAAATTAAAAACATAGGCAGACCGCACGAAGTACCGTCTTTATAGGTTAGCTTGTTTTGATTAGCTCTTGTACCCAAAAGACGGCGGTAGCGCTGAGAAGGGCGATCGTCCATTCAATTCCATTTAAAGGAACTGTTGCCATAAGATCGCCAAACCAAGGAATTTGCACAAAAGCAATTTGGAAGACCGCGATAAATAATATACCGAGTAGAAGCGGCAAATTACTAAATACACTTTGACGAGCGATCGCACAAGCATGGAAAATTTGACTAAATCCAAGAGTCACAAATGCCATTGAGCGCGCTTGGGAAAACAGTGAGGCTTGACCTTGATATTTCAACCAAAAAACCACGGAAATAGCAGTAATTGTAGCGGTGACAGCTAGCAGAATGCGGAGATAATTGCTAGGGCGCAACATAGTTTGAAAGCGATGAGCAGGTTGGAATAAGAGGCTTTCATGAGTTGGTTCGAGAACTAGGGGAAAGGCAACAATAGGCGTGGCGATCGCACCAACCCACAGTAATTGTAATGGTGGCATAGAAAAACCTGCGGCAGTATCCATTAAGGTGAGAACGGCTAGGGTAAAGGAACTAGTTGCTGTCAGCAAGGCGATCCGCTGTAGGCGATCAAATATAGCGCGTCCCTCAAGAATAGCGATTGGTAAATAATGGAAGTCTTCTTTCGGTAAAATCAGTCCTGAACTATCTTGCAATTCTTTACGACAGGTGCGATCGCAGACTCCTACATCCGCTAATCTTAAGAGAGGAATATCTTCGATATGATTGCCAATTACCGCAACAGCATCTAACGACTTGCGGCGATCGCCTTGCCATTGACGAATCCGTTCTTTAGGAGCGTTAAAATAACTATGAGTCTCAATTCCAAGGACTTGACTAAATTCCTGCGATTCTGATTGGGAAGATCTGATCAATCCCCGCCACTCGATTCCGCCAGGACTCAAGTTATCAAAATCGATCACTATATCCGACTCCACAATAGGCACGATCGTTGTTACTCTAGCGAGTGCATCTAAAACTGAGGGAAATCTTGCCCATAGTCGCTGTTTAGCGAGATCTCGTATCCCAAATAATTGTACTTGAGTGGCAATTCGTAATAAATTTTGGGGATAAGTACTAATGATCAAGGCTGCAGCAGTCATCGCATTGATTGTAATTCCACGATGCCATGCAAAACCGATCGCCGTAGTTGTCACTAATATCAATAGACCAATCCAGACTTGGCGAAGTTGACGCAATTCTGAATGCATTGCTGAAAATGGCTTTTCTTTGAGTAGAGCCGCCTGTTCTTGAGTAAAGCGTCCTGTCGCAATCACAATTCCCTTGGCAGTTCCAGCAGAAACTTCTGTTCCTGCATAAATCATGTTGGTACATTCTAGAGGTGGTGTTTTTTCTTCCAAAGTGAAATTAGCTTGCTTATAACAAATTGCTTCCCCACCTAAATTGGTCTGATTTACACATAAATCTTCTGATATTTCTAATATTCGTATATCCACATTTGGGCGATCGCCTTCTCTCAATATCAGCAAATCACCTAGTACTAAATCCCGTGATGGCAATTCCATTTCTTCGTGATCACGCATCACGTTCACTGAATTTGATGGATCGTCTTGGCGACGTTGAGGGTGATCGCGACTTACTTTTTCTTTGGTTTTAATTGACCACAATGAGATACCAATCCCAATCGCTCCATGCAATCCTCCTACAAGGATTAGCGCCCATCCTTCGGCTCCATTCCATTGCAAATAAACAGCTGATCCGATTAGAACATAAGTCAAAGGATCGAGCCAAGGCTGTAATAGAACTTTGGTAATTGGACGCGATCGTGGTAGTTTATTCGCTCCCAAATGTCGCAGTCTTTGCCGCGCATTCACATAGGATAAACCTTCTGTCGAAGACTCTAAAGCCGCTAATACTTGATCGACATCCATGTAATGCCAATATTTCTGAGTGTCCGACAGAAAGTCAAATTTTGTCATATAGCGATCTTTAGAACTTCTCTCAACATAACAGATGTGATTGTTATAACTGATGTTACGTGGAAGTTTCTAAAGCCCTCACCCCTAGCCCCTCTCCCGCAGGAGAGGGGAACAAGAAAATAATTTGGGTTTTGCTCCCCTTCTCCTGCGGGAGAAGGGGTTGGGG
>JBBRMK010000097.1:0-16957 GCA_038230875.1 Pseudanabaenales cyanobacterium
CTCTTAATCAGGATTTCTTTCGCTTGATTGACTAAATTTGGTGTAATGGGAATCGCGGGATCTTCAGCGATATATTCTGTAATTTCCTTAGCGATCGCATTGACCAACCAAGGCTGTCCTTGCGTTAAATGAAAAGCTAAATCAACAGCTTCATCAGTAAATATTTGTCCTGTGGCTTCTGTATGTTGCTGATAGAGACTTCGCACATCTTGAAGCGTAAAATTATTTAATGTAAAGGAACGTACTTTGATGTTGAAAGGACTAGAAGTATTTAGGCGATCGCCTACGTTTCCTCCAGAAGCGATTTTATAATCCCTGACATCGCGCATCCCGATCAAAGTCACTGATTGCGGAAACCCATTGGGACGGCGAGGAAAACCTGATCGAATTTGTCGTAACACCGAAATCAAAGTCTCATCACTGAGCGCATCGATTTCATCCAAAAATACTACCAATGGACGCGATGACTCCTGCGCCCATGCACTCAAAAAAGAGCCAATCTGACGACCTGAACTCCCTGAAATACCATTTTTCGGTTGTAACTCTATGGGTAAATAAAACGCGATCGCATCCTGCCATTCATCCAATATTGCCCTCTCCGCCGCATCTGGATTATGCGAAAACACCGCCCCTACCTCCAGAGATAACATCACTGCCGTATATTGACCGCTTGCCGTCAATTTTTGAGCAAGCGTGATCATGGCTGTTGTTTTACCGACCTGACGCGGTGCATAGATTACGAAGTAATTGCGTTGAGCGATTAGCTGCTCAAGTTCAGGTAGGCGAACGCTCGAGGGCAACATATAATGAATGTCAGCCTGACAAGGTCCTGCGGTATTAAACCATTTCTTCATAATCAGCAACGTTAGGAATATCTATGTCCAATTAATAGCTTGCCTCAATTTAACTTGCCAGCAATTAGATAACGCTTTTATTCGGCTGAATAATCTACATCGTAGAATTCAACGTAAAGTGGATCGTCAAAGATAGTTTTCGCCTCATCGAAGGAAATTCTATGCTTTTTAAGATTTTTGTCTTCTTTGTTTTTGTCCCACTCAAATTTCATGACACTATTTTAACAAGTATTGAGGGCGATCGCATTTCATCCAAATCAATCTGCGATCGAAAAAAAAGATCGCGCAACGCACTAATTTATCAATTACACAGGCATAAAGCGCGTTACAATTCAGTAGTCTAGAAAATCGGTGATCGCCACAAAAATAAAACAAACTATAATACTTAGTGTTGGCTGTATCAAAGGAGTTACAAGTTAATGACTCAGACAGTTGTAAAGAAATCCTTGTACGAATCTGATTACCTGCTTTGGACTCAAGAGATTGTGGCTAAGTTAAGGGCTAGAGATTTTTATGATATAGATTTTGAAAGTTTAATTGAGGAGATTGAGGACTTGGGACGTTCTTATAAAGATGAGATAGAAAGTCGTTTAGATGTACTGTTGTCACATATTTTGAAGCGCTTGTATGTTCCACTCACCAATGATTACAATGGTTGGGAAAAAACAATCAGAGAACAGCGCAAGCAAATTAGAAGAAGAATAGAAAAATCTCCTAATGTCAAAAGTTATTTGCCAACTATTTTTGATGCAGTCTGGCAAGATGTTTTGAAGGAAATTAGAGAAGATTATCCACACTATCGATTTCCTGACACTTGGCAGTTTGGGCGGGATGTTGAGACAATTTTGAATATAAATTTCTGGGAGTAGCGATCGCCTATCCATCTCTATAATCCAGAGATCGCCTGTCACAAAATCAGTCAGCGATCGCAAAAAAAAGATCGCGTAACGCACTAATTTATCAATTACACAGGCATAGGGCGCGTTACATTTCGGTGCAATACGCATATTTCAGAGTGCTTGACTACAATTCATCAATTGTTACCAAACCATCTTCTGTGAATTGAATAACCAATTCATAATTCTCTAACAAGGCAGTTCCCAATAGTGGTCTTCTACCTGTAGCCAATACGCGAACTTCTCGCTCTTCTCCATTCCAAATAATATTTGCCTCATGAACCGACAATAGAATCTCGCTGTTGTCAGCCAAGTTGACAGGAAGATCATAAAGGAACGGCAGCCTCAATAGGGCAACGGCTTCTGGCGGTAAGCATAAATCATCAGTGAAACCTGTATCTACAACAAACTCAATCGGAAATGTCGATCCGTTTGGCAGCAAAAATTTTAACGCAATAATCGCGTGTCTATCAATCACAATCCCAGATATCACTTGCTCCGCTCCATGCTGCCACCCAGTGATGCCGCAACATTATAGCCAATACGAATCCCAAAAAGCCTTGCATAGGGATGCTTTGCCATCAGGTTGTGAGCTGACTTTATTCCCGTTTTGTCAATCTCATAATCCCCTGTCTCAATATCGACAATAAGCATTTTACCTATATTTTCGGGCAGTTCTACATTTCGGCGAATAGTTGTGTCATACAGGTGTCTTGCGCGTCTAGCAACCTCTTCACGACTAAGAAAAATCGCTTGCATATATTAGCTCCCGATGTAATAGATAACATTATCCGATCTTATCATGCCCGCTTGTGAATCGTAGCGATCGCCTATTCACCTCCACAACCAAAGCGATCGCATCCAAAAAAATCTCATAACGCACCGATTTATCAATTAGAAAAGCATAAGGCGCGTTACATTTCAGTGCAATATGAGAACTGCGATCGCATTTCACCCAAATCAAATCGCGATCGCGCATTGGATGGGTTTAACCAGAAACTGCCGCTAATTGAGCGAATAATGGCTTGTCCTTGGGCAATGTGCTTACTTGAAAAATTGAAAAGCCAATTACTTGACCATTAGTGTTTACCCTTTCCATTAGGTCGTCGTTTTCTGTTTCTCGCATATAGCCTAATTCATCGGAGAAACGAACTTCTAGAAAGTCAGCTTCTGGATCGAACCAAACTTTTACAAATTGCGCCATAGTTCTAATCCTTGTTTTAGTTTATCTGTGAGATAAGATGTAATTATAAAGGCATCATCAGAGCTATCTTTTATTACAACACATAACCATTTTGCTCCAACTATTGTTTCTTCATAAAAGCGATAGTACAAGTATACTTGGCTATCTGATCTAGATTGTCTTACAACTTCAGGATTTTGTAATACTATCTCTATCTGAGATGTCATATCTACCATTTCTGAATGATCGAGAATGTGATGTAATCGTTCTTCGGTCAGCCTGATTTGGCGATTTTGGTAGTCGGTTAGTATTGCCATTATCTAAAAAGACGTTAGGAATTAGTCTGTTTTGCTAAATTTATCTCTTTTAGCGATCACGAGAATATTAAGTTTGAGAGCAATGTAGCGATCGCCTATTCATCTCTGCAACCAAAGCGATCGCCCCAACAAAATATCAACAACCAGCGATCGCTGATTCATCTCCTCACCAAAAAGCGATCGCCCTTCATCAAAAGCAATCAGCGATCGCATATCTTTTCCTTCAATAAATGCGATCGCACTTGCAATCTACAAAACTTATGGCTTCTTTTTCCAAAAAAATAGTGCTAGTTATATTTTCGCTAGATTTGCGAGTTCTCTGATGTATTGAATACTTTTTCGTTGAATTGCAGTGAATTTTGTTTGATAAGTCGCATTAATAAGCGTAACCCCTCATTAACAGCACTTGAGTCTGGAAAGAGTTTGGCAACATCAGGATCTAGGTTAATAGTTACAGTCGATCTCTTTCGTCCCTGTCCACGAGCAACGACGGTCATTTTCGTGAAATCATATTCGGGGCGTAAATCGTCTTCCATCTCAAAGTTCTGATTCATATGCTTTACGTTCCTTGCGAGTAGCTGGACGGGCGCTGATGAGGCGTGTATGGTTTTGTTTTTCTGTGTAAGATACAACTAGAAGTTTGCCTTTAGTTGATTCTCCCATGATAATAAATCGTTGTTCGTGAATCGAGTGTTCTAAGTCAGCAAAGGTCAAAAATAAGGGATCGTCAAATACAGAGGTTGCTTCATCAAAAGATACTCCATGTTTGTCTAGGTTGCTTTTGGCTTTGTTTTCATCCCAATCAAACAACATGAATTGATTTTATAGCGATTATTTTCAAGTATTATAACGGATCGCCCCTATTCAAAATCAACCAGCGATCGCCATTTCAAGTGTTGCTTCAAAAATTCTAAAATTTGGGACTAAGCCCTGCTTGCTTGCAAATTGCGTTTGCTGTAATTCGATCAAAGATTCGGTGACGCTTTACAGGAATAGTTTTTAGATCGTTGGTATATATGGAGTGATTGCCTCCTTCTCTCAACAGATAAAATCCATTTGTCTCTAAGTATTTAACAAGGTCTGTTCGTTTGACTGACATTCTCAAACCTCAACAGGAATTTGCTCTAGCAAAGAACTTCCCAAAGGTATTTCTTTATTCTGTTGGCGATAGGCAATGATCATTTCTTCTGTGGCATCCTTAATCATGGCGCGACATTTTTCAATTGTTTCTCCTTCTGTAATTACTTCTTGCCATTCAATCAACTGCCCCATATAGCCGCTTTCGGTTTTTAGATATTTAGCTGTATATGTGATTAGCATAACTTCATTATTATTGCTATTAGTTATTTGCCTTAATTATACTGCGATCGCCCCTCACCAAAATCAATCAGCGATCGCCCGAAAAAGATCGCGTAACATACTAATTTATCAATTACACAATAGACAGCACATTACAAAAACGGCGATCGCACTTATCAACAAGAGGAGATAGGCTGGACAGTCAGCTTAAACCCAAGTGCTTTAGCAACTTTGGTCACTGTTGCAAAAGTAGGATTGCCATCAGGTGATAATGCTTTGTAAAGACCCTCTCTTGTTAAACCAGTATCTTTAGCTAATTGACTCATGTTTCTAGCACGAGCGATAACGCTAAATGCGTGGATGATTCCATTAGGATCATCTCCTGACTCCTCAATGCAAGCTTCTAAATATAACTGAATATCTTCTTCTGTCTTTAGATGTTCTGCTGAGTCCCAGCGACTAGTAATGAGAGCCATAACTCAATCCTCTAATTGTTGAACTAGTTCCTTAGCCTTGTTTATGTCAGAAGTCTGGGAGCTTTTGTCGCCGCCACATAGGAGTATTACAACGATAGAACCTCTCTGTACAAAATATACTCTATAGCCAGACCCATAAAATATTCGCATTTCGCTGACTCCTTGACCAACTGGAGCCACATCACCAAAGTTTCCCATTTCCATACGATCAATGCGTGCTTGAATGCGTGCTTTAGCTTTCCTGTCTTTTAAACTGGTAAACCAGTCAGCAAATATTTCTGTCTGGCGAACTTCAATCATGTGTTAACTGTAGTTAACAATATAAGAATTGTCAATCGCTAAATTCTATAACCAAAATTTAAAAAGCGCATTATATTTCCTTTATAAACTCTACAAGATCTGCGATCGCCCCCACTAAAATCAATCAGCGATCGCCCACTTGTTCCTTAACAAGCTATTACGAATTAGCAAGTTTGTAGATTAGTGGTACTGCCAAACGAGTACCGAGGAATAATTGTGATGCAGTTACTATTAAGGGAGATGAGAGGAATAGAGGAACTGATATGGGAGGAAAAAAGGAAGTAGCTAATAGAGTTAGAGTGAAAAGTGTGGCTGTACTTATAGCAGTCTTGATAGCTGAATCCTGAATATATTCAACAAATTTTTCAAGTGTAATTTCTTCCCTTGCTAACTCAATTGCATGAATTGTATTTTCTACTAGCTCATCAATTAAAACAGCTGTGACAGTTGCTTTAGCTCCAAGTTTCAGGATATTTTCTCCATTGCGAAAAACAGATTCAAATCCATTCCGAATCGTACTACGAATAATCTCATATTGTTTTACATCAGCACTACCACGCTTTCTATTCCATTTTTTAATTTCCCAAGACATATTATCAGGTTTATTACTGCCACCATTAGCATTACTACGAATGTGACTACCCTCTCTTCCTGCTAACCAAGCACGAACTGGTCTTTCACTATTTCCTAATAAAGTTGTGAGCGGAATTTTCCTATACATTTCAAATGCTTCTTCATAAGAGCGCTTACCGACTCTCATGCCTGCTGTTCTCATTCTCTCTGCAACTTTCTCCATGTCCTTTGATATCTCTGATAATTGCAAAAAGTCTTGTGGGATTTTTTTAAGAGATTGATTGATTGTGTCATATGTAGCCGCCCCACCAATTACTAAGCGGTATAGATCGACTTTATCAAAAGTATCTGCTGATTGTTGATAAACTTGCTGAGTTGCTTTACTAGCATTATCTAGTACTGATATCAAATCACTATACAAATCAATTACATCCGCCTGAGAGATTGTTATATCTGGCAGTTCAATATTCTTGATTCCCTCCAAAAAATCAGAAAATCTAGGAATATTTATGCCAGACAATTGAATATTACTAGCAGCTTTTGAGATTTGATCTTTAGTCTGACCAACAAACTTACCTGCATCGTCAATTTTAGTTTGAATATTTATTTCTGGAATACTCAACCCAAATGTATTAATCGCATAGACTGGCAATGACTGAGCAATAAAAAGCGTCAATGAAAGTGCGATCGAGATTATTTGCTTGAAGAACATAATTTATTTATAAATCTTGCTTGAAAATATGATCAAATGAGGATTAACTTGAAGATAATTTAATGGAGAGACAGACTTCCACCAGCGCGACTTATTGAAACAATCCTTAGTCAGAGGGGAAATATCAGAAGTATTGATTTCTGATTCCGACATTGCATCCAATCTAGCCCAATCCGTCTCTGAGGTTTTGTTCATAGTGTTATGCAACTTCAACGTAAGCGGAGTAAGTTGAAGGTTTAGGGACTTCTAGACCCTCTTCAATAAGCCCATCTATATGAAATTCTATAGCTTCTTGCATATTTTGATTAATCTCTTCCAAGGTTGCGCCAGTGGATACACAGCCTAAAATATCTGGAGAATACGCAGAATAGCCTGTTTGCGTCTTTTCTATAACTACAAGATATTTCATTACTTTAGTCCTGCCTGTTTTAATATGCTATCAAGAGTTCCTATGGCTAGATCGTCACTTGGCTTACCTGCTACAGTTACTAAGCCAAGTTTATGAGGATGCTTAAACTGGCGGTGACTACCTCGTGTTCGAGCTAAGTACCAGCCATCTACCTCAATCAGTTTGATAATTTCTTTGACTTTCATTATTTAAACTAAATCATAGCAAAAAACAAAAAAGCCTCGCAAATGCGAGGCTTTTTTGTTTTTTTTAAGCTTAGTAACGAGCAGCGTTAGGCTTGTGGACGATGAAGCTTTGGACTTGGCACTGCTTGATGTTGTCGAAAGCAACAACACGGATGAAGCTACCAGGATAGCTAGAGCGGCAAGCTTGAACTTCAGTCAAAACTTCTTGAGGAGTTCTGGCGTTGAACAAGGGCAACTTCCAAAGAGTCCAGTAGTGGATCGCAGGATCGGAATCTTCGTTGAACTCGATCGCAGGATAGAAACCTTGCTTGAGGGTATACTCGATTTGACGAGTGATTTGAGCATCGCTCAAAGGTGGAAGATAAGAAAGAGTTTCGTAATGACGCTCTTTTGGTAAAGTTTGCATTATATTCTCGCGATTACAGTTATTTTATTGATTTAAGTAGAAGCGCGATCGCTCTCAGCATCTAACTCGGTCGCAACTTCTAGAATAGTTTCTGAACTAGTTTCTAAATCTGGCGCTAGATTTTCGCATTCTGCATATCCTTGCGAAGCCTGAACGCTCATTATGCGATCAAGGTGCTGACAGCGAAGCTGCATATTGGATTGCTGAATCCCCGTGCGAGTCATCTCAGGCAAGAAATCTAAAATCTCATTGGCAAGATGCTCTCTCACAGTCATCACCCGAAAAGCTAAATCTTGGTGAACTTCTAGCAGTTCTTTAATATAAAGATCACCATTTTGGATTTTCTCCCGCGTTGAGAACTGATTAAACCAGAGAGCTTTTAACCGATCTGTTTCTATCAGTTGTTCATGAACTGTCTTTACTGCTTCGTATGTCAAGAAATTCATGAGCATACTAGAGATAGACTTCGTACTGCGCTTGATATCCATAGGCTGAACTTAACCAAGAATGTTCCTGTGAGAATAGGCGTTGCCCATTCTCACAATACTAAAGCAATTCGATTAGACGGTATCCATTGCTTCAAACTCAAACTTGATTTCTTTCCAGAGTTCAAGCGCAACGTTCAATTCAGGAGACCAACGACCAGCTTCACGAAGGATGTCGCCACCTTCACGCATCATGTCGCGACCTTCGTTACGAGCTTGGACGCAAGCCTCAAGCGCAACGCGGTTAGCAGTTGCACCAGGTGCAGCACCCCAAGGGTGACCCAATGTACCACCACCGAACTGTAGGCAAGAGTCATCGCCGAAGATTTCCACGAGCGCAGGCATGTGCCATACGTGAATACCACCTGAAGCAACGGGCATAACACCAGGCATAGAAGCCCAATCTTGAGTAAAGTAGATACCACGTTCGCGATCGAGTTCGATGTGGTCTTCACGCATGAGGTCAACAAAGCCCATGGTGATACCCTTTTCGCCTTCGAGCTTACCGACAACGGTTCCCGAGTGGAGGTGATCGCCACCAGACATACGCAGACACTTAGCCAAAACGCGGAAGTGAATCCCGTGGGTTTTTTGACGGTCAATAACTGCGTGCATGGCGCGGTGAATGTGCAACAGCAAGCCATTGTCGCGGCAATACTTAGCAAGAGTGGTGTTAGCTGTGAAGCCACCAGTCAAGAAGTCATGCATGATGATCGGAGTTTTGATTTCCTTCGCGAAAGCCGCACGTTCCATCATTTGCTCACAAGTTGGAGCAGTTACGTTCAAGTAGTGACCCTTGACTTCGCCACTTTCAGCTTGAGCTTTTTCGATTGCTTCTTGTACAAACAGGAAGCGATCGCGCCAACGCATGAAGGGCTGAGAGTTGATGTTTTCGTCGTCTTTAGTAAAGTCCAAACCGCCGCGCAAACATTCGTATACTGCACGACCGTAGTTCTTAGCAGACAAGCCCAATTTAGGCTTGATCGTACAACCGAGCAAAGGACGACCGTACTTGTTAAGTTTGTCGCGCTCAACTTGAATACCATGAGGAGGTCCTTGGAAGGTCTTCAGGTATGCAATTGGCACACGGATATCTTCGAGACGAAGTGCGCGAAGAGCTTTGAAACCAAATACGTTACCAACCAATGAGGTTAGCAAGTTGGTTACAGATCCCTCTTCAAACAAGTCAAGAGGATAAGCAATATAAGCAATATATTGATTGTCTTCGTTGGCAACTGGCTCGACATCATAACAACGACCTTTGTAGCGATCAAGGTCGGTCAACAAATCTGTCCATACAGTTGTCCATGTACCTGTTGAAGACTCAGCGGCAACTGCTGCTGCTGCTTCTTCTGGAGGCACGCCTGGTTGAGGCACAAAGCGGAATGCAGCGAGAAGGTCGGTATCTCTAGGAGTGTAATCGGGAGTATAGTACTTTAGTTTATAGTCCTGAACACCTGCGTCATAGCCAGCCTTGGCTTTAGACTGTGTTTTCGAGTAAGACATTAATATCTCCTTACTAATGTTAAATGAGAATCAATTAAATTTCCATCATTTGCACTAAGGCATTTTGATGCTGTGGAAGATGGAATATTTGTTGCTTTGTATAAGTTAATCTTATCAGGAATTCTTCGTGCGAAGTTCTTGAATGATATTTACAATTTAAACACAAACTGCGTATCTACATTTACTTTTTTATAAAAACTTTTTTATAAATGCCTATATTTATCTATAAAATATTATATAAAAGATTTATATAACTCTAATAAGCTAGATATATCCTATAGCACTTGATTTATAGCAAATCCTTTCAGAGAGGTATGTTCAAATCCTTTTTTAGTAAGGATAAATTAGTGGATTTGAATGTTGATTTGTGTTAAGAAAATTCATGATATATCGATCAATTTCTGCTATCACTTAGTAAACACTTTTGAGTTTTATGTTTAAATAAATCTGCCAATTGTTAGAAATTTGAGTTGAGGTTTGGTTTATACAAACTTGATTAGCGTTACCAGTTATTATCAATCTTATTTCTTCTGTCAAGGAGCAAGCATTCGATGACCACAGTTAATCAGCAAGAAGTTTTGGCAAGCTTCAAAGTCTTGGTAAGCATGGCAAAAGCCGACGGCAAGCTGCTCGAAGAAGAGTTTGTGAGTCTTGCCGATAGTTTTGAAGAAATTCATCTTCCCGAAGGCATTACCGTTGATCGCTTATTAAATGAAGATGATGAGCCCATTGATACATTACTTTCTCAAATTACTAGCGACATTGCACAGGAAATGGTGTATCAGTCAGCTTATGCGATGGCAAATATTGATGGTGAATGTAGCACTGAAGAAAAAGAACTTTTAGAAAAAATTGGCATAACGTTTTCCACCTCTAAACTTTGGGGTAGAGCAGAATGGCTAGAAACTCTAGAACGCCGTTCTACCCGTTCGTCAATATCTGAGCAAGTTCGACAAATTGACAATCCTGAAAAACGGGCGATTGAGGTTGATAATTCAATCACTGATACTTGCTTTCTCAACGCTGTTTTAGGAGCTTTTCCTCTGCCAGGAATCGCGATCGCCTTTGACATGCTGGTGTATTGGAATCAACTTGATCTCGCCCAAACAATCGGACAAAGCTGGGGTTACGATCGCGCTAATGAAAATCTTCGCAAAGCTTTATTTGGCAGCTTGGGAATTACAGGAACTAGAATCGCAATTAGTAATTTAGCTAAGTTAGTTCCTGTTTTTGGGATGGTAGTCGGTGCGACTACAGCCTATGCAAGTACATGGGCACTTGGAAAAGTCGCTAACGAATATTTTGCTTCAGGCGGCGAAATGGATGCCTTTAGTCTCCGTCAAGCTTTCAAGCAGGCGAAAAAAGAGGGGGAAGCGGTTTATAAAACTAAAGCCGATGAAATTGCCGCTAAGAAGGAAGCGATCGAGCCTCAGATGCAATTGCTAAATGAGGAGCTGAAATCAGGAAATATTACACCTGATGAATATCAAGCAAAGCTTAAAGAGCTGCTTTAAACTTTAAAAGGTGAATTTTCGCTCTAAGCATCAAAAATAGAACTAATCAAACTTTTAACTACCCAAATATCTAGATCGTCAGTTTTGACTGATTCGGCAATCTGATGAGCGCGATCTAGATCAGGCGCGATCGCAAATACAGTCGAGCCAGAACCTGACATCATCGCGCCGATACACTCTTGGTCTAGCAATCTGTTTTTTAACTCAGTGATCGCAGGATATTCAGGCAATACCACTCGTTCAAGATCGTTATAAAGCAATCTTCCGATTTTGGTTGGTGCAGAATCGCCACCCGAAGCGATCGCTGCTACCATCTGGCTTGATAAATGTTGGTCTTTGACGAATCTTGTCGCCAGCAAACCTTGCGATCTAAAAGTTTGATAAGCCCATGCTGTAGAGATCGCAATATGACGAGGTTTACAAACAACCAGTACTAAATCAGTGAGATCGGGCAGCCGTGAAAGAATTTCTCCACGACCTGTTGCTAAAGCCGTGCCTCCGACAACACAAAACGGGATGTCAGAACCTAACTGCGCTGCCAAATCACAAAGCTGTGTCTGTGTAAGTCCCAAATCCCAAAGACGATCAATGCCTACTAAAACTGCGGCTGCATTGCCTGAACCACCAGCTAAACCTGCCCCGATCGGGATTTGCTTATTAATCGCAATCTCTAATCCCCCAATTTCAGGATATACACTTTGCATTAGGGCTGCGGCTTTGTAGGCTAAATTAGTGCGATCGCAAGGTACTTCAGGATTATTGCAAAGTACCTGAATCTGATCTATGCCAATTTTACGAATATCAACGTGATCGCATAGATCAATACTCTGCAAAACCATCACTAAATCGTGATAACCATCAGGGCGATTGCCCGTAATCTCTAAATAGAGATTAATTTTGGCAGCAGTCTTAAGCAAAATACGCGAGGTCATTGGGAAAAAGTTCGCTTGTAAATATGTTGTAAATTTTTTTGATCTGTATCAGTACCGATACGACGCAGCGATCGCATTTGATTTTCGACCATGAGCTTAGCATCTGCTCGCGAGACAGGCTCAAACTGGATACCTTCAGGAGTGTTAGTAATCATAAAGAATAACCTTTGGGCATAAAGCGTGGTAAATAGACTACGAAATTCATCTACTTTACACAAGCGAGATAGCAAGCCAAAAGTAGGATGATTTAAATAATGTTCGGACATTTGGCAGGCAGGAAAATTTAATAAATAACTGTTTTAGAGGAAAGCGGTAATACAAGATAAAATCCTTAACAAATAAAGATTTTTTTCTAAATTCGTAACAGCATGAATTTAATAAAAAACATCACAACTGATTATTTAAGGAAAGTTTAACAATCCCCAGAGATTTGACAATAGAACCTTTTCAACAGTATTGCCTTTACTATTTTGATATGTTTGGTGTGATTAATTAGAAAATGTTATCAAACCTTAACGGCTTTTTATCTAAACTTTAAGCAAATTATGAACAAATTTTTTAGTTTTCGTATTCTTGCAAAGATTTTTTTAGGTATTGTGGCGATTATTACTATTCTGGCTATGCCTAACCAAGCGATCGCTGCTGAACGTCATCCTGTGATTCCTGCTCATGGTCAACCCATTCTCAGCGGTAATATGCATGGTGCAGATTGGATATCTGCCTCTAATGATTCTAAGCAAGCCTATTGTCAAGAAGCCTTTGCCGCCTTTCGTGGCTCGGCTGCTCAGAGCTATATCATTAGTCACAATATTCAAAGTATGAATTCTGAAGGACTATGCGATCGCATGGATCAGTACTACAGCCTTGAAGACTATCTAGATGAGCGCCTCGGTTCGGCTGCTGCGATTGCCCCTATTCTGTTTGCCGATACACCTCTAGGCACTAAATATTAAATTTAGGATTAAATTTAGGATTAAATTTAGGATTAAATTTAGGAAGTAGGGTCAAACTGCTTTCACTAAAATCAAATAATTTCTCAAGAAACCTGAAGCTGGTCTTTGCCCTGCGACCTTCTAAAATAACTATAGATTTTATCCTAAACGCCATATAGCAACTCTTTTACGAAATTAAAGAATTAGGGAACAAGAAGCTTCAGACCCTTGTCTTTAAATTAAACACCCTCTAAATAATCGTTAAAACTATCTAGATCTGTATATTTACTTATTAGATCTATTTATACATATACAAAAATACACATGACATAAGCTAAAATCTGTGTCATAAATATTTTCGCGGTGTGATAACAGCGTTTTAAAAAGCGTTTTTAAAGGAAGCATGAGCAAACAAACTGAAGCCTTGACAAAAGAGATTTCTCCATTGAACGTAACTGTTAAGAAGCTATATTCTGAAGAAGTTCAAGCCGAACTAGCGGAATTGCTATCTGATATCGATGTTCTTTTACAGCAATTGCAAAGTTTGAGCAGTCAACGCCTTACCGCAGTGGGGAGTGTTTAGTGGTTGCCATACAAAACTCCTCACACACTCTTACCTCTGATACAACTCTTCGCGACATTATCAAAACTGTACCTCCCGAGTATTTTGCAAAAAATCCTTTGAGAGCTTGGTTGAGTGTTTTATTTTCAGTAACTGCCGTCACTCTTGGCTACGTCAGTATTGCATTCTCACCTTGGTACTTGTTACCATTCGCTTGGATCTTTACAGGAACTGCCCTTACAGGTTTTTTTGTGATTGGTCATGACTGTGGACATCGATCCTTTTTTAGTAAAATTTGGCTCAATGACCTAGTTGGACATATTGCTTTCTTACCTTTGGTTTTTCCTTTTCACGGTTGGCGCTTTAAGCACGATCACCATCACTTGCATACCAACAAGATGGGCGAAGACAATGCTTGGTATCCTTTCACTATTGAAGAATATGAAGAAGGAAAAGGGCTAATTTCTGATGTTTATCGATTGATCCGTACTCGTTTTTGGTGGACTGGTTCAATTATTCATTGGGCTAACTTGCACTTCAACGCCAGCCTTTACCCTGAGCGTCAACAGTCACAAGTTAAGTTTTCTTATCGCTTAGTGATTGCTTTTGCGGTGATCGTTTTCCCAGTATTGATTATTACCACAGGCTTTTTCGGCTTTATTAGCTTTTTTGTAATGCCTTGGCTGGTTTATCATTTTTGGATGAGCACCTTCACCATCGTTCATCACACGATGCCTGATATTGCTTTTAAGGAAAAAGATAAATGGCACGCAGCGACTGATCAGCTCACAGGAACTGTACATTGCGAATATCCAGCTTGGGTAGAATGGTTATGTCACGATATTAATGTTCATATTCCTCATCATATTTCGACTGGTATCCCTTCATATAATTTACGTTTGGCATACAAGTCTCTTGATGAAAATTGGGGACAATATCTATACAAGACTAAGTTTTCTTGGGAGTTGATGAAAGATATTGGCGATCGCTGTCATATTTATGACGCTGAGAAGTGTTACAAGTCTTTCGCTGAAGTAGATGCTAAAGCAATTTAGCTGAGTACTTAACAAGCAAAAAATAGAGGATGTGCAAAGCACATCCTCTATTTTTTTGTATTGAAACAATACTGCCTCTCAACTAGCTTTTTATCTTAAACAGAAATTTAGATAGGATAGATTTTAATTGGGAGCAATCTGATTAGAGCTTCTGCCAATCGATAAGCCTGAGTGTCGTACATTGGTAGCTCAATCGCCGCAGGAAGACTTTGCATAAATCGGCGCGCAAGTTCCAGATCACAGCCTGAAATATTTTTAAGCTTGTTGCCAGCATCGAGCAAAACACTTGAATTTAAGGGCGGCTTGGCTCGTAACTGCCAACGTTTAGGTAAATGTAAATTTCCTAACTCGATCCGCCGTAATCCCGAAATAGAAGCCAAAATTGTTAAGCGATCGCCTACTTTCATTACCTCATCATCCGAAGGCATATAAAACTCGCTATTTCCATTGGCTTTAGGTTTATCAGTTTTCAAATAAATTGGTACAACCGTATAGCCATAGGCAATCTGAGATAAGTTTTTACCAATCAATGTGTCATTTTCAGAAATTTGATACTCAGCCACTAAAACCGTACGCTGATTAAGGCGAAATAGACTCAGCATATTTTCACCAAATGCTGCTCCTGCAAACGCTTCTGCCGAGAGTGCATAAGCACAAAAAGATTGAGAGTTTGGTAACAGTTCCGCTAAGTTTTCGCTAAAGTAGCGATCGTAAGTGCGAATGGCAAGATTCATCTGACGATTGATTTTTTTAGAAGCATCACGGGCTAGCAATGATACTTCTAGGTTGAGCATTTGATCGTCAGTAACCGTGATAATGCTTTTAGCATAGCCAAGATTTGTTTTTGATAACTCTTCGATAATATTGCCTGTGAACCAAGATACTTTTGAAGCAAGATCGCAGTCATGTTGATTTTCAGTGACGATAACTAGCGGAATCTGAAGTTTGAATAATAGGTCGGCAATCCGTTGTCCGAGTCTGCCAAATCCAATCAGGATAATATGATCGCTCTTTGGCAAAGGTAGCGATCGCTTAAAAAATTCAAACTTAGAACTGAGAATGCTATCGGCAATCAGTCCGACAATGCCCAATAAAAATAGCAAACTAATCAAAGTAATTGACAAACAAAATATGACTACCCATAAAGGCACTTGATCTTCACCTAGTCCACCAAATACATCGCCAAATCCACCTAATAACAAAATCATGCTTGCCGAGATTGATTTTTGCCATGAAATATTTGGCACATTGTAGAACAAAATTATTGAACTAATCCCCCACAGTATGATCGCAGTCAGGATTCCCCATAAAATTAAACGGCGCGATCGCTGAGCCTGAAACCAAAAGACAATCTGATTCCATTTAGATTTCCAAAAAGATGGACTTGTGATTTTTTGCAATAATTGATCGATCTTCTGCAAAACTAAAGAATGTGATTGATTAGATTGCGTAGGTAGTTCTAATTTGTGACTTACTGAAGCAAAGTCATTTTCTACGCATTCGATAAATGCGACTTTATCACCGACTTGGATAAGTGTATCTGGTTGCCATTGAAAGAATAGGCGATCAGAATTAAGCCCTGCGACACTTAAAAGTCGAGAATTTTTTTTGTGCAATTGATAGGCAGAACTTCTCACAAAGCGATAATCATCTGGTTCTACCGTGCATTCAACTACTCGCAATTTGCGATCGCTAATTTGAAATAGTCCTAAGGTTCCTTCGCCTAAACCTGCAACTGCAAAAGCAGCGGCAGGTAACTCCACAGGATCAAGCGCGGCAAAATTTTTTAATTGACCTTTAAGTAATTGATTGAGATTTTGGCGAGAAGAGCGAACAACTATATGTACATTTGGATTAAGACGCCGTGCCGCGATCGCTGTCTCAATATTCACATTCTCATTACTTGTGAGAAGTAGAATCGCCCGACAATTATGGATACCTGCCTTAATGAGAACTTCTGAACGACGACAATCTCCTAAAATCATACATTCATCGAGTAGTTCTGAAAAGTTGTCAAATTCCATTAACTCTGGCTGGACTTTATCGATCGCACAAATCTTAACTTCATATTCTCCATAGGCAAACTTTTTTAAGTTAAACACAGAGTGCTGTCCTAAGCTACCTAAGCCACAAACTATAAAGCGATCACACACAGATACTTCTTTAGTTGATACTTCACTATTTATACCTAGCTTTTTGACTTGGAGTTCTTCATTACCTATTTCTGTATGTTTGTTAGGAGCAAGAGCAACTTTTTCTATCCATTGTGGTGATGGGTAACCAAATAAAAATGCGAAAATCTGGATAACTTCTATCTGACTATCAATATCTTTGCAACATTTTCTGATTGCTTCTACTAAC
>JBBRMK010000098.1:0-16610 GCA_038230875.1 Pseudanabaenales cyanobacterium
CGCAAATCAACTAAGAACTAAAGTTCTTGGCTCAAAGCTCAAGTCAGTTAAAACTGACTAAAAAAAGCCTCAAATCAACCTGTTTCAACAGGTTTAAGCTTTTAGCCCGCAATTTATTGCAGGGCAAGTGCGTAAGTCCTATCCTTATAAAGCAAATTCATATTTAGGCTTTTTAATCTGTTCGGTTAGTGGTGTAAAACGAACATTTCAATTAAGCAATAGACTCATCTTTAATTTTCAACTCCTGATCATTGAAATTAGTTGTAATAGGTTTCCAAATCAGATAAATGCCATAGGCGATCACTACATAAATAAAGAAAGGAGTTACCGAGCTTAAATTAACATTAAAATATCTAGGTAAGATAATTTTATGTATCCAATCTAGCCAATGTAAAAACAATCCTCTATAGAGAAATATCGCAATATTGGTAAAAACATTATTTGATGGCACTGTTGATACACCAGCCAAATTAATAAATATTGATATTATTCCAAATATTTTTATATATTTGAGTTGACAATTAACAATTGGTAGAATAACAAATGGCATTGCCGTAACTAAATGTCGTGGACCAAAACAGCTATCCCCCGACCATGCGTAATAAGTTGAGTTAAAGAGAAAAGTAAACCCGAAAAACAAAAAGGAAAATAGCATGATGTTATCACGATCCCATCGATTTCTAATCAATGCCCAGACGAATAAAAACATCATTGGGAAGTACAAAAATATGCCGCGAAACGGGCTAAAGCTGAGTCCCCATAGACTTGCGATCGAAGGCAAAATGAACATGCTTTTGAGCGTAGATCTTCCTTCTTGGACAGCTTGTTGTAAGTAAATAGAGTTTGGCGTTTGTAAAGCCGAGCCTGTAATCAAGTAATTGTAATACATTAAGCCAGTTAAGAATATTGCATAGCCAACTAGAAGTAAACTTAGTTTTTTGATCAAATCAATAGGTTTACTTTTGCGATTTGTATAAGCCCAAAATCCTAGCAGCAAAAAAATTGGCAATACTGCAATGTAATCAATTAGTTGCGCCAATCCAATAATCAACCCGATTACAAAATTATTCTTTTTTGCGACAATTAAGCTAAAAGCAATAAATATCAAGGACATAGTGTAAGCATGTACCCAAATTCCATATATCGAATAGAAAAAGGTCAAAGAGCCAAACACAAAAATAAAAACTAACCAAAGTTGTTTCTGGATATCTGAAGTTAAAGTCCTTAATGTATGGAACATTGCTACGGCAGTCACACCTATTAGCGGAGCCATTACAAAAATATTTGCTACTAGATTAAAAGCGGCTGTAGATATTTTTCCTGATGGAATGCCGATCGCGGTCATCACTGCTTGATGGATGTAATAAAGAGGAGCTAAGATAATTGGTAATCCGGGAGCAATCACTGAATACAAATTACCGTTAATCCTGACTGAATCAATATGACCAGCATCACCTTGTAGGGAAAAATTTCCATTATCAACTAGTGCTTTTACTGAATCAATATATCGATCGCTTTGAGAACCTTCAGGTGCAACGTGTAAAGCAATTAAGATGAATACAGTAATAAAAATTTTGAAGCCAATACTTTTCATCATTTTCTGTACACAAAAACAACTCATCATATTTCTTTTTAAAGTATAGCGATCGCTAAGTAGCTTGGGAAGAATAAAAGTATTAATAGCTGGAGAGATTGGCGCATTTAACGATAGATCTCTGCCAATGTGAATTTTATCTACGCCATTTATCATAGGTTTCAACAATCTTTCTGAACGCTCTTAGCTGATAATGTATTGGGTTGGGTAGCGCAAACTCCCCTATCTATGTAGCTCAAAATACCTGCAAAGATAATATTATGGTTCAAAACAAAGCAAAACCTAGCATTATTGCTTTAGAGAATATTGGGAAGTCTTACTTGCAACCCAATGGGCAGACAATCTCAATTATTGAAAATATTAATTGCCAGTTGCAAGTAGGCGAAATTATTGCTTTGCTAGGACCGTCTGGCTCTGGCAAGTCAACGCTAATGCGAATGATCGCAGGTTTGATACCTCCTTCTAGCGGCAACGTACTTTATTACAATCGTCCATTGGTAGGCTTGAATCCTGGGGTGGCGATCGTCTTTCAAAATTTTGCGCTTTATCCTTGGCTTACGGTCATGGAAAATGTGGAACTTGGATTGAAAGCAAAGGGTGAAGAAAAGGATACCCGCATCCAAAAAGCATTACGGATGATCGATGTCATTGGCTTAGACGGTTTTGAGAATGCTTATCCTAAAGAGCTTTCGGGGGGGATGCGTCAGCGTGTCGGTTTTGCGAGAGCTTTAGCGGTCGAGCCAGAACTTTTGTGCATGGACGAGCCATTTTCGGCTTTAGATGTACTAACTGCGGAAAACTTGCGTTTTGAGTTACTCGATCTTTGGTTAGAGAAACGCATTCCTACTAAATCAATTTTGATTGTGACGCATGGTATTGAAGAAGCAGTCACTCTTGCCGATCGCGTAATTGTGTTAGGTCGAAATCCGGGGCGGATTAGAGCAGATTTGCGAATTACTTTGCCGCATTATCGCGATCGCAAGAGTCCTGAATTTCAGGCGTTAGTTGACCAAGTTTATAAAATCCTTACAAATCCCGATCTGCCTGATTTACCGCAGCCAACGACCTCAACTTCCACTTCTATACCTAAACCACCTTCACCTCCTAAATATCAATCATTACCCCATGTGCGAATTGGCTCAGTTGCAGGTTTACTAGAACTACTTGAAGGTCGACAAGAAAAAGACATTTATCGCATTGCTCAAGAACTATTATTAGAAGTTGATGATTTATTGCCAATCGTTGAAGCCAGTAAATTAATGGAACTAGTGACGATTAGCGAAGGTGATATTCAATTAGGAGCGATCGGTACCACGTTTATTACTAGCAACATTGATGAACGCAAAGCAATTATTCGTGAGCTATTACAAAAACATATTCGTCTAGTGCAGCAGATTTGTCAGCTTTTGCAAGCCAAGCGCAATCATCGTATTTCCGAAGAACTAGTTCTTGATATTCTAGAAAATTACTTCACTAGCAAAGAAGCGCAACGACAACTTAGAACCGCAATGGACTGGGGGCGTTATGCCGAACTATATAGCTATGACGAACCTTCAGGCGAAATCTTTATTGAAGATATCGAAGATGATTTAACTGAATCTGAAGAGTCTGAATAGTATTTTGTTTGTCCATTAAAACCAAATAACTTTAAAAAAGTTTTTGATTTTTAAATGTTTGAAAATTGCGATGTCTGCAAATCACCTAATTCACCTTTCGGTCTAGATTGCTCATGTATCAGCCCACTATCGATCCCAAGTCAGAATTTCGCTCGCGCTGGAGTATTGGCGATGTTTTACTGCCGTTAGCGATCATCTCCTTGATTTTCATTGTTGTTCAGACAGCTAGTAAATTTACAGGTACCTACGATAACGAATATGTAATTAATCTCTCACTAAGTTTTTTGCCGACCTATGCATTGCAAACAATTGTGAGAATGCTTGCCGCCTATGGGCTATCACTAGTATTTAGCCTTGCCTATGCCTATGTTGCGTATCGTTCTAGTACATGGTCAAAGGTTCTCATTCCTTTGTTAGATATTCTTCAGTCAATTCCAGTGCTTTCATTTTTACCTGCGGTGGTGCTGGCGTTGGTGAGTTTATTTCCAGGGCAAAGATTGGGGATTGAGATTGCTTCAATTCTGTTGATTTTTACAGGTATGACTTGGAATATGACCTTTAGTTTTTACCAATCCTTAAATAGCATTCCTCAAGAACTCATTGAAGCAAGTCAAGTTTATCGACTCAGCGCTTGGCAACGTTTTTGGACTCTGGAATTGCCATCAGGAGTAGTGGGTTTGGTTTGGAATAGTGTAATGTCAGTTGCTGGCGGCTGGTTCTTTTTGATGCAAACAGAATCATTTACGCTTTCTAATCGCAACTTTACGCTGCCTGGGCTAGGATCATTTCTTAAGGCGGCAGCAGATATAGGTGATAATTGGGCGATTTTATGGGGGATCATAGTTCTCATTGGCATAATTACGACCATCGATTATTTTATTTGGCGACCGATGATTGCTTGGGCAGAAAAGTTTAAACATGAGACTGTCGAAGCAACTCAAGTACCTGAGTCGCGAGTGTTAAACTTTTTTAGACGATCGCCCACGATGCGAATTGTTAGCGATCGCTTGTTTGTACCAATCTCGGAGACTTTTAATCGCGGCTTTAGTAGCAAATCTCAAAGTTCTTCCATCAATCAATATAAATCTTCTAAATGGATGAACTGGATTAACTGGATGTTACTTGGATTAGTTGGATTTCTAGCTTTAGGTGGAACCTTAGAAGCGGTAATTTTGCTTAGTAAAATGCCTTTAAGCTCTTGGCAACAAGTAATGACAGGAGCCCTTTTCACTTCTATTCGAGTATTGATTGTGCTGATTTTATCTCTGCTGATCACGGTTCCTATTGGTGTCACGATTGGACGTAGCCCTAAACTAGCGCAGTTTCTTCAGCCAATTGTGCAGATTGCTGCTTCAGTTCCTGCTACCGCACTGTTCCCAATTCTACTAATAGGCTTGGCAAATATTGGCGGGGGATTGGATATTGGAGCTGTGATTCTGATGACCTTGGGGAGTATGTGGTATATCCTATTCAATGTGATTGCAGGAGCGCAAGCAATTCCATCAGAGCTTTTTGAAGCAGCCCGAGTTTATAAACTTTCTCGGTTGCAACGTTGGCAGACTTTGATCTTACCTGGGATTTTTCCCTATCTAGTTACAGGAATTATTACGGCAGTTGGTGGTGCTTGGAATGCCAGTATTGCGGGAGAGTATATTAAATTTCAGGGGAAGGTGATGACAGCAACAGGGTTAGGCTCAACGATTACTCAAGCCTCTGATGTTGGCGATTTTCCGCTTTTATTAGCTTCCACAATCGTTATGTCTTTGCTAGTTGTCACCACTAATCGCTTAGTTTGGCGACCACTTTATCGATTAGCACAGGTAAAATATCAACTATTAGTCTAATTACAGCAGATTGAGAACTTGATTAAGTTAGCACTTACGCAAAAAACACCTGAAAGCCCTGATTTTTCGTAGTGGCAATTCATGAATTGCCACTACATTTCATAGCTAATGCGTAAGTTCTATAAGTAAAGTAGATTCATCAAACTTATGAAAATTGGTCGTTTTTATCACGGTTGTTACAAAAATTGTCAATATTAAAAAAACATAAAATTTATCTAATAAGTCTTCTTGACACAACCCAATGTTTCGCTCTAGAGAGTAACATTACAGTCTAGGCAAAACTTTACTAAGCTAAAATTTTGCTAAAATGTGTTTAAAAGTTATTGCTATGAATAGTTCTCTTAAGTCTGTAACAGCTATGAAAGATCTTCAAGTTCCTTTAGAATCGGATATATTTTTACGTACCTTAATTAGCGAGTTGTCGGGTACATTACAAGATGTAGTGGGGTTAGAAGAAGCCTCAGGGTTTATCAGTGTAGTCGGTCAAAACATGGGGAAGCAAATAGATCAAGACTATAGAGCAGCTTTAGGAGTATCTAGCTTAACGCGACACCAAGTAGTCGATGTTTTTGTGGATTTGAAGAGACGAATCCAAGGTGACTTTTATATTATCGAGGAAACCGATCAAAAGATTGTTTTAGGAAACCGTATTTGCCCGTTTGCCGAAAAAGTCATTGGTTGCCCCATCATGTGTATGATGACTTCTAATGTTTTTGGTTCTATTGCTGCAGATAATTTAGGATATGCCAAAGTAGAACTGCAAGAAACAATCGCGATGGGTGCGCCTGAATGTCGAGTAGTTGTTTATTTAAAACTCACCCCAGAGGTAGAAGAAAGTCATGGGAGAGAATATTTTAAAGGAGAAAATCAGGGATGAATCCTGAACAGTTTCTTGAATTTGCCAGACCTTTACCAGAAGCTGTGCTTATGATTAATGGAAATGGAGAGATTTTAGCTGTTAACCCATCATTTACGAAGATGATGGGGCTACCTCGTCAGGTTTTGCACGGCAAGATGATCTTTGAATTGGTTACTGACCCTGCTAATAAGGTCAAACATTATCTATGCGCTTGCTCTAGTAGTCGAGAAATGGTGATTGGTTCATTAACATTAAGTACCAATAACGGAGAGGCTTGTTTATGTAGCTGTGAAGGGGCGATCATCCGACCTTTGTTCCCTGAGTCACCTGCACTAATTTATTTACGTTTAAAAAATAAAAAATTTGCTGATAGCCGATTTACTCTATTAAACAAGAAAATTGATGAATTAGCAAAAGAGATTCGCCAACGTCAACGAGTAGAAAAAGAGCGCGACGATCTTTTAGTGCAAGAACAAAAAGCACGAGCGGAAGCAGAGATGCTAAATCGTTTAAAAGATGAATTTCTATCAACTGTTTCCCATAAACTGCGAACCCCTCTCAATGCTATTCTTGGCTGGGTTCAGATCCTACGGCATACTAAGGTAGATGAAGCTAAAACGAAACGGGCTTTAGAAACGATTGAGCGCAATGCTCGATCGCAGGCTCAGTTAATTGATGATTTGCTAGATGTATCAAGGATTATTACAGGCAAGATTCGCCTAAATGTGCAAACGATTCAGCTATTACCACTGATTGAGTCAGCAATCGATACGGTAAGCCTTACTGCTGATGCGAAGGACATCCGCTTGCAGTCAGTGCTTGACTCATCATCAGTTCCTGTTTTAGGAGATCCTGAGCGTTTACAGCAAATTGTCTGGAATTTGCTTAGTAATGCAATCAAGTTTACCCCAAAACATGGAAGGGTTCAGATTTGCCTGCAACGTATTAATTCTCATCTTGAAATTGTGATAAATGATACAGGGCAAGGCATTAGTGCAGAGTTTCTCCCTCATGTCTTTGAGCGTTTTCGTCAAGCCGATGGTTCGACCACCCGTGCTTTTGGTGGACTGGGGATAGGTTTAGCGATCACTCGCCAATTAGTTGAGCTGCATGGCGGAACGGTGCATGCTGAAAGTCTAGGAGAAGGACAAGGTTCTACCTTTACCGTAAAACTACCCCTGATCGCCGTTAAACCAACCGCGATTGAACAAGAACGGGTACATCCCACAGTGGGAGGTAG
Organism: Pseudanabaenales cyanobacterium; assembly: GCA_038230875.1. Classification (GTDB taxonomy): domain Bacteria; phylum Cyanobacteriota; class Cyanobacteriia; order Pseudanabaenales; family Pseudanabaenaceae; genus Pseudanabaena. The sequence goes on from JBBRMK010000098.1 coordinate 7,154, forward strand.
AGTTACATTTGGTGGCTCTTTTGAGTTAGAAGGATTAAGAATATTGATTGTTGAGGATGACTCGGATATGCGGGATTTACTAACTTCCACTCTAGACGTTTGTGGAGCACACGTTGTTGCTGTTTCTTCAGCAAATGAAGTAATCTCAGTACTAACTGATTCTTCACCGCCGATGGATATATTAATCAGTGATATTGGAATGCCGAATGAAGACGGTTACGCTTTGTTACGTCGAGTTAGAAAGCTGGAACCAAAAAATGGGGGTAGAATTCCTGCGATCGCTTTGACAGCATATGCCAGAACTCAGGATCGAATGGCTGCTCTTTTAGCAGGTTTTCAATCCCATGTTGCCAAACCTGTTGAACCAGCTGAATTAGTTGCAGTGATTGCAAATCTGGCTGGAAGAATTAGCAATACCTAATATCAATTTGCAATTTTGGCTTTGGAAGGATTACGCCAATGTCCATCGGGTTCAACAATTCCTCCAAACTTGATCGCTTGCTCAGTAGTCATGATATAGACCCAAGCTAAACCTAGAGACTTTTCGGTTAAGTCAAAAATTTCAATCTGTTGACGATTATATAAATTTTCTGAAGATAGGCGATCGCTTTGATAATCTTCTAGTTGATCAAGCGACTCTAAAATACTTTCATCTTTAAAAGAGAGCAAATATCCATGAACTTGTTGATGAATTTGTTGATGAATTTGGTGATGAATTAAGCGATCGCTGATGGTCATCGCGGGATAACCCATTGGTAACGCAAACAATTCACCAAAAGCGATCGCTCTTTGCATAGTGATTGTTTTACCAGCACAATATTTTACATAATTAGCTTCGTTGGGTTTGAGCGTGCCATACACAAAGACATCGCAGTGAGTCTCGCTTTTCATATTTGAGATTACAAATTTTAGTAAGCATAAATGTAAAGCGTCCCTCTCTAGTCCATTTCTACTTTATGCTGATGCGATCGCCCTTTAATCAGCGCTAACATAGATCCTAATCCCCGCGCACAGGACAAAGTATCGATGAGTAATGATAAGGACAATTTTAAAGACAAATTTGCTTTTAAAGTGGAAGGCTTGGGCTCTTTAGTAGATGATGTCAAGCAGTTGCTTAATCTCGATCAACTCATCGATCTGGCGCAAAAATTAGAAGAAAAACAGAAGTCGGGCGAAATTTATACTGAGATAAATGTAACCTCGCGTCCGTTAACAAGCATTCCGCGTAGAAGCAATATTCCTCGCTCGCCTCGTTCCACGACGACATCAGCTAGCGATCGCGAAGTTAGATCGCCTGATGTCGTTAAACCTGATATTCCTAAAGATAATTCTCAAAATGCTCAACCTGTGCCAACCGCGATCGCGGAACTAGTAGGAGGGTTGGGTGATACCTTAGCCCAATTACGCGACTTGGTAGAAATTCCGCTTAAACGACCTGATATTTTGGCAAAACTTGGACTAGAGCCACCTAAAGGAGTACTGTTAGTCGGTCCCCCTGGAACTGGTAAAACTCTCACCGCGCGATCGCTTGCTAATGTGTTGGGTGTAAATTACATCGCAATTGTGGGTCCTGAAATTATTAGTAAATACTATGGTGAAGCGGAAACTCGCTTGCGACAGGTATTTGAGAAAGCCGCAAAATCTGCCCCATGTTTAATTTTTATTGATGAAATTGATGCTCTCGTTCCCAATCGTGCGGCTGTTGAAGGAGAAGTAGAAAAGCGATTAGTCGCGCAAATGCTCGGTCTAATGGATGGATTTGCAGAGACGAAAGGCGTGATCGTACTAGCCGCAACTAATCGCCCTGATGCGATCGATCCTGCACTGCGCCGTCCTGGGAGATTTGACCGCGAGATTATCTTTCCCATTCCTGATCGCCGCGCTCGTCGAGAGATTTTAGAAATCCATACGCGAGCAATGCCTTTGACTAATGATGTTGATTTGGATGCGATCGCTGATCGCGCTCATGGCTATGTCGGAGCCGATATCAAAGGGCTGTGTCAAGTTGCGGCAACCAATGCTTTGCGTCGTCAAGTTGCTAACTTAGAAAATATTCCCGAAAGTCTGGACGTGAATTGTGAAGATTTTGAATTTGCTTTGAAGCAAGTGCAACCTGCTGTATTGCGATCGCTACAAATACAAGTTCCTAAAGTCCAATGGTCAGAAATCGGTGGACTCACCAAAGTTAAGCAAACCCTACAAGAAGCAGTATCAGGCGCATTGCTCGATCCTGCTCTCTATGCCCATACTCGCGCTAAAGCTCCTCGTGGCGTTCTTCTCTATGGCCCGCCTGGGACTGGCAAAACTTTACTCGCTAAAGCGATCGCCACTCAAGCTCAAGCCAATTTTATTTCTGTAGCAGGTTCTGAACTGCTTACCAAATGGGTAGGCGCATCAGAACAATCGATTCGGCAATTGTTTGCTCAAGCGCGGCAAGCATCTCCATGCGTGATTTTTATTGATGAGATCGATACGCTAGCTCCTGCAAGAGGAAGCTATCAGGGCGACAGTGGCGTAAGCGATCGCGTGATCGGTCAATTATTAACTGAACTTGATGGATTGCAATCTGCCGAAGGCTTGTTGGTAGTTGGTGCAACTAATCGCCGTGATTTCATCGATCCTGCATTATTGCGATCGGGCAGAATTGAACTGCACATGATGGTGGATTTACCTGATCAAGATGGTCGTAGTGCGATCCTTGCCGTCCATAATCGCGATCGCCCCCTTTCGGAAAACCTAAATTTAGAGCTTTGGGCAGAGCGTACCGAAAATTGGAATGGAGCCGACCTTGCTTTCCTCAGCAATCGCGCTGCGATCTTTGCAATTCGCCGTCATCAACGTGACGACTCCAATCTATTAGAAAATCTACGGATTACAAAGGAAGATTTTGAACAAGCTTTTGCCGAAATCCTAGAACAACGAATTTAAATCCAGACTTTACAGCAGTCATCGTACAAAACTCCACCGAAAGGGTCACAGGGCGAATCCCCGCAATGGGTTAGATTTATTCTCTGTAGAAAGCAGTTATAACAGTTTTCAAATGAGCCTAGGCTCATTTGAAAATCAAAAACCAAATTCAGTAAGGGTTTTCAGTTTGCCGTAGGCAAACTGAAAACCGCTATATTGTGCAAAAACGCCATAAAAAGGGGCGCAGGGCGAAGCCCCGCAATGGGTTTTAGATTTTTATCTATAGTGGGTTTGAAAGCAAATTGCTGTAAATCTAAACTACAGAAGTTGCCATTCATGAATGGTAACTTCTGTTCTCCATTTCTAATATTCAAATCTAATATTCAAATACCCAAATTGCCCAGCCTTTGCTGATTACAGTAATCACATAGGTTGCAGAAAGACGGCTAGTTAATTTTTCGACTTCAGTCCAGTCAGAACTAGTCCGAAATAGACTGTAAGTAGAACCGTTATAAGCGATCGCAGCTACAGGTTTTTCTAAATCATCAAATTTAATATGCTGATATCGAATTTGAGCAGGCACGATTGCAAACTTAGTTGTCTTCCCACCCAAACGGAATAATTCGCTTTCATCTAATGTATCATTTTGTCTTTTGTCATCATTCATAGAGTCAGCTAGCAGTTTACAAATATTTTTCTACTTTAACTCAAGTTTAATACAGTAAACTCAAAACCCAAAAAGTATAAGCGATGAGAAGGATTATCTATACTGAAGTAAATTCTTGTAATTCATACATAGCTTTCTGAACATCGATCGCAATTTGCATAGTCGTATCAAAAATACGCCCATATTCTTTAGCCCGATCGCCCATCTGGATTGCTTCAAAAGCATTCAAATCAATATCAAAGCGATCAGGATGAAATTCGGGATGTTCGCGCAAGATTCGTTCTGTTTTCAGCGCTCTGACAATGTCATTGCGAGTCATTCGCAAAGCCGCGATCGCTGATTCTCTAGACTCTAATTTAATCGGATTTCCTGCATCTTGTAACTGATCGAATACATCTATATCATAAATTGTCTTATTGCATTTATCAGCTTCTGCAAATAGGCGGATAATTACTAATGGAATCCTGCTTTTGCGAGCAGTTTTTTTCGGCTTTTTCCACTGCTTAGCAATCCATTTTATAATCAAAAAAGCCAAACTGCCAGTCGTGATCGCCAAACCAATACATAGCAAAATCACTCCCAATGTTGAGCCTGACAAAACATAAACCGAGTAAAAAGCCGAGCCTAAAACCACACAAAAACAGAGTAAAGTCACTTCTGCAAATTCGATCGCGAAGCTAAACGCCCCCAATGTCATGCTAACCAGAAAGATAATGCCCACCAGCCGCAATGCAGGTAAAAAGACACTAGCAAATGTCACAAAGGCGATCGCGGTAACTGCTAACGCGATCGCTCGGTGTATAGCGATTTGACGTGGGGTAAACGTAATTAACGGCAAAATCTGTTGGCGTTCAAATCCTGTTAAGTCCAACAGTTCTACTTCAGAAATTAATAACCGCTCTAGATCTGTTCGCATGATCGTATTTGTATATCTAATCAAATCTAGATAATTTTGTAAAACCTTGCTGGGCAAGGTTTTACAAAAGAGAAGTCCCTATCCTAGTAGCTGAATATCACTAAAGGTGATTTCGTAATTTTTGGTTTGACCTTGCTCATTAGATTGCACGATTTGTTTGCTCATTACATAGTAATTACCTAGCTTTTCGTAGATATCTTCAAATCGAGCTTGACGAACAATCTCATCAGTTTGGGGATTGCGAAAAATCGCAGTATACAGAGAAGAAATATATCCTTCGCCTGTGTCGAGATGACCGAGGTGATTGATTACAAAGCCAATCCGTCCCATTACTCGACTTACCATCGAGATCTCGTTACCGCGTACTTTGTAGTTCGATCCCATTGAGTCGCCTGTGACGAGAATTTCTACAGCTCCAGACTCATCGGCTGCACCAAGATTAAAGCTTGACTTGCCATGAGCCTCTTCAAAAGTTTTGCGCTTGCGGTGAGTGACAACATCGCGTAGTTGGTTATTTAGCCATTCTTGACCTTCATCGACTGAAACAGTCTTTTCTTCGCCACTAGGGGTGCGAGTAGTCCGCTCAATTAGTTGAGGCTGATCCATGATCACCTCTACAGTCATATCAGGATTGATACGCGCTTTGCCTATGCGAGTTACGCCATCGATCGCGACAGATACATTGGCAGATAATCCAGGAAAATTACTATCCCATGTATAACGATTTTCATAAGCCGCCTGAAATAATTCACGGGCGCTAGTATTAGATTTTGTATCGGCTGCTATAACCATTTTTATTAAAGATATTTGAGGACTTTTATATTTTACTCGCAAAGCTAATCTATCAATCTCAGCTACAACTAAAAAAAACGGGAGCGAATAGTGCAGCCTATTTTTTAATTGCCAGGGGTAGGCTTGAGCGTAAACAAAAAATCTAAGCGGGTCGTCTTCGTATCCACATTAGTGGAGGTCACCGCCATGCCATTGATCGCATCAAGAACAGAGCGAATTTCGGTAAAATTGGGATTGGATTTGACTTCGGGAGGTAGGAGGCGATCGGCGAGAGTCAGCGCCGTTGTCATATTCAAATAAAAATAACCGCCATTAGATTTGGGAAGCCCAGTGGTCAAGATTTGAAAGGGACTGCTTGCGGGTAAGTTGTTAGCAGGTTTAGGAACGAAGGTATCAGCGAGATCGCCCATTGACCAGAAAACAAAGTTGTTATCTAAATTGCCACGAGTTGCCACATTAGTATTACCGATCGCCCAACCGATCACTGTCTTATCACCGATTTGTTTGGGTTTTAGCTCGACTCCTTTGGGCAGTAGTCCGCCGGATGGTGATTGAGCCGCCTTGTCGATTTTATCGAGGGCAACTTTGGCAGCGTTTTGATCACTAGCTTGGGCGATCGCGACAAACCCAAATCCTGGGTTTGCCAAAATACCTTGATTATTAGGAATAGCCGCGATCGCAAATTCACCATTCATCCATTTGAGAATATCTTGATCAAGATCAAGCTTAGTGCTGTCCTTTACACCTTTGCGAATCTGCTCAATAAGTTGCGCTGAACTTGAGTTTCCTTTAGCCTGAGCAACCAATGATTGCCAGGACTGATAAACATTTACGCCAGACACTAACAAGAAAGTTTCCTGTGGTAATAGATTGAGAACCTTCGCTTCATTATTAGCAAGTGGATTAGAATTATCGTTTTTGAGATAAGTATTAATCTCAAAGCGTAGTCCTTCCTTTTGAGTGCCACCCGTCAGCGTCATTGCATCGAGTTCCCGCCGTGACTCCGCGATCGCGGCTTCGTTCAAATTTAGCTTTGCCTGAGAACCAATAAACTCTAGCGCCACTTGACCATCGAGATAAACTTGTAACAATGGCTCGGCAATTTTAGTTTGGGTGGTAGAGCCATAGATTTTGACAAAGATGGCTTTTTTGGCAAGGGAAGGATTGCTACCTTTATAAGTATCGATCGTCTGTTGGATCAGCGTTGAACTTGTCGCGATCGCTACATACTGCCCACCAATATCCGCTGTCACCACACTATTATTTGGATCGCGAGACGGTGACTCGTAATAGGTGACATCTTTGTATTGCTTGGGCGTAAATCTTGCCCCTTGCTGCGTCAGAGCCTCACGATATTTCACTAAAAACGCATCGGACTTACCGCGATCGCGAGTCGGTGCAATCACCAACGTTGCCGCAGGTGCTTGAGGTTGAGCCGCGTTTGGGACAAGCGCCGTAATGATGTAACCCTCTAGCCAAGGTTGCACATCGCGACTATATTCGGTCTTGCTTTGAACTAATAATGAATTTAACGGTGATTTGGTAATGCTGTCACCGATCAACTTTTGCGAGGCAGGTGTGCCAAATTGCGCCAATTTATTCCAAGGCTCAGATTTGGTATTAAACGCCATCACCACTTGCGCCTCTTGCGGGATTGCTGCCGCCGCGCCCAAAATTCCTTTAATCGCTTGCGATCGCTGAGAAAAATAGAAATAAGCGCCCCCTGCTCCTGCGGCGATTACAGCTACCCCGATGCCTATATACATCAGCATCGCTGACTGTTTCTTTTGTGCAGATTTGCTAGTTTTTGATGACTTCGACATGAGTATGGACTAAACCTAAAAGTTGCAAGATGTCAAAATATAAACAGCGATATTTAGAGCGCCAAGTCTCAATCAAGATACTACAAAATCAGGTACAGACGATACCAAAAGTAGTAGGGACGCTTTGCGTCCTTCTACTTAGGTGATATCTAACAGTAAAAGTACCCGATTTATTAAAATCAAAATGTGGGTGTGCCGCGCGAAGCGCGGCACACCCACGGTAAAATCTTTTCAAGAAATCGCCTTAGTGGTTTTTTGCTATATCAAATCGGCACTAAAATTTAAGATATAAAACTCAAAAACTAGAGGCGACACAAAGCACTATTTCTAGTTTCTGATTCTAGTTTCCAAATTTTAATTTGTTTTAAACATCATGGCGATCGCAACATCAACTAGAGGAATGCGAAGCCAGTAAGCTGAACAATTAGAATTGTTCGCTTTATTGTTATATTCTTTATAAGCAAGTGTGCTCTTAACAAAAAATAAATTTTTAATGCCAGACTTATCTCGTATTGAAAAAGACAGTTTTTTGATCCTTTAAACTAGAAAATTTAATTCCTATGACGAATGGATGATGCATGGATACCGATAACTTAGCTGTTTATAGCCTTGTAGAACAGTTGCGAGGCTATGGTCGCAAGCAGTTTACGGGTAAACTGGAACTTCATAGCATCAAAGAATACAAATGGAACATCTATTACTGTCACGGTAGACTTGTGTGGGTTTCAGGGGGGCCACATACTCATCGACGTTGGCGCAGGCTGATGGCACACTACAAAGTCCAGATAGACTTTAACAAAATCTCTCTTCGTACTGCCGAAGAAGTCAGACTATGGGACTATCATGTGCTAGTGATCTTGATGAAACGGATGGTCTTAAGTCGTGAGCAAATCTCTCCTATTGTCGAAAGTTTTGTCCAAGAAGTATTGTTTGACATTCTCCAATGTGCAGCCAACGAAAGCATAACTTATTATTGCGATTTTGAAGATGAAATTACCCCTGTAATCTCTCTTATCCATTCTGAACAAGCAATTGATCGCGCCTATCAAGATTGGTTAACATGGCGCAAAGCGGGAATTGCTGATTACTCCCCAAATATTGCTCCTTGGATCAAGCGTCCTGCACAACTTAAAGAAGAAGCTTCAGAACTTACTTACAAAACACTAATTACCATACTTGATGGAAGGCGATCGCTACGTGAGCTATCGACATGGATGAAGAAAGATTTGCTCACTCTCGTACAGTCATTGTTGGTATATTATCATCGCGGTATGGTTGGACTAGTTGAAGTGGCTGACATCCAATCTCCTGTCGCGTCACTATCTTTAGATGAATTAGCAATAAGAGAAGTTGCTCATTTGCCAGAAAGCAATCAGAAAGAGCAACTGCTGTCAAGACCTCTAATTGCCTGTATAGATGATAGCAACCAAGTATGTGCGACCATTGAACAGATAGTCACAGAACTTAGTTTTGGCTTTTTAGGAATTCGTGATTCCATTAAGGTATTACAATTACTAGTTGAATATAAACCAGAGCTAATTCTCTTAGACTTGGTAATGCCGATAGTTGGAGGTTACGAACTCTGTACCCAAATTCGTCGCATCCCAGAGTTTAAGCACACTCCTATCTTGATTTTAACTAGCAATGACACAATCATTGATCGGATTCGATCAAAGTTTGTCGGCGCTACATCTTTTCTATCAAAGACATCGGGCAATGACAAAATTGGCGAACAAATCCAGAAATATCTTCTTGCTTGCAACCTAGATTCAAAAGAAATATAATCGCTTCTCAAGAACGTCAGCAAAAACTCCATGAACGTCAAAAAAATGAAAAACTTGTGGCGTATTTAAGATCGATTGGTGTAAATCCAGACGAAATTTGACATGGCGATCGCATGATTAGTAGATTGCTTCGATGACATCTGTGAATAATCAAAAAGGCGATCGCTTCAGCATGTTATGCCAAAGCGATCATATTAGTTGCTATGTTTGGGTATTTGCCTGAAAAATTAACCCGCAGATCTTTGTTAAGTGATATACGATCAAAGAAGATTTAGAACTACAAGCAACTTTAGATCTAAATCTAATAAATATCATGCAATTCATCAACCCTAAAATCGACTACGCATTCAAAAAAATATTTGGCTCGGAACAAAGCCATGAAATTTTGATCAGCTTTCTGAATGCGATGCTTTACGATGGCAAAGACAAGATCCAAGCCATCGAAATTCTCGATCCTTATCTTGCACCGAGATTGCGCGGCATAAAAGATACCTATGTAGATGTAAAGGCAGCTATAAGCAATGAGGATGGTGAACCTACTAGCGTCATTATCGAGATGCAAGTTTTA
>JBBRMK010000099.1:0-16406 GCA_038230875.1 Pseudanabaenales cyanobacterium
CGCTCCGCGCCGCAACTCTCTTTTGGGTTTTGCTTTTGTCCTAACATGGCTGACGACAGCTATAACAGAAAAAGTTGGGTGTTTGTTTGTCGGTTATGCTGGCAAAAGTTAAGTTCCCATAATCTCCAGTCATCGATAGAGCGGCACATGGAAGGCAAAGAAATAAAAAAGCGGCGCTAAGCGCTGCTTTTTTATTTTTAATATGCGGTCAGAGAGATTTGAACTCTCACAGCTTTCGCCACTACCACCTCAAGGTAGCGTGTCTACCATTCCACCATGACCGCGAACATTTTTAATGCTTTACAATATTACAGCAATAGTGCAAATATGCAATATTTTTCATTAAAACCAATTTCAAGGTTTTAGCGTATAAAAGGCTGAGAAACCTCGAAATTAGTTTAATACTCAGAATCATCATTATCAAAGAAGTGCAACATAAAAACGAAAATAAAGCCCAAAAACGTTGGGTACGTCCTGTCGCGATCGCAGGCATAGCGATCGCGAGTCTCTATGGGGCAGTTTGTGCAGGATTGTGGTTTGGGCAAACAAGACTGATTTTCGCACCAGAAAAGGAAATTACGACTACTCCCGCTAAGTTTAATGCAAAGTATGAGGAGGTATTAATTCCTGTCAAAAAAGCTGATGGAACCAAAGAAAATATTTATGGTTGGTGGTTGCCTAATCCTAAACAAGATGAGAAAACGGCTGTAGGCGATCGCCAACTGGATCGCAAAGTGATTTTGTATCTTCATGGCAATGGCAAAAATATTAGTGCAAATGTAGAACATGCTAATCGCTTGATGCGAATGGGATTTTCTGTTTTATTAATTGATTATCGGGGTTATGGGAAGAGTGAAGGGGGCGTTCCTTCGGAGGAAAGTCTTTATACAGATGCTCAGACGGCTTGGGATTATCTGATGCACAGAGGCTTCAAGCCAAATCAGGTAATAATTTATGGACATTCGTTAGGTGGCGCAATTACAATTGATCTTGCTACTAAGCATCCTGACGCCTTAGGAATAATTGTCGATGCTTCATTTACTTCAATGAGCGATATGGCGACACTGGATTCTAAATTTAGGTTTTTCCCGATTGATTTGCTGCTCCATCAGCGATTTGACTCTCTCAGCAAGGTGCGATCGCTAGCTACACCTGTACTTTACATTCATGGAACTGCGGATGCGATCGTCCCTGTTGCCATGAGTCAACGCTTGTATGAGGCAACCCAAACTAAAAAGAAGCTAGTTATAGTTCCCAATGCTGGACACAACAATACTGCTAAAACTGATGAATTACGATATCGAGATTCCATTTTAAGTTTCTTTAATCGATAAAAAGCATAGAGAATACTTACAGCAATTTGCTTTCAAACTACTACAAGCAATAATATAAAACCCGTTGCAGGGCTTCGCCCTGCGACCCTTATCGTGGTGAATTTGATCAACGACTGCTGTAGATCTCTCTATGCTTTTTAGTTTAGGAACAAGGCGCTTAAGCACCGAGCTTATCGGCAACTAACTTGTTGGTTGTTTGAGGTTCCGCACGACCTTGAGTCTTTTTCATGACTTGCCCTACAAAGAAGCCGATTAGCTTAGTTTTACCGCCCTTGTACTGTTCCACTTCCTTAGGATTGGCGGCAATTACTTCATCAATGATTTTCTCAAGGTCAGACCCTGAGAGTACAGTTAGACCCTTAGCTGTGACCAAATCTTGAACTGAGCCACTTTTCTCAATTAGTTCAGGCAGGATATCTTTAGCAATCTTGTTACTAATGATTCCATTAGTGATCAAAGTAATCATTTCTGCTAAAGTAGCAGGAGTTAAAGCAATATCCGCAATCTTGAGTTTGTTCTCATTGAGATAAGCCGTAACGTCACCCATTACCCAGTTAAAGACTTGTTTAGGATCTGCACCTGCAAGAATCGTGGCATCAAAGAACTCGGCAATACTGCGATCATCAGCAATTAGAGCTGCATCGTAGGCAGTTAATCCGAACTCTTCATGATAACGTTTGCGATGCGCTGATGGAAGAGTAGGAAGTTCTGAGCGATATCGCTCTAGGGTTGTTAATGGAACTTCGATCGCCATTAAGTCTGGCTCAGGGAAATAACGATAATCACTCGCGCCTTCTTTAGAACGCATACTAATCGTGCGTTGACTGTTCTCTTCCCAGAGGCGAGTTTCTTGTTTGATTTCTTCACAGCCCGTCTCGATCGCTTCGACTTGACGATGGATTTCAAAATCGATCGCTCTTTGAATGGCATTGAAGGAGTTCATGTTTTTGATTTCTACCTTCGTACCGAACTTCTCTCGACCGACAGGACGCACTGAGATATTTACGTCACAACGCAGCGACCCTTCTTGCATATTGCCATCACAAACACCGAGATAACGCAAAATTCGCCGTAGTTCTTGAGCATAGGCGGCGGCTTCGGCACCTGTCCGCATATCTGGTTCAGATACAATTTCGCATAGCGGTACGCCTGTGCGATTAAAATCTACTAATGAGTGACTGGAACCTGATAGGCGATCGCTTCCTGCATGAACGAGCTTTCCTGCATCTTCTTCCATATGTAAGCGCGTAATCCCAATCCGCTTAGTGCTGCCATCTTCTAGTTGAATCTCTAACCAACCATGCTCTGCGATCGGTAGATCAAATTGGGAAACTTGATAGTTTTTGGGAAGGTCAGGATAAAAATATTGTTTACGATCAAATTTGCTGTGAGGCGCAATTTGACAATTTAGAGCCAGTCCAGTCTTGACGGCGTATTCTAATACTTTTTCATTAAGAACAGGCAATACTCCAGGCATACCAAGACAAACAGGGCAAACATTAGTATTTGGCGGTGCGCCAAACTGAGTTGAGCAACTGCAAAATATTTTTGAGTTTGTAGTCAACTGACTATGTGTTTCTAAGCCAATCACGGCTTCGTATTGTGTCTTGGTCTTGGTGGGTGCGTTTGCAGTCATAACGTATGCGTTTAGGCGAAGAAGTATTTGGAGATGAGCATAGTGGATTACCTAATAGCTAAGTTACTATGCTCATCCAATCTAGTATAAATCCTAGCATTACGATGATAAAGCCCAAAAAAGATGGACTGCTCTCGCAGTAGGCGATACATCTTTTTTTATTTTGTTTTTATTTTATTTTACTGATGAGCTTGATTAGCTAACATATCTGCGTAGGGAGTTTCATGTAAATGAGCTTTACCGACTGAACCAAAAAGCTCAAGCTTTTCGATGATGACTTCTTGCATAGCTGAGATCGCAACGCCAGCAATGTCTAATAAATCCTTGGGACTATCCCCACATATCTCTAATTTCAGTGCTTGCATATAGGCTTGGCGCACTTCGGTATTTACATTAAATTTACAAACCCCCAATTGAATTGATCGCGCAATCATTTCCGCAGGCAACCCCGATGCACCATGCAAAACTAAGGGGATATCGATCAAGCTACGGATTTTTTCAAGACGATCAAAATCTAAGCGCGGTGGACTTTTGTATTCGCCATGGACATTGCCAATCGTAACTGCGATCGCATCAACTTTAGTATGATGCACAAATTCAAAAGCTTGAATGGGATCGGTCATTTTCGCTTCTTTCTCGGCGATCGTTAATCCGTCTTCAGTTCCGCTAATTCTGCCAATTTCTGCTTCTACGACTGCATGGAACTTATGCGATAGTGTTGTCATATCTTTAGTGAATTTCAAATTCTTTTCATAAGTCATCGGTGAGCCATCGGCCATAATCGATCGCACACCTGCATCAAGAGCCAAATGGATGTCGCTAGCAGAAGTACTGTGATCAAGATGAATGGAAATTGGCACATTTGCCGATTTAGCGGCTTCGATACACATCCGCACTAAAGGAAGTTTGCCATAGATGAGAGCGCTAGGATGTAGTTGCAACATCGCAGGACTGCGACTGATTTCCGCAGCATTTATTACTGCTTTTACGCCTTCTAAGTTGTAAACATTAAATGCTCCGATCGCATAAGCATTGCGACGCGCTGTTTCTAGAAGTTCCCTAGTCGAACTCAACATAATGACTTATTGTTAAAAATAGATGCTAAATAATCATAGCGTAGAGCGATCGCAAGTCTTACTGGACGATTACAATCCAATTTAAATTCCCTGTTGTTTTGCATAATTAGCTCTTACCCATCCACGAAACTCCTTCAAGTTTTGCTTTCGCCTAAGATAAATCGCTTCTGCACATATTCCCCAATAATCGCTATTGGTAATGTAAGAAACGACAAGCTGTTTTCTATCGATACATATTCTCCATTTCGTAAAGCTAGAAATTCTAAACTATAGCCATCATAACGCCAAACTTCAGGTACGCCAAGGAGCACATAAATTGGTAAACGGCGATCGCTTGGATTAGTAATATCCACTTCTAAAACCAGATCAGGCGGAGGATCTTGTCCGAAGATGACATTCTTTTGAGAGCGAATCGCCAATTCAATTCTTGATATAATAACAAGAATCTGGCTCACCCTCAATTTTCAATTCTGGAACTTTCATTAATAGTGATCCTAAACATCGCATATCGATATCTAGTTCATCAACAAAAATAGTCAATAGCTTATCGAAAAAACGACTGCTGCCTTCATGGAGTGGGAGAGGCGACATAATTTCAAATTACCGTTAATGTAATGGAATAGGGTGTTACGATGATCTTCAACATCTGCAAGTAGGCATTCAAAAGTTTCCCAGCTAATGTCATGCAGGTAAGCAATCAGGTAAGAAGGTTGACAAGTAATGCAATAAGAGTAAAGTGATGAGATGAAGGAGCCACCACAATATGAACGAGGAAACCTAGAAAGAATGACGATACCAGAACTGGTAGGAGTCATACTGTGGCAACAAGAATGGGCGCAGCAAATGTACGAAGAAGTAGAAAAGCTAAAAGCGATCAACAATCGAAACAGCAAAGACTCATCAAAACCGCCATCAAGTGACTTTCTAAACCGATCAGAGAAAGCAAAAGAAGTGAATGAAGAAGAGGAAGAAGGGAAAAAGAAGGTAGGGGGACAAAAAGGACATAAAGGAAAAATGCGAAAAGGATTTAATCAGGTAGATCGTTATGAGATATTAAGCCCTGAAGCATGTCCAAAGTGCGGTAGTCAAGCATGGACAGAAATAGGAACAAGCGTGAGACAGACTGCAAGATTGGTAACACAACCGATAGAGATCGTGGAATATCAACAACAGCAATGTCAATGTCAGAATTGTGCAACAGTCGTATGGGGAGAACTGCCATCAGCAGTAATTGGGGAACAAGACATAGAGGCAAGATTACAGGGGATGATGTCGTGGCTAGGAAATTATGTACATATGTCCTACGCAAAACAGCAAGAATGGCTACTGGAGATGGGATGCGGAAAAATAGGGCTAGGGACAATCGCGGTAACTAATGAGCGAGTAGCCGCCAGTATTGAAGAAAAAGTAGAAGAACTAGCGGAGTGGATCAAGGAACAACCGCAAGTACACGTTGATGAAACAGGATGACCAGTAAATGGTGTAGAAAGAATGGCTATGGTCATTTAGTGGCGAAGGATATGCCTTATATCGTGGAGTCGATACCCGCAGCCGCGCTGAACTAGAGTCCGTATTGGGCGAAAGCTATAATGGAGTACTATGCAGTGATGATTACAGTGTGTACAAGGGTTATGCTGTCAATGATCAGCAAAAGTGTCTAGCTCACCTCACCGCCACTTTATTGACCGTTATTCAAACTTGTAAAGCACAAGGTCGCTCTGTGTTGGACTTTTTCTGCCAAGCTTTAATTGATCCGTCTTCTCTTTCCCTCATTCCCATTCTCCCCTGATTGCTTACATACGAATTAACGCGCAAATTATCGAAAAAGCGATCGCCCCAAGCCTCACCTTCCAAATTCTGCACAAGAGCGATCACACCATAACCAAAAAAAGCGATCGCCCCAACCCTCATCTCCAAAATCTTGCATAATTGCGATCGCACCATAAACACCTCAAAAAAGCGATCGCCCCAACCCTCATCTCCAAAATTTACATAACTGCGATCGCACCATAAACACCTCAAAATGCGATCGCCCCAACCCTCATCTCCAAAATTTCGCATAACAGCGATCGCAACATAAACACCAAAAAAAGCGATCCCCCCAACCCTCATCTCCAAAATTCCATACAACAGCGATCGCAACATAAACACCAAAAAAAGCTATCGCCCCAACCCTCATCTCTAAAATTCCGAACAAGAGCGATCGCAACATTACCCCCCAAAAGCGATCGCACCAACCCTCATCTCCAAAATTTTATAGAACTGCGATCACAACATAATCACCAAAAAAAGCGATCGCCTAAACTCTATCTCCAAAATTCCACACAACAGCAATCACACTATAATCACTTCAAAAAAGCGATCCCCTAAACTTTTATATCCTAAAATTTGTCAAAGATAATCGCTATTTTATCCAATAAAAATTGTTTCAAATGATTTGATGTGTAATTATTTTATACATTTTACTAAAAAAGGTACTTCCTCGGAACAACGAATTCTAAGCGTGAGACTCAGCACCAAGCTCTTGAAGTAACCAATTTAATTGATTTCTTGCTTTTGAAATAACCTCATCAAAAATGATTATTTCTGTATTAGGCTCCATGTTTTGTCTTTGAGGAAGATCGTTCCCTCTTTTGCCCCCTATAACAAGAATTTTTATTTCTGAGCTGGTATAAGATAAAAAATCATTTCTATACCTTGTCGCTTGTTGATAATCAACATAGGTTAATGGATGGCTTGGTCTTTTAAACTCAATTAATAAATATTTATTTTCATAATTAGAATTCAACAACAAATCAGGTCGCTTATTCGCTAGTTTACCAAGATATTTTTTTCCTAAATAATCTTCAATTTGACGCTTTAACGTCTTATTGCTACTAAAGAATGAGTATTCTAATCCAAAGACCCATAAGTTTTTTTCCAAAGATTCATGGATTTGTTGTTCTTTTACAGCATTATCATCGCATAAACGCTCTAATTGATCTAAAAACACCAAGCGTGCACTAGCTTGTTCCCCTATTGTCGCAAGTTCCAACAAACCAAACTCACTTAGTACTTCTGCTAGTCTTGCAATATCTGAATGTGAAGCGTTATAAATATAATCAAGAACAATTCTATAATCATTGCGCTCAAGAGCATCCAACAAAACTTTAACAATCGGTTCTATGGTTGATTCAGGCTCACCATAATACCGAGCTAAAACAGATTTAATGGCTTTGTCCGCATAAATGCGTTTAAATTCTGGCAAATCAGCCAATCGTTTGTTTATCTGCTTTTGTAGTCTTGCCTGAGCCAGATTTATTTGACTAGCATATTCTTCTTTAAACTTCTCTTTTAGGATTGGTTGAACATAGTCTATAAGCTTTTGATACTTTTCACTATTTTCCACTAAAGCGCCCCAATCAGCCGTAACATCATCGATTAAACCGTCAACCTCAACTTCACCATAAAGCTTCTTAAGCAATTTCGGAGGGAAATCGTCTGCTTCATCAAGTCCTAAGAAAACGGGTTTACCAACAATTTTTCCATCAACTCTAATTGAGATGCCAGGTTGCCGCAAACTAGTTTTTGAGTCCAAAATTGTAAATCGAGTTTTGATATTCCCAACTGTCGGTATATTTTCTTCTCTTTCAGTGTAATTTCCTTGAATATCATCAACACCTAAAGGTTTGCCATTTACCTCAATATAAAAATCACTTACCCGACCATATTCTTGTAACAATAATTCTCTGAATTTATCTGGACTTGGGAAAGCTAGATTTTGATTCAAGTTCGAAAGGGTGATTCTAGTTCCATGCTCTAAATCAAAATTCTTTTCTGATATAACTTCAATTGGTATATTTTCAATATCTTCTACAGAATCAAGATCAATAGCAGTTAAAACAAATGAAGATTTTTTTCCTCTAGTCCATGTTTCTAATTTCATACCACTAGCAGCCATAAAGCCCGCAAACTTACCAATTCCTTTTCGCCCTTTTACCTTCCTGTTTTTCTGGTAAGTCAATTCGCCTCTGCGTTGACGGCGATCACTAGCTATTACTAAGTATTCTCGTTTTAGTTCTTCTACAGTCATTCCAGAGCCATTATCTTCAATGACAATTGGTTGATTGGTTAAGGGTTCTGGAAGTGTGATTGATACTCTGTTTGCATCAGCATCCCAAGCATTGTCAACCAATTCCTTAAGCGCTCTTTCTGATGATCGATAGTTCTCAGAGAGCAACTTCGCCAATCTTGTATCAACTTGAAACCTAGCCTTTACCATAGTTTAAGCGTGACAGTTAGCGTACGGACTACTTTTTATTGGTTTATTGTAACGTTTGTTTAACCAAAAATTGCGGCTAAAATTTAGAATTCGCACCGCGAAGTTGTAAAGTCAATGAGATAGCTACAACAATCATCTTCTCAAATTTACTACAGGCGATTTACACATGCAGATCGGGAGGTGTAAAATCAAAGGGAAGTTCGTTGTTGATTGCTTGAATTTGCTTTGCTTCATAAGTATTTACTTCACTGATATAGGGAACGAGAATCTGCTTTAGGCGATCGCCATAGAAGCGATGTAAACTGTAATTGGGTGTGGCAGGAAACCCGCGTCGTTTTTTGTGTTGACCGCCAGCCCCTGGATCAAAGCGCTTAATGCCTTGCAAAATTGCCCATTCTATCGGTTTGTAATAACAAGCATTGAAATGCAAACAATCAATTTCTTGAATGGAACCCCAATAGCGCCCAAATAATTGATCGTCTTTGCGAATACAGAAGGACATTCCCAAGGGTTGCGGATGGTTTTCTATCTCACCTGCAACAAAGACAAGGCGATCGCGAAAACTATGGGCGAGATTCTCAAAGAACTTCCGATTCAAATACTTGCTGCCACCCCAAAACTTATTGCAATGATCGTTATATAGCTCATACATATAACCATAAAAATAATGCGGAATCTCTTCACCTGTATAAACGCGCATAGATATCCCCGTACTTTCAACCGACTTGCGTTCGCGCTTAATATTACGGCGCTGATTAGCATTGAAATTTTTTAGATAATCATCAAAGTCGGTAAACTCTTGATTTTCCCAAACATAGCTATGATGCATCCAAGTTGTAAATCCCCGCGACTCTAGCTCATGCTTCCAAGTGGGATCGACATATAAAAAATTACAGCCCGACATCTTGTGTTTATCGCATAGGCGATCAATTTCGGCAAGCATTAAATCGTAAATTTTTGACAACTCATCTGGTTTATCGCTCAAATCAGGATGCACCAAAAATCGATAACCCACCGCAGGCGTAAACGGAGCCATCCCCAATAATTTCGGATAATACTCAATCCCCAACCGATAGGACAAATCCGCCCACTGGTGATCAAATATAAATTCTCCCTGACTATGCCCTTTTAAATATAAAGGCGCAGCCGCTACTAACACATCTCCTTGCCATACTAGTAAATGGCTGGGTAACCATCCTTGCTGAGCAATCGCACAGCCTGAAGTCTCCAGATTCGAGAGCCACTCCCATTCAAAGAAAGGAGTCGCTAATGGCTTTGCAAGAATATTCCATGCCTCAGACTTGACCTTATTAACCGTATCAACCCAAGTCGTCGTATAACGGGAAGATTGTTGCAACATAGTTAGAGTCTTAGCGAGTACTAGATGACAGATTTATTAGTATACATAGCTTAACAAATCTAGTTGGGCTATGTATCTACTAACGACGTCGTTCCAGCGCTTTTTTGATTTTTAAGCATCAAGAAACCTATAAATTTATGTAAACAATTAGTGTTTAGTGCTACATAGTGAGCTAACTTATGTACATGGCGCAAGAGACAAAGCAACTCGATCCAACGCAAACCTAGCTTAATAATATTAAAAGCAAAAAGGAGAAGCAAAAAGAAAGAGTAAAAAGTCAAAACGGATGGAAACTTTGTTGCTCCCCACGATTCTTCGATCTTTACGGGGCAGTGCTTATTCTAAAGATCGGTGTAGTTTTGTTAGCTTCGATAGCCCAAATTATGATCAGGGTCTCAAAAAATTTTATCAAGTGTATTCTCAGATTTTGATCTGGCATTATGGTTAGGTGAGACAAGCTTATTTAGGTTAATAAAGTAAGGGCTACAGCGTACAGTTAATCAATGCCTACACGTTTAAGTAAACCACTAGTAGTAAATTTCAATTGAATTATTTTAAGACATGAGTCTAGCAGCCTTCTGCTAGACTCATTCAGTTTTTGGGGATAAAAAACAAAAGTATTCTAAAGTCACCCCTTTGCTTTTAATGAACCCTTTTTCGGTAAGATAAAAACAATTCATTATCTTCACAATCTCAAATCAAGGGTAATCGAGCATTGCGTAAAATCGTTATCGCTGGCAACTGGAAAATGTACAAAACCCAGTCTGAAGCCAAGACATTTTTCTCGGAATTTCCCGTTCATCTTAAAGCTACTGCTTCTCAAGCAGCGATCGCTGATCAACAAATTCTCATTTGCGTCCCATATACTAATCTGGCAATTTTGCAAACAATTTTGCCAGCGATCAGTCAACCAAACCTAAGTATTGGCGCTCAAAATGTTCATTGGTCAACAAATGGAGCATTTACAGGTGAAATTTCGGCTCCCATGCTTGTTGAGCTTGGCATCAAATATGTGATCGTCGGACATAGTGAGCGGCGTCAGTTCTTTGGAGAAACGGATCAGACTGTCAACCAACGACTTAAAGCTGCTCAAGCGCATGGACTTACCCCAATTCTTTGTGTGGGCGAGAGCAAACAACAGCGCGATGCTAACGAAACTGAATCTTGGATCTTTTCGCAACTGGCTGCTGATCTTATCGATATTGACCAAAACAACTTGATCATCGCTTATGAACCAATTTGGGCGATCGGTACAGGTGTTACCTGCGAATTCAGCGAAGCTAACCGTGTAATTGGACTGATTCGTAGCAAACTTGTAAACTATAACATTACAATTCAATACGGTGGCTCAGTAAAACCAGATAATATTGACGAAATCATGGCTCAACCTGAGATTGACGGTGTGCTAGTTGGTGGTGCAAGTCTTGAGCCTTTAGGCTTTGCCAGAATTGTTAATTATCATTAATTTCATTTATCGCCAATTATTTTCGCCAAATAGCGATTAGTAGAACTACAGTAACAAATGTTAAAAAGTTAGTTTTGATTAAAGTTATTACAATTGACTTTATGAGATAAACTTTGTTATAGTTATGTGCTGTTGATTAGAATACACAGCCGCAGATATACCAAATCATCACCTATGCCCACGATCCAACAGCTCATCCGCACTGAGCGCCAAACTATAATCACTAAAACAAAGTCCCCTGCCCTAAAAAGCTGTCCTCAACGTAGGGGAGTCTGTACACGCGTTTACACTACAACACCCAAAAAGCCAAACTCTGCACTTAGAAAAGTGGCAAGGGTACGCTTGACTTCTGGCTTTGAAGTCACCGCATACATCCCTGGTGTTGGACACAACCTTCAAGAGCACTCCGTTGTAATGATTAGAGGCGGACGTGTAAAAGATTTGCCAGGTGTGCGTTATCACATTATTCGTGGCACTTTAGATACTTCAGGCGTAAAAGATCGTAAGCAAGCTCGCTCCAAATATGGTGCTAAACGACCTAAGCCAGGTCAAGCCGCAGCCGCAACCACTGGCAAGAAGAAAAAATAAGGCGCATCTAGTAAAGTCATTTAGCAAACTTAGCAATTCATTTTATAAGGTGAATTAGTACCGTAATGTCCCGTAGAACGAAAGCTTCAAAGCGTATTACCCCACCTGATTCGGTTTACAACAGCCGTCTCATCAGTATGCTCACCCGTCGTGTTATGTCGCGCGGTAAGTATTCTGTAGCATCTCATATTGTTTACAAAGCCCTAGATACAATTGGTGAACGCACAGGCAATCCACCACTAGAGGTGTTTGATCGTGCTATTCGCAATGCCACTCCATTAGTCGAAGTTAAAGCTCGTCGTGTTGGTGGTGCTACTTATCAAGTGCCCATGGAAGTACGTACAGATCGCGGTGTCGCTTTAGCGCTTCGCTGGTTAGTGCAATATTCTCGTGCTCGTGCTGGACGTAGCATGGTTACCAAACTGGCTAATGAATTAATGGATGCTGCTAACGAAACTGGTCAGACTATTCGTAAGCGCGAAGAAACTCACAAGATGGCTGAGGCGAACAAAGCTTTTGCTCACTACCGCTATTAAGTAACGCTAATTAAGACGGTATTAATAACGATTAATACCGTAACTTACCTCGCTATAATATTCTTAATACTTTTTACATAAATCTTTCAATTTCCGACAAATACGAGGAAACTTTTGTGGAACGATCTATTGCCTTAGATAAGGTACGCAATATAGGTATTGCGGCGCATATTGACGCTGGTAAAACCACAACTACAGAGCGAATTCTGTTTTATTCTGGTGTCGTCCACAAAATTGGTGAAGTCCATGATGGAACCGCGACGACAGATTGGATGGCACAAGAACGCGAACGTGGTATCACGATTACGGCGGCCGCAATCAGCACCAGTTGGAATGACCACCGTGTTAACATCATCGACACTCCTGGACATGTAGACTTTACGATTGAAGTTGAACGCTCCATGCGCGTACTTGATGGCGTAGTTGCTGTTTTCTGTGCTGTGGGTGGTGTGCAACCTCAGTCTGAGACTGTATGGAGGCAAGCTGATCGCTATAAAGTCCCTCGCCTCGTATTCGTTAATAAAATGGATCGCATGGGTGCGAACTTTTTGCGAGTGAGAGAGCAGATTCGCAGTCGTTTCGGCTCCAATGCTGTTCCCATCCAATTACCGATCGGAAGTGAGGCAGACTTAGTAGGTATTGTCGATCTCGTCAAAATGAAAGCTTATATCTACAAAGATGAAATAGGCAAGGATATTGAGGAAATAGATATTCCTGTTGATTTAGTCGAACTAGTTAATGAGTGGCGCGGGAATTTACTTGAATCAGTATCTGATTCTGATGATGTCCTGATGGAAAAATATCTTGAAGGTGAAGAACTCACTGAAGATGAAGTTAGATTAGGGCTACGCAAAGGAACTCTGAGCGGCAAGATCGTGCCTATGGTTTGTGGTTCGGCTTTCAAAAATAAAGGCGTACAGCTATTACTAGATGCTGTCATTGATTATCTTCCTTCTCCTAATGATGTTAAACCAGTTACAGGTTTACTACCTAGCGGTGAGGAAGCTATTCGTGAAGCCAAAGATGATGCCCCCATGTCAGCACTTGCTTTCAAAATCATGGCTGATCCCTACGGTCGTCTTACCTTTGTGCGCGTTTACTCTGGCGTCTTAAAAAAAGGTTCCTATGCTTTAAATTCTAGCAAAAACAAGAGAGAACGTATTTCTCGCCTGATCATACTCAAGGCTGATGATCGTCAAGAAGTTGATGAACTCAGAGCAGGAGATCTGGGTGCAGTATTGGGACTTAAAGATACCTTTACAGGTGACACTCTTTGTGATGAAAGTTCTCCGATTATTCTTGAGACACTCTTTATCCCTGAACCTGTTATTTCTGTAGCTGTTGAGCCAAAAACGAAACAGGATATGGAAAAGCTATCCAAGGCTTTGCAATCTCTCTCTGAAGAAGATCCTACTTTCCGTGTAATGACCGATCCAGAAACTAATCAAACGATTATTTCTGGCATGGGTGAACTTCACCTAGAAATTCTCGTTGATCGGATGAAACGTGAGTTTGCCGTTGAAGCGAACGTGGGTGCACCTCAAGTAGCTTATCGCGAAACTATCCGCAAAACTGTCACTGATATTGAAGGTAAGTTTGCCCGTCAAAGCGGTGGCAAGGGTCAGTATGGTCACGTTGTGATCAACTTGGAGCCGACCGAACCAGGCACAGGGTTTGAGTTTGTATCAAAAATCGTTGGTGGTGTGATTCCAAAGGAATTTATTAAACCTTCCGAGCAAGGTATGAAAGAAGCCTGTGAATCAGGAATTCTCGCGGGTTATCCTGTGATCGACCTTAGAGCTACCCTTGTACATGGTTCTTTCCATGACGTTGACTCTTCAGAAATGGCTTTTAAAATTGCTGGTTCGATGGCAATCAAAGATGCAGTAATGAGAGCTCAGCCAGTATTGCTGGAACCGATGATGAAGGTTGAAGTCGAAACCCCTGAAGACTACATGGGTGACGTAATTGGTGACCTTAGCCGTCGTCGCGGCAATATTATCGGTATGGAAGATACCGCGTCTGGTAAGACCGTTGAGTCAAGGGTTCCTTTGTCTGAGATGTTTGGTTACTCTACTGACCTTCGCTCGTCAACTCAAGGCAGAGCAAGCTTCTCAATGGAATTCAGCCATTACGAAGAAGTGCCGAAAAATGTGGCTGAAGCCATCATTGCTAAAAACAAGGGTAAAAAAGAGTAATCCTTTAAGATACTCTACAAATACTCTATAAACTAAAATAACATCTACTAAAGTTAAGGATAATTGCGAAAAAATGGCACGCGCTAAATTTGAGAGAAACAAACCCCACGTCAATATCGGTACTATCGGTCACGTTGACCATGGTAAGACTACTTTAACTGCGGCAATCACGATGTCACTTGCTGCGGCAGGTCAAGCAACAGCCAAAGCCTACGACCAAATTGATGCTGCTCCTGAAGAAAAAGCTCGCGGTATTACTATTAACACTGCTCACGTTGAGTATGAAACGATAGCTCGTCATTATGCTCACGTTGACTGTCCTGGTCACGCTGATTATGTAAAGAACATGATCACTGGTGCAGCACAGATGGATGGAGCGATTTTGCTTGTGTCTGCTGCTGATGGTCCTGAACCTCAAACTCGCGAACACATTTTGTTAGCACGTCAGGTTGGTGTACCTAACCTTGTAGTTTTCTTAAATAAAGAAGACCAAATGGAAGGTGAAGAAGAGCTTGTCGAACTTGTTGAGATGGAAGTTCGTGAGTTGCTTTCTTCATATGACTTTGATGGCGATAATATTCCGATCACTCGTGGTTCTGCGCTAGAAGCTACTAGAGCGATGACCTCTGATCCAAAAACTGCTCGTGGAACAAATCCTTGGGTAGACAAGATTTGGGCTCTCATGGATACCGTGGATGAGTCAATTCCTACTCCTGAACGTGCTGTTGATAAGCCTTTCTTGATGGCAGTTGAAGATGTATTCTCGATCACTGGTCGTGGTACTGTTGCTACTGGTCGGATTGAGCGCGGTACTGTTAAAGTTGGCGACATTGTCGAGCTTGTTGGAATTACCGATACTCGTACTACGACTGTTACGGGTATTGAAATGTTCAAGAAGAGTCTTGAGCAAGGATTGGCTGGAGACAATGCAGGGCTACTATTACGTGGTATCCAAAAGGATGATATTGAGCGCGGCATGGTGCTTGCTAAGCCCAAGTCGATTAGCCCTCATACTCAGTTTGAAGGTGAAGTTTATATTTTGACTGAGAAAGAAGGTGGTCGTAAAACTCCTTTCTTCTCTGGGTATCGTCCTCAATTCTATGTTCGTACAACTGATGTAACTGGAACAATTGTTGCCTTCACCGCTGATGACGGTAGTGAAGCAGAAATGGTTATGCCAGGCGATCGTATTAAGATGACCGTTGAACTAATCAACCCGATCGCGATCGAGCAAGGAATGCGTTTTGCAATTCGTGAAGGTGGTCGTACCGTTGGATCGGGTGTCGTTGCTAAGATCTTGAAATAGTTCTAAGTAATTTTTTTACTTGAATAAAAAAGCCTCGCAATGCGAGGCTTTTTTATTTTTAAAGGCTAAAGATGCACACTTAGTAAAATTCTCTAGCTTTTAAGCTATATGAAGATTGACATACATATCAGTTAAATATTTCCGCAGGATCAGCAGTTTGCACTTTACGGAGTGATAATGCCCCAGAAATTGTACACATAGAGAGAGTTAGTAGAAACAATTGTAAACAGCGATCGCCATTTAGTTCCATTAATATTCCTGTCGAATTTTGAGTAAGATTATTAAGAATTGTACATACTAATAGGGCTGGTAAAAAGCTGCGTAAGCATAAGAATAACAACGCTTACAATAAAACCCATTGCCATTCCTAAGCCATATTCTTACATTCTAAAATTTGCAAATTAAAGCCGCAAAAAGGTAACCGTCCAAGGGGTTAACGAAAATTAAAGATCGGAGGGAAAAAAGAGATGTAAATTAGAAAATATGATTGAAGAAATCGAGATAGGCGGGATAAAAGTGCCATTAAGGGACTTGGAAACAACACCAGAGAGTATCAAACAGGTGTTGAAGATCTTGCTGGAAGAGCGAAAAGAGATAAACCAAAGAATCGAAGAGCTAGAAGAAAAGCTAAACAAGAACTAAAAAA
>JBBRMK010000100.1:0-16058 GCA_038230875.1 Pseudanabaenales cyanobacterium
CACCCATCCTAACCAAAAAGCAATCTCAATTTCATTACTTAATTGTTTAATAGTTGAATAAACTCATCAACATCTAATTCCACTTGTCTGATAATCGCGCGTAATGTTCCTTTATCAAGAGTCTTATGATTTGGAACTACTTCTTCTGCGAAAGGTTCATCTCGGCAGAGAATAATGTGACTACCTTTATTGACGTTTTATGCAAAAGCCAGCTTTCCCTAGAGCTTTGATGCAATCTTTACCTGGTATTTGTGGTAGTTTACTCATACGGCAAGCATTACCGTTTCAACTCGATCTTCAGGAATATTACGACCTTCTTCTTGGAGTACTTGAGTAGAACCTTGACTGTTTTTTATCCCGATCGCGCTCCTGAGACTTATCGGAGCGATCGCCTATTGACGGATGAGTTATTTCAAGATTTGACAGTAACGGTTGAGCAGTTTTTTGTAAAAGCAGGAATTTGATCGCATTTTCAGTTTTTGTAATTCTATTGGAGCATAATCAAGATGGCAGTAATGTGGATTGTGAAGACGGTTAATAGTGATGTCGAGCTGACAACAAAGGAAAATTAAGTAGATTTACTCGGTAAGAAAATGGCGCAATTAGAAGGCTGTTATAGCGATTTTTTGCGTCTCGGGAAAAACAATAATGACAATCTGTTAACTTCACCTGCGAGGGTATTGGGAATTGTTTATGGTGATGTGTTTGAGACTCATTGGGATAATTTGACGTTTTTTCTGTTGGATGGATTTTGTAAGGAATTTAAGGATACAAAAAGAAGTAATCCAGATCGCATTATTGTTTTGTTGACCGATCAAGAAGCGATTTTTGAGAGTGGCGATCGCGATTGGGATCGTCTTTATTGGCAAGATACTTGTGCGCTTGAGCCAATTTTGAAGTGTTATTTTGGTAAGGCTTTTGGTGAGCAGTTTTAAATAACGGTCAATAAAGCGGCGGTGTCCATAATTTCCTAGCCACGACCACGACATCATCTCCTGTAATCTTGCCTCTATGTCTTGTTCCCCGATTACTGCCGATGGCAGTTCTCCCCATACGACTGTTGCACAATTTTGACATTGACATTGCTGTTGTTTATATTCCACGATCATATAGCGGTTGTGTTACCAATCTTGCAGAAAGCATAAAAGCCGAAGGTAATTTGTGTTTGTGGGCGAGTCACTATTTGTCATAGCTTTATGGAGTTAGATTCATTCAACTATAGCTTTTGTCGTAGGGTTTCAAAATTGTCACTAAGATTGGCGATCGCTACAGCTTCTTGCTTACCTGATTCCAACCATTTGATTTGAACTTGTCCCGACTCGATTTCACTATCACCGATCACGATCGCCGCTTTAGCATTGGCATTACTAGCACGTTTGAATTGTTTATCAAACTTCGCACCACTGAGATCGAGTTCCACACTAAATCCTGCTTTGCGGAGAATTTGAGCAATAGATAGAGACTTGGCTTCAGCCTGTTCACCACGTGACACGATGTAGAAGTCAATTTGCGATCGCTTTTGTTCGGCAACCTGTTGCATCAAAATTACTAGTCGTTCTAAACCGATCGCCCAACCGACCGCAGGCACATCTGCACCACCTAATTCTGCAATCAGGCGATCATAGCGTCCACCGCCACATACAGCCGATTGTGCGCCAAGTTGATTAGATTGAATCTCAAAGGCAGTACGGGTGTAATAGTCTAGTCCGCGCACGAGGCGATTATTGATGCGATAGGCGATATTAAGATCGGTTAATAGATTTTGAACCTGTTCAAAATGTTGCTGTGACTCAGGGCTTAAATAATCGAGAATACTTGGAGCCTCTTGAGAAATTTCTTGAGTGCGTTTGTCTTTGCTATCAAGGATTCGGAGAGGATTGCGAGTCAGGCGATCGCGCGAATCGGTATCAATTTCTTCGATAAAGGGCGTGAAATATTCCACTAGAGCCTGACGATAACTCCCCCGATCTTCAGCATTGCCTACAGAATTAAGATCAACGACTAAATCTTTTAACCCTACTGCTTGCAAAAAATCACTGGCGATCGCGATCGCTTCAGCATCAGCACGAGGATTATCAGAGCCTAGCACCTCTAAACCTAACTGGTGAAATTGGCGCTGACGACCTGCTTGAGGACGCTCGTAGCGAAACATTGCCCCCATGTACCACAAACGCTGCACACCACCCTGAGCAAATAGTTTATTTTCAATATATGATCGCGCTACTCCTGCTGTACCTTCAGGTCGTAAAGTCAAAGAGCGATCGCCGCGATCGTTAAAGGTGTACATTTCTTTGCCGACTATATCAGTGGCTTCACCGATGCCCCTCGCAAATAGCTCAGTTGCTTCAAAAATGGGGGTGCGAATCTCGGTGTAGGCGGCTTGAGCGAGAATCTGTCGTGCTGCTGTCTCTAACTGCTGCCAGTAATAAATTTCGGGAGCGAGAATGTCGCGAGTGCCGCGTGTGACCTGAAGTGAAGACATGAATAGTGTGGTTTACAGGAATCTGTGATGTTCTTTCAGAATACAGCGCTTTGCGCTTCAGTCAAACCCCAAAGGGCGATCGCTTTTTCTACAAATACAAACATTTAGATTCGAGAAGACATACCTCTCTATTGAACTTGCCGAATTTGCTGAGGAGATTATATAATTATTTTTATATGCTGTAACGAATCGCCATATCCGATCTTCAAAGCGTTAATGAGTAAAAGCGGTCAAAAATCATGACTAATACAATCTCCAAAACAGAACTTATCTATCCCAGTAATGACGGACAACCGATGGCAGAGAGTACTGAACATTATCAATGGATCGTGACGATTACAGGTGGATTGGAAGCATTATTCAAAAATGATGAGAATGTATTTGTGGCTGGCGATCTATTGTGGTATTCCGTGAAGGGAAAGCCTGAGATTCGGCGCGCGCCTGATGCGATGGTGGTATTTGACAGACCAAAGGCAGCGAGAGGTTCCTATATTCAGCATCTAGAAAATGATGTTGCGCCACAGGTCGTATTTGAAATTCTATCAGTAGGCAATCGGATGTTAGAAATGTCGCGCAAGTTCGATTTTTATCAAACCTATGGTGTGGAAGAGTATTATGTTTACGATCATCTATCTAACGATCTGGCGATCTGGTTGAAAAATCATGAGGACGGTAGCTTCGAAGCAATTGATAATGTCCAAAATTGGGTGAGTCCAAGATTAGGGATTCGCTTTGAATTGACTGATGAAAGTTTAAATATATTTAATCCTGATGGGACAAGGTTTTTGACTTACCTTGAGCAGTTTGAGCAAAAGGAGCAAGCTCTTGATGTTATGGCGAAATATGCAGCTAAACTTCGTGAGATGGGGATTAATCCAGAAGACCTTTAGTTTTTGCATAGTGGGTAGCGATCACAAATGCAAGACAAATTTAAATCGCCTAAACACTAAACGCGATTTTGTCCTAGATATTCAGATATAAATCAACTGATTGGCTAATTCATCAGCCATCAATGTATCTAATAAAGCCATAGTGCGAGCAACTATTTCATGGGGATTCTTCTGTGGAACGATGATAATTCCTGAATGTTTAATCTCGTCATTCATATACTGTAAGTGAAGTTTCTCGTAGTCAACGCGATTGTGAGTCAAGATGCATCTGTTAACTGAGGCAGCGTAGCTTAGTTGTTCGGGATCAGATTTGCCTAGCATTTGACATTCCTGAACTGTTTCAACATCCATGCCACGCGATCGCAGCAATCTTGCAACGAGATTACTAATGTCTTCATCAAGGTATATCAATGCAAAAATATTCATTGTTAGTTAGAGAATCTCTCTCTTACTGATGGATGAATTAATTCATCAGGAACGTGGTTACGTTCGATGTAATCATTAATTTCAGGTTGATTGTCTTGATAGAAACTCAATGCATCGAAGACTTGGGCAAGTGTTAAATGTGGTAAGTGAATGGGAATCTCTTCGGGTGAGGTTCCTAAGCGCCATAATCCCACGATCGCTCTGATTGATGTTTTTGTGCCGACAATAATTGGCTCACTGCTTAAAATTTGTGGGTTGCGGATGACATAGCGAGAGGTGGTTTGTATGGGCATGATGTTACTCGTATAGTTCTGTAATTTACTGTAACCCATTTTGATTTTGAGGCGATCGCAAATGCAAGATAAATCTCAATCTCCTAAACACTAACCGCGATCGCCCATCGTTTACCAACTATTCTCAGGGCGATCGCTTAAAATTCGATCCATGCGAATATTATGATCGCTATGAGCGAGAAAATTGTGGGAAGCTTTTCGCATAGATGGACGTGAGAGAAGTTAAAATCCCGACTTTTTCTTTAAATGCAATGATTATCTGTATCTATCTGACAAAATGTAGGCGATCTCTGCATTTATGGGTTTCTTTTGGCGAGCGGTTTATTTCCCTTGCAGTCGCTGGAGTATGGCGAGGTTGTTGAGTGTGGTAATAGTATGGGGATGTTGATCGCCTAACATTTCTTGCAACAAAGTCAGTGCTTGAATATAGAGAGGTTCTGCTTCTTTATATCTCCCTTGCGATTTGTACAGGAATGCGAGGTTGTTGAGACTTTGTGCGACATCAGGATGGCGATCGCCTAACAGTTCTTGCCTCAGCGCTAATGATTGTTTGTAGAGAGGTTCCGCTTCTTCATATCTTCCTTCTAATTCGTACAGCCCTGCGAGGTTGTTGAGAATGTTAGTGACAGAGGGATGGCGATTACCTAACAGTTCTTGACATAGCGCTAATGACTGTTTGAAGAGAGGTTCCGCTTTTGCATATCTCCCTTGCGATTTGTACAGCAATGCAAGGTTGTTGAGACTAGTGGCGACATCGGGATGGCAGTCGCCGAAAAGTTCTTGAAACAGAGTCAATGCTTGTTTTAAGAGAGGTTCCGCTTCTGCATATCTCCCTTGCGATTTGTACAGATAAGCGAGACTAATTATACTGTTAGCGACACTAGGATTCCTTTCCCCTAACACTTCTTGCCTTATTGCAAGTGCTTTTTTAATTAGAGATTCTGCTTCTTTATACTTACCTTATGCTTCGTACAGCAATGCGAGGTTATTGAGACTAGTGGCGACAGAGGGATGGCGATCTCCTAACAATTCTTGCGTAGCTTTTAAACATTTCAAATGCGAATCTTCAGCCAAAGCATATAGACCTTGACCATAGAAGAATCTTCCCACTCCTCCAAACGCCCAATACAAATCTTCTTCAAGATTGAGAATATCGCCAAGCATGTCGCGGCTCAGCATTTCTAGATGAGGAATCGCAGGCGTTATTTCAGCTATCTTTTCTAATGTTGGATCTTGAGGCATCTGTATAGATATCTCCAACAAAGCACCAACCAACTGCTGTCTGAGATGCGACCATTCAGGATGTTGTTTTAATTGAAATAGAAAATACTCGCGCAGTAATTGATGCAATTGAAAGATGCCGCGATCGCTACGTTCCAATATATGTAGATTCAGCAACTCACCCCGCAAAGCCTTCAACTCATCGCAATTAAAGCCCTGCGGTTGCTGTGTGGGTAAGGATTCCCCAGAAATCTCAAACAAAGCCGCATTTTCCACTAATTGCCAAGGCATAGGCGCTAAAGCAAACAACCCCAACAAACACGCCAATTTTTGCGCTTGTGATGACAACTCCTGCCAACTCAAAGTAAACGACGCAACGACATTTAAATTACTTGGTAGCAACCTCTTCTCCTCATCTGTCAGCCTTGCCAACTGCTTCATACATTCTGCTTGCAAGCGATTTATCAAATCCGCGATCGAAGTATCCTGCTGATTCGGCAAAGCCAAATAACGCCCCACCAACTCGATCGCCAAAGGCAACCGCCCCAACCTCTCGCACAAATCCGCGATCGCCACCTCCTCCCTGCGCCAATCCCCCACCGCCAAAAAAGACCTTAACAAAGCCGCCGCTGCCTTCAGTTCCAACACATCCAAACTATATTGCTGCATTGCCCCACCCAACGCCAACCGCGTCGTTGCCAATACACAGAAATTACTCCCCGATGGCGGCAAAAATGGCTCTACCACCCCGTAATCCTTCACATCATCCAATATCACCAACATCCTTTTCCCCTCCTGCTCATCCCTCTTCGCATCAGAATGCAGATGTAAATCTAGACATTTCCAGCAATAAGCCGCCAACTTCTCTGCCGAGTCCAGATCGTCAGGCATTTTCTGATCTAGCTGCACCCGCACAAAATCTTGCAACTTGATCGCAATATCACTATTTGCCTGTAACCAACAGACCCCACCGCGATAGTCCGTCAACACATGACGCAGCGCATATTGAATCGACAGTTCCGTTTTCCCCACACCGCCCATACCCTTAACATAAGCCGAAACCACCACCCATTGATTGTCCATCAAAAGTTTATGGACTCCTTTTAGATCATCATCTCGTCCCGCAAAAAAAGTCACATTAGTCGTCGGCAAATTTAGCAAAATCCCCGCTTGCTTCGCTTCTTGAAAAATTTGAGTGATGCTACCAATAGCCACATTGCCGCCAACCTTGGCATTTTCTAAAATCGATTGCTTAATTTGCGGTTGTTCTGTCATGTTTACACTCGATAAAGAAAGTGAGGTGTTTGTGCATCGGCTGTATCCTGTAGGATACACTGAGAATATGATTGAAATTCGCCAAACTGAAACCTATGCCAAATGGTTTAACTCTTTGCGCGATCGCGAGGCTAGGGTGCGGATCGACATTCGGCTCCGTCGCCTCTCTATGGGCAATGCTGGAGACGTAAAACCAGTTGGTAAAGGCGTATCGGAACTGCGTATTGACTACGGAGCAGGTTATCGAGTCTATTTCATCCAACGAGGAGATACATTCATTGTCTTGCTGGCGGGTGGAGACAAACGCACCCAAAATCGAGATATACAAACAGCTTTATATTTAGCAAAAGATTTATAGGAGATCATGATGAATAAACTTCAAACCTATCCTTGGGATGCAGCAGATCACCTCGAAACTAAAGAGGATATAACTGCATATCTTCAAGTTGCTCTCGAAGATGGCGACCCAGCCCTGATCGTTGCCGCACTTGGGGATATTGCTCGTTCCAAAGGAATGACCCAGATTGCTCGTGAAACAGGGCTTGGACGCGAAAGCCTTTATAAATCACTTGCGGGCGAAGGCAATCCAGAATTTGCAACAGTTCTTAAAGTATTACAAGCACTCGGTCTACGCTTCCAAGTTGTTGCAACATAGCTCGCGATCGCTTTCAGCCAAGAACTTTAGTTCTTGGAATATTTACGCATCCTGAGACAGATCGCCCAGATCAATATCACCCGTAATCTTCACATTTTTGAGCATCGTCTGCTCCACATTACTGCTACCCGCAGGAGCCTTTTGCTTCAACGATTTAACCTTCAGGCTACTACCCTCAAGATCGATCGCCATCACCTGCACGATTTTGCGAGTACTTTCCTCATTCATCTTTGCCCTCAATTTGGCATTTTCCTCCGCATCAGCCGCCGCCGCCATTTCTGCAAAAATCGGATCGGCAAAAATCGGATCGAGGGGTAGCGACTCCAGTACCGCCTTACCCAAATTCAACACCTCGCGATCGCTAGATTCTAATTGCCCAGCGATTTCAGGCGAATGCTCGCGGATTTTCGCGATCGCCTCCCTCGTTTTCGCCAGCGTCGCCTCTCCAAATTTCTCACCCGTCTTTTCTAAGGCTTTTGTAAAAAATATTGTCGCGATCGCCGTAGCAACTGTAAGTGGCTCCATAAGACTTTTCCAATAATTACAAGCCTATTATCAACCCAAGAGTATAAAGGCAGAGCTTCGCATAAACTTTATATTCTGGGGTTGAACTCACCCTAAAGCGAGATTGTGATCGCTCTGCACATTCAGGAGGTAACAAATCTGGGTAAAATCTGCATAGTGCCAGTTAATTTAAATAGTCCCTATGCCAGAAGATAACGCCAACCAAATACAAACTAACCAGTTGCCAGATCATCAATCGGTAAATGAAGCACTATTTAATGAGGTGCTAAAAAGTATAGAAATCGATCCTGCTCTGCTTGCTGAACTTGGTGAAGTCACAAATGATCCTGAACAGGCGATCGATATTGCCATCCGTCAATGGTTGCAGCGTCGGGCGATCAAAGAATCTGATCGTTCACGTCCTCTGACGATGAACCCTGTTGTGCCACCACGCGGCGAGTGGAATGATTAGGATAAATCAGAAAAATGCTCAATATGGCGATCCCAAAAAATTATGTATGAATTTTGGTTGAAAGAAAAGCTGCTCTTGATAATTGGATTATTTCAGTTTGGACTGATTCTGATTGTGTTTACGATCATTAATTTGAGCAAACTAATTTGGCGTAGGCTAATTTTGGATAAGCAAAATACAAGTGCGGAAAGTAACCTAAATGAAATTAAGTCTGTTGCGATCGCCCCTAGTTCGCTTGATGAAGTAAAAGATGCCATGAATAATATCGTTAATCACCAAATAAATCCTGAATCCACTTTGCCTGAATCCACTATTGAGTCTGAACTCACTAAAAGCGATCTCACTTATAAAGTAGATATTGCGCCAGAGTTGCTCACGGAATTAAGGGAAATTTCCAAAGATCCTGCGGCAATAATCGATGAAGCGATTCGATGGTGGTTGCGTCGGCGTACTTTCGATATTTTAGATTCGTCATCTGATCGCCCGTATCGAGTTGGCATGAAGTCGGGTAGCTCGAAGCGATCGCAACAAGACTTGTGGAATGACTAGCGGTGACCTCTGCAAATTCACCATTTGATAGTTCACCATTTGATATTATCGTTGGTCAAAGTCAAGCGATTACTCTTTTAAAAGCTGCGATCAAACGTGATCGGATCGCACCTGCATATTTGTTTGCTGGTGCCAGTGGGGTAGGACGTAGCAAAACTGCTTCGGCTTTTGCAGAGATTTTGTTGGGCGATCGCAAATCTGCTAATCGATTGAGCGATCGTAATCATCCTGATTTGTTATGGGTTGAGCCGACCTATTTAGATAAAGGCAAAATGCTGACTGCCAAAGAAGCTGATGCATCAGGACTAAAGCGTCGCGCCTTGCCACAGATCAGGATCGAGCAAGTGCGTGATATTAGCGAGTTTGTCAGTCGGGCGCCTCTTGAATGCAAGCGCTCAGTCGTGATTCTCGAAGAAGCACAATCAATGGCTGAGTCAGCGGCTAATAGCTTACTTAAAACCCTTGAAGAACCTGTTTACGCCACGATTATTTTGATCGTTCCCGATGCTGGCTCGATTTTGCCAACTTTAGTTTCCCGTTGTCAACGCATCCCTTTCACAAGGCTAAATCCAGCCCAAATGCAAGAAGTTCTCACTCGTGCAGGATATATTGATATTCCCTCTGAAGTAATCTCCCTTGCTCAAGGGTCTGCTGGTAATGCGATCGAGTCTTTTGATCACTTCAAAAGTATTCCTGTCGAGCTATTAAACTCAGTGCGCCAAATTCCTCAAGACGCAAAAAGTGCAATGGCGATCGCCAAACAAATCACCAAGGAATTAGAGGTGGATTTACAATTATGGCTAATTGATTATTTACAAAATTATTTTTGGGAACACCAAAGGTCAAAGTTTGTTTTGCAACATCTCGATAAAGCGCGGGAGTTGATTGCCCGCTATGTGCAACCAAGACTAGTTTGGGAAGTAACCCTTCTGCAAATAGCAGGAAAAATTTAAATAGAAGAGAACGTTAGTTTTCTGAAATTATCGGGATTTAATAATTCTACTTAATAACTCTACTGATGACAGCTATATCTCAATATATGGATACAGTATTATTCGATCTTGATGGAACCTTAACTGATCCCAAAATTGGGATTACTACTTGTATTCAGTATGCTCTTAATCAACTTGGTTATCAGTCACCAGAAACCGATCAACTTCTCTGGTGTATTGGCCCCCCATTGACAGTCAGCTTCGCCACGCTGTTACAAACTACAGATAAAATATTGATCAATCATGCGATCGCATTTTATCGCGATCGCTTTGCGACAGTTGGTTTATTTGAGAATGCGCTCTATCCGCAAATCACTGAAACTCTAAAAGCCATTCGTGCTGATGGTTATCAAACTTACATTGCCACCTCCAAACCCCATATCTATGCCAAGCGAATCATTGAACATTTTGATCTGACTTCTCTATTTAATGGTATTTATGGCAGTGAATTAGATGGCACTCGGAGTGACAAAGGAGAACTAATTCGCCATATTCTGCTCACCGAAAATCTGACTCCAACAAAAACAGTGATGGTAGGCGATCGCTCTCATGACACGATTGGTGCTAAGAAAAATCAGATATTAGCGATCGGCGTTACTTATGGCTATGGTACTGAAGAAGAGCTAATCACTCATGGTGCAGATTTGATTGCCAATTCCCCTATGGAGATTGCCAAATATTTGTAGTGCAATTTTAGGTAGTCCTAAAAGGAAAGGATAAGTTTTTAGCTTGTTATTGTAAGACCTACAACGGTTAAGGTTTACAGCAAAACCCGAAATATACAGCAATTTGCTTTCAAACCTACCACAAACAATAATATAAAACTCTTTGCAGGGCTTCGCCCTGCGACCCTTATCGTAGTGGTTTTGATCAACAACTGCTGTAATTTGTCCTTTCCTTTTTAGGACTACCGCTTTATGCCAACGTTGTTTTCTGTCTAGTTACTACGTAATCCCTTTTTTGGACTTTTTCTGTGGGCGATAGGAAATATTTTTAGGAATTCGAGCATAGACTTGCTGTCCCAACCATTGCGATACTAATTCTTTGAATTCGGGATCGTTCATGTAACGGGCAAATAGATCTTCGTTGAGTTCCATGCGCTCAATAAATAAGGACTCTAGCTCTTGACCAAAAACGAGTTGAAATTTATCGATGGGGTTAGCTTGGGCTGCTTGGGCGATCGCCTCAACTTGAGAAGAAACCTCGATGATTTGATCGAAAAATAGCTGATCGGCTTCGTTAAGATCTTCACCAAACCTTCCATTAATCAGGTCAATTAGTCGAGAGAGCGGCAAATTTTCTTCGCGAACTCGACCTGTGCCAACATCTTTTGGACCATCAAGTGGTTTGGCATAACCTTCATGCAAGCTAATTGAGCCTTCACTAATTTTTTCGAGACGATAGTAGGCAAGTTGTACTTCGTCATCAAACTGGTAACCTATGCTTGACTTTCGTTTTGGTAATTTTAGTGCTAGATGTTTGAGATAGGTGTACAGCCTCTCTAGGTCGCTGTCTTGATAGGGGATGACTTGACTTAAGAATGCATAAAGACTGCAAAAATCTTGCACTTTCCCGCGCCATAGCTCGGCTTCATCTTCGTCATCGGCTTGAAATTTTTTAAATCTGTCAGTCGCTTTATCTATGAGAGCATTCATAAGCTTGTGGTCGGCTTGGCTCTGGCGTTGCTTGGGGGCAAAGAATACTTTGCAAAATTCGATTACTTCTGAATCTAGGTAAATTGCGGCTTTATTTAGTTCATTTTGGATTTGATAAAGGCGATCGGGATCGACTTCTTCGCCCATTGTTGCGCCATCAAAATAAACTTTGAATGCTTTCTGGATTTCATCTGGTTCGTTGACAAAATCGAGAATAAAAGTTTCCTTCTTAAGTGGGTGGGTACGATTAAGACGGGACAAGGTTTGTACTGCTTGAATACCAGCAAGGCGCTTATCGATATACATCGTATGCAGTAAGGGCTGATCGAAGCCTGTTTGATATTTTTCGGCGACAAGTAATACTTGATATTCGTTGGTGGCAAATTCTTCGGGTAGATCTTTTTCGCGTATACCGCCGTTCATTTCAGGTTCGGTATAGTTTTTTTCAGGGATTAGGTCATCGACTACGGTTCCCGAAAAAGCTACGAGACTTTTAATGGAATAGCCTTTTTCTTTAATCAACTTGTCGAAAGCTTGCTTATAGCGCACCGCTTCTAGTCTCGAACCAGTGACTACCATCGCTTTAGCGCGACCGCCAATTTTATGACGGCTGGAATTTTGGAAATGCTCCACCATGATTTCGGTCTTTTGAGCGATATTGTAGGGATGCAGTTGCATAAAGCGACTTAACGCACGGGCTGCTTTTTTACGTTCTACATTAGGATCATCTTCACAAGCTTTGAGCAGTCGATAGTAGGTTTTGTAGGTAATGTAATTTTTGAGGACATCCATAATGAAGCCTTCTTCGATCGCTTGACGCATAGTGTATCTACTAAAGGGTTCGCCATTGCGTCCAAAGACCTTGAGCGTTTTATGTTTGGGTGTGGCGGTAAAGGCAAAAAAGCTGATGTTGGGCTGTTGTCCGCGCTTTGCCATATTGCGATACATTGCTTCTAAATCGGACTCGCCTTCTTCTTTTGCAAGTTCTTCTGCTTTTGCCTGTAACTCTTCACCGCCGAGAACTTCTTTTAATGTTGTCGCTGTTTCACCCGATTGAGAACTGTGGGCTTCATCGATAATTACGGCGCATTTGCGGGTGGGTAAATGCTTTTTGTCGGGGCTACCGCGATCTGCTGCCATCTTTTCTAATTTGTCAGCCACAAAGCCAAATTTCTGAATGGTAGTGATGATAATGGGAACGGCACTCTCTAAGGCTTCGGCTAGTTGTTTGGAATCTTCATCAATTTTGAGAACAACACCTTGACGATGATCGAATTGGTAGATGGTGTTTTGGAGTTGGCGATCTAAGACAATGCGATCGGTAATTACGATTACGCTATCAAAGACGCGGCGATCGCTAGCATCATGGAGCGAAGAGAGGCGATGGGCTAACCAAGCAATGGTGTTGCTTTTGCCGCTACCTGCGGAATGTTCGATTAAATAATTATGTCCTGTACCTTCTTGCGCCGCAGTTTTAACTAATTCGCGTACAGCTTTTAACTGATGGTAGCGCGGAAAAATCATTGTTTCTTTGGTGATTTTTTTATCTTCATCGGTGCGTTTTTCTTCTTCTTGAAGATGGAGGAAACGGGCAAATAAATCTAACAAGCTATCGGGCTGTAGAACTTCTTCCCATAGGTAAGCGGTGCGGTAGTTGCGACCTTCAGGATCGCATGGATTACCTGCGCTACCTTCACATCCTTGATTAAAGGGTAGAAAGTGAGTAGAAGTTCCTGCAAGACGGGTGGTCATGTGGACTTCTTCTGTATCGACGGCGAAATGTACGAGGGTACGCTTTTTGAAGTCAAATATTTTTTCACGAGGATCGCGATCGCTTTTATATTGCGCGATCGCATCGGCAAAAGTTTGATTGGTAAGAGGATTCTTTAACTCTAAAGTAATGACTGGAATCCCGTTAATGCTGAGGGTGACATCAAGGGATTCTTTGGTTTTAGGGCTGAAATATAGCTGGCGAGTGATACCTAAGATATTAGCGGCATAGCGCGACTCTAGTTCGGGGTTGAGTCCATGGGCGGGTTTAAAGAAGGCAATGCGGAGGGTTTTGCCATAGCATTTAAATCCATGTCTGAGGGTGTTGAGCGCTCCA
Source organism: Pseudanabaenales cyanobacterium (assembly GCA_038230875.1). GTDB lineage: Bacteria > Cyanobacteriota > Cyanobacteriia > Pseudanabaenales > Pseudanabaenaceae > Pseudanabaena. Next base: position 13,522 of record JBBRMK010000100.1, read on the forward strand.
TTTTCATCCATCCATTTGCACAGAGCCGCGATGATTCTTTCTCCTGTTTTGTCACCATGCAAAATTTCTAGTTTGTCCCAGATTTGTTTTTGAGTTGCTTGGATAAAGTCGATCGCAACCTTCTTAAATATGGCGTTTTCGCGATCGAAGTCTTTTGAATGATGACGCTGAAATCCTGATGCTAATAAAACATCAGCGATCGCATTTTCAAAGGCTTGTTCAGAGGTTCTGTTCATATTTTAAAAAATACAGATGGGGAAAGATTGAAGAAATTAGCTAGTTTTTCAATATGTTCTACTGTGAATTTACGCTTACCATTGAGGATTGCTGATACTATCGACTCAGTTTTAAAAATTGGAACTAGGTCTTTTTGTTGCAGTCCCAACTCATTGATTAATGCTTTGAGCAAATCAACGCCGCTAAGATCGGGGATGGATACATGTTTTTCTTCATATTCATAAATGAGCATCCCTAAGATGTTGATGTAGTCTTGTTGTTCGGGCGTTATTTCATCGGCATCAAGTAGGCGATCGATCTCATTTTGGGTGGCAATCAAGTCCTTTTCTGATTGAATGGGACGAGGTGGAAATGATTGTAAGAGTTGGAGGTAACTACTAGGTTTGGTTTTAAGCATATTTTTCGGTTGGTTATTGATCAAAAATTGTTAGCGACTCACTTATACCAATTATCTTTTTACCAAGCAACGGGTTGAAAATCGTTGTCATTGGCGATCGCTACGCCTTCACCTGATGGTTTGATGACAAATAGTCCTTGGCGATAGGCATAGCGGTCTATTCCTTCATTAATTTCGATTCCTGCTACTGCACCATAGGCTTTAAAGTTTTTGTAATGGGGAAAAGCAATTTTAAATCTTGTAAGCTTCTCAATAAATTCATCGACATCATCTTTTGATAGGCGGGATTTGCACTCGACTAGTACGAGTTCTGTATCGTCAACAACTAATATATCTATTTCCATTGCTACGCCTTGGCGTTTAACTCGCGCACGGGGATAGACTTCTTTTACGTCAATTCCTCTTGACTGAAATAGTCGTAATACCGCAGGCTCTACCAATTCTTCAACAAAACGTCCCCATCTAGTTGTGAGGGCATCAACGGCTTTGGTGGTACGTTCTACTGTTTTCTCTAGTTTTGCCATGCTGCGATCTCTTTCGACTTTGGACTCTGCTTCAATGCGCTCATACTCAGCAATACGTTTTTCATGCTCAGCCGCACGGCGATCGCTTTCAGCTTTGGATTCGGCAGCACGGCGATCGGCTTCGGCGAAGCGGATGTTGTCTCTTTCTTGGGCGATTTGAAAGAGTTTATAAATGTCTTCGATTGTGATTGGGGTACTCATGGCTGGGGCTGTTGTGATGTTGGTTATAGGTTTGATTTTAGCGCATTTCTTCTATGCTGATTTTTCCTGTAACGGCGGCGGTGATTAGGGCAGAACGGCGTTCTTTTAGGAGTGCGATCGCATATATTCTAATCATGATCATCTTCTACTATTAAAGAGCGTAGTTGAAGTAGTGGCAAAATTTTTTGGAGTTCCATTTCTACAATATCTTTGATGATGTCTAAATTAATGTCGTCATATTCATGGACGATTACATCGCGGAGTCCTGCCATTTGTTTCCAAGGGATCTCTGGATAGCGATCGCGAAATTCTACAGATAAGCGTTTGGTTGCTTCACCAATAATAGTAAAGCGGCGGATGATGGCATCTTGATCTTTAGTGTTGACTGCTTCCCAATCAATATTTTGAGTATATTCAAAAATCAAGTTAATCGAATCGATGATGTCAAAAATTGACTGTTGATCTTTTTGCATAAATCACCTGTGTTGATTCTAGAATACATTGACTGCGTAAGTGGTTACGGCTGTTTTGAATGCCTTGTTTGCTGACTAAATCAACTTTTCTGTTTAGGAGTTTTTCTAGTTCTTCTTGCATATCAAAAATTTTAAATCCGTATCTGGCTTCAGTCGCTTTTGTGTAAAGCAGGTCAATATCGCTAGGATCGTCGCCTTTATCTCGAAAATCATCTCTCAATACTGAACCAAATAGCGAAAGCTCGATGATTTGCCATTTTTCGCAAAATTTAGCAATTTCTGCTGGGGTTATGTTTAATCGTTGGTAAATTTCTTGTATAGATGGTTTTACTATCGGGATGGTGGGTGCTTTTGGGATCATGATGTCATATCCTCTATGCTGATTTGTCCTGTAACGGCGGCGGTGATTAGGGCGGAACGGCGTTCTTTTAGGAGTGCGATCGCTTGGAAATTATTTGATTGCCTGAGTTAACCTAGCGCAAATTCTGTATACTGGCGGACATAGGGGGCATGGTAAGCAATGACGATATCTTTGCTTGGTATGCCTTTTGATACCAGTTGATCGGCGATCGCATCTTCCATCCCATCATGTTGTATCCAAATCTTTTCACCGATAATATCAACATGAATTGCACAGCCATAGATGCGGGTGTTGCTATTTTTCCAGCCAATATTGACAAGTTGATAGTGATCGCCTTCGCGATC
>JBBRMK010000101.1:0-15800 GCA_038230875.1 Pseudanabaenales cyanobacterium
TCAAAAAATACCTTAATGATTCTATTCTTATTAAATAAATGATAAATTACTGTTTTATATATTAAATTATAGTGAAACTCAGTAATTAATCAGTTATGCGAACACTGGTTTTTGTTGATTCTCCGAGGTTGAGCAGTTACAGCAAAAGCTCCATTTTCTGCAAGCGTTTGTAAAGCATCGATCGCATTGCTAATCAAATTCATGAATACTTGATTAAGCTGTCCTGCATAACAAGCTACCAGAGGGAGTTCTCCATAGTTTTTGATAATCTGAATTCCTTGGTGCTCAGAATTATTTTTGATGCGATTTTGTAATAGAAGTAAGGTGCTATCAAGCCCTTCATGAATATCTATAGGCTTCATCTCGGCTTCATCAAGACGCGAAAAATTTCTTAATGTCAATACAATTTGTCGAATTCGCTCAGCCCCTAATTTCATGGAATAAATTACTTTGGGTAGGTCTTCTCGCAAGAACTCTAAATCGATATCTTCGATAAATGTTTGAATATCAGGATTAGGAGCGATCGCTTGAAGCCTTTCCCAATCTTGATAGCGATCAACTAATTCCAATAGATTTTGACTATAAGTCGCAGAATGACTGAGATTGCCATAGATAAAATTGACAGGGTTATTAATTTCATGGGCAACACCTGCAACTAATTGTCCCAAGCTCGACATTTTTTCAGTTTGAATTAGCTGAGACTGAGTACTTTGCAAATTTTGGAGGACGATTTTTAATTCTTTAGCTTGCTCAGTTGCTTTCTGAGTTAACTGTTCCTGTTCGTTTAAACTCTTTTGGAGCCGTATTTCCGCATATTTGCGGTCTGTGACATCGCGCAAAATGGCAATGTATTCCTGTATTTGATCAGATTGGTTAAAATAATCTGATACTGCAATTTCAACTACACAAGCTAATTTTGTTTCACTGTTAAAGTTGTATTTATGCTTTAAGCTTCTTTCGCTGATCGCATCCCAGAGATCAGGATCGGCATCAATATCTTCGATAAACAAGCTAAGTTGTTTGCCAGTGAGTTGTTGGGCATCCATCGCAAATAATAATTCAGTGGCTGGATTTACCTTACAGATTTCTCCTTTGTTATTGATAATCAACATTGCGTCTAATGCAGCTACAAATAAATGTTCGGCTCGTTGTTTAGCATCTCCCATCGCAATGACTTGAGGTAAGCTTGTCCAGCAGGCGATCGCAATGCCAACAAACGTCACAATAAGTAATAGAACTAAAAAAGCATCGTTGAAATTTTTATTGCTTTGATCAAATTGTCGGTTTAGCAAAGTATGAGCTAACCAGCCAAGCCCAGTGCTACCACATACCAAAACAATAATCGTAATAGTTTGGACGATCATGAAATCCAAAGATTTCAAAGAAGTCGTGCGGCGGTAAAACTTTGTCCACCCAGACATTTGAAAAAAAGCGAATGGCAATCTTCGCATTAGGGCATCAGCACCGAGCACCAAAATTGGAAGGACTAAGCCAATTAGCAAATCTAGCCAATTCCAAGCAATTCCTCCAACTACTAACACCACACCCTCGATCGCAAAAAACAAAATTGACCAATAGGGATATAGGGCTTCAGAGCGATCGCGTTTCAGCCAAATCCCTAAATGTACAATCATCATGCTTGCTAGATATCCAGTGCCAGTCACCATGACTACTCGTGACACATCACCCCATAACAAACAGAGCAAGCTCATAATTAAGGTTGCAACTAAGCCATGACCGATCACACCGCGATTTGTGAATAGAGTAAATAGTGGTGAGATATGTCGATCTTGGGCAAGTTGATAAAGCACTCTAGGAGAATTAGATACTGCTGTTGTGGAACTTAACAAACATCCCGCCGCTACCAAAAAAGTAATTAATGAAGAGGCAGCACTTCCCCAAAAGGGTTGAGCTGCTGATAAGAGATGCAAAAATGTATTTTCCCCAGATAGAGGATTGGTTGATAGTCTTGCTAAAACCCAATAACCGCCAACATAGACGATCGGGATCAGAATCGCCATGTATTTCAAACATTTCAGCGTTAGATCAGGACGACGACTCTCGGCTACAAAAGATGAGGCAGTTTCGCATCCATAGACTGCATAAACAGCAACAAAAAACCACTTTGTCCATAGGATAAATGACGGAGCCGCCACTCCTGCTACGGGCAAAAGTCCAGGACTGTTTGGGGCAAAGCTTAGCCAACTTATCCCACCTATACAAAAGACGAGCAGTAAACTCACCGCAGGCATAATAAAAAAGGCTTGAAAAATCGCTAGCGATCGCGTTCCACTAAAGGCAACGATATAAGGTAAGACTACAAAAGCAACCCTTAAAAATCCATCAGGACTTTGTAAATTGAAATCGATTAAGGTTGTTTTGATTAAATCAGCCAAAATAATTGCATTGATAGCTGGTACTGATACCCAGCCGAGCCAATAGCCGATCGCTCCATATCGTGCAATTAATGGATAATTTTTGAGCAATCGTGCTGCATAGTTAGGTGTTCCCCCTGACATATTTTGCCAGCTCATTCCTAAACGCTTGACTTGCAAATTGAGAATTACAGCTGCGATCGCGCAAGGAATCCAAACCCAAATCGCTTTTTCTCCCAATTCAATATGCATAGCTGGTGCTACGCCAAACCAAAGTAAGAGTCCTGTTGAGCCAAATCCCCATGTCTCAAATGCGCTCAGGCTGCGCGGTAATTGTAACCGTGATTTTTGCGAGTCGCTTACTGATAGGTCAGTAAGGTGTGTTGTTTGGCTTTGAGCAGGAATATTAGTCATAGAGATGATCTAGGCATTATGGAGATAGAGCAAACATAACCTTCTAAATTTTCATCAAATGAGTTAAGAGAATGTACTATTATCACTTTCTGTTAACCTAATGCAATCGTTATGATGTTTAAAAAACAAAAAAACGGAGTGTGTAGTGCCGCCTTTTCTTTATAGTTTTGCAATCGACCTAGAGCTTAATTGTAGGCTTTGTTACTTTGCTATAAAAGAGTCCAATCTTCAAGTTTTAAATTTGGCACTTTCGAGAAATCTTTGTGATTACAAGTAACTATTACTCCATCAATAGCAAGAGTGATTGCAGCAATTTGTAAGTCTTTAGTGCCAATTTTTACTTGCTTGCGTAATTCTAGATAAATTTCGTAAGCTTTGTGATCGAAGTCAAGAATATTAACGGTTTGCAAATATGCAAGCGTATTTCTAAATTCTTTATAAGCATTGACTAATCGAGAAGACTTAATATTTGACTCATTTATGACCTTGAACCAACCTCGAATTTGTTCTTCTGCTGTAATAATAGTTATCGCAAGACGTTCTTGATCAATAGATTTAAGTCGATTCAAAATATTAGGATGAGAACGCTGCAAGTGTGTGACATGGTTTGTATCGAATACCCATAGACTCATTTAATCTAAGTCCTCTTCCAAGATTTCTTGATGGCTGGCTTCAATGTAACCAACAACTTCTTCAAATAAGTCTGCATTATTTTTATGCATTCCTGCAATTTTTAGCCAAGGATTTTCTTTTTTTAACTCAACTTTAGAGGCTAAAAGATTTTCGAAATGTTTTAAGCCACTTTTGGCTTGTATCACTTTTTCTTCATATTCGCTCAAGAATTCTCGCTTCTGTAATTCAATTGCCTTTGCTTCCTCTTCCTTTCTAACACTAAGAAAGTTGTTTAATCGTGCATCAACGACATTAGCAATTACTTCTTTAAGTTCATCAACGGTTAAGCCATTAACTAATTGAGCAGTCATTTTTGATTGTCTCCAGTTTATAGATTCAGCCAGCTTTGCATATCTTTAGATTACATCCAGTCGTCATCATCATCGTAGGAAACTCTAGTATTAGGACGTCGACGATCATCTTCATCCTTGCTGCGTTTGTTGCGTCCAGCGAAACTACCAATACTTTCAAGGATGCCACCAAATAGATCATCATCCTCATCTTCATAATCTTCATCTTCAGCATAGAGTTCGCTCGACAAAGCATAAAGTGATTCTTGTAACTCTGACTGCGCGCGATCAATTAATGCATCATCTTCTTTAGCGATCGCATCTCTCAGCTTTTTGATTGAACCTTCGATTTGCTTACGACGTTCATAACTAAGTTTATAGCCGTAATTAAGAGCCAAATCTTTTAGTTGTCGCTCTGCACCAATAGCAAGATTGTCGGCACGATTTAATTTTTCAATGCGTTCTCGTTTAGAGCGATCGCGATCGGCAAATTTTTCGGCTTCAGTGACCATTCGCTGCACTTCTTTTTCGTCCAAGGTCGAAGCACCCTTGATCGTAACGCGACGTTCGACACCTGTGCGGCGATCAGTCGCTGTCACTGCCAAAATCCCATCAGTATTGAGATCAAAAGTAACATCAACTTGAGCAACGCCTCGCGGTTGCGGATCGAGCCCGCTTAATTTAAAGCGTCCCAAAGATTTGTTGTATTCCGCCAGATCGCGTTCGCCTTGAATAACATGAATTTCTACAGAAGTTTGATTGTCTTCAGCAGTTGTAAACAATTCCATTTTGCGACAAGGAATTGTCGTGTTTCTAGGAATCAAACGTTTAGCCACACCGCCCGAAGTTTCTACGCCGAGCGATAATGGCGTGACATCAAGTAATAAAACATCCTTAATTTCGCCTGACAAAATTGCGGCTTGCACAACTGCCCCGATCGCGACAACTTCATCAGGATTAACACTTTGACTCGGTGGTTTACCAATCGCCCTTTCTACCATTTCCTGTACCGCAGGAATGCGCGTAGAACCACCGACTAAAACTACTTCGTCGATTTGGCGCGGACTGATTTGAGCATCGCGCAAAACTCGATCAAGCGGAATTTGTAACCTCTCTAATAAATCGGCACTCAAACGCTCAAACTGCGATCGCTTTAAGTTAGCTTCTAAATGTAAAGGTCCTTCAGTCGTAGCCGTAATAAATGGCAAATTAATTTCGGTCACACCTACTGTTGAAAGCTCAATCTTGGCTTTTTCAGACGCCTCGGTTAGACGTTGCAGAGATTGACGCTCTTTGCGGAGATCGACACCATCAGTTTTTAAAAATTCTTCAGCAAGATAATTCACGATTTGGCGATCAAAATCATCACCGCCTAACTGCGTATCACCTGTGGTTGCTTTTACTTCAAATAAGCCATCGCTCACCTCTAAAACTGACACATCAAACGTGCCGCCGCCAAGGTCAAATACTAATATTTTCTTATTACTTTTCTTGTCTAAACCATAAGCCAATGAAGCAGCAGTCGGTTCATTCAAAATCCGCTTGACTTCAATCCCCGCGATTCTACCTGCGTCCTTAGTAGCTTGTCGTTGCGAATCATTAAAATAAGCAGGAACGGTAATTACTGCACCAGTTACTGGCTCACCTAAATACCGACTCGCCTCATCGACCAGTTTGCGAATCACCATTGCCGAAATTTCTTCTGGCGCAAAATCTTTTTCAAGTCGGGGGCTTCTTAACTTGATGTTACCTAAATCGTCGCGTCTCACTGTATATGGAACGCGCTTAGTTTCGGCGGTGAGTTCACTATGCTTGCGACCGATAAAACGCTTGACAGAATAAAAAGTATTGTCTGGGTTTAACACTGCTTGACGGCGCGCCATTTGTCCAACTAGCCGTTCACCATCTTTAGTAAAGCTTACAACTGATGGGGTGGTTCGACTACCTTCTGAGTTCGCAATTACTACTGGCTTGCCACCTTCCATAACGGCTACCACAGAGTTTGTCGTACCCAAGTCAATACCTACAATTTTGCCCATGCTTGACGTGTATCCCTGTTCGCTTCCCAAAAATGCTAATTAAATAGTTATCAACTTTTAATTTTACTTTGACCTATAAACAAAAGGCTCTAACCCCCTGTGTTTTGAATTATAACAATATAAAAGCCATAAAGAAGACAGGACGATTTACACCCGCTTTTGCTTATGGCTTTTAATGATCTAGCCGAGAACTTCATTTTTCCAAGCAGCGATCATATCAGTTAGCTCTTTACGAGTACTAGCAAGTAATAGGTAGCGATAAATAAACCATGCTGAATAACCAAAACCAACTAGTTCAAAAACGCTAGATAGTAATGGCAGGTTATTTAAAAAATTTAAAAGCGCAGAAGTAGCTATCAATAAGGGGATTATCGCGATCGCTACAATTGCGATCGTGAGATTAGATTTCTTTCCTTCACCAAAATATTCATCCCATTTTTGGGTAACTTGTCCCCATAGCTGATTAGTTACTTCTAAGGTGTCAGCTTTAGGGGTAGAGTCAGCTATTGATTGGGCTGGTTCAGCCGCCGCAGATATCATTGGCTTTGTCTCTTCAGGAGCAGCAGTGAGAAGGGGAATGTCTTTCTCAGTATCTACAGTTTCGACTAAGCTTTCTGTAGTTGCTTCAACAGTAGTTTCTTCAGTTTCCATGATTTGTTTGATTTTAAGTTTGAATCAGTATTATTGTGAAATTTTAGCAATATTCGTATCGCTTAGTTATTTAAAATCTATTAAGAGTCTTCGGCACAAAGCATTTTTTGCTTTTAATGCTAAGGCGATTTCTTGAAAAGATTTTACCGTGGGTGTGCCGCGCTTCGCGCGGCACACCCACATTTTGGTTTTAATAAATCGGGTACTTTTATTGTTTAGATATCACCTAAGCCCATAAAAAAGAGAGGGACGCTTTGCGTCCCTCTCTTTTTTATGGGCTTTAAAGTAATTACACTTTTTCTAAAGATTGCTCAAACTGATTGCGATTTTCAAATATGTCAAATAAATCTTTCATTAAAGTTGCTTCTAGTAAGAAGTTGATGTATTCGCTGATTGAACAGAGCGCAAATTTACAACCGATCGCATTAGCACTTCGCAATGCAAAAACTAAAACACCCAAACCTGAACTATCCATCTGCTTGAGATGTTTGAGGTCTATAAGTAATACATCAGGCTTACGCTCTAAAATACTGTTAGCTTGCTGACGAAAATAGGTGGTGCTAGTTGAATCTAGATGACCTATTGGTTGAATAACCTCAATACGCATTTCTCTTCTCTCCATTTCCTCAATTGTGAGGTAATACAAATATTAAAAGTGATTTATAAAAATGTCTGAATTAGTCTCTAGAATTAGAGTCTAGATAATGGTTTTGGAGAAATACTAAGTTGAATCTTTGCTTTTTTTATTTAGAAAATTGAAGTATCTAAATAAAGCTTTTTTGCTGAACAACTATACAATTTCTTGATTTCTTTGCATATCCTACTTGTTAATCTCAGGATTTTCTTAAGCAAAAGTTATGCAAAAGTTATTAATAAAGTTATTAATATAATTATCAAAAAGTTATTTTCGGGAAATAGAGGTGCGATCGCTTAGATACCAGCGCCAAGGAATTTCTGCTCCCTGTGTAATACCGATCCTAGTGGTTTGAAAAATTGGCTCTGCAAAATCAGGCGATCGCGTTTCTAGCCATAGATCAAAATCTGGATGCAAAGTTACACCGTCAAGCTGACGATCAATTTTTAAAAGGCGACAAAGTTTTCCCGGTCCTGCTGCTACTCGATCTGGCTTGTCTTTGGGATTACTCCAAGCTGGAATGCGATCGCATTCGATTGCCCGAATCAATACTGCACTACAAAAATCTTCGCGATCGGTCACAATATTCAGGCAATGATAAATCCCATATATTAAATAGACGTAAGCTGTATTTGGTGTACCAAAAATAGCTGTATTGCGTAAAGTTTTGCGGCGATAGCCATGACAAGAGGGATCAGTCGCGTCATACGCTTCTGTCTCAACAATAATTCCCCGATATTCAATCCCGTCAATTCTTCTAGCTAAAATACATCCCAAAAGATCAGGCGCAACCTCATAAGCAGGACGTGCAGAAAAATCTTTTTCTATCAGCATAAACAACTCCAAACAAAAAGGGCGCTTCGCGCCCTTTTTGTTATATGGGACAATTCACCCAACTGCTGACCCCATCCAGCCAAAATTCTTTTTTCCAGATTGGCGCATCAGTTTTCAATGTGTCGATCGCATACCGACAAGCTTCAAATGCTTCGGCTCGATGTGGTGAACCAACCGCAACTAAAACACTTATTTCGCCAATTTTTAGTTTGCCAAGTCGATGATGAATTACAACTTCAGTAATATCTGGGAATTTTGCTAGGCAGCGATCGCCAATATCTTGAAATATGCTTAAACTCATCGACTCATAGGCTTGATAATCCAAATAATCAACTGCCCTTCCTCCTGTTTGGTTGCGAACCATTCCACTCATCAGCACAATTGCACCATTATGGGCATTGTCAGCGATCGCGTAAACAGCCGCCACATCTAAAACATCATGAGTTAGTCGAAAATTATTAGTCATATCTTTGCTATAAGTCATCGAGCTTTAAGCGGCTTACTTAAATTAATCTTCGTGCTCTTCAAACTGATCGACCAACTGTTTGTTAGGTGGTCCAAATGACACGTATATTGCATAAGCCGTTAAGCACACTACACATACGGCGACAGTGACCGCGATCGAAGTTGCATTTTCCATGAATAGAACCAATGATTTGAGTTATTGTTACGATTATACTATTTAGTAACAATCGTTTTTAATACGCAAAATTTATGTCACAACGTACTTGGCTAGGCGATATTCTCAGACCTCTGAATTCAGAATACGGTAAAGTTTCTCGTGGCTGGGGAACTACCCCAATCATGGGTATTTTCATGGCATTATTTCTTGTGTTTTTGGTGATTATCCTTCAGTTGTACAACTCCTCCTTGATTCTTGAAGGTGTCAACCTCAACTGGGGTGGCTAGTTCATCGCTATCCTGACGTTTACTTTAAGGGCACGCAAAGCGTGCCTTTAAAGTAAACGCTAGATTTTGCTAGTTGTGCCCCTTAAAGCAAGTTTTAACTAGCAGAGATAAAATTTATATACTGTTCACAAACAAGGTTGTTTCCAATGAATATTTTTGGTATTGGCTTGCCTGAAATGATTTTGATCATGCTCGTTGCGTTGTTGATTTTTGGACCTAAGAAGTTGCCAGAAATCGGACGCAGTATGGGTAAAGCTATTAAAGGCTTTCAAGATGCCTCTCGCGAATTTGAATCAGAGTTTAAACGTGAGGCTGATCGCCTAGAGCAAACTTCTGTTGCTACTCAACTTCCTGTCGAAGTTACTCCTCCTCCTGTTGTTGTCCCATCAGAAGTCAAGGAAGTTGTAACTGCTTCGGATGTCTGAGACTCAATCTATTTCTCTAATTGTTGGACTAGGTAATCCTGGCTCCGAATATGATCGCACTCGTCACAACATAGGTTTTATGGCGATTGACCGCCTAGCAACTTCTTGGAGTGTCTCGTTAGGTAAAGAAAAACGATTTTATGGCATCTTTGGTGAAGGTAGATTGTCAAGCCGATTAATTAATAGCGGTAAGATCCGTCTGCTTAAGCCTACTAATTACATGAATCTGTCAGGTCAATCTGTCCGGGCCTGTGCCGATTGGTTTAAATGCGATCCCGAAAATATCTTGGTTGTTTATGACGATATGGACTTGCCGCTTGGTAAATTGCGATTACGTCCATCTGGCTCCGCAGGAGGGCATAACGGTATGAAGTCAATTATTTCCCATCTCGGTACCCAAAACTTTCCTCGTCTTCGCCTTGGAATTGGGCGTGGCAGTAGTCAAAACAGCGAGGCGATCGCGACCAAAGCCAATCAAAATGTCACTAGCCATGTTTTAGGTGGTTTTACAGCTACCGAGAATAAAGTTCTTCCCCAAATTTTTGACCTAACCGAATCAGCCGTAACGAACATTTTTGCAGATGGCTTAGAGAAAGCGATGAGTTTATGTAACAGTCTTAGCGTTGATTTTTAAAAAGATTAGGATGTGGTCTTACATGTAGCGATTCATCCTAACTTTTTGCGGCTAATTACGGGTTATGATAAAACGAACTTTTAAGCATTTTAAACATATATTTGTAAAGATTGCTGGCATATGCAAGTGAGATTTCAATGTACTGTGAGGAGATCATAATTTATGAAAGCCATGATTTTGGCCGCGGGAAAAGGTACTAGAATCCGCCCGATTACGAATATCATGCCTAAGCCCATGATTCCGATCATGCAAAAGCCTGTTATGGAGTTCTTAGTTGAGCTGCTTAGACAGCATGGCTTTGACAGAATTATGGTTAATGTTAGTCATTTGTCTGAGGAGATCGAAAACTATTTTCGAGACGGTCAAAAATTTGGCGTCCAAATGGCATATTCCTTTGAAGGAACGATTATTGATGGAAAGTTACAAGGTAGTGCTCTTGGCTCGGCAGGTGGGCTAAAGAAGATCCAAGATTTCTCACCATTTTTCGATGATACTTTTGTTGTGCTTTGCGGTGATGCCTTGATCGATCTTGATTTAACCTATGCAGTTAAGTGGCATCGCGAAAAGAAATCTCTGGCAACGATTATTACCAAAACTGTTCCGAGAGAGCAAGTTTCTAGCTACGGGGTTGTGGTTACTGACTCTGATGGCAGAATTAAACAGTTCCAAGAAAAGCCAAGTGTTGAAACTGCGCTTAGCAATACGATCAACACAGGTATTTATATTTTTGAGCCAGAGATTCTGGGTTATATACCATCAGATACTGAGTTTGATTTGGGCAGTGACTTGTTCCCCAAATTAGTAGCTGATAATTTACCATTTCATGCGATTTCGATGGATTTTCAATGGGTGGATATTGGTAAGGTTCCTGACTATTGGCAAGCAATCCAAGATGTTTTGTTAGACAAGATTAAAAATGTGAATATTCCTGGTCATGAAGTCCGCCCAGGGATTTATACAGGGCTAAATGTTTCCGTAAATTGGGACAAGGTGGATATTCGTGGTCCCGTTTACATTGGTGGTATGACCCAAATTGAGGACGGCGCAACAATTATTGGTCCCACAATGATTGGACCCAATTGTCATGTTTGCAGTGGTGCTGTGGTTGAGCGAAGTGTAATTTTTGAGTATTCCCGCCTTTCTGATGTGCGTTTAGTCGATAAGTTGGTGTTTGGACGTTATTGTGTTGACAAAACTGGCGCAACTATCGATCTTCAAGCAGCAGCATTAGATTGGCTAATTACAGATGCAAGGCATCAACAGAAGTCTCAATCTCCTTTAGAAATTTCTAAAGTACTACTCCCTTCCTAGTGAAAGATTAGACGGTGCGGCGCTCTGCGCCGCACCGTCTAATTCTTGGGTTTTAATGTCTATTTTTCTATTGGGAAGGGAGTAGCTTAAAACTTAAAAAGAAAAGTGGCGCGAAGCGCCACTTTTCTTTCTATCTGCCGCGAACTCTCATAAACTGATCGACACCTCTAGCGATCGCGTCAGCCATTCGTTTTTGATAGTCTGGGCTATTCAAGTTTCGAGCCTCTGTAGGATTAGTGACATAGCCTGTTTCTACCAAAATTGCAGGCATCGAAGTTTTAGCAATTACATAAAAACCTGCGCCTCTAATATCGCGATCGCTTGCACCTGTTGCCGCTATGATCTGTGAATGCACATAGCTAGCTAGCTCTCTACCTACTGTTGAGCCACGTGAATGATAAGTCTCAACCCCACTTATACCGCTATTACCTGGAGCAAGAGAATTGGCATGGATACTCACAAACAGATCAGCATTGATTCTTTCCGCAAGGGCAACACGGGGTTCTAAATCAATTTCCACATCATTAGTACGACTGTAATAAACTGTGTAACCCATACTTTGTAAGGCTTGTCCCAAATTTAAACTAATTGATAAAGTCACATTTTTTTCATATATTCCATTTCCCACAGCTCCAGGGTCGTTACCTCCATGCCCTGCATCAATTACGATCAATCCTCGACGACGATCGCCTACATTTGACGGTTGATTGTTAGGAAAATTGTTAACTGGAAAAGCAGGATTTTGGCTAGGTAAAGGGCTCGGTATAGTGCTATTTAACGAAAGTTGTAACTTGATTTGTTGATTACTTAGTCTTTGAGTTTCGCGTACCTGCCAACCTGCGATCGTTTTGATACCAATTTCGACCGAATTGCCAATCTGTGACAACCTAATTCTCTCAATCGGACTATTTGCAGCAAGACTAGGGCGTTGCAAATTTGCAGAAATCTTAGCATTGGCAATTACCAAGTTATAAGTTCCAGAATTGCGATCGAGGTTAGTTTTATAGCTTAATGGTTGGTTTGCTTCGATTAGCAATTGTCCTGTATTGCTAAAACTCACCTTTTCGATCACTGTAGGTAAAGCTGTGGGGGTGATAATGGGATTGCTCGGTCTAGGAATGGTCAAACTAGGCTCAATAGGTATTGCTTGAGCAACTTGGTTAGTGGGCGCTAGCACTAAAGTCTTAGTTACGGCTATGTACTGACTTTGCCAAGCAAGTTTGCTAGTAGGATCGTTACTATCTAGATCGAAAACTAATCTAGTAATTGCAGGATTGTTCTGAAACTGAGCAACCCTGATCTGCTTTACCCCTAATCGATTCATAGGCAGACTAAGTTGATGCAAATCATTTACTAATGTAGTATTTTGCAGATCCATGATCAGGCGATCAGGATTTTGTTCTCGCTGTACACGGATCTGTGGATTGTCATTCACAATTAACATCAAGCCGTTGGCAGTTGGTCGGATACTATTTAGTCGTATAGCAGTAGATGAATTAGCTGTATTTAATAAGTTAGATTGATTTACAGACTGTGCTTGCAACTGAGCAACTATAGGTATTCCATAGCTAGTAGCCACGCTTACACAAATTCCAACTGCTAGTTGTCGATATCGCAAAGTAATTCTCCCAATGGCATAAAGATCCGAAAGTTGAGCGATTAAACAGCTAGATTTTGGATTTCATTTGATTTTGGATAATCTCTATAACCTTTATCATCGATAAGATCTCAAGAATTGATCGACTCCTCTAGCGATCGCTTCAGCAAGACGCTCTTGATAAGCACTATTAACCAACCTTGATGCTTCGGATGGATTTGTAATAAATCCAGTCTCCACCAAAATTGCAGGCATTGAAGTTTTGGCAATCACATGAAATCTAGCTGACCTCACACCACGGTCATTTGCACCAGTACTTGCAATAATTTGCTCATGTACAGATTGGGCAAGACTTTTACCTAAAGACGCACCTGGAGAATGATAAGTTTCAACCCCATTTACTTCAGAAGCATTTGCATCCAGAGAATTGACATGAATGCTGACAAATGCATTAGCTCTGGCATTCTCTGCAATCTGAACTCGAGGCTCTAAATCGAGATCGATATCTTCAGTACGCGTATACATCACAGAATATCCCATCTGCTGTAACATTCTGCCTAGCTGTTTGCTTATTGCCAGCACAATATCTTTTTCATAAACTCCATTTCTAGTTGCCCCCACATCAGGCCCGCCATGCCCTGGATCAATTACTACAAGTCTTCGCCCTTGATTAGATAAGTTACTAGTAATATTTCTGTAAATTTTCTGAGGTTGCGATCGCGGATTAGCAGGATTATTCGCAATAATTTGGCCAATACTCTCTAACTGTAAAGCGATCTCTAGTGGATTTGTCCGAACTGTCTCCCGAATTTGCCAACCTGCAATTGTTTTGATACTTATAACCACCGCTTCACCGACCTGATTTAATCGGATTTGCTCAATCGGACTACTCGCTCCCAAAATGGGGCGACGCAATTGCGATGAAATCTGCGTTGATGCAATTGTGAAACTATAAGTATTACTGGCTAAATTTAGACTGCTACGATAAGTGATCGTTCTATTTGCCTGAATTACAAGTTGACCATAACCATTAAACGTCAAACCAACAATTGTCGTAGGCAAATTGCTGGTAATAACAGGTAACGGTATTTGTTCTTGTCGATTAGTATTTTGCAACAGTGGATCAACAGGAATCTGTGCCGCAGTTACTTCTAGATCCATATACGCGTTCGTATATGTACCAGCCACTAAGCATAACGCTAGCCACCGCGATCGCTTGCAATATTTTTTCAAAAAATTACTCCCATCAAATTGATTAAAGAGTTCCAATCAAAACTTTAAGAAAGCAATTCTACAGGAGATAGGCAAACTTTTTCCACCAAAGGTAATTTTCCTAACCAACGTCGAGATACTTGAGCAAAACGATCTGGCTCACCGCTCACAAAAAATCGAGTTCTAGCCTGTCCGCTTCGATTTTCTGCGCATCTCAGCCCCATCAAATCTAACTCCTGCCCTGCTGCCTTCACTACATAAGATGCAGGATTTACCAAAGCTACACTAGATGGCAAAATTTGACGTAAAATCCCTGATAAATGTGGATAATGCGTACATCCTAAAACTAAAGTATCAATATTTGCCTCAATAAGCGGCTGTAAATACTGCTTCGCTATTTCCAATGTATATGGGTCATGAATGCGATCAGACTCAATTAAAGGAACAAACTCTGGACAATCTGCCTGAAAAACCTGAGCCTGAGGATCGCTCTCACAAATTGCACGCACATAAGCTTCACTATTAACAGTTGCAGTTGTGGCAATTACTCCAATTCGCTTACCTTTGCCTACCGCCGCTCTCGCCCCTGGCAAAATCAAACCCAAAATCGGTAAATCAAAATCCTTTCGTACTACATCTAGCGCCAATGCAGAACTTGTATTACAAGCCATGATTGCCATCTTGACTTGCTCAGATTGCATCCAGTGCAAAATCTCATATACATATTCAATAATTTCCGCAGGCGATCGCTTGCCATAGGGTAAACGGGCCGTATCACCAAAATAAATTACCGATTCATTAGGTAATTGGCGGTGTACTTCTTGTAAAACCGTCAGCCCTCCAACTCCACTATCAAACACACCGATAGGGAACCGAGCCTCCTGCTGTAAAACCATTCACATCCTCACACTTCACATAAATCACAGTAAAGCATACTTTTCTGAACGTGAGTATCAGCGTAACTAATTAACCTCAAACACAAGCGCACTAGACACTTATACTTTTTCTAGGTAGTCGGCAATTTACTTTGTAATCAACTATCTATTCTTAAAACATTTAACACTAAATCAATCCCTTCAAGGAGTACTTCATGGATTTATCTCGTATCCCCCCCCAACCCAAAGCTGGCATTTTGAACGTCCTCATTGAAATCCCCGCAGGCAGCAAAAACAAATATGAATTTGACAAAGACCTTAATGCTTTTGCTCTAGATCGTGTTCTTTATTCATCAGTCCAATATCCTTACGACTACGGTTTTATCCCCAATACCCTCGCCGACGATGGCGACCCATTAGACGGCATGGTGATCATGGATCAACCTACATTCCCTGGTTGCATTATTCCCGCCCGCCCTATCGGTATGCTAATCATGATTGACGGTGGCGATCGCGATGAAAAGATTCTCTGCGTCCCCGCTAAAGACCCACGCTATAACGATGTAAAAACCCTTGCTGACATCGCCCCTCATCGTCTCGAAGAAATTGCTGAATTTTTTCGGTCTTACAAAAATCTAGAAAAAAAAGCCACTGAAATCAGAGGCTGGGAAGGTGTAGAAGCAGTACAAACCCTAGTAACCAAATCAATTGAGGCAGCATTACCTAAATCCTAAAGCTTTTTTTAAGGCTTAAACCCTTTACAGAAACTAGTATGCAAGCATAAGCATTCGACCCGCCGAAAACTTCTTTAAAAGAAAGGGTTGACAAAAGATAATGAACAAGCTAACTTAGTAAAGCGCTGAAGGGAGAGCGAAGCGAAAGCGAAGCTAGCCCAACCTGAAAGGGAGTGCAAAGAACCTAGACAAAA
>JBBRMK010000102.1:0-15607 GCA_038230875.1 Pseudanabaenales cyanobacterium
ATCCAACACAAGTAACCCCGAAGAAACCCTCAGACAAGTTGCCCAACAAATTAATAATATTGCCGATAAAACAACACAAAGTAACGTCGCCGCATCGACAGCTATAATATCGGGTATAGCCCTAAACAAAGAAATCATCCAGAGATTACTAAGGAGCGAAATCATGAAAGAATCAGTAATTTATCAAGAAATCTTGCTCGAAGGCATAGCAGAAGGCGAGGCGAGAGGTATAGCCAAAGGCGAGGCTGAAGGCAAGGCTGAAGGTTTAATGAAAGGTAAGGCTGAAGGTTTAACGAAAGGCAAGGCTGAAGAAAGAAATCAAATCGCCTTAAAAATGCTGCGTTCCAACATTCCCGCAGAATCGATCGCAGAATTCACAGGACTAACCCTCAAACAAATCGAAAAACTGCAAAAGATTGCCACGAGACAGCCTAGAGCAAGAAAAACAAGTGACAGAAACGAAAGCCCCCAACTGAATAAGGTAGTCTTGTAAATCCGTGAAAATGGAAGATAAGAGTTAAAGCTACTGAAGAGAGGAAATTGAATGGTATTGGAACCAGTACTTAGTCCAACTTGTCAAAGTAGCGATATTGTCAGACATAGTTTATTAGGGGAGCGAAAACCTCGTTATAAGTGCTGTAATTCCGAGTATCAACGTTGTACGTTTATGTTGAACTACATAAAATTCATGAACCATTTAAAACTGATATTCGGATGTGTAGTACTGGAAATATCTTTTCCAAATCGGGTTGAATAATTTGATCAACTTTTTACTTTGTAATCTAGACGATTTGGAATCTAGACAATCAGGTGAAGATAAGAAACTTTTTGTAAATTAAAATCGTCTCTCATCATTACTTAACGTAATATGTTGCAGACAACTTAGAAATTTAGATAAAATTTAGATAAAATTTAAAAGTAAATATTTAGATTAAGTCCGAGTTGAATTTGTCATAATGTCTGGAAACATGATCTAAACTTTGCTAACCATAACAGCTACTTATAGCCTTAACCTCTCGGGGAATTTTATGAAGCGTCCTCTGAAACTTATATCTGCATCTTTGTTGGCAGCATTAGTTAGCACCGTTACAGCGATGCCTAGCTTCGCCGCCGATCCCTTTCGCTCAACTAACGCTAGAGACATCGGCAGTGAAACCCAAAAAGCCTTTGTATTAATGTTTAAAGAAGGCAATTATGTGGCAGCGGTTAAGCAGTTAGATGTAGCAGTCAAAACTGAAGCTAATGAGCCACTTTTATTTGCTTTGCGGGCTTCGACCTTCTATGCCAAAGAAGACTATTTAGCAATGCGGGTAGCTGGTCAGCGAGTTCGTGCTAACGCTGAAGCTTTGAAGGGTAAAGATAACCTTAGAGCTTATATCTATCTAGCAGCAAGCGATTTGATCGAAGCAGGATATATCGTCAAAACCGAAGGCGTGTCTAGTGCGGCTAGGGCTTTACCACTTGTACAGAGTGTATTTGACAATATCAAACAAGCCCAAGATATCGATGCCAACGATCCTGAGCTGAATTTGGTCAAGGGTTATATCGATATGCTGATTGCTTCGGTTTTGCCACTGTCTGACCTCGAAACAGCTTTATCTAGTCTCAAGCAATACGCTGCTCCTGATTATCTAAAATGGCGTGGTGTTGCTCTGGCTTATCGTGATGCGCGTAAACCAGAACTTGCATTGGAGGCAGTAAATAAAGCGATCGCTGCTGCACCTAATAATCCAGAGTTAACTTATCTCAAGGGACAAGTTTTATGGATGCAAGGTGGTAGCAGTATTCCGACTGCCAAAAAACAATTTGAACTTGCCCTTACTAAAGCTAAGCAATTAAACCCTAGCTTGTTGACAGAAATTCGTGAGCAATGTCGGAACATATCAAGCGGTGTAAGCTGCGCTGAATAACATCTGCCATAGCAAATATTATAAAAAAAGACTCGCATAGCGAGTCTTTTTTTATAATATTTGCAAGCAATGCTTGCTACAGCCTGATGTGGCAATGTTCGCTACACTATTCCAAGCAATCCACAAAATGTTAAGGGTAATTCATGAATTGCTCCTACATTTGTTAAATACATTTGTTAAATATCAAACAAGAAAAAATCATGGTTTATGACATTAAGCTGGTTGTGTTAGACATTGATGGCACGATTAGTGGGGATGCTAATCAGGTTAATGATGCTGTTAAGCAAGCGGTGAAGGCAGCACAATCTAAGGGCGTTAAGGTGGCGATCGCGACGGGTAGGATGTATCGCTCGGCTCTACGCTTTCACGAGGCGATCGGCTCAGATATGCCATTGATCTCTTATCAGGGCGCATTCATTAAAGATCCCCAAACTCAAGAATTAGTAGGACATTGGCCAGTTGCGATCGAGCAGGCTCTCTCTTTAATTGACGATCTCGGAGAATTTGCCATTCATGATCAACTTTCGATCCATATCTACGTAAATGACGAACTTTATGTTCGCAAAATGACAGAGCAAACCGCAGCCTATGCAGAACGGTCTAAAGTTGGAGTCAATGTAGTCGGTGATTTGCGAGAGTTTCTGACTAGTCAAACTAATCAACATCCACCTACTAAAATCTTGGCTTTGAGCGATACTGCTGAGTTAGTTAACGAAATGCTGAAAGTGTTCAAAGATCGCTACACGCCTCAACAGCTTTATCTGACTAAGTCGGTGGCAACTTTTTTTGAAGCGACTAATCCGATCGCAAATAAAGGTACGGCTGTAAAACATTTAGCTGAGAATATTTTAGGTTTTGATCGATCGCAGGTTTTAGCGATCGGTGATAATTTTAATGACTTAGAAATGATTGAATATGCAGGTATTGGAGTGGCGATGCAGAACAGCCCTAAAGGTTTGCAACCTCTGGCTGATTGGGTTGCGCCTAGTGTTGAAGATGATGGAGCGGCTGTGGCTATCGAAAAATTCGTGTTGAGCAATTAAAAAAACAATAAAAAATAATCGGTGGCACGAAGCGTCACCTGTATAGCGATCTTTACAATTATGTTAGAGCCTAAAACAATTGTTAATCAGCGTTATCAACTAGAACGTAAACTTGGTCAGAATGCAGGGCGTGAGACTTGGTTAGCAAAAGATATTCAGAAAGAGAGTGAGCTAGTTGTCGTCAAGTTTTTGGCATTTGGAGGAAATGTGCAATGGGAAGACTTGAAACTATTTGAGCGTGAGGCGAATGTACTTAAACAATTAGATCATCCTCACATTCCTAAATATCGCGATTATTTTTCGATTGATGATCGCTCTTTGTGGTTTGGATTAGTTCAGGAATATATTCAAGGTGATTCGCTACGGGAATATATTGCTGAGGGGCATAAATTTACAGAGTCAGAGGTTAAGCAAATCGCGATCGCGATTTTAGAAATTCTCATTTATCTACATGAACTAAGTCCACAGGTTCTCCATCGTGATATTAAACCAAGTAATTTGATTTTGACTAAAAATGAAGGAGAAGTACCAAACATTTATTTAGTAGATTTTGGTGCTGTTCAGGACAAAGCTAGCGCTGAAGGCAAATCTTTTACTGTAGTTGGAACCTATGGCTATGCGCCAATGGAACAGTATGGTGGTAGGGCAGTTGCATCTTCTGATCTCTACGCTTTGGGCGCGTCGATGATTCATTTGTTGACGGGAATATCACCTGCGGATTTACCACAAGATGACGATGCAAAGATTGTTTTTAGCGATCGCACTAGTGCTAGTCCGCATCTAGTCCAGTGGATTCAAAAGTTAGTCGAGCCGACCGTGAAAAAACGCTATCCTTCCGCAAGAATAGCTTTGCAATCTCTCAGCGAACCACCCAAAATATCAACATTTCAACCTGTTATATCAGTTTTGTCAACACCAGCCAAACGATCAGCGAGTTTAAGTTCTACTCACAGATATTTTCCACCAGCCAATACTAATATTACGGTTGAAAGTTCTGCAACCCAACTGAGAATCACAATTCCTGGTCGTATTTGGGAAGCAATATTTGTTTGGCTGTTAATAGGAGTCATTATTTCATTCATGCAGCCATTTCTTGCAGGATTATTTTTAGCGATAACTCAAATCACAAATTATTCTTGGATCTATATCGGCATTTTCTTTTTAGTAATTTTATTAATAGGATTTACTGTAAATGCACTTACAACCGTGAAGCTAGAAATTGGAGAGAAACAAACTTGGTTAACGCGATCGCTATTTGGCGAAACATACTGGCAAACAAAATTTCTGACTAGTGAGTTGCACCGTGTTGAGCCAAAATGGAAAATGACGCAAAAAAGAAATAATGGACTTTTGAACGATCTAATTTGGGCAGCTAGCGATCATAATGAAGATAATTCTACTAAATCTAATGTGATTCTTATTTTACAAAACACTAGATACGTTTTCGCTGCACATGATATTAGACCAACAGAAGTTAATTGGTTAATCGATGTGATCGAGGAATTCTTAAGATCAATCTAGGAGAAAATAATGCAGCTTTTGGCTATTAAGATGCCATTTTTAAGAGTAGTTCTACATCTAATAAAAAAACAGTTTGAGGAGCAGATTTTTTGATCGATACTTGCATCATATGACTAGAAATTCCTAGAGTGTCGCGATCGCGATATTCTTGTGATACTGGTTGCACGCTCTTGACTGGCACATCTTGCACATTTGGTAAAGTTGCGATCGTAATGCCGTATAAACTATTTTTACCTGCACAAATCACTAAAAACCCTTTAGTAATATTTGTGACTTTACTGTAAATTCGCTTATACAAGTCAATGACTAAAACTTCTTGATCTTCATACATCATTATTCCTAATAATTTGTCACCACTACGATGGATTTCGGGTAAAGGAATAATCCGAACTACACTATCAATGCCCATCGCTAAATTAAGATTTCCCATTGAGAAGATGAGAAATTTGAGCTTTTCTTCTTTTTTCTGGTTGCTGTACATAGTAATTAATTTTAAATTGGAAATTAGTATAGATAGAGCAGAACACAGCCTACACTAATATTCCTTGAATAGTTTGGATAAGTTCTTGTTCTAAATAAGGCTTAGTCAGATATCCTGAAGCCCCCAGCAACTTGGCAACTCCCCGATGCTTTTGTCCACCGCGTGAAGTTAACATCACAATCGGAATATCTTTAAAATGGGAATCTTGACGACAAGCTGTTAAAAATTCAAATCCACTCATGTTCGGCATTTCTATATCACACAATACAGCTTGAATTTCAGGCGATCTTGAAAGTTGTTTGATTGCTTCGCGCCCATCTTCAGCTTGAATTACTTGATATCCAAACTTCTCTAAAGTCAAATAAAGTGCTTGCCGTGTGGTAAGTGAATCATCCACAATCAGTATAGTTTTCCTTTGGATGAGCTTAGATTTAAGCTCTGGCGGTTTAGAAGATGTATGAGACTGTGCAGAAGAGGACTGTGCAGAAGAGGAATGTGCAGAGGTTGACGAGTTAGGAAAATACTTGAGAGAAAGCAATGCCGAAGTATCGACTACAGGGACAAGAGTTCCATTGCCCAGTACTGTACATCCATACAGATAGGATGGTGGCGTGATCGCCTTACCAAAAGGCTTAATTGCTAATTCTTGTTCGTTGATTATCCGATCAATCGGTAGAGCAACTGTTTGGTTACCATTAGAGAATAGTAGTAAGGTGGTTTTATCTTCTTCAGGAAATGCTTCTGTACTTAGTGCTTCTGTACTTAGTGCTTCTAGAGACTGTTTAGGCAATGGATAACTATCAACAAATATTGACGTGGGATATAAAGGGATTAGTCGATCTTCAAGCAGAAAAAATTCTTTGCCTTGGATTATTTGAATCGCCTCGGTATCAACCGTGAAAATGCTAAGCAAGGTATTGATCGCGATCGCTAATAACCGATCTTGAATGCTAAAAATTAATAACTTAGCAATACTGAGAATTAAAGGTAACCGAATCGTAAAAGTTGTACCCTGACCAAATTCAGATTTGACTTCGATCGCGCCTTTAAGGCTTCGCACTTGCTCTTGGACAGTCGATAGCCCCATCCCACGACCTGAAAGCTCAGATACGACATCAGCCGTCGAGAAGCTAGGTGCAAATAAAAACTGATAAATCTCTTCATTAGTAACTTGATTAGCTTGTGCTGCCTCTAATAAGCCAACCGCGATCGCTTTAGCTTTTATCTTTTCGATATCGATGCCATGACCATCGTCTTTGATTTCGATATAGGTTTGGTTGCCACGATAGTAAGCTCGAATTTCAATTGAGGCGATCACTGGCTTACCAAGATCAAGGCGCTCTTGAGTTGACTCCGTACCATGATCGAAGGCATTACGAACTAGATGCACAAAGGGATCATAAAGTTTTTCCAGAGCTAATTTATCAATTAATGTCCCTGTTCCAAATAGTTTCAGGCTGACCTGTTTGTTATATTTATTGGACATATCCCGCACCATGCGCGGCAAATTGTTGAGGATATCGCCTAAAGGCAACATTCTTGACCACAGCAAGTCATAACGCACTTGTTTGAGGACTTGCTGTTTACGGCGTTGAGTTTGCTGGGTTTGTTGCATTAAAATGGTCATATCGCTCATTCCTTCATCCATCTGCGCGATTTCTTCAAGGGCTTCTTGGATAACGTTATGCAGACGACTATAAGAATCCATTTGTAACGGATCGAAATCCGCTAATGGATTTATCGAGCCAGATAAGTTAGAAGCAGATAAGTTAAGAGAAGATGACAGTGCGCTAAAATCTTGAGTTCTAACTTGCGATCGCTGAGCTTTGTCTAGCCAAGTTTGGAGATTTTTAGAGAGATTCTCAAAGCCTTTAAATTGCTTTTGGAGTCGCTCAATTTTAGCTTGGAGTTGTTGGTTTTGCAGAATCGAAGCATTCTCTTGAGTGACCAATTCACTAGAAAAATTATTTAATCTTTCTAGTCTAAGCACATCGACTCTTGCAGTTTCTGAAATATAAGGAGTGGCAAGTTCAGGTTTTTTGCTAGTTGTCTTGCTTGGAAGTATAGGCGCCTCTTTACCAACATCAGCTATAGAATCGTTTAATGGAGAAGTTGCTGAAGTAATTGCTGAAGGAGATTTTAGAAATGTTTTGGATTGCTTTAAGCTTTGTTCAGATTGCGTTTTGCTAGGCTTAGCAGGTAAAGCCTCATCAGGATCAAAAAATTTCGCTAATTCAGACACTGAGGATAAATCGTTAAAGATCCCAACTTTTAATCGATTATTCTCATTGTCTATCTCTAAATCTTGAGTAAAAATATCAAAATCTTGATCGCTAGAATCATCACCTAGAAAATCAAAACCATCAAAACTATCAAGTTTTTCTGCTTTTGGAGATGTTAAAGTTTCTGGCAAAGTTTCTAAAGCTTCTTCTTGCCTGTCGTCTAATGATAGTTCCAAGTCTAGATCTAAGAAGCTAAGACTATTTATTTCTTGTTCTAAAGATTCTATCCAAGCATTAGATTCTTCAAAATCTAACTGTTCGTCAATAGAAGTCCCGATTTGACAATCTTCGTTCTGATTAACCTGCTTCTGATTAACTTGAGTAAGCGCAATTAACTCTGGACTTGGTTGACCACCATGAGTGCGATCGCCTGCTAAGACTTGAGCACGAGCGGCTTCAAAATTGCTAACCGCAACTTTCCCTACCAAAATTGGGTTATCAGAATTATGATTGAGGGCTTGCAAAGTTGTTTTAGCGATCGCGCAGAAGCCAGACAAATTTAATAATTCACCGATGCCACTAAACACTTCAACTTGCGCGCGGATTTCTCCTGACACAGGTACACCTTCAGGATTTGCTAATACATTTTGGAGTCGCAATATCCCTTGCTGCACATCACCTTCAAATACGATCTGGACAATGTCCACGCCTAACTCAGCAGCAGTTGGCAATTCGATATCTTCACCAAGATCGCCAAAATATAGCCCTAATACTTCAAAGATTGGTTCAGCCGCCGCGATCGCCGACTGCTCGTCATAAGCCCCTGTCTGAATCTGCTCTAATAATGGTATGCGTAAACAGTCATAGGCTTGTAATAGCAGTTCTTCTATATCGGCATCAATCTCACCTTCAAAACGGTACAGCCCTCGAAAAACATCCTCAAGTTGATGTGAGATAGTTTTAATGCCTTCTAGATTTAAGCTTGCCGAACCACCTTTGATTGAATGGGCCGCTCGCATAATCGAGTGGATATTGTTAGTGCTACGATCGCTTCGGAGTGCGAGTAAGCCAGTCTCGATGTTTTGCAAAAACTCAGGTGCTTCTTGCTTAAAAAATTGATAAGCCTGATCGTGAATTTTTTTGTCTATGGTGTACATGAGAACGATCCTGATTGCATGTAGAGTTTTTCTTGTGCTTTTCTCTGTTGAGAAAGATAGGAATTTTAGCTAACTTTGAACTGAGATACGCTAACTTGCAACTTTTCAGCGACTTGCAGCAATTCACTAAATCCCTTGTTCATATTCTCAGCATAATTTGAGTTAGAAGTCGCGATCGCCGCTACGTTTTCAATTGTTTGGCTAACTTCCTCTGAAGTTTGCGATTGCAAAGAAGCGGATTGAGCAATTTCTTTTACAAGTTGGTTAACTTGCTGACTAGATGCCGAAATGTCACTAAGTTTTTGACGAGTCTTTTCCACAAGTTCCGATCCATTGTTAACTTGTTGCGTACCGACTGCCATCGATTTGACTAGATCGAGAACTTGGTTTTGAATTTCTTCGATCAACTGACGAATTTCTGTAGTTGCTCGAGCCGATCGTTGTGCCAAAGCCCGTACTTCATTAGCAACAACGCCAAAGCCTTGTCCTTCTTCTCCTGCACGAGCCGCTTCAATTGAGGCATTGAGCGCAAGCATATTGGTCTGGTTAGCAAAGCCAGTAATCAGTTTGACCACTTTGGAGATTTCCTGTGAGGCTTGTCCTAACTGCTTCACTTTTTCAGAGGTTTCAGATACAGTTTCGCGAATGGCTGTAAAACCATCAACAGTAATATTCATCGCCGCATTGCCTTCAAAAAGCGCTTGGCTAACTGATTCCACTTTCATCTCTGCTTGTACTGCACGCATCTCAACTCCCGAAATTGAGTCGGTCAAGGTGTGAATGCGTTCGAGGGTTTGCGCGATCGCTAGTACTTGTTGCGAGGCTCCGCCAGATACACTTTGCATCGTCTGTTCGTTTTGAGAAACAGTTTGAGATACCGACTGAGAGGCAGTTTGCACTTCTAGTACTAACTTCCGTAAGTTGGTGATCGTTAAGTTATAGGAGTCAGCGATTGTGCCAATTTCATCTTCAGTTACTTTGGCGCGAATAGTTAAATCTCCTCGACTAATTGGATCAACTTCGATCAGCAGTTCTAGCGCTCGCTTTTGCAAAAACTCTTTGGCTTGACGTTGTTCTTGGATTCTTGTCTCTGCTTCAGTTTGAGAAACTTCTTGTCTAGCTTGAGCGATCCGTTCGGTTTCTTGTTGCTTTTCCGCAATCAGACCCTCTAATTGCCCGACCATTTTATTTAGCTCTTGAGATAACGTACCAATTTCATCATGGCGATCGCTACTAACTAGTCGTTCTCCAATTTCACCCCGTCCAATCTTTTGGGTGAAGTCTGACAAACGCCGCAATGGGCTAGCTAAAGAGCCAGCAATAACTAACCCGATTAGACCAGCAACAACAATCGAAATCGCCGCGATCGCGTAACCAAGATTTGACAAATTTGCTAATAATGCTTGAATTTCGGACATAGGACGACCAACATAGGCGATTCCCACTGGCTTAGCGTTATTATCTAACAACTTTCGATGGTCATAAAGAGGAGCATAAAATGTCAAGTAATTAAGCCCTGCAATGTTCGCATTTCCAAGATATTCCTGTCCTTGTTGCAGTACGGCGGTAGATACTTCCCGCGAAGCGCGAGTACCGATCGCTCTAGTGTTGTCTGAACTTTTTGTATTCGGATTAACGTATGGAACGTTAGTGCTAACTCGCCAATCTTGGGCAAAGATCGTTGCCGTGGGCATATTGTATCGCTTAGAGAACTTATCGACGATGCCATAGTTGCGGTTGAGTAAGGTTCCTACCACCGCCGTGCCAACGACACGTCCTTTGATTTTGATCGGATATACTGCCATGCTCACCAAGCCCGATTTGCCTTGTTCGATTTCGTAGGTTCCTGCTGGAGCTGGTTGCTTAGTTTCTGTGAGTCCTTGCGTGATTTGCGGACGAATACCGATATTGGCTTGCTTTTCTAATCCCAAAGATTGCAGATCTGAGGATTTTATTAATTCGATGCCGTACATTGGCTTGCCAGTAGCGATCGCATTTTTGACAATGGGAAGATTTTCCAAATTACTATTAGGTGCTACTCCTCGTTTATAAGATTGGGAAACTAGTTTTTCTTGCGCTTTAGAGAGTAAAGGGAATTTACTAAAGTCTTCATCAAGGATGAGGATATTCCCTTCAATACTGCGACCACGATTATCAGTAATTAACTTGATATTTTTAATCGATTCTGGATCAATATCTTCGCTACTGATTTGCAATAATGGTTGTAAGATAGAGCGCTTAGAGGCTAGTTCCGTTGCATCACTCAAATCCAGAGTTGCATCTTCAATGCTTTTAGCGATCGCTTCCGCATCACGTTTACTTTCAGAGTTTGTCCACAGTACATATTCCGATACAAAGAACGAACCCTTTTCTTGTACTGAAGCCCGTAACTCTTTAAGAGATGCTTGCTCTGATACGTTAACTAGAGATTGAGTCACCAAAACTACTGGCAGTCCCGAAGCCAACAACAGCACGATCGACAATTTCCAACGTACACTCAAGTTATTCCAAACTCGTGATGGCACCTTCCATAATGGAACTTTGGACTTAGCTGAAACTATTGGCAGCTTTTGGTTTGGCAGCTTTTGGTTTGGCAATGAGATTTGCGTTACTGATTTTGCCGATGAAAGCTTTTCAGAACTTTCTTCATTCGGAGTGATCTCTGGTTTTTCTTGAATTAACATAAGGCTCTCTAAATCTAAATATAGTCATTAATTAATCAAGTATTCGTAATGTTTTTGCATCGCCAATACTTATTTACTTATTAGCTAACCTTGAACTGAGATACGCTCACCTGTAAATCTTGGGCAACTTGTAAAAGTTGAGAGAATGATCGCGCCACATCTTCGGATTGCTTAGATGTATCTTCAGCAATCGCGGCAATGCCTTGCATTGTCTGCCCCATGTGATTAGAGGTTTGAGTCTGTGTATCTGCAGCAATCGCGATTTCTTGAACAATCGCATTCACCTCTTGACTCACCCTTGATATCTGGTTTAACTTTGCGCGAGCATTCTGGACAAGCTTTGTACCTGTAACCACTTGCTCTGTACCAGTTTCCATCGCTGCGACTACTTCATTTGTTTGGGTCTGAATCTCTTCTACCAACTGTTCAATTTCCGCCGTTGAGGTTGCTGACTGTTCGGCGAGATCTCGTACCTCCTCGGCAACCACACTAAAACCGCGTCCTTCTTCTCCTGCACGAGCAGCTTCGATCGCCGCATTTAGAGCCAAAAGGTTGGTTTGGGCAGCAAAATTACTAATCAGGTTAACAATCCGCGAGATCTTTTGCGAAGTTTCTCCTAAACGTTTGACCTTTTTCGCTGTTTCTGACACTGTTTCGCGAATTTCAGAAATACCTAAAACTGTAAGGTTCATTGCTTCGTCTCCTTCTTGGAGAACGGACACAGCCACTTTCATTCCCTGTTCGGCTTGTTTTGCTTTAGTTTCTACACCTCGGCTTGATTGTGCCATCACTTTAATTTCTTCTAACGCCGAGTTGATCGATGCTGACTGTTTCATCGCTTCAGTTGACACTGATCGCACAGACATTTCATTACTGGTGGCAGTTTCGGTTACTGACTGAGAGGCTCCCTGCACCTCAACTACTAGCTTACGCAAGTTGCGAATAATCGCATTATAAGAGTCAGCGATCGTCCCTACTTCATCAGCAGTTACGTTTGCGCGAATCGTTAAGTCGCCTCGGCTCACAGGATCAACTTCGATCAAAAGCTCTAACGCTCGGCGCTGCAAAAATTCTTTTTCTTGCTTCTGTAGTTGAGTCGCCCCATCGGCATCCGCACGTGCTTCTTGACGGGCAATCTCCAGTCTTCCTGATTCTTTCTCTTGTTCAGCAACAAGGCTTTCCATTTGCGCTGCCATTTGGTTAATGTTCTCTCCCAAAACTGCTAGCTCATCTTCCCCTTCAACGATCAATCGTGTTTGCAGTTCACCCTGACCGATTTTGCTAACCGCCGCCGCCGCTTTTTGAATTGGTTTCGTAGCACGATTGGCGATAAAAGCGGCAAGGAATCCTACTATCAGCGCCGTAATACCTGTTCCTGTGGCTAGGGTAAATAACAGATCACGTTGGGGCTTAAAAGCAGAACTAGTATCAATCGCAATGATCACTCCCATATTGAGATTAGGCATATTCCGATAGTTAGGCAATGGTTCATAAATTATCAATTGCTCTTTACCATTAGAACGATCAATATCTAATACAGTAGCTGCGGTTTTACTGGAGATCGATGATGCTAACTTCGGGAAATCATCCTTTGATTGACGATCAATTTGAGCTGTTTCCTTGTCTGATACAATAAATATTTTTCCAGTGGCATCGATTAAATGGTACTCATCTTCTTCGGCTACACTTGACTTAACGACATCGTCAAAATTTTCAATCGGCATTCGAGTTCGCACTACGCCAAGATATTTATCTGAGTTAACTGCTTTGACAGGCGCAGAGACAAATAAGCTCAGTTTTTTGGTGACAGTTGATAGCTTCGGTTGACTTATAAATGGTTTGCCAGTAGTCAGGGGGGTTTCAAAGTAATCCCGTCCTTTTATATTAGGTGCAGGCTCAGGAGTAATCGTTGAGTAAATCGTGGTGTTTGCATCCAAATCAGCAAATGCAATGAGGTTGTATACTCCATAGGCTTTGGCATACTCATTTAAAATAGATTCTCGCTCAGGTTGCGGAACGACTGCCTGAACTTTGCGATTAGTGAAAATCGGGTTATTTGCCAATACTTGAATGTCGCCATAACGCTCATAGACAAATTGATTTAGTTTATCCGCGATCGTCTTTGTTTTTTGCTCTTGCGACTCACTAATCCGTTGTTGTATAGAACGACTAGAGAAGTAGTAAGCAAGACCACCGATCGCTACTACAGGAATTGTACTTAGTAATACTGCCAGCAAAGTTGCTTTGGTACGCAGAGATAGAGATCGCCATCTTTTGCGCTTCGCTAACTTAGGTTTGGATTCCAAATCGTTGTTAAGGTGGATAGCCTCAAGGTTAGCTAATTTCTGCTCAATTTCTAGTTCTTGAGCTTCTTTTTGAGAAGTGTGAAGATTCCCATTACTGCTTATTTTTTTTGATTCGTTATCTTGTGTCAGCATAATCTTTAATCCTAAATACCAAAAAAGTACATTAAAAAAATCAAGGCTCTTTAAAGAGTTTTAAAAAAATTATTTAAATCTCTGGATGATCGCAACTCCATCAAGTACTAATAGAGTTTTATTATTGGCATTTAGCCAATATCCAGAGCAGATATCTGATAATGATTCATACTCGAATGCGATCGCTGAAGCTTGGATTTTGGTGGTATCGATCTTTACCATTTGTCCTACCTGAGGCACAGCAAATCCGATCGTCATATCTTCACTCCGCAAAAATATAATGTGACACCGATCTTGAAATCCCCCTCGATTATCTTCTTGAGCATAAATAGGTGTAAATCCCAACATGCTCGGCAAATCAATTACCCAAATCACATCACCTCGCCAGTTATATATTCCAATTACATAAGGCTCTAAACCTGCGATCGCAGTTATCTGTGATAAATTGACCTTAACGATTTCAAGCAACTGCTGTGTTGGCAATAAAGCTTGCTGCTCTAGTGATAGAGAAAAAGTCAGGAATTGTTCAGCGTTTAACTGAGTTAGGGCTTTTTGACTGCCAGTCCTTTGCTTTGTCAAAGCGATCAGCCTCCTAATCTTTTAATAATAACTTAATCGTGCGGACAAGTTCAGCAATATCAATCGGCTTGGTTATATAAGCCGAAGCTCCTTGCTTCATCCCCCAAAACTTATCCATCTCTCCACTTTTGGTTGAACATAGCACAATCGGAATATCCTTTGTCTCAGGTTTATCTTTTAGTTCGCGACATAACTCAAACCCACTTTCATTTGGCAAAACCACATCCAAAACAATCGCGCTAGGCTTTTGTTGACTAATACAGGATCTAGCTTCAACTCCATTTGTCGCCAAAACGGTCATAAATCCAGCATTTCTCAAACTGCCTGTAATAATCTCAGCCTGAGTCAACGTATCTTCAACTACTAAAATCGTACTCATATCTCAATTTTTTCCTGTATTGATTTTTTAAACTTAATTTGCGTGCAAAAACTTTTTCAATATTTGCAAGACCTTGTTTGGGTCTGGCGGCTTGCTCAAAAAGTCTGATGAGCCAGCCATCTTTGCCCGCACACGATCAATTACACCGTCACGTCCCGTTAAAATCACAATCGGAATCTCCTGAAATGTGGTTGTTTTTCGCAAAAAAGTACATAGTTCGTAGCCATTAGTATTTGGCATAATTAAATCAAGAAAAATTAAGTCGGGTTTGCGTTGCAACAAAGTACTAACGCTTTGTAAAGGTTCAATAATTCCGAGTACTTCATAACCTAGTGGTTCAAGAATGCGCCGCATTTCTATCTCTACCTGGGGACTATCATCAATACAAGCAATCAAACCTCGACTAGCAAATCCCTTTGACTTAGGAGCTAGCCTCCAGCTTGGAGATGCCCAATCAACAATTTCTTTAAAACCAACAATTCCATCTACTACAAATGGCAAGAGCGATCGCATCACTGCAATCATTGAGCAATGCATAATAATTGACAAGTCCCAAAGAGTATTTGTCCCATTCAAGGTTTTTTTGAGGCGGTGATAGGTTTTCTCAGAGATTGCTTGAGAATTTACCATGACCTTTAACTGGTCTAGATTTGTAATATGAGGCGATAGATCAAATGAAAAACCTTGAATCATATTCTGGACATGAGAAAGTCCAGCTTGTTGCCACTTTTGCTGGTCTATCACAATTTTGTCTAAAGTCTGCGCCATAGACATCGCCACAATGGGCTTAAATGGGAGGGTTTCAAGAGGCTTCCACGATGATTTTGGTTGTTTTTGTTCACTCAAACTATAAAAAACTTCATGAATACTGGACTGAATGATTGCTCGAACCTGTTCAATAGTTAGTTGATTATCTTGAATAGCTTGCTCCATTACTTTTAGTTCCCAAGCCTCAACCCTAGTATCAACCTTCTTTAAAAATTCTTGGATGTTTATACTTTGAGAATGTTGCCGTACAGCTCTTGCCAATCTACGCACACGATGTCCACCAACCGTTGCATATACCAAGCGACCCAAATAAAAATAAATATTCCAGCTAGGCTTTGACTCAATCTCATCAGCCACTGTTAATTCGCCAGAAGCCTTTTGAAACAAAACCTGCAAATCCTTCAAGTCTTGGATAAATTTTGGAA
>JBBRMK010000103.1:0-15320 GCA_038230875.1 Pseudanabaenales cyanobacterium
CGCTACTTTTCGTATGGAAGTATGACCTACTTCGTATGCTCCTACAATTTTTTCTCGTAGATCTAACGAGTATGCTTTCATCTTATGTAATTGCTTACTTTTACCCTTTTACTGTACCAAATTGTTAGGCAAAGTGCTGTATCGGCAGCCACGACGAAGTTTATTAACGCCAAACCATGACCACCCAACCCGAAGCCGAACTCGAAGCATCCTTAATCGCCCAACTGCAAGGCATGAAATATGCAAGGGTCAAGATTAAAGATCAAGCCTCTATGCTTGCCAATCTCAAACAACAGCTAGAAATCCATAACAGCAATATCACCCTTAACAAAACCGAATTTGAGTGCATTCTCAACCATCTCAATACAGGACTGTTTAGCGATCGCGCCAAAATCCTCCGCGACAAATACGCCCTCAAACGCGACACCATCGATGGCAAACCCACGGAAACCATTTACATCAGCTTTTTAAACTGCGATGACTAGTGCAGAAACGAGTTTCAAGTTAGCAACCAAATCGCGATCGTCAGGCAAGCGCAAAAATCGCTATGACGTAACCATCCTTATTAATGGCTTGCCACTGGTACAGATAGAACTAAAACGACGCGGTGAAGAGATGAAAAAAGTCTTTCATCAAATTAACCGCTATCACCATGAATCCTATGACGCAGGGGCGGGACTATTCCAATATGTGCAGCTATTCATCATCAGCAACGGCGTAAATACAAAATACTTCGCAAACAACAAAAATCAATCCTTCCAACAAACCTTCTATTGGACAGACAAAGAGAACAATCGCATATCAGCCCTGAGCGAATTTACTAACACCTTTCTCCGACCCTGCCATGTCGCCAAAATGATCGCCCGATATATCGTGATCACCACTAGCAACATCCTCAAAATCCTCCGCCCCTATGAAGTTTATGCAACAGAAGCATTAGTTGATCGCGTCAAAAACAGTACCGCTAACGGCTACATCTGGCACACCACAGGATCGGGCAAAACCCTCACATCCTTTAAGGCAAGCCAGATCATCATGCGTCAGCTCAAAGTACATAAAGTTCTCTTTGTCGTTGATCGAAAAGATCTCGATTATCAAACCACCAAGGAATTTAACCAGTTTTGCGAAGGCAGTGTAAACGAAACAAACAACACAAACGACCTAATCAAACAACTCAATGACGACACAGTTCCTTTAATCGTCACCACCATTCAGAAGCTAAACATTGCGATCGTCAAAGAGCGCTATCTCGACAAAATCAAACATCTAAAAGATAAAAAATTTGTCTTTATCTTCGATAAATGTCACCGCAGCCAGTTTGGAGAAACTCACCGCAACATCAAAAAGTTTTTTCAAAATGCTCAAATGTTTGGCTTTACAGGTACACCAATCTTGGCAGACAACGCATTTGGCACTAAAGAGCATCAGCTAACCACTAAGTCATTATTCGATGAATGCTTGCATAAATACGTGATAGTTGATGCGATCAAAGATGAGAACGTACTCCGCTTTGCAGTGGAATATGTCGGAAAAAGCACGGAGTCTGATGAGCAGCAGCAACAGACTGCTAAACCCAGTAAAAAAAGGAAGCAAAAAAGTGCCAATGCGATCGATATAGCTGTGGAGGAAACCGACACCAAAGCTATGCTAGAAAGTCCAGCAAGACTCGCAAAAGTCACTGAGTACATTCTCACTCACCATCCACAGAAAACCAAAGCTCCTGACTTCACCGCCATGTTTTACGTGAGCAATATCGAAACTCTGATCAAATATTACGACCTATTCAAACAACAACAATCGCAGGTAGCGAAACCTCTCAAAATCGCAACCATTTTCAGCTATGCCGTCAACGAAGAGAACCCAGAAGCAAATGGCTTAATCGAAGAAGAATCCTTTGACATTCCAGATAACAAGGGGCTTAAGCCCCTTGCTCTTTCTAATCGCAACAAATTAGAGCAATACATCGCTGATTACAACACTCTCTTTAACACCAAACACAGCATCAACGACAGTCAAGCCTTTTATAACTACGCTCAAGATATCTCTAAGCGTGTCAGGAATGGAGAGATTGACATTTTATTAGTGGTGAATATGTTCTTAACAGGCTTTGATAGCCCCAGACTCAACACACTCTATGTCGATAAAAATCTCAAGTTTCACGGCTTAATTCAAGCCTTTTCTCGCACCAATCGCATTCTTAATGATAAAAAATCTCAAGGTAATATCGTCTGTTTTCGCAACCTCAAAAAAGCCACTGATGAAGCGATCGCCCTATTCTCCAATAAAGACGCTAAAGAGACAGTCCTAGTTCAGCCCTATGAGGACTATGTAACTCAATTCAATGACGCAGTTACGGAGCTTTTGGCTCTAACACCCACCTATCAAAGCGTTGACAAACTGCCCGATGAAGATGCTCAACTAGCCTTTGTCACCCAGTTTCGCGAATTATTACGCCTCAAAAATGTCCTCACCACCTTCGCTGACTATGAAGAAACGGATCTGACCCTTGAACCGCAAAATTTTGATGACTATAAAAGCAAATATCTCGATATTCATGACATTGCAAAAAGAGAGAGCACCAGCGAAACATCTTCAGTTCTCGATAATGTGGACTTTGAACTTAGTCTCATTCATCGCGATGAAATTAACGTCGCCTACATTCTCAGCCTATTGAGAACTATGAGCCGCATCAACCCCGCCGAAGCTCAAAAACGTCGCCAAGAAGCGATCGACCTGATGACTGGAGAAATCCAACTCCGCAGCAAACGCTCTCTCATTGAGGAGTTTATAGAAAATGACCTGTCAAAAATTAACCCTAATGAAGATGTAGCGATTGCCTTTGAGAACTATTGGCTCGTTAAAAAAGCCGCAGCATTCAATGAGCTTTGCACTAACGAAAATCTGCAAACCGAAAAACTAGAAGAGATCCTCAAAACCTATAACTTTGCCAACCGCTTACCCCGCGATCAAGAAATCTCTGATTCACTAAACTTTAAGCCCAAAATCTTAGACCGTAAAACAATTATTGAGCGTGTATCTCAAAAAATTAAAGACTTTATCGACACCTTTATCGAAGGTATGGGCGGCACTATTTAGCCGATCTGCTGCGTTTACTCCCTTCCCACTATAGAAATAGACATACAAAACCAAGGATTAGCGTTGCGGCGCAAAGCGCTGCAACGTCTAATTTTTCACTGGGAAGGGAGTAGGAATTAATCCTATAGGCTTAGGCTTGTGATTTTTTGTATAGCTAATCCTAGG
The DNA here is from genome assembly GCA_038230875.1 of Pseudanabaenales cyanobacterium. Lineage (GTDB taxonomy): Bacteria > Cyanobacteriota > Cyanobacteriia > Pseudanabaenales > Pseudanabaenaceae > Pseudanabaena. Next base: position 3,262 of record JBBRMK010000103.1, read on the forward strand.
TGTCGGAATCGAACCGACATATCAACGATTATGAGTCGTTTGCTTTACCAGTCAGCCAACCTAGGTCATATTGTGATTATAGCCGTAAGTATTATATGCTATCAAGCAAGTTACCTTATGGGTTACTCAAGGGAAATTTTCGCTAAACAAGTTTGTGATGGCAACAACCCGACCCGAAAAACGTTTACGTAAGAAAAGAAAGCCACCTAAGCAATTTAGGCTGAGCTATAGTTTCATGTTGCTATTTGCAATGATAATTGTTGGTGCTATTACAGGACTAATTGCTTTCAACTTTGGCAAGCAAGCTCTAGAGGGCGTTAACCCATCTCCTTCGGGCATAAAATTGCCTAAGGTCAGTCCTACGGCTAAACCAAAAGCGTCGCCTCCCAATCAAGATAGTAAAACTTCATTTTTTCTAGACGAATTAGAAATCATTGCTGATATGAAATCTCGATCGCAGCAAGAATTAGGGGGACTGACTCGACCGATTGCTGTAGCAAGTACAAATACTAGCGATCGCAAAACTATGTATTCAAGAGTTGACCGAGCTTATAACTCAATGCGTGATCCCTTAGCAATTTCGGCAAATGCTGATGAAAGAATTTCTGATCGAATTATTGCATTGCGCCAAAAGATTTACACGCGTAGTCGATCTTATGAAACTAGTACTAATTTTGATCAACCAATCGCGACTAAGGCAAGCACTACTCTGCCTTTACTGTCTACCCCAGTAGAAGTAATCCCTATTCGTAGTCGTTGGGCTGATCAGGAAACAGCTTTGCCTAACTCAAAAAAGTTTATTGTTGAAGATGTAGAAGTATTGCCCAAACCAACGAGTAGTTTTTTTATTCCTGATCAACAAACACCCACCCCTGTTGTTGACATCAATCGACCTTAATATAGCTGTCGTCAGCCATGTTAGAACAAGATCAAACCCCAAAAGAGAGTTGCGGCGCGCCGCAACTCTCTTTTGGGGTTTATGTCCTGATACACTTGGCGACAGCTATACAACTTGAGAGAACAAATGAGGCGCATCGCGCCTCATTTGCTTTTTGGAGAGGCAATTTAGAGTGAGACAAATCTTGATTGGCGGTTAGAGCGAAATGAAAATCTTTGAGCAGATAAACTACCAGTGCCAATCGCCTGCCTTATCAATTCTGCCCTTTGTTTTGATTTAGTCATCGCATTTACCCCACCATAGGTTTCGCGCAGAGTTAAGTAATTTTGGACAATTAACGCTTCATTGTCAGCAGAGCTTTGAGCCATTTGAGCAGGGGTTAGTCCTGATCGGGCGATCGCATCAGCAACGCAGCCAATCACATGGCTAGGACGATTAACATGATGATCGAGCAATAAGGCTACTGCGAATTCGGAACTCAAAATTTGTGAAAGCGTAAAACCTTGTAGCGTTTGCGATGGACTGAAATAAAAGCGATCAAGTCGAGAAATTCCGTGAAGTACTTGGACAGATTGGATTAGAGAATCCATCCCCGCGATCGCAAATCGCAAAGCCCAAATTGGTTGACGCATAAGATTTTTATCAGCTTCAGTGACAAGGCGAATGCTATTGAGCGAGAGCCAGCCTGTGATCCCATCTAAAGAAGTTGCATCTATACCAAACTGTCCAAAATAATATTGAAACTCTGAGGGATATCGTCTCTTTAAAGTAGTTAACAAGGCAGGTAATTCTCCTTGTTGCCCTGCTGAACCGAGTGTCCACTGGAATATGCCAAAACTTAAGTATTGACTGTCCCAAGTGTTAATTGCATCGAGACTGCCCTCATTAGCAGCCGTTACCAACATCACATTAATTTCTGAGGGACTCATTTGTAACTGTTGCAGTAAACCTGAGCCATAAACGATAAAGTCGCGCAGTTTAAAAATGCCAAACCGATAAACCCCAAGATCTTTAGTTTTAGCAAATGATTCTTGTTGTCCCGTATTCAGTAGCTTAGCAATTACATCATTGCCAACAGTAGTAAAAGAAATTGCAATTTTATTAGGCGGGTAGACTCCCTGCAATGTGTTTTTGACCATTGCGACTTCAGAGTTTTGAGCGATCGGTGGAGTTGCAGCATTTGGAATCAGCAGACGTTGCCCTACTTGCAAACTTGCAGGATTCGTAATGTTATTAATACGAGCAATCTCTCGCCAATCTGCATTTGCACCCAATAAACGTCTGGCAATACTTGAAAGAGTATCTCCAGATTTAACGATATATTCCTGCATACAGCCTATTGAGGGTTTGAGTGATACAGATAATTTGTTGAAAGTGCCGCTTCGCGGCACTTTCAACAAATTATCTGGGTTTTGTTGCAGCGCAAGGCGCTGTACCTATTTCAGAGAGCGAATATTTCAAACTCTACTGGTTTAAAGAGCATATTGCGATCAATTGCTGAAAAAACTTTATTATTTACTTTTTCAGAATTTAAACATTGACAAACCAAATTAGCGACATCAGCCCGATGGATAATCCCTGAAACAGTTGGATTTTCTGTCAGCACCGCATTTCCTGTCGCCGCTTCCGATTTCAATCCGCCTGGGCGAATAATCGTATAAGTTAAGCCGCTAGCCACTAAATGCTGCTCCGCTTTTTCTTTTTCTTTGAGAATTGCACCTAAGGCAATTAAAACCTGAGTCGTAAGAGCAACAACACTATTACCAGTACCAATCGAGGAAACGAGAATAAATTTCTTAACTCCCGCCTTTACCGCGACATCAATTAGATTTTTATTTCCTTCACAATCGGCGCGTTCTCCGCGATCGCTTAGCACTCCCCCCATTGTCGAAATCACCACATCGATCTTATTTTTCGGCAATATTACCGATTCAATCTCACTAGGATTCAGAGCATCACCAATAACCACCTCAGCTCCCAGTGCTTCTAGCTCAACTGCATAAGTAGGATTGCGAAGCAATACTTTCAAATTCACAGATGGCGGTTCATTCTCTAGCAAAAGTTTGGCAATCTCCCGCCCAACGCCGCGACTAGAACCAGCTAAAAAGATATTTTGCATAAATTCACTTTCTATAAATTTATAAACAATTTTTAAAAAGTCTTGCGAAGCGAGGCTTTTTAAAAATTATTTGATTAATGCGATTAGACTTTAGTGCGATTAAACTTTAGTGCGATCGGTAAAAATTTCGTAGCCAGTCTCAGTTACCAAAACTGTATGTTCAAACTGTGCTGAAAGTTGATTATCAACTGTTACCGCAGTCCACTTGTCCGCCAAGATTCGCACCCGCTTTGATCCAGCATTTAAAATAGGCTCGATCGCCAAAGTCATTCCAGGACGAAACCGTACATTTGGTAACTGGTGCGTACGGAAATTAAATACTGATGGCTCCTCATGGAGATTGCGCCCCACACCATGCCCTGTAAAATCTTCGACGATCGCAAAGCCATTTGCTTTAACATGATCTTCAATTGCCCCAGCCAAATCAAGCATACAATTACCTGGCTTAATCTGCTCAATTCCCTTAAACAGTGCCTCTTCAGCCACTCGCATTAGCTTAGTAGCCTTCTCGCTAATTGTGCCAATGCCCACGGTAATACAAGAGTCCCCATGAAACCCATTTTTAAAAGCACCAGTATCAATCTTGACTAGGTCACCTAGTTTAATCACCTTTTTAGCGTTAGGAATGCCGTGAACAACTTCATTGTTGATACTAGAGCAAATGCTAGCAGGGAATCCACCATATCCCTTAAAACTTGGAACAGCACCCATTTCACGAATACGTCGCTCGGCATGGGCATCAAGATCCATTGTTGTCATGCCAGGAGCAATTATTTCCGAAATTTCCTTGAGTACAGTTGCCACAATGCGAGATGATTCACGCATATAATCTAATTCACGTTGAGACTTGATTTCAATTCCCTTAGTTTGTTTAGGAGTTGATGGTTTAGGGGCTTTTTTGCTATCTGCGCTCGGCTTTGATCGCAGCGCACTGAGAATATTCATTAATTATTTGAGGATAGTATTTACAACAGCTAATATTTACAACAGCTAATATATTTTTAGCCTATAGAGTTACAAGATTGGTTATTTTTAGGTCAAATCACAGAATTTGACTAGCAAAACTTTCTTCATTAAAACTGATTAAGAACTGAGGTTCAACTATGACGCACTCTGCTGGTATGCCTCCCTTACCCCCACCTTCTTCGGGAGGTGGTTTGCCACAATCATCGCGCAGCAATCCTACAGCGCCACCTTCTGTTCCACAGCGTGTCGCTTCAAATCCTCAAGCCCCTCCTAATCCTCAAGCCCCTCCTAATCCTCAAGCTCAAGTTGCCCAAGGTCGTGCAGCTCTGACTCCCGCCCAAATCCAACAAGCTCAAGCGGCTCAACAGGCTCGTGCTGCTGCAGCTGTTCGCCAAGCACAGATGGCAATCCCTACAGATACCCAAGTTACCAATGTGCCGCCGCCTCCTAATCCACGTCCCCCAATTCGTCCAGGTCCACCTCCAAACTTACCAGGGCTAGGCATACCATCACTCTTGCAGCGTAGCTCAGGACAGCCAACTCTTGCTCAAATTGTTAAAGATGCTCATGAACAAGGATGCTCTGATGTTCATGCAGGTGTTAATGAGCCAGTAAGATTTCGTAGTCGTGGCTTAATGATTACTCAGGATCAATATCCTGTCCCAGACAAGCAGACTTTTGACACTTGGCTGACTGAAATTATGGATGATAAGCAAATCCTACAATTTCGAGACACCCTAGAATTTGATGGTGCAACTCAATACGAATTTGCCCGTTGTCGGATCAATGTTTTTGATTCGTTACGCGGATCGGCGATGGTATTAAGACTAATTCCATTAAAGATCCTCTCAATTGAGCAGCTTGGGTTGCCAGAGATTTTCCGAGAACTTTGCTATACCCACAAAGGGCTGATCCTTGTAACTGGTCCTACAGGATCGGGCAAATCAACCACCATGGCAGCGATGGTGGACTTTATCAACGCCGAAATGCAAAAGCATTTAATTTCGATTGAAGATCCAATTGAATTTGTCCATCAAAGCAAAAAAGCCCTAATCAAACAACGGGAGGTAGGCATTCATACTCACAAGTTTGACAGTGCGCTCAAGGCGGCTTTGCGCGAAGATCCTGATATCATTCTGATTGGAGAAATGCGTGATAAAGAGACTGTAAATACCGCGCTGAAGGCTGCTCAAACGGGTCACTTAGTATTCGGAACGCTGCATACTAATAGTGCAGTCAAAACGATTGAACGGATTTTGAACCTTTATGAACCTGAACAGCAAGCGCCTATGAGAATTCAGGTGGCGGAATCATTGGTAGGTGTTATCGCTCAATCGCTGGTGCGTACTACTGATGGCAAGCGGGCAGCAGTCCACGAAATCATGATTAATACTGATGCTGTGCGCGACTACATCAAGCGCGGTGAGGTCGATGAGATTGAGGCAATTATTCCTAAATGTACTTATGAGGGAATGGTAAATATGAATCAATCACTCTATAAACTCTATGAAGATGGGAGAATTACAGAAGAAACAGCCGTAGAGAACTCGCCAAAGCCTAACGAAATGGCGCAAATGTTGCGCGGTCGTATGTAAGTTTGAATTACTACACATTGAATTAAGGACTTAATTTAAAGGTTCTATATCGAGTCCATGTTGAAAACCGAAGTTTTCAACATGGACTCAGAAAAGCCCAAAGCGGGGCTTTGCCCTGCGACCCTTTAACATACAGCGAATCCTGAACAAACGCACTACTAGATTTTTTGTAAAAGCCACGCTTTGCGTGGCTTTTACAAAAAATCTGGGTTTGGTTTGTTCTCAATCTGCTGTAACTATGAATTTCATTCTAGACGCAGTATATAAAAACAAAAAGGAGATAGTCAATAAACGACTATCTCCTTTTTATGTTTTAAGTTTGGTTCTTATAATATTTGTTTGATTTTTAATTCTACCAATTGGAGGTTGACAAATACATTTTCTATATAAAAAGGAATAGAATCTTTTTGCTTCTCTATAAAGTTTTAATGCATTCTCATACAACTGATAGAAATTAAGGATTTAAATATACGTTATTTCAAACATCTATCAATTAAAGTGAAAGTATTGAGATAACAACTATAGATACATATTCAGTCGTTATTATAGCCTACATCAAAAGTTATAGCTAGGAGATTTATAATGAGAATTGCCCAAGTTGCTCCCTTATGGGAACAAGTACCACCTCCTGCTTATGGTGGTACTGAATTAGTAGTAAGTTTACTGACAGAAGAATTAGTAAATCGTGGTCATGAAGTTACTCTCTTTGCATCTGGTGACTCGACTACTCAAGCCAAGTTAGAGTCAGTCCATCCTAGAGCTTTACGATTAGATAGTAGTGTTAAAGATCCTAACATCTATGACATGCTGAATATGACGCGAGTCTATGAGAACGCTGATAAGTTTGATATTATTCATTCCCATGTTGGTTGTGTAGCTTTGCCATATTCCAATTTGGTAAAAACACCGACAGTTCATACTCTTCACGGCATCTTTACACCCGACAATGAAAAATTGTTTACGCATTTTCGTGCGCAACCTTTTATTAGTATTTCTAATTCACAGAGGGAGTCAAGTTTAGGTTTAAACTATGCATCCACCATTTATAACGGTATAGCTCCTAATACTTATGATTTTTATTCTCAGCCAGAACAGCCACCGTATCTGGCTTTTTTGGGAAGAATGTCACCTGAAAAGGGAGCACATTTAGCAATTGAAATCGCTCAACGCTCTGGATGGCATCTTAAGATGGCAGGGAAAGTGGATGCTGTGGATGTAGAATACTTCGAGCAAGTCATTCGCCCTCATATTGATGGAAAGCAGATTGAATTTTTAGGAGAAGCTAATCATCAACAAAAGAGTGTGCTTATGGGTGGAGCCGTAGCAACTCTATTCCCAATTACATGGAGAGAACCATTTGGACTAGTGATGATCGAGTCCATGGTAACAGGAACACCAGTAATTGCAATGAATTTAGGATCAGCTTCGGAAGTGATCGCTGATGGTGTGAGCGGATTTCTTTGCCAGAATGTTAACGAGTGTATAGACGCGATCGCGAAAGCAGCCCAGTTAAATCGGCTAGCTTGTAGAGAGCACGTTTTAATCAACTTCACTGCCAAACGCATGGCAGATGGATATGAAGCAACTTATCAAAAGGTTTTAGGCGAAAAATACTCCAGAAATGGACAAAGTCGGCAACTGGTACTGCAATAACTAGCGTTATGAAGATTTCCCTCACCCTCTCCTTAGGGCTGAGGGACTGGGTGAGGGGTGAGAGTTTTAGAAAAAACATCATCAACAGGAGATAAATATTATGCTTAGTTTAAATAGACAGGCGATCGCACTCATTTCCGATCATGCTGATCCTGCCGCAGAAGTCGGTTGTGAAGAAGCAGGTGGACAAAACGTATATGTTAGACATGTTGGAGAAACCTTGGCTGCACTAGGCTGGCAGGTAGATATGTTTACCCGTAAAGTCCGTAAGGATGATCCTGCAATTGTGCAACATTCACCACATTGTCGAACAATCCGTCTCAAAGCAGGTGCAGAAGAGTATATTCCGAGAGATAGATTGCTTGAACATATGCCAGAATTCGTTAGTTCATTTCAATCGTTTCAGAGTAGTCAGGGCTTAAATTATCCATTAATTCATACTAATTATTGGCTTTCTGCTTGGGCTGGATTGGAGTTGCAAAAAACTAGTGGCATCCAATTGGTTCATACTTATCATTCTTTAGGAGCAGTAAAATATCAATCTCAAGTAGTGATTCCTGAAATTGCGAATACTCGTCTGAAGGTTGAGCGTGAAATTTTAGAACGTGCTAATTGTGTAGTTGCTACTAGTCCCCAAGAGGAAGAAACTTTGCGATCGCTTGTGTCCACTCGTGGTCAAATCGAAGTTATTCCCTGTGGTACTGACATCAATAATTTTCGGTTAACCTCGAAGGCTAATGCTCGTACAACACTTAAACTAGGTAGCCAAGAAAATGTTGTTCTCTACGTGGGTCGATTTGATGAACGTAAAGGTATTGAAACTTTGGTTAGGGCGATCGCGCTTTTAAAAGAACAGGATCTAAAAAATCTCAAGCTGGTCATTGTTGGTGGAAGTTCAGCAAGTATGCCTGATGGTGAGGAAAGAAATAGAATTGAAAAGATCGTAGATGAACTAGGGCTGCGGGAATGTACACTCTTTGCAGGTAGGATTGGGCACGATATTTTACCTTTGTACTATACCGCTGCTGATGTTTGTGTGATTCCTAGTCATTATGAACCATTTGGATTAGTAGCGATCGAGGCGATGGCTTGCGGAGTTCCTGTGGTTGCTTCTAATGTAGGCGGCTTAAAATTTACAATTATTCCTGAAGAAACTGGACTTTTAGTTGAACCTAAAGATATCCAAGCTTTTGCTAATGGCATTCATCGCATTCTCTTTGATGAATTATGGGTTCGGAAGATGAGAAAGCAAGCATTAGCAAATGTAAATGAACGATTTAGTTGGACTGGAGTAACAATTCAACTCAGTGAACTCTATCGGCATGTTTTGGCGCGGTCAATTATGCACGAACATGCTTGGAGCTATAAGATGCCAAGCATAAATAGATCAGCATAATATGGATCAGCATAAACAGATCGGCGTAACTCTTTGTATCTATGATAATTACCAACGAGACAAATCAAAGTGACACTTATACGATACAGAGCTTTGCGCTGTTATAAAACCCAGAAAACTTTTTGAAAGTGCCGCGAAGCGGCACTTTCAAAAAGTTTTCTGTACTACTCAAAGCCTCAACAGGCTGTAGTGTCGATTCGCTACACTTAATACTGACATCCTAAGGATTGTTTACAGCCTATGTTAAAAAAAGTAAATCTAATCAACTAATATGCCCGATACAACTGAACTAGTCGCAATTGAATCATCTGTAATTGAGCCAGTCACCATTGAAGTTGGTGGAAGAAGATTTGTACCTATCGACCCAACGCTGATGGCTCCATGGACTTGTGTAATAGGCGAACATCCTATTTCCACTTTAACCTTAAAAGATGATGATTTATTTTTGATCACCGATACATTAGGAAACATTTCTGATCTTAGCTGTCGCCTCGGTGGGATTGAAGACAGCATGGGATTGTTCTGTCGCGATACAAGGTTCCTGAGCCGTTTAGAGTTGCAAATTGATGGGCGATCGCCTATTTCTTTTAGCAGTACTGCTCATAAAGGATTTGCGATGACGGTTTTATGTTCAAATCCTGAGATTAATGATCAAAATGGCGATCAAATTAAAACTGAAACCATTGATATTCATCGAGAAATTGTGATCAAAGGTGGCTTTTTTGAGGAAATGCAAGTAACCAATTACAACACTCATCCAGTCAGCTTCACTCTTAGTTTGAGCTTAAATGCTGACTTCATGGATTTATTTGAAGTGAGAGGGACTAAACGCGAAAAAAGAGGAAGTTTTCTGCGCTATTTGCCTAATCTAGATCTAAAGTCTGCTGAAGTATTACCAAAAGAAATAGTTCTGGCTTATGAAGGACTAGACGGAAGTTTAATGGAATCGCGAATTCAGTTTACTGCTTTTCAACCTCAGGAAATTCATGGATATACAGCAGTTTGGCGCTTAGACTTGGCGGCGCATGAATGTAGAACTTTAGGATATCGGATTCACTTATTTACAAATAATCGTCCTACCTCGATCGTTAATGTACCGCAGACTTTCGCACAGGCAAAAACAGAGGAGTTGTTAGAAGAAAAAATCTGGACAGAGCAAATCACGAAAATTCAAACCGATAATAAAACATTGAATCAAGTGATTGATCGAGCTGTACAGGATATTTATTTATTAAGACAAACTTCTGAAAAGAATAATTTCCTCTCGGCGGGAGTACCTTGGTTCTCAACTTTATTTGGTAGAGATTCGCTCATTGCTGCTTCTCAAACCTTAGCTTTAGATTCTTCGATCGCTCGTGATACGCTCTCGCTTCTAGCTTTCCATCAAGGTCAAATCGATGATGAATGGCGAGATGAACAACGCGGTAAGATTCTACATGAAATTCGGCTTGGTGAGATGGCTCGTTGTCATGAAGTCCCGCACACTCCTTACTATGGCACTGTTGATGCTACGCCACTGTGGTTGATGCTCTATGCTGAGTATTTTGCTTGGACTGCTGATCAGACAACCTTAGAGCAGCTCTGGCCAAACGCGATCTCGGCTATGTCCTGGATTGATCGCAACTGTCAAGAAACTGGTTATCTCATTTACCATCGCAAGTCCAAAAAAGGCTTGTTAAATCAAGGCTGGAAAGATTCTGAGAATTGCATTGTCAATGGCAAAGGAGAACTTGCTGAGGGAGCGATCGCTTTATGTGAGGTGCAAGGTTATGTTTATGCTGCAAAGATTCGGATGAGCGAGTTAGCTGAGAAAAGGCAACTATTTGGCTTAGCGGAACAATGGCGATTGCAGGCAAAAGATTTAAAATCGCGGTTCAATCAAGATTTTTGGTTGCCTGATCAAGACTATTGTGCTTTAGCGTTAGATGGTAAAGGTAAACCCGTTGATAGCATTACTTCTAATCCAGGACATTGCTTAAATTTAGGGATTTTCGATCAGGAAAAAGCCCTCAGGGTAGCTGCCCGTTTAAATGAACCAGATATGTTTAATGGATGGGGTGTGCGAACTCTTAGTAGCCTTTCTCCCGCCTATAATCCCATGGGATATCATATTGGTTCAGTTTGGCCTCATGATAATAGTCTGATTGCCCTCGGTATGCGATCGCAAAGTTTGGTTAAACAATCATTGAGAATCGCTCAAGGCTTAATTGATATGACCATTGCCCAGCCATATCATCGCCCCCCTGAGTTACTGTGTGGTTATGCTCAGGATGGTTTTAGTGTACCAGTACAATACCCTGTCGCCTGTTCACCTCAAGCTTGGGCAACTGGAACTATATTCCAATTAATCTCTATCATGATTAATCTTGTACCTGATGCTCCTAATAATCAACTCCGCATCATCGATCCCTGTTTGATAAATTCCATTAACCGTCTATCAGTTCAAAATTTACGCATTGGACAAACATTGCTAGATCTTGATTTTGAACGCTCTGGTGAGACTACTGCTTGTCGTGTCAATAAAAAACGTGGCAATGTTCGCGTAATTATCGAAGCATAAAAAAATACAACGGGTGCGACGGGCTTGTTTTTAGACTTGCTCGTCAAATTTGGCGTAAAAGTTGCCCTATTTAATCACCCATTTCTTTTGATGCTGGGTAATTTATTAACTTTTGGGCTTTCGAGGCGATCGCTTTTCTTGGGTGTCATCTTTTGGCTTGTTAAAACCATGGTTTGATTTAGTGGAGGTCTTAGTCTTTTTCTGTTTAGACAATGGCACAGTGGATTCCAGAGGTTCTACTTTCTGGACAATTGGAATAGTTTCCTCAACCATATTCTCGAGAATTGGTTCAACAATTGCGATATTTTCTGAACTAATATCAGAAATCTTGTGAGAAGCAGTCTCTAGAGAACTTTTTAAAGGCTCTACAAAAGGATGTTCAGGCGCGATCGCAGGAATCTCTTCAGGAATTAAATCAACTTTTTTAGAGTCAACTTTTTCAGGGTCAAGCTGGAAATGAGGAATAGATACATTGATGATCTTGCCACCAAGGCGATGAATTGTTTGCAGCTTTTTTGAAAAAGAACTATAGGGGACTTTCATTGTATGAGTTCCCCTTTGCATCATTTCGGAGTGAACACCGCCTGTAAACTCAATCACTACTCGGCGATTTCTCTCGTCACTATTGTTCGCGCTACTAAAATTAATATCTAAACTTTTCATATCCAACTCATCCTTGCGATCGCATTTCTACGACTGCACTTCAAAATATTTTTATTTAAACAACCTAATTAGGACTTACGCACTTGCCCTGCAATAAATTGCGGGCTAAAAGCTTAAACCTGTTGAAACAGGTTGATTTGAGGCTTTTTTTAGTCAGTTTTAACTGACTTGAGCTTTGAGCCAAGAACTTTAGTTCTTGGTTGATTTGC
>JBBRMK010000104.1:0-15293 GCA_038230875.1 Pseudanabaenales cyanobacterium
CCAGCGCTTCACAAAAGAGGCTAGTACCGCCAAGAACTCCTCTGGTTCTACTGGTTTAGGTACATGAGATTGAAATCCTGCCGATAGGGCTTTGATGCGGTCTTCAGTTCGAGCATAGGCGGTAAGCGCGATCGCTGGAAGCCTACTACCCTGTTCTGGAGCTAAAGTGCGAACTTGACGCATAAACGTATAGCCATCAACTTCAGGCATACCGATATCACTAATTAGGACATCGGGTAATTGATCAGAGTTACATTCGATGAGTATATTCAGGGCGTCTTGAGCCGATGCAGCCATCTGCACTTTTACTCCATTTGTACTTAGTAAAGAGCCAAGCATTTCGCGGGCATCGATTTCATCATCGACGATTAAAACCTTCAAGTTGTTTAGTTTAAGTGAATCAATTAAAAGAGTAGACTCGCTAATGGAAGGCTGTTCACGCCCACCAAATTTAGAGTCTGAACGTAAGATCAAAATAGGGAGGTTAAGTGTGAAGGAAGCTCCTAAACCCTCGCCAGCACTGTCTGCATAAACACTACCGCCGTGCAGCTCGATCAAATGACGGACAATCGCTAAACCTAGTCCTAATCCCCCATGTACTCTGGTAGTCGTACTATCTGCTTGTTGTAAGCGATCAAAAACATAAGGTAAAAATTCTGGAGTAATGCCTTGTCCAGTATCACTGACTGTGATTTCAACATGAGAACTAACTCGTTGCAGTTGAATGTGAACTCGACCTCCTTTAGGCGTAAACTTAACGGCATTAGTGAGTAAATTCCAAAATACTTGCTGGAGGCGATCGGCATCACCAGAAATAAACCCTGCATTAGGATCTAAAATACTTTGAATACGAATATTTTTAGCTTCGGCAGCGGGTCGAATGGAATCGATCGCTGACTCAATTAATGAACTTAGAACAATAGGACGGACATCTAAGCGCAGCTTGCCAGTAATGATGCGGGACACATCTAATAAATCATTAATCAATTGATTTTGAGCTTTAGCACTACGTTCGATTGTCTCTAACGCTCGTTCTGTCTTAACTGCATCCAGCTTTCGAGAACGCAGCATCGTTGCATAACCCAATATGGCATTGAGAGGAGTCCGCAACTCATGGGAAACCGTAGCCAGAAATTCGTCTTTTACCTGATTTATTCTCGATAACTCTTCGGTTTGTTTGCGTAGCAATACCTCTACTTTCTTGCTTTCAGTCAGATCGAGAACATAACACACCCAATTGCTTTCCTGTTGACCGTCTTCGAGCGCTGTGGCTCCAACCAGAATTGGTAAACGACTACCATCTTTGCAGATAAATTCTTTCTCATATGCTGTACAGCTTCCAGAGTTGATTAGTTCTTGTAGAGCTTGATTGTCTCGCTCAACACATTCTGGGGGTGTCATTGCTTTCCAGTTGATTTCTCTATTTTGCAATTCTTCGCGTGTGTAACCAACCATTCTCAAGAAAGCCCCGTTGGCTTCTGAGATTGTGCCATCAGCTTCTCCTAAAATTACACCCATAAGGTTATTGGCTTCAACTAATCGATTAATATGAGCTTGACTTTTCTGTAAGGCAGTTTGTTCGGCTTTTAGCTCTTCTGCTAAGGACTCGGCTTGCTGTCTGGCTACAACCAGATTAGTAACCTCAAAGCCAAAGGCTATGATTCCTTCAATAATATTATTGCTGTCGTAAAGAGGCTGATAGATAAAATTGAGAAATACTTTATCCAAACTACCATCACCACGTCGATTCAATAGAAGTGGCATTTCTTCACCGAAGAAAGTCTCTCCAGTGTCAAATACCTGCTCAAGCAGTTCAAAAAATCCCTGTCCTTCTATTTCGGGGAAGACATCTCGCACAGTGCTACCGATTAGTTCGCGGTTGCCAGTTAGCTCATAATAAGGAGCATTAGCAAACTCAAACTTAAGCTCGCGACCATGAAGGATCGCAATAAAAGCAGGAGCTTGCATCAAAATTGAATTAAGGCGATTTTTTTGAAGCTCTGCATCTGCACGAGCAGATTGTTCTAGCTGGAGACTGCGATCGCGTTCTATTTCTATTTCTTTTCGTTCGGTAATATCAATCACAGAACCGATGTAACCCTCAAACTGTCCATCTTCTGTAATGCGAGGGCTAGCCGCATCAATCGCCCAGCGATATTCGCCATCTTTACGCCGCAAGCGATATTCTATATAGAAAGTGGTCTGTTGTTGATTAGCCTTGATAAATGCGCTTTCAGCATATTCATGATCTTCTGGATGCGTCGCGTCTAACCAGCCATATCCTAAGCCTGTCTCTTCAGTTTGTCCTGTAAAGTCATACCAGTTTTGGCTAAGAAATGTACAGTAGCCTGTATGGTCAGTAACCCAGACCATCACTGGTGCGTTGTTAGCCATATTACGGAAACGTGTTTCGCTTTCCTGTAGAGCGATTTCAGTATTCCTGCGATCAGTGATATCAGTATTCGTACCAAACCAGCGTAACACTTTACCATTCTCATCTTTAACAGGAATAGCTCGCGAAAGAAACCAGCCATACTCGCCGTCTTTACGACGAAGCGGGAATGTATCCTCCCAGATTTCACCTGTTACGAGATATCTGAGGAATTTTTCGGTAACCCGTTCCACGTGTTCAGGATGATGCACCTGCTGCCAGCCCCAGCCTTGCATATCTTCCAATGTTGTGCCAGTGTAGTCAAACCAGCGTTGGTTATACCAAAAAATCCATCCCTTTTCGTCTGCCATCCAAGCAAACTGAGCAATGTTGTCAGCTAAGGTACGAAAACGCTCCTCACTTTCCTGCAAAGCTTGAGTACGTATTTGTTCAGATTTATATATGTTTGCATTATCCAAGCCTATGCCAATCTGAATAGCGGCAAGTTCCAAAAATTCTTGATACTTTTCATTTAGGACTAAGCGAGGACTAATCCCGATTATTAAAAAACCAATAACTTCTTGGATAGAACTACTAAGAATAGGCAGGCTCAAAGATGTATGCGGTGTTTCTGGATAAAGCCATTCTCCTGCTTCTGCAAATCCATCCCAAGCACTGAGATCTGTCACTACTTGCATAGTACTAATTTGCATAGGTTTAGACCACGGACAGATATTAGTCTGCTCATTTAGGTTCACTACAGCAGGAGCGAAATCTGTTCTAGGGTTTAATCCGCTAGCTCCTGCTAAGTGGGCTTGAACACCATCTTGGTCTACTAAATAAATTAGTGCAAATGGTACGTCCTCACGATTAGTGGTTAGCACTTCAATACTAGTTTGACAAATCTGTTCGCTCAAGATCAATTTATGAAGCTGCGCGGCTAAATTTCGTAAAACTCTAACGCGGCGATCGCCTAAAACCTGCTCCGTTGTCTCAGTTACGGTCACTAAAATCCCATTAACGCTGCTGTCATCATCACGTAACGGGCTATATGAGTAGATAAAGTGGGTCTCTTCTATAAACCCATTGCGATTTATATAGAGGAGAAAATCATTAGAACTAACTGCTTTTTCAGTACCGATCACTTGTTCAAACATTGGGTTTATAACATCCCAAATCTCTGGCCAGCAGTCCCTAGCGCATTGCCCCATTGCATACGGATGCTTCAGCTCACCTAGAATCGGTCGATAGGCCTCGTTGTACATCTGTACTAAATCTGGTCCCCAGAAAATCATCATACCAAAGTCGTTACTTAGCATCATGCTTACTAAAGTGCGCAGGCTATATGGCCAGCTTTCGACTGCTCCTAATGGGGTACGCGACCAATCTAGCGATCGCATCAACTCACCCATCTCACCTCCACCCGCAAACAAAGTCTCTACTGCAATAATTTTGTTGCCCTCAGTCACAATTCGTACCTATCCTTTAAAAATATTGAACTATATAAACTTAGGACTTACGCAAAAACATCTGAAAGCTTTTATTTGTGGTAAGGGCAATTCATAAATTGTCCCTACTAATGCGTAAGTCCTAAAACTTTGAATTTTTTCTGAATTGCTTTTGAGGATGAAAGACTAAGTGCTTGCGGATAAAATCGCCTAAGACGCCTTTTAATATTACATACAGCAGTTGTAGATCAAAACCACCACGACGAGGGTCGCAGGGCAAAGCCCCGCAAAGGGTTTTATATTATTGTTTGTGGCAGGTTTGAAAGCAAATTGCTGTATGTTACGATTTTAGGCTATATAAAAAGAATATTAGTACCTATTTAGATAGATTAGCTCTATATAATCTAGTTTGTATATATTGCTCATTATTTAAGATGCTCAATTAATCAAAGATGTAGCAAATACCGCTAAAAACAGACTATGCAGTTGACATAAAGACGTTTACATAACCATGCCGAAATGTCATGTCATAAAAGTATATATAAAGCAAGCTTATGCTAGGCTGCCAAACGCTCTCATTATGTTGATATACCTCAACTTCAAAGCCCTTAGCTTACTTAAGAAATAGTGCAATTTCATCTTGATTTCATTTTTTAGCTCTACAATTTCTATAACTAAAAAACTTAATCTTTATGAATTTTCTTAAAAAACATGTTTTATCTCAGAGTTTAGGCTTAGTAGCGATCGCCTCCATTGCAACGGGTGCTTTAGCTGCTTGTACAGCAACAACCAATCCCGAATCCTCTGCTTCCAACGCACCTATTGCATCTTCTGCACCTAGCTCCATGTCTACTTCCAAGCCTACCAGTATGGGCAATATGGATAAAATAGATAAAATAGGGAATATGAGTAACATGGCAATGGATTTAGGTCCTGCTGATGCTAACTTTGACCTTCGCTTTATTGATGGAATGACACCGCATCACCAAGGTGCGATCGCAATGGCGAAAGAAGCTCAACAGAAATCGCAACGTCCTGAGATTAAAAAGCTCGCTGATGAAATCATCAGTGCCCAGACCAAAGAAATCGCCGAATTACAGACTTGGCGAAAACAGTGGTATCCCACAGTTAGTAGTATGCGGATGGCATACGATACCAAAATGGGACGCATGATGGAAATGAATGCTGATCAAATGAAAGGCATGATGATGACTCAAGATTTAGGTGCTAAAGATGCTGAATTCGATTTGCGATTTATCAATGCGATGATTCCTCATCATCAGGGTGCTGTGATCATGGCTCAAGAGGCCTTCACTAAATCCACTCGTCCTGAAATCAAGCAACTTTCAAAAGATATTATTTCTTCGCAGCAAGCAGAAATCAAACAAATGCAAGAATGGAAGCAAGCTTGGTATAAAAAATAGAAGTTATAATTGTCGGCGCTTGCGCTGGCACTTATGTATCGAGCAGTTTAAGGATTAATTATGAGTAAAGTCACATTTAGCTTACGCGGGATGCACTGTGCCTCTTGTGCCAATAGCATCCAGTCAGCGACTCGCTCTATATCTGGTGTTGCTAGTAGTAATGTCAATTTTGCAACAGAAGAGGTAGTGATTGAATTCGACGAGAAAAAAACCTCTTCTAGTTCTATTCAACAAGTAATTAAGGATATTGGATACGAAGCAATTTTGCCCGATCATGTAAATAGCGATCGCGAAAAAAATAATCGTCTATCTGAGATGCAAGATCTGACCCGCAAAGTCTGGATCGGTAGCGCGATCGGCATAATCTTAGTAATTGGTTCACTACCAATGATGACAGGATTACAGATTCCCTTAATTCCTGCATGGTTACATGATCGTTGGCTCCAATTAGCACTAGCTCTCCCCGTACAGTTATGGTGTGGAAGTTCTTTTTATATCGGTGCTTGGAAAGCATTCAAGAATCATACTGCCACAATGGATACATTGATCGGATTAGGAACTCTGGCGGCTTTCTCTTACTCGATTACGGTTACTTTAAACCCTACTTTCTTTATCGCTCAGGGCTTACAACCTGAAGTCTACTATGAAGTATCGGTAATCGTGATTACCTTGATCTTATTAGGTAAGTTATTTGAAAATCGAGCCAAAGGCGAAACATCGGATGCGATTCGTAAGTTAATCGGCTTGCAAGCAAAGACAGCGCGAGTCTTGCGCGATGGTAAAGAGTCAGATATTCCGATTGAAGATGTGCAAATCAACGATATTGTGATCGTGCGTCCAGGTGAAAAGATTCCCGTTGATGGAGAGGCGATCGCTGGTAACTCCACAGTTGATGAGTCAATGGTCACAGGAGAAAGTATTCCCATTGAAAAGAAAGTTGGCGATCGCGTAATTGGCGCAACGATGAACAAATCTGGCAGTTTACAAATTCGAGCCAATCGAATTGGTAAAGATACAGTTCTCTCGCAAATTGTGCAGCTTGTCAAGGATGCTCAGGGTTCTAAAGCTCCGATTCAAAGACTTGCCGATCAAGTGACTGGTTGGTTTGTACCTGTGGTGATTTCGATAGCGATCGCAACATTTATGATCTGGTTTGAGATTATGGGCAACATCACCCTAGCCACGATTTCAGCCGTAGGTGTGCTGATTATCGCTTGTCCTTGTGCGCTGGGCTTAGCGGCTCCAACTTCGATTATGGTCGGAACTGGCAAAGGTGCAGAGAATGGCATTTTAATTAAAGATGCAGGTAGTTTAGAACTTGCTCATAAAATCCAAACTATCGTTTTAGATAAAACGGGAACTTTGACAGAAGGGAAGCCAGTTGTTACAGATATATTTGCCCTCACCCCCAACCCCTCTCCCAGTGAGGAGAGGGGAGAAACAGAATTATTAACGCTTGTCGCCGCGATCGAGCGTAACTCTGAACATCCTTTAGCAGAAGCAGTTGTGAACCATGCTAAGCAAAAGAAGATAACTATTCCTGAAGTAAATGAGTTTATAGCGATCGCAGGTAGTGGTGTGCAAGGAAAAGTAGATAACTCATTAGTACAAGTCGGAACAAGGCGATGGATGGATGAGTTGAAGATTGATACCACTGAGCTTCATCAATACCAAGACTCATGGGAAACGGGTGGCAAAACTGTCGTCTTAATCGCGGTTGATAATGTGGCTCGTGGCTTAATTGGTATTGCTGATAAGCTCAAACCTTCATCTCAAACCGCAGTTGCTGCGTTACAAAGAATGAAAATAGAAGTAGTAATGCTGACGGGAGACAATCAATCAACTGCGGAAGCGATCGCTCGTGAAGTGGGCATTAAGCGCGTATTTGCAGGAGTTCGCCCCGATCAAAAAGTCGCAAAAATCAGAGAGTTACAAGCTGAAGGTAAAGTTGTGGCGATGGTTGGCGATGGCATTAATGACGCTCCTGCCTTAGCTCAAGCTGATGTCGGTTTAGCGATCGGCACAGGCACAGATGTCGCGATCGCTGCTAGCGACATCACCCTAATCTCAGGCGATCTCCAAGGAATCGTTACGGCAATCCAACTCAGTCGTGCCACGATTAGTAATATTCAACAAAATCTCTTCTTTGCCTTTATCTATAACGTCGCAGGTATTCCCATCGCCGCAGGTATTCTTTATCCAATTTGGGGTTGGCTACTCAATCCAATTATTGCAGGTGCAGCAATGGCTTTTAGCTCCGTTTCTGTAGTTACAAATGCTCTAAGGCTAAGAAACTTTCGTCCTTCTTCCACTAACTAAGGCGATTTCTTGAAAAGATTTTACCGTGGGTGTGCCGCGCTTCGTGCGGCACACCCACATTTTGGTTTTAATAAATCGGGTACTTTTATTGTTAGATATCACCTAAGAGCAGCAACCATGAAAAAATATCAAGTGGTCAATATTTTAGTAAGCATTAGTTTATGCGTTGGCATAGCATCGAGTATGTCCGCAGAAGAGATGACCAACCACAATTTATCCTCTTCATCCTCCCCTAAGCGATTTCAACCAATTGAACAGCCTATAGCTCTTAAAATTGCGATCGCTGTAGGTGGGCTATCTCTAATCGTTGCTCAACTATGGTGGTTTCTAGGCAGCAAGCCCAAATCTCAACAAGCAAAAATTAGTGATGGCATTCAGGAAGTCACAATCACCGTCGATGGTGGCTATGTCCCCTCGATGGTCACCGTTAAGCGCGGTCAACCCGTGCGATTGCAGTTTGATCGCCGCGATCCCAGTAGTTGCTTAGAGAAAGTCCTCCTCCCTGACTTCCGTGTTGCTCAAGACTTGGTTCTTAATCAGACTACACCTATAGAATTTACGCCGCAAACTGTGGGGATTTTTCAGTTTAGCTGTGGCATGGGAATGTTTCACGGTGCGATCGCGGTAGAAGATTAAATCTTGCACTGTCCATAAAAAAGCACCGCCTTCAGGCGGTGCTTTTTAAGATTGATCTTTTTAAGAAATACGCAGTAGCTCTACATCAAAAATTAATGTGGCATTACCAGGAATGACTCCGCCTGCTCCACGAGCGCCATAGCCGAGGTCAGGAGGAATAATCAAAGTGCGGCGATCGCCAACACGCATATCTGATAAACCTTCATCCCAACCTTTGATCACTTGACCAACGCCAAGCTTAAACGAAAAAGGCTGACCGCGATCGCGCGAGCTATCGAACTTAGTACCATCTTCGAGCGTGCCAGTATAATGCACGATTACGGTATCGCCCTTCTTAGGTGTCGCACCAGTACCAGCCGTGATCACTTTATATTTGAGACCAGTGCCAGTCTCCTTGATTTCGGACTCACTCATATTAATTGAAGGTGTTTCTACTTTTTTTACTTCTGTTTGATTTGGTGCACCTGTAGATGGCGCACTAGAGTCAGCAACTGCCGCCTGTCCACCTGTAATTTGAGCAACTACAATGACCAGTACAGCAAATGCCATAATGCCAAAGCTAATCAAAATTCCTTTCAAGGCTATATCTCCAATCAATTACGTCATGACTTAGCTGTTGGAATTTTACATCGATTTGCGCTAAAAATCACCAAAAATACAGAGGCGATGCTAAGCACAATTTTGATTTTTAACCTTAATGCCAGGAACGAGATTTGAACTCGTGACACGTGGATTTTCAGTCCACTGCTCTACCAACTGAGCTATCCCGGCGCTGCGCGTTTTTTTGCGCTTTACTAAGATAACACCGAAAGGGATTTTCGATCAATAGAGTTAAAAAAAGTTCTAAAAATGCTTAGCTAATAAGTACGGCTAAAGCACCGACTTTACTATGATGAGCCAGTGACTAACCAAAAAACTGATCGAAAACCATCGCGTAGAGACTTAGCAGGATTTTCTGATTTAATTTCTGAAGGAATCGAGATAGGATGCATCTCAATGCCGCGACTACCTAAAACAATTTTGCCAATGACCAGCGCACGGGGCATATGAAAATCAGAAGTAAGTACATACACATTCGTAATCTTACGTCGTTGAAACTCCTTCACCATAATTGTAAAGTTAGTGACAGTATCGACGGCTTGATAATCTAAGTAAATCCGACTACGAGCGACACCTGCGCTATCAAATACATATTGGGCATACTCCTCTGGACTGCCTGATGATACAAAAATCGGTAGTTGAGGATGTTGCAAAGCAAACTGAGCCGCAAATTTTTCGCGGGTAGGAGAACCTCCCAAGACCAAGATCGCTTGAGGCTCTCTAACCGATGGACTGGTGCTAATCGGCGGGGGGGATGATGGCAATCCAAATATCATGCACGCAGAACAAATTAACCCAGATAAAGCTGTCATAGAACTCCTACTAGGAAAAAATGGGTCAATCATCATTATTCTTGCGTTGCGAACCAGCAAAATCTTATCTGTATGACGGAACAATATGCAACAAGAAAAATCCTTAATTTTTGAGAAGAGCATTCTTTGCTTAAGTCCTATTCTTCTCAAAAGTCCTATTTTCCTCAAAAGTCTAGTTCGCGTCGGCCCTCGATCGCTTTGGCGAGTGTTACCTCATCTGCATATTCTAGATCACCACCCATCGGAATACCAAAGGCAATTCGCGTAACTTTTGTAAAAGGTTTTAATAAACCACCTACATACAAAGTCGTTGTTTCGCCTTCAACACTAGGAGCGATCGCCATAATCACTTCAGCAACTTTATTACCACTAACACGGCGGACTAGAGTTTGAATATTTAATTGATCGGGACTAATGCCATCCATTGGCGAGATTAATCCGCCAAGAACATGATATTTACCGCGATATTCACGTGTTTTCTCTAGAGCAATCAGGTCACGAGAATCAGCGACTACGCAAATAATCGAATTATCGCGACTAGGATGAGCGCAAATTTCACAGATCGGTTCCGCCGAAAGATGTCCGCATATCGTGCAACTACCAACTAGTTGCTTCGCCTGCATTAATGCTTGAGCCAGAGCTTCAACCTCTTCAGTAGAACGTTTGAGGATATGAAGCGAGAGACGTTGGGCAGTTTTTGCCCCCACACCAGGGAGCCGCTGCAACTGTTCGATAAGATTAGCTAAGGGTCGAGTGTACAAGACAGCGAAGGCGTGAAATAACATTAACAATATTAACTTTATTTCATGGCTTCGCAAACCAATGCGGTAAAGGCGACGCCTATTCTACTGGTTTAAGTTGGCAAATCGAGTTTGCAAATCGTAGGCTTCTCTCTCCATGAGATTGCTTTCGTACTTTTGATTTGCTCGTTTATATTCCACAAAATACTGGTAACCAAATTGATCTAATCCCCCATTTTGCGCGCATTGACGTACGTGAACCATTTCATGGGCTAAAACTGCTAATTGGTTAATATCTTCGGAATTGTAAGGCGCGCGAAGATAGATACGATTGCAATAGGTTTGAGCAATAGTTTCTACTTTGCCAAAATGTATGGCAACATTGCCAAATATCCAACGATCCATCATTTGCGCGTTATAAATGACAGTAACTCGATCAAGATAATCAATAAAATATCGACGTAAATAACGCTTTTGAACGTTATCAAGTTGTAGCCCTTCGCCATTTTTGGAGCGCATTGTTTTTGCAGCCGCTTGATAAGCGATCGATCCAGCTTGTCCCCACGCTTCTTCAACTAGGCTCAAATTTGACTTTGAGTCGGCAAAAAACTGCATATCGGAAATTGCGATCGCAGTTATTAGCGAGAGGGTAAGCAAAATTAAAAAGCTTATTCTACGAATGCCATTCATTAATTTCGAGCTTGATAGAGACAAATCAAGGATTTATTTCTATTTTATTGCTTATTTATGGCTTAATTTTGATTCAATTCATTAGAAATAATTACAACTGTGATGTTGTCGCGACCACCACGCAATTTTGCTGACTCGATTAAGGATTGTGCGGCTTGTTGACCATTACGAAGACTTTTAAGTTGATGAGCGATGCGATCATCGCTGAGTTCTTCAGTCAACCCGTCGCTACAGATCAAGAAGCGATCGCCTGCTTGCCATTCGACTTCACGCGCCGTTACTGATTTCAGATCTTCACGACCTAGGCATTGCAATAACATGTGCCGCCAAGGATGGCTTTTTGCTTCGTCAGGATTAACCACCCCAGTTTGAATCGCTCTAGCAATCCATGTATGATCATCGCTAATTTGTTCAAGTTTCGCGCCGCGAAAGCGATATAAACGTGAGTCCCCAATATGACAATACCAAGGCTGCTCATTCCGAAATATTAGTAAGACTACGGTTGTGCCCATATCTGAGCGCACAAGATTAGCCGCTTGATCATTAACGATCGCTTGATTTGCCTTGTCGATCGCATCTTCCATTAACTGTTGAGGGGAGATCTCAGTATTCCAAAGAGACTCCAAACAAGCGCAAATTGAATCGACAGCAATCTTGCTTGCCACCTCGCCGCCTGCGTGTCCTCCCATGCCATCAGCCACTACAAAAAATCGTCCCTCAGGGTCGATATAGTAAGAATCTTGGTTGGCTGCTCTGACACAGCCTGTATCGGTTGCCCCTGCAAATAGACGCTTCATGTTAAGTGGTTCGGCTCGAAGTATTGAATTGACCAGTCTGCTATAGCAATTATTAGTTTAACTCCCATATGCCGAACTACAGCAAATTGCGAACAAACGAACCACAAGATTTTTGTAAAAGCCCCGCGAAGCAGGGCTTTTACAAAAATCTTGGTTTGGTTTTATCGCGAAGCGTTGTAATGAATAGTTGATTGTGTGATGTTTTAGAGATCCAAGTTCAGATCAATATTTCAGATCAACATTTGAGCTTAGGCGATTTCTTGAAAAGATTTTACCGTGGGTGTGCCGCGGTTCGCGCGGCACACCCACATTTTGGTTTTAATAAATTCGGTACTTTTATTGGTAGATATCACCTTAACGTTCGGGGCGATCTACTCGCGATAGTAATCGCAATAAAACTAATATAAAGATTGCGGCGGTGATTGCCGATCCAATTGCCGGGATCTGCAAACCATTGATAAATAAAAGCGTCGCACATAACAAGCAGGTTGACGCCAATAAAGCGTAAATTCCGCCGATTCCAACATTGCTCAATCGTCGCAACATGCGATCAGTCTCTTGAGATTTGACTCTGACCCGAATGTCACCACGATCAAGTTTAGATAGTGTTTCATCAATGCGACGAGGTAAGGCGATCGCGGTATTACTTACTTGTGCAGCTTGGCGACCTAGTTCACCGAGAAAGGCGGTAGATAAATTGCCTGACTCTTTAGCAGTACCATTTTCCATAAGATTTGTGGCGTAGGGTTTTGCGACTTCCATAAAGTTAAAACTGGGATCGAGTCCTTTGCCCAGCCCCTCAAGCGTTGAGAGTGCTCTAATCACAAAGGTAAAGGTAGCAGGAAATCGAAAGGGCTGATCATAAGCAATATCATACAGATCATCACTGATCGCGGCCACTGACTGCTTTTCCATCGGCTGTCCCATAAAGTTGTCGAGCATATATTGCACCGATCGCCTAATTGGTCCAATATCACCACTGACTTCTAATGCACCTAACTCGATCAATGAGTTAACTACCGCTTCCGCATCCTTTTTGGCGATGCCAAAGAAAGTTCGTAATAATTTTTCGCGGGTGAACGATTGGATCTGTCCCATCATTCCGAAATCATAGAAAATTAATTCGCCTTGACCAGTTACCGCTAAGTTGCCTGGATGGGGATCAGCATGAAAAAATCCGTGATTGAGCAATTGTTCCAGATAAGCTTCTGCACCAATTCGTGCCATGACTTTGCGATCTATACCTGCGGCTTCGAGGGCTTCATAATTGCTGATCTTGATGCCTGGCATATATTCTAGGGTCAATACTCGCCGTGAGGCATATCGCCAATAAACTCGCGGAACCATAATGCGGCGATCGCCCCGAAAGTTACGGCGAAAAGTATCGGCATTCCGACCTTCATTTAAATAATCAGCTTCTTGATAAAGGATTTTGCTACATTCTTCATAAATACCAACCCAGTCGCGTCCACGTCCATGCTTGGGATGATTTTGAAAATATTGAGCGATTCGTTTAAGAATACCTAAATCGATCGCAAATAATTTCAATAAGCCAGGTCGTTGTACTTTGATGACAATTTCTTCACCTGTGTGTAACTGTGCCTTATGTACTTGCCCAAGACTAGCAGCCGCTAAAGGGGTCGGATCGAAGTAGGCAAACATTTCATCAATAGGTTTACCTAAATCTAATTCAATGATTTGTTTCGCTCTGGTTGCCGTGAATGCGGGAACTTCATCTTGTAATTTCGATAACTCTTCTACTGACTCGGTTGGCAAAATATCGGCGCGAGTAGATAGTAATTGCCCGACTTTGATAAAAGTTGGTCCTAGTTGCAATAATGACTCGCGTAACCAGATCGCGCGTTTGCGAGTACGCTTTTTGACTTTGGCTTCAGTTTTGCCACCGATATAGCTCCACTTTTTGCCATCGCTCCAGATCATCCAAGAAAATTTTAGTACTGTGCGCCAAATATCTATGGTGCGGGCGAGTTCAGAGTAGTTGTCACGACTCCAGCGATAATTGGGTTCAGAGGATAAAGCTGGCACGGCTCACTAATAATGATAGAACTATCAAAAATCTGTAACAAACTTTTACATCTTAGCCTGAATGTTTACGTTTTGTAATGTGAGGATCTCTAACCCTCAAATTGGGTTTGATATCTAGTGGATATGGCAATGGTGAATATCGGGATAATTTGCTTACTCCCTTCCCACCAAATAATTAGCGTTGCGGCGCGAAGCGCCGCAACGCTAATTATTTGGTTTTAATGTCTAATCTTTCACTGGGAAGGGAGTAAAAGATCATTCATAAATATTTGCAAGGTGAATTAATCGAAAAAACTTGACTGACAAATATAGCTTGCGATCGCCTATCTCAAATATCAAGCAAAAGGTGATCGCATATCATCACAGCTACAATAACAGTCAAAATTATGCCGCTAGGGTTTCAAATGAAAATCTTCGGTTTGATATTTTTTTAAACTGTAATTGAGTTTTTCAAAACCGAAGAGATATACTTATCTATCTATCGAAACAGTTAGCAAAGTTTCATGAGGCTGTAGTATCCTAAAAAAAAGAGAACAGCAGTTAGCTAACAACTTCGAGAAGGAAGCTAATCTTTTATGAGCGTGACTGAAGGACATCAAAAACTTTTCACCCTGCTTTCACCTCTGCGAGAATATTTTCAGCAGGAATATGAAACTCGTCTTGATCGCCTTATTTTGTTTGGTTCTCAAGCTGGAGGAGAAGCGCTACCTACATCAGATATCGATATCTTGATTGTTCTGCAAGATTCTGTTAATTACAGTACAGAGCTACGCCGCACCAGTCATTTCATTGCCCAATTTTGTCTAGAGCATAATTTACTCGTTTCGCGTCTCTTCCTCCCCCGATCTAGGTTTGAAACAGAAAATTCTCCTCTATTACGCAATATTCGCCAAGATGGAATTGTGTTATGACTCTTGAACAAAAAGCTCTAATGAAGGACTTTCTTTTTCGAGTCATGCTGCTGTTATCAGTGCTTTTGGGCGTTATCTCGCTCATGCTGGCAAGGTTCCAATGGAGTTTCATCGTTATCTGATTGATGCTCAAGCCCAGCGTACTCTTGCAGACTACGACACTAATTCAATTGCTTCGCAGGAAGATGTGGAGGAGATTCTTGATCAAGCTCAAGCACTTTTGGCGATCGCTCTGCAAAATTTGACGGTTAGTTAAAAAATGCGATCGCTTCTCGTCAAACCTAAACAAAGTATCAAAGCAAATGATCTCGCTGTTACTAAACAATCGCCTATCTGCGTAGCTAAAAGGCTATATTAGTCATTGAGAATAATAATGTTCATCTAAGCCTGTGCATAATTATGAATACATTAGAGAAGTTAGAGCTTCTTAACGCAAATTGTAGCGATCGCTCAGAGTTAGATCGTATTCTTGGGCAATTGCTCAATGTGATGTTAACTC
>JBBRMK010000105.1:0-15076 GCA_038230875.1 Pseudanabaenales cyanobacterium
ATTTACCTATCGGTTCGGGGATCACCGAAGCTGCCTGCAAGGTAATTATCAAGGCTCGTTTGGGTTGTTCTGGCATGAAGTGGAAAGATAAGGGCGCTTCTATCGTTTTGAGCTTAAGAACTTTGAGTTATACCAAAGGGCTTTGGACCCAATTCTGGTCTAAAATCAATCGCTATGGCTTCTCTTTCTAAGTTACGCACATCAAATTCTGGTCACACCCGTTAAAACTGACTGAATAAAATATTGTTTTTGAGATTCTTTTAACCCGTTTCAACGGGTTTTAGCTTTTAGTCCGCAATTTATTGCAGGGCATTTATGGTTGTTGCGACTTGTGTGTACACGGTAGGCAAGAGAAGGGGGAGAAAGAGTTTTTTCTTGTTTCCCCACTTTGTTGTCTATTTGTCATCTACTTCAGAATCAGATGATTCAGTTTCAAATGTGGGTGCACTTGCCACATCAGCAAGACTAGTTGGAGCTTTAGAACTTTTTTTCTTGCGGCGTAAGTTTGTCCTTGCCCATTTAGTTTGGCTCCAAATACCAAGTAAAATAAAAGCGGAAACTAATGCTTCAAAATATGATTTAGCAGCTTGCTTAACGAGTTGACGAAATGCTTTAGTTTGCCCTTCTTGGACATTTGCTTTAACCCCATTTTCATTTTTCACGATCTCATTTTCTAACTGACTTCTCAGTTCAGTAAGATTACTTTTATTCAATTTAATATTAGGCGATCGCTTTTCAATAAATTCAGCAGATCTAAGCAAATTAGCATCGTTACTATTTTTTAAATTTGCTTTAACTGTACTAAATTGAGCAAGTTGTTGTGACAGGACTAAATTAGCTTGGGTTGTATTGTCGTTATTAATTCGGAGTGCAGCACTGATACCGATTAGCAGCATCACGATAAATAAAATACTTAGTAACAACGACAGCCATGATAAAAACTTAAGGATGTTTTTGCCGAATGCTGAACGTGCTGTAGATTCTCCATAAAAGACTAATACTAAACCAATAATTGGAACGGGCGAAGTCCCAACTAATTTACCCAATGTGGTAAATTCCCATGTTGCATCTTGACCAAATTTGGGTGGAATTAGAGCCTCAGCAAAGTTAGAAAATGCT
Source organism: Pseudanabaenales cyanobacterium (assembly GCA_038230875.1). Lineage (GTDB taxonomy): Bacteria > Cyanobacteriota > Cyanobacteriia > Pseudanabaenales > Pseudanabaenaceae > Pseudanabaena. Next base: position 1,120 of record JBBRMK010000105.1, read on the forward strand.
AATAATAACAGTCCGTAACCTGCAAAGCGAAGTAAGTTCGCGGTAATTACCTCAGTAGAATTTGAATTTGGGCTATTCATAGTTTTTAAGTAAAAGTTAATTATTACAGCGCTTTGCACTAAACAAATTGCACTAAACAAACTTCTACACTTTTCATTGAAAGTATAGAAGTTTGCAAACACGATATTTTATGGTGTGGGGAACCGAGGTTTCCACCATTCATACCACGAAATCCAAGTTTTCTCTAATTTTTGATTAGTAGCGTTACGATCGCTAGCTGATGTGATTGGTGTAGACATCAAAGTCCACAGACAACGGCGATCGCGTAAATCTTTTTGACCAAGCAACCAACCAATCACTACATCACGATCCAACGCGCGATCGCTAGCATTATCTTCAAATTGTTCTTTAGTAAAAGTGGACGTGCCGCGCGGATTAATACAAGCAGTCAAATATGTGCGATTTTGATAATCAAAAGCGGTATAGTGTCCGATAGTAGCTTTAAAGACGGTTTTTTGTCTTAATTCATCTTCCTTAATCTCGATATTGCCTAACTCTTTGAGATATAAAGGAAGATCGCCATCAGTGCCGATCGCATATCTCAAATCAATATCTACAGGCATATCATCTAATAAATACTTATAGCTCTTGCCATACAAATATCTGGGTTTACCAAAGAACTCTTTTGTATCAGTAATAGTTGCTGATTGTTTAGCTTCTAATAATTTGGTTTCTGCTTGTGCAAATTCAATCCGTTCAGGAAATGTGAAAGGCGTAGGTTTTCCAATATTATTATCGATAAGCGATCGCATAAAGATTAATAAACCACTACTAACAAAGAGAATAAGTAATCCGAAACGGATTTTTCGATCATTAGGATTTTGAGAATTAATGTCTGATGTTTGATCATCTTCAATATCTGCTCGCTCAGGTAGTAATTCTATTGAGCCTGTGGGGTCTATTTTATCTGTCTCATGTTCCATATTTATCCTGTAACTATATTAAGTAAATAGAGGCTCATCATAATCATCACTAAGCAAGGATTATTCTAAAATTCAATCATATTTGATTACAATCGCGATCGCTTAAAATACTTTACTAAAATAACTTACTAATAACTTATGAATAATTCCCCACCGAATTCCCCACAAGCAATATCTTGGCTTGATCGCATTGGTGACTGGAATCCACAACTATTACGGGAGATTCGTGGCAAGCTAAAACTACGCAATCTCTTGGTTGCGATCGGCCTATCTTTACTATTTCAAATATTGCTACTTTTGTTCTACAGTCAACGCGTCCCAAATGAAGACTGCTATATCCAAGTACGCGGATTTGGCTGTGCCACATCTTGGCAAAGTTGGTGGCTAGAGCAGTTTCGGTTTGTGACTTGGACTGAACCGTTTATTTTGTTTTTAGCTGGCGTTTATGGTTTAGTGTCCGACCTTGCCCTCGAAGACTACAAGGGAACTCTCAACTTTATTCGCATTAGTCCGCGCTCCAGTATTAGTGTTCTTATGGGCAAGATTATGGGGGTTCCTCTGCTTGCTTATATCAGCCTAGGACTAACAATTCCGTATCACTTAATAACAGCGATCGGAGCCAATGTTCCGATCGCATTTTTACTCAGCTTTTACACATTACTAATCGGAACAGCATTTCTTCTATTTAGTACTTCACTTTTAGTAGCTTTACTAAGTGGTTGGCAATCCAAATTTGGTGGACAAGTATCAGCAGGAGCGGTGTTATTTTCATTCGTTACTTTTATATTAATAGTTCCTGCCTTTATGTGGTGGAATACTCTCACAGTATGGAGTTCATTTAGTAGAACCTTTCTTGGCGCTGTGAGTAATCAGATTCAAATTGACTGGTGGTATTTATCGATTACATCTAATATTTGGACTTCACATTTTTTTACAATTTTCAATTTAGCAATTTTTAGTTTGGCGATTTGGCGGATTCTGCAACGGCGTTTTCACAATCCTACGGCAACTTTGATTAGTAAAGGACAAAGTTATGTAATCACCGCATATTTAGAGATCCTAATGTTGGGATTTTGTGTGAAATTCATCAGTTCTTCAGATACTCAATTGATAATGTTATTACTTATATACATTGCTAATTGTTTTTTGTTTTTAATGACAATCTCATCTCTGACTCCAACCAGACAAGCTTTATTAGACTGGGTAAGATTTGGAGCATTATCGACCACTGAGGAGCATCCATCAGGAGTTGGCTATATTATGCGTGACCTGATTTGGTCAGACAAAAGCCCTGCCCCGATCGCGATCGCCCTCAATCTTTTGTTTACTCAATTACCAATTCTAATTTGGGTAAACTCATGGGGCAATCTAGAAACTCGCGGAAAAGCGATGTTTATCCTCGCTTCTTTTACGATCTCAATTATTTTGATTGCTTTAATTACCCAATTGATTTTATTTCTGAATACTCGTAATCCGACAGCATGGGCCGCAGGAGCAATTTCCGCCTTGGTTTTTCTGCCCGTTATAGTCATGCTTAGTTTATCGATTACCCCCGATCGCTATGCAGGAGTCTGGCTATTTTTTGGATATCCTTGGGTTGTGATGTCAAATATCCAACTTTCTGATCTTATACTTGCCTTCACAGGACAAATTTCCATAATAATTGCTTTGTCCTTGCAGCTCATTTATCAACTACAACGCGCTAGAATGCGAGAAACATAACTTAGTGACATCAGAACGGACAATAGGCTTGCCTATTATTGCTAAATGATTAGTTGCTAAATGATTAGTTACTAAATGATTAGTTGCTAAATGATTATTAGTAGACGTTTGAGCATTACAACATGGCACAGTCAACCACTGCTAACCAGAGCGCCACTGCAACAGGAACAGTTCCCGATGTGGAACTGCAAAAGGTATTTAAAATATTTGGGACAAATACGGTTGTCCAAGGTGTCGATCTGCAAGTCCAGAGAGGCGAACTTTTTAGCATTTTAGGTCCTTCAGGATGTGGCAAAACTACGCTATTACGACTAATTGCAGGTTTTGAAGAGCCATCAGCAGGTGAAGTGTTGATTCAAGGCAATCTGATGACCTATGTGCCTGCTTATCAACGACCTGTAAATACCGTATTCCAAAGCTATGCCCTATTTGGTCATATGACCATTTTTGATAATGTTGCTTTTGGCTTAACAGTTAAGCGGGTTGCCAATAAACGGATTGCTAAGTCAGAAATCTTGCAACGGGTGACAGATGCTCTCAAACAAGTCCGCCTCGATCATTTAAAAGATCGCTATCCTAGTCAAATATCAGGTGGTCAGCAGCAACGGGTTGCTTTGGCTCGCGCCCTTGTCAATCGCCCCAAAGTGATTTTGCTAGATGAACCATTGGCAGCTCTAGACTTTAAACTCCGCAAAGAACTGCAAGTAGAACTATCCAATTTGCAGTATGAGTTAGGAATTTCTTTTATTATGGTCACTCACGATCAAGCAGAAGCGCTGGCTATTTCTTCAAGAATCGCGGTGATGAATCAAGGACTAATTGAGCAAATCGGCACACCTGCCGAAGTATATGATCGTCCTTCTTCGGCTTTTGTGGCAGATTTTGTCGGCGAAACTAATTTGTTTGAATGTCGAGTTATTGAGCAGGATGGTGCATTTGTGGAGCTGCGATCATCGACAGGTTTAGCGATCGTGGCAGCAAAGCCAAAAAACTGGCGACCCATTGCCGAAGCCGTGGTAAGTGTACGTCCTGAAAAGATCAAACTCTCTACCGAATATCCTAACCAGCCCTACAATACCTATCGCGGCATTTTAAATAATGTGCTGTATTTAGGCGATCACTCTCAGTTTGTGGTCGATATTAATGCTAGTGAAAATGTGCCGCCTGTCAGAGTGATGCTAGTTCGTTCCAATCATCAAGGCGAAAAAACGCCTCCTTTTGATAGTCAAGTATACGTTTCATGGCTGCCAGAAGATTGCGTAGCTCTGCCTAAAACTACAGTTGCTAACTAGATATGTAAGGTTCTAACCCTATACATATTTATAAAATTAACAAGAAGAAGTATCTATGAGCATCTCTCGGCGCAAATTCCTTAGACAAACTGCTTATGCCACATCGGCTCTTGCTAGTGCATCAACTCTAGCTGGCTGTGGCATTTTTGATAAGACTCCACAGGCTGATGAGTCTGGCAAAGATGAGGTAGTGCGACCAGTTACTCAAGATAAACAAACTCTATATCTTTATGGCTGGTCTACCTATGTTAACAACACAGAAGTTTTAGAGGGATTTACCAAACAGACAGGGATTAAAGTTGTCGGTGATGCCTATGACTCTAATGAAGTCCTGCTGTCAAAATTAGAAGCATCGGGTGGTCGATCAGGATATAGCATTATTTATCCTAGCGACTATATGGTGACGCAGATGCGAGATCTGAAACTGCTTGCACCCCTTAATAAAAAATTATTACCAAATCTGAATAATATTGCTAGCAATTATTTAGATTTGCCCCACGATCGCGGCGCAGTATTTAGCATTCCTGTAAGTTTGGGGACTACAGGAATTGCTTATAACGTTAAAGCCGTGAACTCAATTATTGGTGAAGAACCGACTGACTGGAATTATTTATGGGAACACAAAAGTAAGCTGAGAATTACACTCGTTAATGATCCGCGTGAAGTGATGGGGATGGCTTTACATGTTCTTGGTAATTCTTACAATACCAAAGAGCCACTAAAAATTGAACAAGCCTTTCAAAAATTACGGGAATTAATGCCTGCGATCGCCAATTTCACCACTGATGCATGGCGTGATCCGCTTGCTTCAGGCGATCTAATAATGTGCATGGCTTTTTCAGGAGATGCAATCAGCCTAGCCAGACAAGATCCTAATATCAAATATATTTTGCCAAATAGCGGTACATCGATTTGGACAGATACGATCGCTATACCTAGAGGGTCTTCTAATATCGAAGGCGCTCATGCATGGATAAATTATGTAATGAAACCTGAAATTGCTGCCAAAATTAGCGATGCTAATAGTTTCGGTACGACTAATAAATTGGCGAAATCGATGATTCCTGAAGATCTTAAGTCAATGAAAGCTTTAGAGCCAACTGAGGCAATGATTTCTAAAAGTGATCGCATTACTAAGCTCGATGATCAAGTTTCCGAAATTTATAATGGTTTTTGGACACGTTTAATCACAGGTTTAGGATGATTTTATGAATGCACGAAATCCCAACGCCTCAAGCAACGATATTTCTTTAAGTAACAACCCATTTATTTGGGGACATATGGCTCTTCTTGCAGGTGTTCCTTGGTTATTGTCTCTGAGTATGGCTGGATTAGCCGTGGGCGATCCTGTCTTTCCTGCTTGGTTTGAAATAATTTTGTTGGGATTTCCTGCGATCGCTTTGGTAACTTGGGTGCAGTGGCAGAAGCCTCTCTCGCCTTTTAGTTTCTGGGTCGTAGCTAAGCCAACCGAAAATCTGAGCGATCGCGATCGCCGCATCTTGACGTTAATTAAGCAATATAGCAATGGTTGGTATGTAACAGGCTGGATTGCGATCGCCGTGTCAGTCTTGAGCAGTGTCGTATTTTACAAGATATATATTTCAGCACCATTAGCACAAGCGATCGCGCCATTTCCTAATTGGTTAAGATTTTTCGGAATCCTATGGGCTGAGTTTTTCTTTGTGCTAAGTAATGTTTTGCTACAAGCTGGCTTTTCAGCTTTGCGTGTGCAGCTAACTCCTGAGTCAGAGTTACTCAGCTTGCAACCCTTTGCGATCGCCAAGATCAAAAATAGCTTTACTAACATCGCTTGGCGATCGCCTCAGCTATTAAAGTTTTTTGAAGATGAACAAATCGTTCCAGACAAATTAATAAATGCCGAAAACGCGAAATCTAAAGTTGCTGAGGAAAAGGAAAATGTATCGCCTTTGACAAGTAATGAAATCGCTGAAAAAGCTGAGGTTGAGGCAAGTTTAGATGAAAAGATTCTTGGAGAAGAACCCGAAAAATTAGACGCTAATCAATTTGTTATCGATAGTGTCGTCGAGGTATGTGAAATTGATGTGATTTTAGATATTACGGAAACTATCTCAGTGTCACAGATAGTCGAAATCGAAAAGTTTGATATTGAAGCGATCGCTGAAACTATTAATTTAGATCTGGAGATTGATAATCTTATTCAGCAAGAGCCAGAAGTATTAGACAACAGTTCTAATGATTATGAATTAGATGAGCTTATTGCATTTAATATCTATGTTGAAAATATCCTTCAAAACTACTTAGAAGAACCTTTTGAAGAAGTCAACGAAGTTGAGACTATTGTGGAGATTGCCGCAACATCAGAACTAGTTGCAGAGATTGTGGAGACGGTTTTGGCTTCTGAAGCAACTCTAGCAGAATCAATTGATCCACAGCCTATTTTCGCCTCAGAACCAGAAATAGTCGCCGAAGCGAACATACCAATGAATGTGGAGACTATTGCCGATAACTTGTTGGCGATAAAAACTGAAGTTACGGAAGAAATTCCTGAATCTTTAACTGAAGGAGAAGCTGAAAATGAGCAAAAAGAGCCTGAATATAATGAACCTGAATATAATGAACAAGACAATGAACAAGAGCTTCTAGTCGATGAGTTTTTAGCACGAATAGAAGCTCTTAACGTTGCAGACAGAGCAAATAAGGAATCTCTAGATCAGGTTAAAGAGCCTGTTGCTGAAGTTGATGTATTTGCCGATCTTGAAGCTTTACTTGATGATAAACCTCTACCTGAGAATTTAGAATAGACAGCACGAAACTCCATTTACTTTAAACTTAAGCGATCGCAATTCCCGACCACTGCACCTGTGAAACTCTGGGATGAGGATTGGAATCATCAAGAAAATAACGCCGATAAGAAAAGAACATTTCCTCATTTTGTAAAGTGCAGTAAGGCGCGATCGCCACATTTTCTAATGACATTCCTAATTCTTGGAGTTGCTGTAACTGCACTTGACGCAAATCCAGTTTTACTCTGTCAGGATGATCATCATGATGTAAACCAACTGGTTGATTGAGCGTCGCCGTGACCTGTTGAGCAACATCCTGCGATACTTGATAAACCTCGCCTGAAATCGCGGGGCCAAGCGCCACACGCAAATCTTTCAACTCGCTCCCTCGATTGCACAATGTCGCAATTGTTTTCGTAACTATCCCTGTTGCCGTGCCGCGCCAACCTGCATGGACGGCTGCAACTGAGCCTGATTTGCGATCGCCTATCAATACAGGTACACAATCTGCGGTACAGACCCATACCGAATGATTGTTATTATTGTCATCGCGCGTTGCCCATACACCATCAGCTTCGATTAATGTGATATCTAAAGCAGCTTCTATTTCATCAGTATGAATTAAGTGATTACCATGCACTTGTTTAGCACGATATGCTTTTCCAGATGAGGCAAGATGATCATGCAGATCGATTGGTAATTTAGGAGCGTGCGATCGGGTAAAAAATCCATGTGACCAGTCAGCTAATAAATCACAAGTTAATACGCCGTCTTGCCATTGCCATTGATTTGCGTTCATTGATACATAAGAGAATGATGCGCTCATACTAACTCAAAAAGGCAAAGAGACGCTTAGCGTTCCTTTACCTTTTTGAAATGTTCTTTAAGTCACTTATTTAATGATTAGGACTTACGCAAATCAACCAAGAACTAAAGTTCTTGGCTCAAAGCTCAAGTCAGTTAAAACTGACTAAAAAAAGCCTCAAATCGACCTGTTTCAACAGGTTTAAGCTTTTAGCCCGCAATTTATTGCAGGGCAAGTGCGTAAGTCCTAATGATGTAATTGAACAGTTCTCCGATTGGTAAGCTGAATTGGACGAGCATCCACTTGATAAATTTTTTCAAAAGTTTCGATCTGCGCTTCAGAAACAGTTGTCGGTTCTACTAAAATATTCCATTGAACTCCTTCGCTACATGGTGGAGTAGTTAGAGAACCATCATAACTAAAGTAGGATTTACTATTAGGTAGCAAACTTAAAGCGTTAATCATGCGATCGCTGACCGTATTAGTTTTTCCAATAGCAGGAATATTCTTCCAAACTTCTTGAATCAGAGGATTTGCTTTCCCTTCAGTGAGCATAACTCCGACCACTGCAAATTTACCCATTTCATTACGGTGAACTAGATGTAATTCCATTGCAGAAGCTTTGTCATTAATTTCATGTTCACTCGGGGTATGGAAATGGAACTGAAGGAGTGCATACTTTTGACCATCAATATTAGCCGTACTGCCTTTAGCATAGTTTACTTGAATGGTATGACCATTATTAACAACCACTAAGGGAGAAGGTTTATAATCAAAATCAATTTTTGCAGCCGTACCTTCTACAGCATCTTTAACTTTAATATTGATTGGAGATTGATCTCTACCTGACTCACATAGTGCAAAATCATTGCTTAGTTTCCCCCATTGAGATGGGTTCTCAACGCCGCCATACCTCCAAACAGGAGGGCTTGTTACTGGTAAAGATGCAGCTAAAACTGGTGTCGCTAACATTAATAACATTCCTATGGCGATCGCTATTTGTAGCACTAGATTCTTGCCATGATTACCATAATTCTGATTGAGTACATTCATATGAGTGTTAGCTCTTTTCTTAAATTAAGAATATACATAGTAATTGGCATTCCAGATATCTGCCCGTAAACCTTGTTTATAAAATAAGCACTTTGAGCTTTATTTGGTTTGCAGGGCAAGTCGCTATAAAATGGATTGCATAGTTATTAAATAGTTAACAATAAATAGATTATGTCGCTAACGCCTGCTTTATTTGGTCAGCTCGCACAAGCTATGGGCGTGTTCGTATTGGTCTGCGCTTTAATTACAGGACTAGCTGTAGCCCGTCAGTGGAGTTGGCGATATAGAATGGTCGGCGCAACCTTATTTTCTGTCGTGTTGTTAGTAGGGCTTTTTTCACTTAGCTTTGAGCCAATTACACGCTCATCAGTTGCAGGTGCTAAGCCGTTTAAACTTGTATATGATCGGTTTGGTCCTCAAGCATCAATTGTCGTTGCGCCCACAATTACACCTGAACAGCTGTCCTCAACGTTGCAACAAGCCAGCAGTAATTTATTTTCGTCTGGACGCAATGGTCAAGGGCAGCAGCAACTAACAATTTACGCTAGAACTGTTATTCATCCACGACAAGGTGTGTCTAAACCAATATATCTTGGTCGTGTAAAGCGATCGCTTAGCTTGCGTAATGATCCCAATATAGAGGTTGAGGTTTTTGCTGATAAATTTGCTGAGCTTCCTCAGAGGGCAACATCCTCATAAAAAGTGATCGAGAAGTTGCGAAGTAACCTCATCTATACCCAAGGCGGGGATTCGCCCAGCGACCCTTCGCTCATATTCAGTTTACTTATTCTTATCTACTTATGCAAGAAAATTTCTCTGAGGCTTTATCGAATTTGATTGACTGTGCAAACCGCCTTAGCGAATCTGCAATGTTAACCAGACCGCAACAAGACGATTTACAAAATATTAAATCTCTTAGTAAAAACCTAGCCAACTGTTTTGATAATGCCGAAAGAGAGATAAATAGTCTCAAACAAAGGCTTAAACAACTTTATCAATCTAATTTGAGTATAGATTCCCAAGATGAAGGTGAAATTTATACTTTGCTAGCATTGATGACTGCTCGCTTGCGACAGTCAATCACTATAGACGAGTTACTCCAAACAGTTGTTTTAGAAACTCAGGAATTATTGCAAAGTGATCAGGTGATTGTCTATCAAATAGCCAGTGATGCCGAGCAATCAATTGATCAATTAATTAAATATGAAGCTATAAATGACTTTAGTCGATCGCTTTTAGGACAGAATGTCCCTGCTATTTATACCGATCTCGTATGGCTTGAGAGTTATCAAAAATGTGTTAGCCGAGTAATTGATGATGTTAACAGTCCCGATATTGACCCTGAAATTGCAAATTCACTTCTGCCTTTAGGGATACATTCCGCGATCGCTGTAGCTATACCTAGAGGCAAAAACTTATGGGGACAAATCATAATCCATCAATATGATAAGCCTCGTGATTGGCAAACTTGGGAAATTGAACTCCTTGAAAAACTAGGAACCCAATTAGCCATTTCAATTCATCAAATGCAAATTCTTATCAAATCAGATGTCATAAGAATAGAAAGGGATCAAATAATTGCAAAATTACATCATAGTCAGCTACATGACTCGTTAACAGGTTTACTGAATCGTGATTCGTTTATGCAATCTCTGGATTTAGCATTTGCAAAATTACAAACTGACTCGAATCGGAATTTTGCCATTTTCTTTATTGATTGCGATCGCTTTGCATCAATTAATGATACTTTTGGCATATCTACTGGCGATCGGCTATTGCAAGAAATTAGCAAACGCTTAAATGATTATCGCAAACTCAATATATCTATTGCAAGAATTGAAAGCGACAAGTTTGCAATTTTAGTCAAAAATATTGACACAGAAAATATCGTCACGCATTTAGCTAAACAAATTTTAGAAAGCATAAAAAAACCGTTTCTAATTGAAGATAATCAAATTTTTACTTCTGTTAGTATTGGCATCGCTATTAGTGATTCTGAATATATCTATGTTAACGAGATTTTGCGAGATGCACAGATTGCTATGCATCACTCACGCTATCTAGGCAGAGGTAAACAAGCTTTATTTAATACTAATATGAGTCAAGGTGCGAAGGTGCGTTGGCAATTAGAAACTGATTTACGTCAAGCAATTGAACATAAAGAATTTCATTTAGTCTATCAACCAATAGTTTCATTACATCATCATCAGTTAACAGGCTTTGAAGTTTTACTACGCTGGGTACATCCCTTGCAAGGATTAATTTCTCCTCAAGAGTTCTTACCGATCGCGGAAGAAACAGGCGATATTATTGAGATTGGATATTGGGTTTTAGAAACAGCTTGTAATCAGTTGTATCAGTGGCAACAAGACATTCCTAATATTACCTCTCTAACTTTAAGTATTAATGTATCTACATTGCAAGTTATTCAGACAGACTTTGTTGAGCGAGTTCAAGAAATAATCCTAGAAAAACAAATTCAGCCTAGCTTAATTAAGTTAGAAATTACGGAAACAGTTTTGATGGAAAATATTGAGGTTTCTTCACAAAAGCTTGAACAGCTTCGAGAAATCGGTATGCAAGTTTATATTGATGATTTTGGTACTGGTTATTCTTCTTTTAGTTATTTGCAAAATTTACCAATCGATGTATTAAAAATTGATCGCAGTTTTACGAGTAAAATTTGTACTGATATTAAAAGCCGAAGAATTATTCAATCAATTTTACGATTAGCTAACAATCTTGGTATGGGAGTTGTCGTTGAAGGGGTAGAGACGTCTGAAGAATTAGATTATTTTCAAGAATTAGGTGGCAGTGCTATCCAAGTGCAAGGTTACTTTATTTCGCATCCGTTAGATAGCGAAAAAGCAACTCAGTGGATTCAAACAACTATCTAAATTAGGTATTCCTAATTAATTTAATGATGTTGCTATTTAATGAACATTTCTTAAACAGTCTTGAACTTCTTGAGATAACCAAGCAGCTGCTAGTTTATCCAGCCTACCATCACCAAGCGTTATGTGTGAACCATTAACTCTATCAAGCACAACCGATGATGCTTCAGTAATTTGATCTTTCCAAATTGGGTGGACATATTTAACTTCATCAATCATAAATTCCTGAAGATAATGTTCTCTTCCAAAGGTTCTCTTACTTAGTTTGCAAGAAAAATCTTTTGTGTCAATCACCAAAAGAATAGTCGCCCAGTTTGTAATTAAACCGCAATAAACCATTTTTAGAGTGATTGGAAAAACAACAATGGCAGTTAGGGATAGTGAATATAGGGCACTCAATTTTAAAATTACAAATGAGAAAAATAGTATGAGCAATACTGCTAGCAACACTAAAACTGCTGAAGCTATCATCGATCCAATTAACGGAGGAATAGTGACTCGATATTCAGTTGGCGATCGCGAAATTTTAACTTTGCTGGATACAGGTTGAGGGATTTTTTTTCGATTACTAGCTTTAGCTTTTGATGAAGACTTTGATGAAGATTGTCTAGATTTTAAATGTAGCGCTTTGATCGCTTTACGCGCTGAGACATAACGCCGATTTGGAGATGGAGCAGTCATTTTCTGAATCCAATCTAAAAATTGGGTACTTGCACCAGAACGATCGCGAAATTGAATATTTAAATCATCATCTTGGGGCAACTCCGCAGGCGAAATACCTGTTAGCAAATGAATTGCCGTCGCACCTAAACCATACAAATCTGAAGCAGGTACTGACCGACCGCCATACTGCTCCATCGGCGCATATCCATAAGTACCAACTACCGTAAAAGTCTTGCCTTCGGCTGATGCTTTGTCTTGTACCGCCCCAAAATCTACCAGATAAATCTCTTGGCGATCGCTCCAAATCAAATTACTAGGCTTGATATCACGATGTAATACTGGGGGATTCAGTTCGTGCAAATAGATCAAAATTTCTAAAGTTTCGGTGACAATATTTTTCACCTGCGCTTCTGTAAATTTTTGTCCTTGCACAAGTAAATCTTTGAGAGATGAACCTGAAATAAGTTCTTGAACTAGACCAAACCAAAGCGATCGATCATCAATCGAAAAATAGTCAAGATATTTAGGAATACGAGAATGAGCTAATTGCTTAAGGACTTGCGCCTCACGCTCGAATAGTTTTAAGTCATCCCACTGCACCTCGCCGCCAAAGGTAAGTAGTTTGACGACAACAAGTTGGTCATTTGCCGCTAAATCTTTTGCCAGCCACGTTTGCCGTCCAGAGTTAATTCCTAGCTGACTTTGCAACTGATAACGCTCTTTGAAAATTTCTTGCGATTTAGGCATGATGTGAATCGGGCATGATGCGACTTGGGTAGAGCCAGTACTGCTCTTTGCCAGATTTTATCGCAATTTATAAAAAAAGAAAGTATGCATTGCGTACTTTCTTTTTTATAGTAACTCCCCAGGCGGGATTCGAACCTGCGACCGATCGGTTAACAGCCGATTGCTCTACCACTGAGCTACTGAGGAATGTAGCTGTTTTTTACTTCAGCGTTAATTAATATAGCGTATAAATGTGGCGATCGCACAACCTTTTTTAAGTATTTTTGAAAGAAATTTGAAAAGTTGTTTTATAAATTTATTGAAAGCCTTTCTAAGCAACGTGTTTAGCTTTGGAGATAGAGCAAAATGCTTGCTTTAACACCTAGACTAAAAAATCAAAATTAGGGGCTACAAAAAGAAACCGCTACATAGAAATCATCATGCTTTATGCTTATCTCTAAATTAGTGATCACTAAATATGAAAAAGTATGTTTCTTGCTTGGCAAGTTTAGCTTTATTTTCCGTAAGCGCTTGTACTCCATCTACTCCTGTAAGCGAAAATACAAGTACAACCCAAGCAACCTCCCAGACAACAACGACGACGACTAATTCATCTAATAAACCTGAAGATGGAAAAACCAAAGTAGATGCAAAATCTACGAGTGGAAATGCAACAGGTTGGCAAGATTACAGTTCGGTGCCAGGAAAATTTAGCGTGCAAATGCCTAACAAGCCACAAGAACAATCTCAGGAACAAAAAACGGATATTGCCACTGTCAAGGTGAATATGGCGCTTACTGAGTCAGATGGTTTAGCCTATTTTGCTAGTTATGCTGACTTCCCAAATAAATTTGCTGATTCTGATATTCAAGAAAAGTTAACTGGAGCTGTCAATGGCATTGTGAAAAGTATAAATGGTGAAGTTAAATCTTCCAAGGCATCGAAGCTTGGCGAAATTCCCTGCCGTGATTTTGAAGCGGTGGGCAAGGTTCAGGCAACTAATTCATCCGTGAAAGGTCGCGTTTGTCTGGCTAATAATACTCGTTTTTATCAG
>JBBRMK010000106.1:0-14789 GCA_038230875.1 Pseudanabaenales cyanobacterium
CAAAGAACTTCTGATTTAGTTAGTCCTGAAACTTTAGTAGATAATTCTGTTGTAGAAAGCGATCGCACTCCAAAAGTTCAAAGTAAGTCTGATTTTGTTAGTCCGCAAACTTCGATAGTTAGCCCTGTTTTAGAAAGCGATCGCCCTTCAGAAATCCAAAGAAAATCTGATTTGTCTCCTATATCGGCTGATGTCTCACAGGGCGATCGCACTCCAAAAGTTCAAAGTAAGTCTGATTTTGTTAGTCCGCAAACTTCAATAGTTAACCCTGTTTTAAAAAGCGATCAGACTTCAGAGGTTCAAAGAAAGCCTGTCTTGTCTTCTGGAGATAGTGTTGTTTCACAAAACGATCTTATCCCAGAAGTTCAAAGAGTTTCTGATCTAATTAGTCCTCAAACTTTGGGAGATAGTCTTTTCTTAGAAAGCAATCAAATTTCACAAGTTCAAAGAACACCTGATTTAATAAGTCCTGAAACTTTAGTAGATAATTCTGTTTTAGAAAGCGATCGCACTTTAGAAGTTCAAAGAAAGTCTGACTTGGTTAACCCTCAACCTTTGGTAGATAGCCTTGTTTTAGAAAGCGATCGCACTTTAGAAGTCCAAAGAAAGCCTGACTTGGTTAATCCTGAAACTTTAATAGATAATTCTGTTGTAGAAAGCGATCGCTCTTCAGAAGTCCAAAGAAAATCTGATTTGGCTCCTATATCTGCTGATGTCTCACAGGGTGATATTAATAGCATCCCAGAAGTCCAAAGAGCTTCTAATTCAATTAATCCTGAAACTTTAGTAGATAATTCTGTTTTAGAAAACGATCGCACTTCAGAAGTCCAAAGAAAATCTGATTTGTCTCCTATATCTGCTGATGTCTCACAGGGCGATCGCCCTTCAGAAATCCAAAGAAAATCTGATTTGCTTCCTATAGTGGCTGATGTCTCACAGGTTGATATTAACAGCATCCCAGAAGTTCAAAGGGTTTCTGATTCGGTTCGTCCTCAAGCTTTGGGAGATAACCCTGTTTTAAAAAGTTATCGCCCTTTAGAAATCCAAAGAAAGTCTGAGTTAACTCCTGTATCTGCTGATGTCTTACAGGTTAATATTAATAGCATCCCAGAAGTTCAAAGGGTTTCTGATTCAGTTAGTCCTCAAACTTTGGTAGATAGTTCTGTTTTAGAAAGCGATCGCACTTCAGAACAACTCCAAAGAAAGTCTGATTTGTCTCCTATATTGGCTGATGTCCCACAAGGCGATCGCATTCCAGAAGTCCAGAGAGCTTCTAATTTGATTAATCCTCAAACTTCAGCAGATATAACTGTTTCAGAAAGCGATGGCATTTCAGGAATTCAAAGATCTACTGATTTGGTTAGTCCTGAAACTTCGATAGTTAGCCCTGTTTTAGAAGACAATCGCACTTCAGAAATCCAAAGAAAGCCTGACTTGGTTAGTCCTCAAACTTTGATAGATATACTAATTTTAGAAAGCGATCACACATCAGAAATCCAAAGAAAATCTGACTTGTCACCAGTATCCACTGATGTCTCACAGGATGATCATATAGCAGAAATCCAAAGAAAGTCTGATTTAATTAGTCCTCAACATTTAGTAGATAATTCTGTTTCACAAGGTGATCGCACTTTAGAAGTGCAAAGAAAATCTGACTTGGTTAGTCCTCAGAGTTTGTTAGATAGTCCTGTTTTAGAAAGCGAGCAGATTCCAGAAGTCCAAAGAAAGTCTGAATTGTCTTCTGGAGATAGTGTTGTTTTACAAGGCGATCTTATCCCAGAAGTTCAAAGAGTTTCTGATGTGGTTAGTCCTCAAACTTTGGGAGATAGTCTTTTCTTAGAAAGTGATCAGATTTCACATGTCCAGAGAAAATCTGATTTAATTAGTCCTGAGAATTTAGTAGATCAATCTGTTTTGGAAAGCGATCGTACTTTAGAAGTTCAAAAAAAATCTGATTTGTCTATTGTAGAAAGTAATATTGAGCAAGGCGATCGCATTCAGGAGATTCAGAGAAAAGCTGATATATCTGATACTCAAACCTTTGTACAAAAGAAGGATGATCAAACGATCATTCAAATGCTTACAGACTCTAATGTTGCCACTGAGTTAAAATTACCTACCGTCATCGAAAATCTGGGTCAGATAGAACATCTAGGCAATTTCTCCTCACTTACCCAAGACAAGCCGCCAATCACCACTTCGTCGCAGCCCACCCAGACATCTAGCTCTACTCGCCCCAGTCTAAATAGCTTATTAAATAACTCATCCACTACAATTCAGCCCAAGCAAGAAAATAGTAATGATAATAGCGAGACTAGCTCTATGGACTGGTCAAATATATCTGAATTGCTGGCAAACTTACCTACTCCCAAAAGTTCTAATAATTCATCGACAAGTTCTTTGCACAAACAAAAAACTAGCTCTAGCGATCGCAGTTCTTTAGCAAATTCCGATTTTAGTTCTTCCACAAGTTCTACTAGCGCTCAATCAACTGTTCAGCGATCGCTAGATAGTACTTATATAGAGAGTGCGAGTGATGATCAGGACTTATACATAACACCAACAGGCTTACAAAAAGGAAATCCTCATAAAATCCCTAATACTCAATCCCATCAAATCCAGCGCGAACTAAGCACAGAAACCTTGCCAGAGACAAAAGTCTCGATGAATCTATCTCAAGATCAAGAAAGTGAAGATGAAAAGAACTTCTCTCAAAATCTTGAAACTCTTGCTCAAGAAATATATATTTTATTGAAACAACGTTTAGAGATAGACAAAGAACGACAAGGATCTAGATATCAAGGTCGATTGCCTTGGTAACAATGGCTCTAGATATTTTCAACCACTAAATTTCAACCACTAAATTTTAAAAGAACAGATTATGACAGGTCAACTTGTAAAAGCAATGCTCACAACCACTGATGCAGGAGCAACAGCCATTAACTTTCAGTTCAATCCTACTGAACTCCAATTTCAGCGATCGGTTAGCCTTAATCGATCTGCAGGCGCACGCACTGCTTCAGGGCTACCAAAAGTTACCTTTGCTTTTCCAGAGCCAGTTAGTCTTTCACTTAGCAATTTGATGTTTGACACTTACGAAGCTGGTACAAGTGTTCTTACATTAATTGATCCAATTATCAAAGCTACAGACTTTGTAGGAACGCTAGAAAGACCACCCGTATACGTATTTGCATGGGGACAAACCCAGTATCTAAAATGTTTTGTCAAACAAGTAAGCTATAAACTAACTATGTTTCTCACGGACGGTACTCCTGTTAGAGCGATTGTCGATATATCTTTAGAAGAAGTTGATGCCACTCAACTCTAAAAGCATTTCTTAAACTATTTTTACAGCAATTTGCTTGCAAACCTACCACAAACAATAATATAAAACCCTTTGCGGGGCTTCGCCCTGCGACCCTTGTCGTGGTGGTTTTGATCAACAACTGTTGTAAATCAAAAAATAAACCTACTTAAAATCACTAATGCCACTATATATTCCCTCCGTCTTACTAGAAATTAATGGATCTCCCGCTTCCGCAGATCTACTTAACGACCTTCTGGAAATATCTGTCGAAGAAAGTCTCACTCAACCAGCAATGTTTACGATCATTATCAATAATAATAATTTTTCTGGCAACTCAGACATCCCTTGGAAGCACCAAAGTCAATTCGCAATCGGCAAAAGCATAAAAGTTGGTTTTACTTCTAGCACGACCGAAGACCCTGATTTTTCTCAAGAAAATACAGGCTATGTCATAGATGGCGAAATTACTGCCATGGAAACTGAGCTTAATGAAAAATCTCAGGCTCCCATAATTATTCGTGGTTATGATATTTCCCATCGTTTACATCGAGGACGGTACAATCGCTCCTTCCAAAATGTGAAAGATAGCGATATCGTTACTCGAGTGACTAGTGAAGCTGGTATTGCATCTACTGTCACTGCTACTACTATTACCCATGAATATGTTTTTCAAGAAAATCAGACAAATATGGAATTTTTGCGAGAAAGAGCAGCTCGTAATGGATTTGAGTTATATGTCCAAGATGCCAAGTTAAACTTTCGCAAACCAACTCAAGATCAAGAACTAACTCTCACGTGGTTAGAAGATATTCATAGTTTTCGAGTGCGTGTCACTAGCACCGAGCAAGTTAGCTCTGTTGAAGTAAGAGGTTGGGACTACGTGCAAAAAAAAGCGATCGTTTCTACAGCATCGACAGGCGAAGTAATTACAACAACTCAGGTTGGTACAGGCCAACAAGCTAGCACTAAATTTAGCAGCAAACCAAAAATGATCGTTGTCGATCAGCCAGTTTTTAGTATTAATGAAGCTCAGAAAATAGCTCAGTCACTATGTGATGAATTAGGTGGGGAATTTGTTCATGCTGATGCTAAAGGTGAAGGAAATCCTAAGATTAGACCAGGGCGAGTCATAAAAATGATTGGGATCGGTATCTACAGCGGTAGTTACTATGTTTCTGAAACTCGTCACTCATTTCAAGCAGGTGTATATACCACACACTTCAGTGTCCGCAGTCTACGCGGTGGAAATTTGTTTTCTATGTTGTCATCAAAGCCTCATTTAAAACCTGGACAAACGATGTTGGTAGGAGTAGTTAGCAATAACAAAGATCCTAAAGCTTGGGGACGTGTCAGAGTTAAGTTTCCAACTCTAACCGAACAACACGAAAGTAACTGGGCTAGAGTCGTAAGTGTAGGAGCGGGTCCAACCAGAGGTTTTGATTGTTTGCCAGAAGTTAATGATGAGGTTTTGGTGGCTTTCGAGCATGGCGATATTCATCGTCCCTATGTGATTGGTGGTGTATGGAATGGTAAGGATACCCCTCCAGCCCCAATAGCAGATAGCGTAGTTAATGGCAAAGTGCGCTTACGAACGTTTAAAACTCGGGTTGGTCATCAATTGCAATTTGTGGAAGAAGATAAAGACACTAAAAAGGGTATTTATCTAAGTACTATTGGTGGTCATAATGTGAGATTAAATGATACCGATAAGCAGATTCAGTTAACTTCAACGGGAGACATTATTATTAAAACTGGTACAACGGGCACAACTAAGGATTTAACTATCAATGCCGCTAATATTACCTTAACAGCAACAACAAAAATTACGCTCAAAGTTGGTAGCAACAAAGTGGAGATTTCTAATTCTGGTATTGTGATTGAAGGAATGCAGGTAGAGATAAAAGGCACGGTTTCATCAAAAATTGAAGCCCCAATGGTCAATGTTGAAGCTAGCGGTATCAATACAATCAAAGGTAGTCTTGTTAAAATTAATTAGCGCGACTAATATTTTAGGGAGGTAAATATGGGGCAACAAGTAGTTACAGGCGCATTGCTTCAATGTAGTTTTGGCGCAGCACCAAGCTCACTCATTGTAATTCCTAAGGGGCTGCCTGTTATGGCAGGTGGTCCTTTAGCCGCAACTATTATGGACTTTGCTCCGATCGCAAACATCCCCCCTTTCGCTATGTGTAACTCACCTGCAAATCCTACGGTAATTGCCGCTACAGCGGCAGCATTAGGAGTATTTACGCCCATGCCTTGTATACCTGTAACGGTACCTTGGGCTCCTGGTTCACCTACAGTGTTAATCAATAATTTCCCCGCGCTCAACGATTCTTCTAAGTGTATGTGTGCCTGGGGTGGAGTGATTTCGATTAATTTTGCTGGACAAGTAACCGTACAAATTCCATAATCAACTATTAGCAAATATGAATGATTTAAAACGAGATTATCTGGGGCGGGGCATTTCGTTTCCCTTGCGGATAAATGTCCAAGGTGAACTAAAAACTGATAGTGGCGATCGCAATTTGGCAGAGTCGATCGCCACTATTTTGAGTACTAAGTTAGGAGAGCGCGTGTATCGACCTAATTTTGGTAGTCGCTTATCAGATTTGACTTTTGCACCGATGAATCCCCAGACGATTTTGCTAGCCAGAATCTATGTTGAAGAAGCATTAAATAGGTGGGAGCCGAGGATTATCGTTACAGGTGTCTATGCCGAACCTGATCCAATTAAAGGTCGCTTAGATCTGGAAATTTTGTATCGTTTAAAGGATCATCATGATATTCGGAGTATGGTTTATCCATTTTATTTATTACCGCCCAATAGCTAGTAAAATTGTGACAGTGATATATTTCACCTAGGGGCGTAGTGTAATGACGAAAGAGTTTGATTTTCTGCCAAATTTGCCAAAATCGGATCTTGACGATCGCACTTTTGCTGAGTTGGTGAATGAGTGTCTACTACGAATTCCGCGTTATTGTCCAGAATGGACAAATTACAATGCTAGCGATCCAGGTGTGACCTTGATCGAATTATTTGCTTGGCTGACCGATCAGATGTTGATGCGGTTTAATCAAGTACCGCGCCGCAATTATGTTGCATTTTTAGAATTACTCGGTATTCGATTACAGCCGCCTGCGCCTGCCCAAACTGAAATAACATTTTACTTGAGTGCCTCTTTACCAGAGGCATATGCGATTCCTGCGGGGAGTGAAGTTGCTACAATCCGCACAGAAACTGAAGAAGCGATCGTATTTAGTACTGATCATCCTTTAGTAATTGGCAAGCCTCGAATTTTAAATCTATTATCTGCCCCTAGATGTGAACAAAATCCTGAGTTTTTACGAGATTTGCTTTTAGACGTGTGGACAGAAGATCGGCTGGAAGAATGGTCGGGACAAGAAATTGCTCTATTTAGTGAGCCACCACAACCGAATAATTGTTTTTACATAGTATTTGATGGAGAGCAGCCGACTAACGGCAATGTGATTGCCCTCAATTTTAAAGGAGAATCCGCTACTACTACAGGGATTAATCCTAATAATCCGCCAAGGTTTTGGGAAGCATGGGATGGTAGTAGATGGATACCTGTACTGTTGAAAGAGAGTGACGATCTAACTCGAGGATTTAGTTTTAGCGAACTTGCCAATGAAGGTACAAATCCTTTACAAGGAGCGGAAGTTATCTTTCATTTGCCACTCACATGGGATGTGGTGCAATTTTCTACTTATCGGGGGCGGTGGTTACGCTGTAGCTATGTCGAACCAACAGCAAATCAATCAGGTTACAGCCGATCACCACATATTATTGGTATGTCAGCGCGAGCGATTGGCGGTACGGTCAAGGCAACTCAATGTACGGCAATTCTCAATGAAATTTTAGGTGAGAGTAATGGAAACTCAGGGCAAGTCTTTCAGTTATTGCACCAGCCTGTTTTAACCCGAAAAGCTGATGAATATTTACTGGTAACTCCACCTGTTGGATTGCCCCAAATATGGCACGAAGTTGCTAATTTTTCGGAATCTCGTCCCAATGATCTCCATTATTTGATTGATTCCACTTCTGGAAGTATTCAATTTGGACCTTTTGTGCAAACGCCCAATTATCAAAGCCAGCATACATTGGAACGCTTGCGGATTCAGGGCGAACCGATGCAAAGAGTTATTGCCGAAGGCTCAAATGCGATCGCGATGAATACAAAAACAAATGGGCTACAGTATGGAGCGGTTCCACCTAAAGGCGCAATTATCCAAATGGTGAAATATCGCACAGGTGGCGGATTTCGCGGCAATGTTCAACGTGGCAGCATTCGGATTACCAAAAATGCTATTCCCTATGTAGCAAGTTTGACTAACCATATTTCGGCTAGCAATGGTGTTGATGCGGAATCCCTTGATGATGTGGCAGTCCGCGTACCCAAGATGCTAAAAACTCGCGATCGTGCTGTTACTCAAAGCGATTTTGAATATCTGACTATGGTGGCAGGAGACGGTGCAGTTGCACGGGTGATGTGTGCACCAACTAGACGCAAAGAAGATGCAGGAATTGTCAGGCTGCTGGTTGTACCAAGACTAAGAACTGAAAGCATTGATCAAGGTCAGGGGCTTGCGCCTGATCAATTTATCTTGACTCCCCAGCTAAGCGATGGAGTGTTGAACTATCTAGATGAACGTAAAATGCTAGGCGTACAAATTCAATTGGAACAACCTGAATATGTGGGTGTTTGTGTCCAGACTGAAATTGCGCTGGAATCAACTTATAGCAATCCTCAAGTACAACAAAGTATCGTCCAACAACTAAAAGTGATGCTCTATCGTTTTCTCAATCCGATTACTGGCGGTATTCAAGGTCAAGGTTGGGAATTTGGTCGTCCTGTCTATCCTTCTGATATCGTCAAGTTATTGCAAAATTTTCAGGGCGTACGCTTTTTAGGTACAGTACAACTATTCGATCTTCGTTATGAAAATGGCGAATGGATTAGAAAACTCGCACCGCAACCGATGATCGATCCAGGTCAGTTGGGTTTGCTCTGTTCTTGGCATAGTCCGCGGTTGCGCTCTAGCCACGTTATTAACATTGTGAGTTGAGATGCGCTTTATATATGTCTTTACATATGGATTTATACAGCGCTTTATACATCTTAATTCACTCCAATATTTAAGAAATTTTTATGTCTCAAATTTATGGCTCAAAAAAGTAAGCTTCAAGCATTAAGCGTTAGTCTAATATCGATGAAAGCTCCAGATGCAAATGAACAGACTCTTACAAGTGCTGATAATTGGACTAATTCAGAAAGCGACTCGTCACAGTTAAATATCAAGCGATCGCTTAATATTTGCAAACTGTTGATTAATCCTAGTGAACCAAGTGAAATTGTCGTAAAGCTTAAAAATTCAAGCAATCGATCGCTCCTTACTGACTTGCGGGTAGATGGTGACTTTCCTAAACAATGGTTGAAAATTGGCATGGAAGGGAATGAGTTGCCTCCCTATGCAGAGATGGAAGCTGTACTCTACTTCCAAATTCCTGTTGACTTTTTTGAAAATCAAGAAGCGATCTTCCAAGGTAATCCGCTAACAATTAATTATCAGGGGCAGCTACAAGTTTATGGTGGTTATGCCAACGCAGACTCAGAGCTAGGCGCTAAATTAGAACTATTTGATGTGGAGCCGTTTCAGCTTTACGTGCGTCCTACTAGCCTCTATCTAGACTTCTTGCCTGATACTTACCGCGAAGTTGACTTTGTCGGACGATTGCTGAAGATCTTTGAAGAGGCTCTAGAACCCGACGTAAAAATTTTTGATTCGCTCTGGGCATATCTCGATCCGCTGCTTGCTCCCGAAACGATGTTACCATTTCTCTCCCATTGGGTCGGATGGGAGTTATCTTCTTTTCTGGACATTGAACGTCAGCGCTATTTGATTAAGCAAGCCATGCAGATCTACCGTTGGCGAGGAACCAGAAGGGGATTGCGTTTTTATATCTATTTGTTCTCAGGGTTGCCTCTTGATGAAGATTTGCCTGAAGGTGAAAAACACATTAATATTTTTGAAGTTACAGGACGAGGCTTTGTACTTGGTGAAGCGCAATTAGGACAGAATGCATCAACAGGTGGCGGCAGACCTTTTCATTTTGTCGTGAGAATTCGTAATGATTTACAAAATCAACTTGATTTGTCTCTAATTCATCGGATTATCGAACGTGAAAAACCAGCCTTTTGTACTTATGATCTAGAAATTATATGAATGATTTTCCTTATCCTGAAATTAAGCCCTTTGAGCGCCTACAAGTATCTGATGGCTTGATGATTAACAGTGAGCGATGGCGACTTGCTCATGAATATCACCACCATCGTCAAAATATGCAGTATCAGTCCCTATTTTTACCAGGGATTATTTGCGGTTTGGGGGTTGCCCCGATCGCTGCTCCTGCGGACTTACCAGCTAAATTTCGCGATGGGCGCTGGGTACAGATCCAGCCAGGAATTGCAATTGATCTGCATGGCAATTTTATCGTTGTGCCAGAACCTTTAGATTTTCGGATTTCTAGTGAAGCTTTCGATCTCAAAATTGAAATAGTTTATTTAGTACTTAGCTATGTTGACCCCGCTAAGCTGAAGCGATTGTCCAGTAATGAAGTACTTGTCGAAACCTTTCGAGTCAATGAAAGGACTGACTTGCCTCTTAATACTGATATTGAGATCTGTCGGTTGGCGATCGCTGAAGGAACATTAGAAATTCAGAAGCCTATCGATATGTTCGCTCCAAGCGTATCTCAATTGGATCTGCGCTATCGATTACAAGCTAAACTACGTCCTCAAAACTTGATTAATATTGCTTGCTTTAATAGTAGTGACAATAAACAGAAATTAATCTCGCAAAACTTCAAGTTTCTCGGACAAGCTTTAACTAGTCTTGCGCATAGCCTAAGCATGATCGAACCGATTGGTAATCTTAATATTAATACTGAGCTTGAGCTTCATAATCTTATTAATTACCATTTAATTTATTTAACTAGTGAACAAATTCCTACGCTTAATGAAGCCGCGCAATTAGCTTTACAAGAATATGTCGCAAACGGTAATTTGATTTTAATCGAAGCTTCGATCCGTAATACTCATTTAGAGAACTTATTAACAATTCAGCAAGAATTAAAAAGTGCCAACACTAAGCTAAAAAGAACAATGCCAACCCAAATCAATGTTCGCTTAAGTACTAGTGAAATCGATCAATCTCGCATTCAAGCAGAATTGCAAACTGAAATAGAGGCGATCGCGATCGAAGTAAATTCCTATACTCAAGATTTGCTTAACTCTTTCAGTAGTCTCGTGCCACCAGCTTTATCTATGTTAGCTTTCTCTGATTTAGATCGCGATCATCCTCTCCGCAGCCAACCATTTCTGTTTGATCGAGTGCCCGCGATCGCTGAGCAACCAATCCAAATTTTGGCAGGTGGTGGTGTCATTATTGTAATGGGAGATCTTTCGCCCATCTGGGGAGGTAATTCAGATCAAGAACTCACCCGTGAGAACCTGCGTACTTGTCAAGAATTAGGTGTCAATATCCTTAATTATGCTGCGCAACGTTCTGTTATCGCTACTGCTATGCAAGTCAATCCCAAATACACAAATATCTCAAATACAGAGCCTGAAACTGAACAGCGCCGCGTCACTAATATGATTGACCCACTTAAATAAGTCATTCACATAAATTATCTAGATATTCACATTTTATATAAGGTTCTCTATCTATGTTTTCCATTCGCCAAGTAGTTCCGATTGTTCTAAGTATTCAAATTACTGTTGCTGTTGGTATCACAGGTTGGATTTCGTTTAATAGTGGTGAACGCGCAGTTCAAAAGTTAACTCGCCAACTTTCCGACGACTTAACTGTTCGAGTTGAGCAACAAATTAGTACTTACTTTCAAGAATCTGTTAGTGTCAGTAAGGCTATGACGACCGCCCTTAGCAATGGCAGTGTTAATCCTAGTGATATCAATCAAGTTCAGAAAGATATATTCAATAAATCAAGAGAATTTGCCACTAATAATATTTTGTTCTACGGTAATGAAAGTGGCTCTATGGTTGGTATTGAACCTTATAAAGATGCAAATTTTTTATTGCGTATTCGTGATGATAGTACTGGCTCCAATCGTCCAACCTATGAACTGAGTAATAAAGGAGAACGCGGCAAGTTGGTCGTAAATGAAATTTATGATCATCGCTCGCGCCCTTGGTATATCGCTGCTAAACAGGCTGGGCAACCAATATGGAGTGAGATTTTTGTCAGTACAACTGATGGCGAATTAACTACAACAAAGGCGACCCCAATTTATAATCCCGATGGTAGTTTTCAGGGGGTCGCAGGGATTAATATTTCGCTTAAACAAATTAAACAGTTTATGCAAGCAATTCGGCCCAGTGATAAATGGAATGTCTTTCTAGTCGAATCAAATGGCAAGTTGGTCGCAACTACTTCCGATGAATCAGTTTTTCAACGAAACGGCAATCTCATTAAACGTTTTGAAGTCGCCCAAAGCAAAGATTTCCGATTACAAAAAGCTGGCTTGTTAATTCAAGAAAAGTTTGGTGGATTTCAAAATCTTCAAACTTCACAGTTAATTGAATTTGAATCTAATGGTGAAAAATATCTTCTTAGCACCCACAAATTATCCAAGGATTTACAACTCGATTGGTCGCTAGGAATTGTTGTACCCAAATCAATATATATGCAGGAAATTGATGCCAATAACCAAGCGACATTTGTGATTATTTTAATCATGCTCGGTGTAAATATTGTGATCGGTTTAGCAATTGCTACATGGCTGTTGAATCCAATCAAGAATTTAATGAATGCAGCTAAGGATATTGAAGAAGAATCTTTTAATCCTGAAGAATTAACATCTGTAGCTAAACGTAATGACGAACTTGGACAGATGGCACGGGTATTTCAAGAGATGGGAAGTACAATTGCTGAACGTCAACAAGGTATGAAAAGTCAGTTAAGTCAACTTCGACAAGAAAAAGATGAGGCGAGTAAAGCCGCATTCAGCTTGCAAACAGGGCAAACTAATTCATTACCATCACTTTTGAGCCGTTCTAGAGCCGCTCGCAGCAAATAGGAGAATATAGCAATGACAGCAACTCAGATCGGCTTAGAGATACCTCAAAAAGAATTAACTTTTAAAATCGGCTCTAAAAAAAATTCTTTCTCTGTAATTGTAATCAATGACAGCAACCAATTTGCCAGCTTTCAAATCGAACTAATCGCCGCAGGCGCAGATACTCAAGCAGTTGGCTATAAGTGGTATACGATCTCCCCTGATGTAAGTGTGAAGATTCCTCCAGGAGACTTAATAGAGTTTATGGTTTCTGTTATTGAAACTCCGATCTCAGGTTTCACGGGCATTATGAATATTACCGTGCGAGCTTTTTCGATTGAACTACGTGAGGAAATTCGCGAGGTTCTGCGAATTAATCTCCAAGATGGGTCGGGGCAATCGCTGTTAAAATTAGAAGTCCCTTCTCAAAAGCTACAAGGTGTTCCTCTCGAAGATGTAGAAATTCCAATTCTGATCGGCAATCCAAGTCAACAGAATACTAATGTTACTTTAACTTGCCTTGGTTTACCCAAATCTTGGTTTCCTCGCGGAAATACTCAGCAATTTGTGGTTAGACCAGGAGGACAATTTAGGACTTCATTTCTATGTACTTTGCCCTTTGATCTGGATGCGATCGCCAAGATTTATCCCTTCACTATTGATGTTGTGCATTCTAATGGATTACCTTCCCAATCGCAATGTAGTTTAGAAGTATTGCCAAAAGGGTTTTTAGAAGTTGTCTGTTCACCTAAATCTCAAACTATCCCTGCCAAGCTATCGTGGAAGTCATGGTGGAAATTTTGGCAATCGTCACCTGCTATATTTGCGTTAACCGCCGATAACTCTAGTAATCTTCCTCAAAAAATCAACTTTGATTTAGAGAATGCTATCTCTAGTGATTATAAGGATTTTTCCTTTGAAGTTTCTCCTAACGATGTGGAAGTGGAACCATTCAGCAAGACAGAGCTTAATCTTCAAATCAATAAATCACGACTGTGGATTGGCAAATCTCAGAAATTGAATTTATTAGTCAAAGCTAACTGGCAAGCCCCGAGAGTAGAGACCAAAAACGAAGTTCAAGTAATTGAACTAGTTGTCAAACCAATAATTCCACTTTTGTTCCTAATACTGATTATCGCGGCAATCTTGTTTTTATCTTGGTGGCTTTCTTTTCTCAATCCTTCTAATCCATTCCCTCCCCATAAAAGTACAGTTACATCAGTCCAATATAACGGAAGTGGCAAGTATGCGATTAGTAGTTCTAACGATCAAACCATGCGTAAATGGTTTGTGGAAGGTTTTTATCAACCTTTGACTAATCAGGATTTGGGGACTTTAGCAAATTCCAAAAAAGCAATTCGAATTGCTCGTTTCCGTCCTGTAAATAATGATTTTGTGGCGGCTGGATTGGAAAATGGTGAAATTCAAATTTGGGATGTTGACAACGAATCTAAACTTCCTTTAGCAACGTTTAGCAGTCAAACTGACGATCGCGTCTTTGACTTAGAGTATACCCTTGATGCCAGAACTTTATTTAGCGGTCATGGCAGTGGCCATGTGATCCGCTGGGATCTTCAAAATCTCTTTACCAATCCGCCAACTCAGCCTAGTCAAGTCAAAAAATTTGATTTTGCAATCAATGCGATCGCTTTAGTTGGTCAAGATGACAATACTTTGGCGATTTCTGGACGTTATAACCAACTGGTTCTCTGGAATTGGATTAATAATACTGTCAAAACTATTCCTTATCCAAATAAAGGCGGACAGGATGATTACATCCAAAGTATTGCTGTGCCAGATCGTAAACGCAACTTACTAGCTACTGCCGACAATCAAGGCTATATGTCTGTCTGGGATCTCACTACTTGTTTACAAAGCGATCGCCCTTGCCAATTGATCGAAGGCTGGTCAAATGCTCATAAGGGGAAACCTGTGCGATCGGTTGCCTTTAGTTCCCAAGGTTGTTATCTGGTTAGTGGTGGAGATGATGGACAGACAAAGCTATGGGCTTTAACCCCAAATGGTAAACGAACCAGTGATATTAATGGAAAAATCATCTCCACATCTGCTTCTCCCGTAAATGCTGTTGATATTCATTTAATCAATAAAGACATATTGACACTAAGTGGTACCACCGAAGGAAGAGTGGTCGGTGGAAAAACAGAACGACTTTTTACACTTGGATGTGATCTTACAGCAGATTGAGAACCTACCAAACTCAGATTTTTTTAGGACTTACGCAAATTAACCAAGAACTTTAGTTCTTGGCTCAAAGCTAAAGTCAGTTAAAACTGACTAAAAAAAGCCTCAAATCAACCTGTTTCAACAGGTTTAAGCTTTCAGCCCGCAATTTATTGCAGGGCTATTGCGTAAGTTCTA